>CAVEUD010000006.1:0-97910 GCA_963618995.1 bacterium
TGTCATGTGTTTAGTTTAATTCTTCTATGTCTTTGTGTAAAGTTAAAAAAGTATAATTACCTGATATTTATAAACCTGAGCCTTTCAAAGGGCGCAAAATGAAAAGCCCGAGGTTTACCAGCACAATCGTCGCAGCCCATGAAAGCGGAAATGCGCGGTAGAGCATCGACAACGCGGGGGCTGTCCGAAACACTATGCAGATCCAGCTGATGCGGAATGCACAGGTTCCGATCATGGTACTGACAGCCGGATATAGCGCATGCCCGCTGCCGCGCAGAACGCCAGCCGGTATTTCGTAAAAGTTGCAGATCGGCTCAAACAGAAGAATGCACAAAATACGCACTCCGGCGCTTTCAATCACTGCGGCCCCCGGCGTAAAAAGAGAAGAGAAAAAGCTGCGGAACAGAACAATCACAAAAATCGGAACAGAACTGCACACAGTTGATAATCCCAGACACAGCCATAGGATGCGCCTGCATCGGTCATTCTGCCCGGCAGCGTAATTCTGGCTGGTAAAGGTGGTCGCTGTCTGTCCAAATGCCGTAATGATATAATAAGTGAAGTATTCAAAGTTCATGGCAATGGTGCTGCCCGCAATCGCCGTTTCACCGAAGCCGTTGACGGACGCCTGCACAAAAATGTTGGCAAAGCAGAACACGGCGCCCTGCACAGCGGCTGGGATGCTGGTTTTCAGAATATTCCACGCAATGCGCAAAGAAAATCTTGTCCCGCAGAATGTAAGCCGAAACATTTTATCGTTTATCAGACGATGCAGCACCACAAGCGCAGAAAGCATGGTAGAAATATCGGTGGCAATCGCAACCCCAGCGACTCCCATATGGAATCCGATTACAAAGAGCAGATTGAGTCCGACATTTGCAATTCCCGAAATCATCAGCGCCAAAAATGGATAGCGGCTGTCGCCGCGCGCTCTCAACACGGCGGCGCCAAAGTCATACAGCAGCAAAAACGGGTAGCCCAGCATATAGACCCGCAGATACAGCTTTGCCTCATCAAAAATGCCTGACGGTGTCTGAATCAGCCGCAGCAGCGGTGCTGCTGCGGCTTGCCCCAAAAGCAGACCGAGGATACCAATGAGCCCTGCCAAAAGTATCGACGTCTGTACTGCGTCAGGCATTTCCTCTTTTTTGTTTTGCCCAATATGATTTGCGATCAGGATATTTGCGCCGAGGGACAAGCCGGAGGAAACCGTAACGATCAGCGCAATGATCTCGGTGTTTGTTCCGACCGCGGCAAGTGCGCTCTCATTGCCCAAATAACCGACAACGGCGGTATCTGCCGCATTGAATAGCTGCTGAACCATGCTGCTGAGTGCAATCGGCAGCGTAAAAAGCAGCAGTTTTCCCGCCAGCGGACCACGCAGCATGTCCAGCTCTGTGGTTTTGAAATTCATATTCGTTCACTCCCCCATCTGTCTTGCGCTATCATACATGAAGCAATAAAATATAAAAATCGAATATGATAGATAATCAAAATCGAAGATTGGAATGAATGCGGTATGGAAAGTTCTTTACTGAAATATCTTGCCTTTGTCAAAACAGTGGAACGGGGCAGTTTCACCCGCGCGGCGCAGGAACTGGATTACGCCCAATCCTCCATCAGCAAAATGGTTGCCGATCTGGAAGCGGAATGGGGCATGACACTGCTGGAGCGCAGCAAAAGCGGCGTCCGCCTGACCTCTGCCGGAGAGCAAGTCTTGCCGCTTCTGCGCAAGGTTCTGAATGACCATCAGGAGTTAAAGGGACAGATCTGCCGAATGAATGGGATAGAAACCGGTGTTGTCCGCATCGGCACCTTTGCCAGCGTTGCGATCAACTGGCTTCCGAATATCTTTGCCGCTCTGCAAAAGAAGCATCCCGGCATCGAATACGAAATGCTGCTTGGTGACTACGATGAGGTAGAGCAATGGATCAGGGAGGGGCGTGTGGACTGCGGCTTTCTGCGTCTTCCGACGCTCCCTCAATTTGACACGATTCTACTGAAACAGGACGAATATAAGGTTGTGCTTCCATCAGGACACTGCCTCGCTGAAGGGAAAACGATCGACATTGAGGATTTGAATGGTTTGCCGTTTCTGCTGCTGGAACACGGCGGAAAAACAGAAGTCTCCGACTTGTTGGAATGTTCCCATGTGCAGCCGGATATCCGCTTTACCACATGGGAAGACTTCGCGATCATGGCGATGGTGGAGAAGGGCATGGGAGTTAGTATTCTGCCCGATATGATCTTGCAGCGTATCCCTTATCAAGTTGAAATACGTTCTCTGCGAAAACCATACTATCGCTCAATTGGTCTGGCAATCAAAAACCAAAAGCATATCACGCCAGCCGCAAAAAAATTCATCGATTACCTGCCATTTCGGACGAATACAGAATCATATGGCATCGGCGAAAAGAACGATAAAGAATGAAAAACACATTCGATATTGGAATCGGAATGCAGCAGGGTGTGGGGTTATCCCAAAAATGAAAACAAGGCGTTTCGGCTGAAAGTCAGAACGCTCTGTTTGTCCTGTGTGAGTACTCGCCGGATTTGCTTGCTGTTCTGCAAGGAAATCCCGGTTGTCCCTATCCTCTTCTGCGCTCGTCACAGACGGCTGGCGATCCTTCTTTCATTCCAGCGCTGTACGCTTCGCCACGGACGGTCCGCATTCCATTATATTTCTCGGCTTCACAGTTAACTAACGGCGATTCCGTCATATCCTCCACCGGTAATTTTAAAATCTGCCTGCGACGGACCAGCGAGCACCTTATCGTCTGACCGGTTCTCCGGATGAAGCACAGATATCCAGAAACCGTGTAAAAACGTCCCCAAAGCGCGCAGCCTCGGCGCGGCAGTCGTGGAGTCTGATATATTCTTCGGAATCACGGCGTTTATACATTTACCCGCCGAGCGTTCCCGTCTCTCCTATCCTTTTTACAATTTCCGCCGCCGTGGGCGTGACGGCGAGGCCGCCCTGCGAGGTCTCGCGCAGCGCGGGAGCCATCATACGGCCTATCTGCCCCATCGAATCTATCACTTCGTCGAGCGGTATAGCGGACTCAATGCCGGCGAGCGCCATATCCGCGCAGATAACGCCGTTCGCTACCAATATACCGTTGCGCTTTATGCAGGGGCACTCCACGAGGCCGCCCACGGGGTCGCAGGCGAGGCCGAGGACGGATTTGAAGGTCATCGCGGCGGCGTGCGCGGAAGCCGCGGGCGAGCCGCCTTCGAGATAGACGAGCGCCGCGGAACCCATAGCCGCGGCCGCGCCGCATTCGGCCTGACAGCCCCCGTCTGCGCCCGCGAGCGTCGCGCGGAAGGCCGTCACCTCGCCGACCGCGCCCGCAGTGATGAGCGCGTCTACGAGCAATTCGTCCGTATCCTTACCTTTGCCGCGGAAAAATTCCCACGCGAATATCATGCCGGGGATGATGCCGCAGCTTCCCGCCGTCGGCGCGGCGACAATTCGCCCCATGACGGCGTTGTACGAGGCGACCTCCATCGCCGTCGCCGATGCCGCCGCTATGAACTCGCCCGCCATTCCGCCTCCGTGCGCGCGCAGTTTCGCGCCCATCGGCCGCTCTATGCGGCATGGTATCGCGTTCGCGCAGGCCTCGCGCACGCTGCGTCTCATGTCAGCGAGCCGCTCCGCCATACGCGCGCGTATCTCTTCGGGCGCGATGCCGCTTTCTTTCGAGTCGAGAATTATCACGGCCTCCGGGAAGGGAATTTTTTTCTCCCCCGCTAGAGCTACGATTTTTTCTACGGCTTTGAGCATCAGTCTTCACCCTCTATCTTTATCACTCGGACGATGCCCGGGTGCATGTTGCGCATCACTTCCGTGTCCACGTCGGCGCCCGCCGGGTCGAGCTCTATCACCATTGTGGCGAGTCCGCCGCGCGAGTCGCGGTGCAGCTTCATTGTAGCGATATTCACGCCGTGAGCCGAGAGGTACGACGTAACGGCGCTGACGACGCCCTGCACGTCCTTGTTCATTATTATTACGGCCGGCAACGCGCACGATATGTCTACCTGGAAGCCGTCTAGCTTGTGCAGCAGCACCGCGCCGCCGCCTATCGAGTATCCGACCGCCTCCATCGCGCGTCCTTCGCCTTCGACGACGATGCGCACGGAATTTGGATGCGCGCCAGCGACTTCTTCTGTGTGGAACTCGAATTCCATCCCGGCCTCGCGCGCAAGCTCGAAAGCGCGCCTTATGCCAGGGTCGTCCTGCGTCATGCCCATGAGCCCGGCGACGAGCGCCTTGTCCGTTCCGTGGCCTGCGCCGGTGCTCGCGAAGCTGCCGCGCATATAGAGCGCCGCTTTTTTTATCTCGCCGCCCCAGCACATGCGGACGATGCGCCCGATGTGCGCCGCTCCCGCAGTATGGCTAGAAGACGGCCCGACCATGACGGGCCCGATGATTTCCCAAACCGGCATACCATCACCCCGATTTCAGCGGATTATGCGATACAAGGCTATCTTATATGAAGCGGACGCAAATGACAAACGCAGGCTCAAAGCGCCGGACGTTCCGCCGCGCCGGAGCGCGCGCATACGGCGCGGCGCCGCGCCCGCAGATTTACGGGCGCGGCGCGGAACTGCGGATTTTCCGCAGCTTTGACGAAAACAGCGCGCCGCGCGTCCCCCACTACTGTGCGCCGGACTTGCCCGCAATTCTCCGCGCGTGCGTCAATTTCATGCGGACGGGTACGCGTTCGGTTGCTCGCAGTAAACAATCGCTTCGCCGCATACTCCGCGCAAAGAAGAAAAATCGTTTTCCCTTGGGGGCACGCCGCATTCTGCTCTTGACAAATAAAATCTTCGGTGTATCATACCTCACCAGGATAAATGAACTTTTTATTATTTTATCCAATCTAAATTGTTAAATCTACAGCAATTTATGAACCATCGTAAGAGAAGTAGTCGGATATAAGGTTGTAGAAGGCAAATTATTAGATGAATAAAAAATAAAAAGTTCATATAAGTTTAAAAAATATAATTTTTTAATCGGAGGTTATTGTTCATGAAAGCTGTTTGCGTAGTTTGCGAGGCCAATGTCACCGTCCCGGACGATTGCTGCGAAGGCGAGCTCGTCATCTGCCCCGACTGTGGGACCGAGCTCGAGGTAGTTTCGCTCGAACCGCTCACGCTTGAGGAAGCGCCGCAGGTTCAGGAAGACTGGGGAGAATAATGGCCGTCCTGCGCATTCTCTTCACGCGCCTGCGCACTGAAGAGAAGCTGCTTAAAGAGGCCGCCGCACGCCTCGGCATTCCGTGCGAGCTTCAGCTCGTTTCCGATACCGTATTCGGCGGCGAACCGTTCTGTTCGCAGGACGACGTTGTGCTCGCTCGCTGCGTCTCGCACAACCAGAACGAGGCCGTCGCGCAGATGCTTGAAACTCAGGGCATCCGCGTCGTGAACTCGTCGCACGTCATGGGCGTCTGCGGCAACAAGCTGACGACGTCGTGCGTACTCGCGCAGGCGGGCGTGCCGCAGCCGAAGTTCCTCGTCGCTTTCACGCAGGAGGGCGCGCTCGAAGCCGTGGAGCGTCTCGGCTATCCCGCGGTCTGCAAGCCCGTTTCAGGAAGCTGGGGCCGCCTGCTCGCGAAGCTTAACGACAGGGAGAGCGCGGAGGCCGTCTTCGAGCACAAGGCGATGCTCGGCGCGATACACAACACCTTCTACATTCAGGAGTTTGTCGACAAGGGCAGCTTCGACGTACGCGCATTCGTCGTAGACGGAGAGCCGCTCTGCGCCATAGCGCGCTCGAGCGAGCACTGGATTACGAACACGGCGCGCGGAGGCTCGGCCTCGAACATGCCGCTCGACGACGAGGTGTCGGAGCTGCTGCGCTCCGTCCATAGGGCTATTGGCGGCGAGTTCCTCGCAATCGACCTGTTCAAGAGCAACGGCCGCTGGCTCGTCAACGAGGTCAACGACGGCGGCGAGTTCCGCAATTCGATAGCCCCGACCGGTAAGGACATTCCGGGCGAGGTCGTCGAGGCTGCTTGGAACAAGAGAAGATAAAGATGAATACTTTCGCGGTCCGCACAACGCTCACAAAGCGCGGAAAGTGCAAGCGCATAAAGCGCTCGCTCGGCGGGACGCGGATTTTTGCCGGAAGTTTCTAGCGCTTGGCGCTGACGGCGGATTCACGGCTCGCTCCATACGGAAGCGGGCCTTTATTTTTGAGTTTTCATAAATTTTTCGAAGGGGAGAATTTTTCATGTCAGACAGGATTCCCGTAACAATATGGGGAGCGACGGGCTTCGCAGGCGCGGAGCTGCTTCGCATCTTCGCGCGTCATCCGCATTTCGAGGTCATAGGCGCGATCTCGCGCTCGAAGGCGGGCACGTCGGTAGGCGCGGCGCACCCGCATCTGCGCCATGTATATAACGAGATGACCTTCATATCTCCGGAGGAAGCGGCGCAGCTTTCGCCTGCCGTCTCGTTCCTCGCGCTGCCCCACCGCGCTTCGGCGCAGGAGGCTGTGCGCAGGCTCGAAGCGGGCGAGCGCGTCGTCGACCTTTCGGCGGACTTCCGCCTCCGCAGCGCGGAAGAGTATAAGAACTGGTACGGCGTTGACCACCCCGCTCCTGAGCTTCTCTCTGAGGCCGTCTACGGCCTTCCGGAACTGCACCGCGCAGAGATGGCGAACGCGCGGCTCATCTCCGGCGTAGGCTGCAACGCGACATCTGTCATCACGGCGCTGCTCCCGCTCGCGAAGGCCGGGCTGATAGAAGAGGCGCGCATCGAGTGCCGCGTCGGCTCGTCCGAGGCTGGCGCCAACGCGGACGAAGGCTCGGCGCACGCGATGCGCAGCCGTGCGATGCGCGTGGTCAGCCCATTCGTACACCGCCACATGGCGGAGGTAGTGCAGGAGCTTTCGCTGCCCATGAGCGCATTTACTATGGGCGTCACTACGGCGGAGATGGTGCGCGGCATCCAGTGCATCGCGCACGTCACGCTGAACCGCCAGGTGCGCGAGGCGGAGATATGGAAGCTCTACCGCGCCGCGTGGAACGGCGAGCCGTTCGTCTCTTTCACGCCCGCTAAGCCGGCGCACTTCCGCATTCCCGATCCGCGCTTCGTCCTGGGCAGCAACCGCGTGCTGACAGGCTTTATGCTTGCGGATGACGGCCGCCGTATGATAGCGGCGTCGGCTATAGACAACCTTATGAAAGGCGCGGCGGGCTCCGCCGTTCAGTGCGCGAACCTGATGTTCGGCCTTGACGAGACGGAAGGGCTCGACATGATGCCCGTCTATCCGGCATAGGAGGCGCGTAATTATGATAGGAGTCGTAAAAATCGGCGGCGCTTCGGGCAACGCGCTCGAGCCGCTCATGGATGAAGTTGCTAAAAGAGTCGCCGCAGGCGAGCGCTGGATAGTCGTACACGGCGCGAGCGGCGTTATGAACGACCTATGCGCGGAGCGCGGAGTGGCGATACGCATGGTGACGAGCCCGAGCGGCTACAGAAGCCGCTTCGTCGGCGAGAAAGAGCGCGAGCTGTTCCGCGAGGCCGCGCTTGCGTACGGCGCGCGCATAAAGGCGCTTCTCGCCGAACGCGGTGTGAAAGCGGAACAGGCCGACCCGGAGCAGGCGGCCTACGCCGTCGCCAAACGCAAGGACTTCCTGCGCGAGAGCGTAAACGGGCGCATAAGAATACTGCGCGGCAACTACAGCGGAACGGTTACTAAAATCGACGCAGCGCCGCTGACGGCGATGCTCGACGCCGGGACAGTCCCAGTCGTGCCGCCGCTCGCGCTCGACGCGGAGCGTTCTATATCGCTCAACATAGACGGCGACCGCCTCGCGGCGCAGACAGCCGGCGCGCTGCGCGCGGAGATCATGGTTATACTCTCCAACGTACCCGGCCTCATGAAAGACATCGGCGACCCCGATTCGCTCATAACTTCGGGACGCCTCACCCAGTGGGACATAATAGAACATTACGCCGAAGGCAACATGAAAAGGAAGCTCGTCGCCTGCAAAGAGGCGCTCGAACTCTCCGTGCCGAAAGTTTATCTCGCAGACGGGCGCGTACAGTCGCCAATAGCGAACGCCGAGGAGGGACACGGGACATGTCTGGTTCGTTAAGCAAGCTTTTCGGGGGGCGCGGCCTTGTGCTGACGCACGGGGACGGACCATACGTTTGGGACGCGCAGGGACGCTGCTACGTCGATTTCTTCAACGGCCACGGCGCGGCGCTCTTCGGACACGCGCACCCCGCGCTCACCGAAGCGGTAAAAGAAGCCTCTGCGGGAGTATGGAGCTGCGGCGCAGGCTACGAGTCGCCGGTGCGCGAAGAGGCGGCAGAGCTTCTCGCCGAGGGCACGGGACGCGACTCGACCGTATTTTTATGCAACAGCGGCACAGAAGCCATTGAAGGCGCGCTCAAGCTTGCAGCCGCGCTGCACAAAGGGCGCGACGAAATCATAGCGGCGCGCCGTGGATTCCACGGGCGCAGCTGCGGCTCGCTCGGCCTCACCTTCAACCCGAAATACCGCGCGCCCTTCGCCTCCTTCATACATGCGGCGAAGCATTATGCGCCAGAAGAAATTCCCGAAAAAATCACCGATGCGACGCTCGCCGTATTCATCGAACCAGTACAGGGCGAGGGCGGCGTCTACCCGATACCGGAGGAAGTCGGCCGCGCGATAACTGAAGCGTGCCGCGCGCACGGCACGCTGCTAGTCGCCGACGAAGTGCAGACCGGGCTCGGACGCTGCGGGAGCTTCTTCGCCTCGCACCGTCACGGCCTCGATCCAGACATCGTCTGCGTCGCTAAGGGGCTCGCCGGCGGGCTTCCTGCCGGCGCTGTGGTATGGCGCAGCGAGCTCGGCGACTTCCCGCCTCACACGCACGGCTCTACCTACGGAGGCAACGAATTCGTCGCCCGAGTATCGGCGGCCGCTCTCAAGCTCATCAAAAGCGAAAACCTCTGCGCGCACGCCGAAGAGCTCGGCGATTTCATCCGCTCGGAAATAAAAAGAAGAAACATCCCGCTCGTCAACGCCGTGCGAGGCGACGGCCTGCTCATAGGCGTGGAAAGCGACATACCTTCACAGGATATAGTCAAAGCGCTCCAGGACAACAGACTGCTCGCGCTCCCCGCCGGGCCTAGGGTCGTGCGTTTCCTGCCATCCTTCGCAGTGACGCGAGAGGCGGCCTCCGAGGGCGTCGAAATATTTGAACGCACCATGCGCGAATTTGCGGCAAATGGGGGGAAAGCCTGATGCGCTTTCCAGAATCGGTCGGCCTGCTCATAGACATAGTAGCTGTGCCGAGCCCGACGCGCCACGAGGAAAACGCGGCGCGCATGCTCTGCGGCAGGCTGCCGCGCTTCGGCTGGGAGACAGCGCACATCGACGGCGCAGGATCAGTTATAGCGACGCGCGGCAACGGCGACAAGGAGCTCGTGCTGCTGAGCCACATAGACACAGTTCCTGGCGGGCCTAAGTTTGCAGTCACGGAAGACCGCATCATAGGACGCGGCTCCGTAGACGCGAAAAGCCCATGCTGCGCTCTCGCCGTCGCGGGCGGCGCGGTGGAGGTGCCGGACGACTGGCGTATCACGTTTGTCGCGGCCGTCGGCGAAGAGATAGATTCGCGCGGCGCGCGCTTCCGCATGCCGCTTCACGAACCCGCCGCGCTCATCATAGGCGAGCCTACGGGCAGCCAAGGCGTCGCGCTCTCATACCGCGGGCGCATACTTTTCTCGCTCGTCGCCGAAGACAACGGCGCGCACCGCTCCGGCAGCCCGGGACCTATGACCGCAGCCGTCAACGCCGCGGCCTCCCTCGTCCAGATAACTAAGAACATGGGCAGCGGATACAACATCGCCGTCATGGAAATGGAAGGGCACGAAGCCGGCAAACGCTCCGCCTCGATAACGATGGACCTTCGCACGCCGATCGGCGCGGATAAAGAAGAGCTCGAGCTGATGCTCAAGGAGACAGCCGCAGCTTACGAAGTAGGGCTTGAAATCATCGAATACGTCCCGCCGCACGAGGTACACAAGTCAGACCCCGTCGTGCGCGCTTTCCGCACCGCGATACGCGAAGTCAGCGGCGAGCCGCCGCGAGTCCTCGCGAAGCAGGGTACCTGCGACTTCAACGTCCTCTCGCCGTGGGGCTGTCCAATGGGGGCCTACGGCCCGGGCGACTCGCGTTACGACCACAGCTCCGACGAGCAAATAGAGATAAAGGAATTCCTGCGCGGCGTCGAAGTGATAAAAAAGGCGCTGCCAAAGATAATGGCGGCGATATAACGGCTATCGCTCCGCCGCGGCCTCAAAAAAAAATCACAATTATAAGGTATAATCATTATCGTATAATTTAAGTGTAAGAGAAGGAGGCCATCGCGATGACAATCAAAAGATTGGCGGTATTGGCGTTTATATTGACAGTGGCAGTTGCCGGACGAGCCGCCGCCCACCCTCCGACGAACGTCAAGCTGAGCTGGGACGGCGCAGGCCAAACACTCTCGGTCACGGCCGACCACCGTGTCAACGACAGGACTAAACACTACGTCATGAGCATGTCGGTATCGGGCCCGTCTGGGCAGCTCGCCTCCGAAAGATACGACTCGCAGGAGACGAACGAAGGATTCTCCGACGCCGTACAGCTCAACGGCGTGAACCCGGGAGACAAGCTCGCGGTCGAGCTCGTCTGCAACATAATGGGTACGGCGACGCAGGAAATAACGATAAAGTAAAAACAACCGCAAAAGATAAAGAGACAGGACGGCGCACCGCTCCTGTCTTTTATGTATGCGCGCGGACAGCGCCATAAAAACGGCAACCGGAGATGCTGCGTAAAATGAATACGGCCTTTGAAGAAATCGTAAGCGTAGGGCATATAGGTAAAGACTGCAACCCATTCCCTCTCGGGACACTGATCGCGAAAGCCTGCTCCGAAGAGCTGCCGCGCGCAGAGCACGACGAAACGCGCACGCTGCTGCTCTGCATCGACATGCAGCGCGACTTCATGGAAGGCGGCCAACTCGGCGTCGCGGGCTCGATCGGCGACACTGAGCGTCTCACCAGGTTCATATACAGGAACATGGCTAAAATAACCGGAATCGCCGCCTCGCTCGATACGCACTCACTGCGGCAGATATTCCACCCATGCTGGTGGCGCGGCGAAGACGGCAGCACGCCGGAGCCCTTCACCGTAATCACGGCGAAGGAGGGACGCTGGCGTCCGCTTTATGAAAAGGAAAAAAGCAGAGAATATCTCGAATACCTGGAGGCCGGCGGGCAGAAGCGGCTCGTAATATGGCCCTATCACTGCATCGCCGGAACCGTCGGTTGCGCGCTCGAAAACCAGTTCTCGAACATGGTTCACTTTTTCTCCGCCGCACGCGAAGCCGTACTCAAAAAAATCGTCAAGGGCATGCTGCCGGCGACCGAGTTCTACGGCATCGTCAGCCCGGAATACGACCCCGGCGGCAACTACGCCAACCGCGAGCTGCTCGACGATCTGAAGCGCTGCGACCGGCTGGTGATAGCAGGCGAAGCGCGCGACTACTGCGTTGCGCAGAGCCTCCTGCAAATCTGCGAAGCGATGGAAAAAGAAAGGAAACGCCCAGAAATTTTCATTATGGAGGACTGTATGAGCTGCGTCGGGCACGACGCGGCCGCAGTATCCGCCGCATACGGCGAGTGGGCGGACAGGTTCAGCTTCCATATTGTCAGAAGCACGGAAGATTTTCTGTAGCTCTCCGCAAACGAACCGGCCGCCCTGACAAGAGAAGAAAAATCAGGAAATCGCCGGAGCTGCGCGCATTCGCCGCTCCGGCGATTTTTTATTGCGGTTTAATGGGTCTCATGCCACCGCGCAGCTGTCTCAACAATTTCGTCTATCGACGAGTGTTTCAGCTCCCAGCCAAGCGTCTGCTGCGCGGCTGCGGAGTCGGCTACCAGGACTGGCGGGTCTCCTGCGCGGCGCGGAGCGTCTTGAGCGGGGACTTTTTTGCCTGATATGCGCTCGACTGATTTTATCACTTCGAGCACGGAGTAGCCGGATCCTGCGCCGAGGTTGAGCTTGAGGTTCTTTCCTTCTGAGGCGAGCTTTTCTAGCGCTTTGATGTGAGCGGATGCGAGGTCGGTCACGTGGACGTAGTCGCGCACCGCCGTGCCGTCTGGCGTGTCGTAGTCGCGGCCGAAAATTTTTATGTCAGCGCGCCGTCCGAGCGCGGCGAAAATTATAAGCGGGATAAGGTGCGTCTCCGGATCATGCAGTTCTCCAGTCTCACACTCGGGATCTGCGCCGGAGGCGTTGAAGTAGCGCAGCGCCGCGAATTTTATGCCGTGGGCCGCAGAGAAGTCCTCCATCATGCGCTCGATGAAGAGTTTGCTCGCGCCGTATGGATTGATCGGGCACTGCGGATGCTTCTCGTCTATCGGAGTATAGAGCGGACTGCCGTAGGTAGCGGCGGTGCTCGAGAAAATTATTTTATCGCAGCCGCTGCGCATCATAGCAGAGAGCAGAGAAAGCGTCCCCGCAGTGTTGACGCGATAGTAATCCTCAGGGCGCTCGACTGACTCGCCGACGTATGTGAGCCCCGCGAAATGAAAAACTGCTTCGGGCTTGTACTCTTCAAATACTTTCGTTAGCCGCTCTGTGTCGAGCACGTCGCATTCGCAGAACGGCCCCCATTTGACAAGCTCGCTGTGACCGCGGAACAGATTGTCCACCGTGACAGGATTGTATCCCGCCTTCGCCAGTTCTTTGCAGCAATGGCTGCCGACGTATCCGGCTCCGCCAGTCACTATGCAATTTTTCATTTTACAGCCGCTTCCCGAGCTCGTAGGCTTCTTCTATATATTTCTGTCCGCCGCTCGCTACGGCGTCCTTCGGGTACATGCCCGGCGCGTATATCTCGCCCGCTATATCCCATTTCGTATAGCCGCAGGCGAGGCGGAATGATTCTTTGAGGCCGTCGAAGCATTTGTCGTCGGAGTCGCCCGCAGCTGATACGAGCACGGCTTTCTTTCCGCGCACGTCGATCTTCGATTCTTCCGCAAAGAACGGGAGCAGCCTGTCCCACACAGGCTTGATCTGCGTGCTCCAAGAATAGAAGTAGAGCGGCGAGGCGAGGACTATCACGTCCGCGTCCGCTATCGCTTCGTAGACTTCGCCCATGTCGTCCTTCTGCACGCACGGCGCGCCCGCCGTCCAACAGCGGCGGCAGTCGAGGCAGCCGTTGAGCTTCTTTCCATGGAGTCTGACGCGGCACACTTCGCAGCCGTTTTCTTCAGCGCCCTTGGCGAGCGCTTCCGCAAGCGTCTCCGTGTTGCCGCCCTTGCGCGGGCTGCCGAGCAGTATCGTTACAACTTTTTTCTCCTCCATAAGCACCACACCTCCGTGATTCGATACCGATATTATATATTTTAACAGACGAGTTAGGCTAATATGTCCGGCGTGATGATACAATTAGTTAAAATCGCGCAAGTTTTTATAAACGCGCGGCTTTCGCTAAAAATAGATTCGGAGGCTAAACGATGAGGCTTTCGGCTGAATTCACAGCGAGCAATATAATCAGGGCTCGAGAGTTGCTTCTCGTGGATTTTAAAAACTTGCCGGCGGTAGTCGTGGGCGATTTTATGCTCGACCGCTACGTGAGCGGCGACGTTTCGCGCATTTCTCCGGAGGCTCCTGTCCCCGTCGTGCGCGTGAAGTCTGAGCGCTTCGTCGCCGGCGGCGCAGGCAACGTCACAGCAAACCTCGCGGGGCTCGGCGTTCCGGTATACGCCGTCGGAAGCGTCGGCGACGACCGCGACGGCGAAACTTTACTTTCTCTGCCCGTCTTTAAGAACGCGGATACGAGCGGCGTCCGCCCGCTCGGCGCGACGACGGTCAAGACGCGCATACTCGGCGCAGGCCGCCAGCAGATGCTGCGGATCGACCGCGAGGAGACAGTAACGCCGCGCGCCGGCGACGTTGCGTTCGCCGTGTCGAAAATCAAAGAGGCGGCGAAGCGCGGCGCACGTCTCGTGATATTGTCGGACTACGGCAAGGGCTTCTGTTCGCCCTCGATGTGCCGCGCTGTCATAGATTTCGCGCGCGAAGCTGGGCTTTACGTCTGGGTCGACCCGAAAAAGGACGACTGGGAGGCCTATCGCGGCGCTTACGCGATAACGCCGAATATGAAGGAGCTTTCCGCGGCCTTCGGAGGCACGGTCGAGAACGAAGACCGCGCCGTCGCAGACACGGCTGCGGCGCTCTCTGCGCGCTACGAGATAGAGAATATTTTGGCTACGCGCTCGGACAAGGGCGCGACGCTCGTCGTGCGCGGGGAGGCTTCGCACATCCCGGTCTGGCCCGTCGAGGTCTACGACGTTTCTGGCGCCGGCGACACTATGCTGGCTGCGGCTGCGGCTTTCTCTTCAGCTGGGCTGCCGCTGCGCGACGCCGCGGTGCTCGCGAACGCCGCTTCACAGATAGTCATAGGCAAGGTCGGGACCTATCCGATAAACGCAGACGAACTGCTCGCCGCGGTGACGGACGGCAACGCCGCCTCGGAAGGCAAGATATACGCGGCGGACGAGGCCGAGAACCTTCGCCGCAGATGGCGCGCCAACGGCGAAAAGGTCGTCTTTACGAACGGCTGCTTCGACATACTGCACGCGGGACACATAGATTCACTGACAGCGGCGAAATCGCTCGGCGACAGGCTGATAGTCGGCCTAAACTCCGACGCTTCGGTGAAACGGCTCAAGGGCAAGAGCCGACCCGTCAACGGCGAAATCTCACGCGCGAAAGTGCTCTCCGCGCTCGATGCCGTCGACGCCGTCGTGATATTCGGCGAGGACACGCCGGCGAAGCTGCTCTCGCGCCTGCGCCCCGACGTGCTCGCGAAGGGCGGCGACTATAAGCCGGAGGAGGTCGCGGGGCGCGAATACGCTGGCGAGGTCGTCATCATCCCGCTAACCGACGGATACTCCACGACATCAGTCATAGAAAGGATTTTCCACTCAAAATGAAAAAATGGATAATACTCGACCGCGACGGCACCATTATAAAGGAAAAAGACTACCTACACGACCCGGACGGCGCTGAGCTTACCGACGGCGCAGCAGACGGGCTGCGGACGCTCTCCGAGCTTGGCTACCGTTTCGTAGTGCTGACAAACCAGTCTGGCATCGGGCGCGGATATTTCACCGAAGACGAGATGAACTCCGTCCACCTGCGCGTGGACGAGATGCTCGCGTGCGCGGGTGTGCGCGTCGACGGCTGGTTCCACTGCCCGCACAAACCGTCTGACGGATGCTCATGCCGCAAGCCCGCGACCGGGCTCGTCGGCAAAGCGCAGGCTAAGCTCGGATTCGACGCTTCGGACATAGCCTTCGTCATGGGCGACAAAGAGAGCGACGTCGAGCTCGCGAGGGAGCTCGGCGCGCTCTCAGTGCTGCTGATGACGGGCTACGGCGCCGCGGAGTACGCGCGCGGCGTTCGCGGCACGCTGAACTGCGCGAATATATGCGAGGCTGCGGCAGTCATAGCGCGCGGCGAACGCGCGGCCGCGAGCTCCGACTTCAGCGGCGAACTTGAAGATCACATGGCGGCAGTGGACGCGATGCGCGCGCTCGCGGACGATATAAGCGGCGCCGCGGCGATGATAATATCCGCGCTGCGCGGCGGCGGGCGTTTCTTCGTCTGCGGCAACGGCGGCTCGGCAGCGGACGCGCAGCACATCGCGGCGGAGCTCTCGGGCCGTTACCTCGCGGAGCGCGAGCCGCTCGACGCGACGGCGCTTTCGTGCAACACATCGGCGCTCACCGCTATCGGCAACGACTACGGCTTCGACAGGATTTTCGCGCGCCAGCTTGAGGCACACGGACGCGCAGGCGACGTTCTGCTCGCGATATCTACGAGCGGGAACAGCGCAAACGTGCTCGAGGCCGCGCGCAGCGCAAAAAAACTCGGAATATCGACGATAGCTCTGACAGGCGCCGACGGCGGCCAGCTCGCTAATAAGGCCGACGCGTCCCTACGCGTTCCGTCGAACCGCACGCCGAGGATACAGGAGATGCACATACTTATAGGGCACGCACTCTGCGGAATCGTCGAAAAAGCGCTATGCCGCTGAAACGGCGCGCCGTGCGTGGTAGAATAAGGCAACTATAGAGACTCAGGAGGAATTGAGCAATGCTTTTGTGCCGGGACTTCAAGTTTGATGCGGCGCATAATCTTATACATTATCACGGTAAGTGCGAGAAGCTGCACGGGCATACCTACAGGCTGCGCGTCGTGCTTGAGGGCGAGCCGAACGACGAGGGGATGATTTTTGATTTCGTCGGCCTAAAAAAAGCGGTCAACGAGCTCGTGCTCGACAGGCTCGACCACGCATATATAAACGACGTCATAGAGCAGCCGACTGCGGAGTACATTTCCCGCTGGATTTTCCGCGAGCTCGACGCGCCGCTGCGCCGCGGCAACTGCCGGCTGTTTGAAGTGCAGCTGTGGGAGACGGAGGGCTCTTCCGTAATCTGCCGCAGGGAGGACGCGGAAGATGCGTGACGTTCAGAACGAAGCCGACGATAGAAATCTGGCGATAGACCGCGTAGGTATAAGCGGCATTTCGTGGCCCATCTCCGTGCCGGATCGCGAGAACGGCGTGCAGGAGACGGTCGCCGAGGTGAGCCTTTCGGTCTCGCTGCCGCAGGACTACCGCGGCACGCACATGAGCCGTTTCATAGAAGTTTTGAGCGCGCAGGAGAAGAAGGTCACCTTTCATAACATGGAAGGACTTCTCGCAAATCTCAAGGAGCGCCTTCACGCGGAGGACGCGCACGCGGTTTTTGAATTTCCTTATTTTATAACGAAGAGAGCGCCGGTCAGCGGCGCGCGCGGGCGCGTAAGGTGCGACGTGCGTTTCGACGCGGCGATGCTGGGCTGCGACTTCGACCTCGTGACGACGATCGTGGCGCCGGTGCAGACGCTCTGCCCGTGCTCGAAAGAGATTTCGGAGTTCGGCGCGCACAACCAGCGCGCGCACGCCTCCATCTCCGTGCGGCTCGCGTCGTTCGTATGGCTTGAGGAATTTATAGAGGCGGCCGACCGATGCGCCTCCGCGCCAATCTACAGCCTGCTCAAACGCGAGGACGAAAAGTACGTCACAGAGCGCGCATACAAGAATCCGCGCTTCGTCGAGGACGCAGTGCGCGACCTGGCGCTTGCTATGCAGGCCGACGAACGCGTGCGCTGGTTCCGGGTCTCTGTGACGAGCCACGAAAGCATACACAATCACGACGCCTTCGCCGTGATAGAAAAGGACAAGAGAAGATGACTTCGACGAAAAAACAGCTTCGCCGTGCGGTGCTGAACGACGCTGGGGCAGAACGCGCCAAGCGCGGGCATCCGTGGATTTTCCGCGGCAGCCTGCTTCAGGTTCCCGCATGCGCGCCTGGCGACATCGTCGCCTTCGCCGATAGGCGCGGCGAGGCGCTCGGCTGGGGACTCTGGAGCGAGAGCGCGCTCTGCATCCGCGTACTGTCGCTCGGTTCCCACGAGCCGGATCAGATGGCTCTGCTGCGCTCGCGCATAGAGGCGGCGCTTGAAGCGCGCAAGAAATGGTGCGCCGGCGAGGAATGCTTCCGCTGGGTTCACGGCGAGGGCGACCGTCTGCCGGGGGTGACCGCAGACCTCTACGGCGACGTTTTGTCGCTTCAGCTCTCGGCCTACGGCTGGTACCGCCACGCCGCCGAAGTGGCGAAGATTTTCCGGAAGGTAAAAAAATTATCTGCGATCATACTGCGCAACGACACGAAGCACCTCGACAAGGAGGGCATTCCGCGCGAGGTGAAGCCACTGCTCGGCGAGATGCCGGAGAAGCCGCTGCGCGTGCGCATAGGCGATACGCTTGAGCTCGTCGACGTCGCGGGCGGGCAGAAAACCGGCGCTTACCTCGACGTAAGGCACGTCCCGGCGCTCGCCGAGCCGCTCTATAAAGGCACTGAGGTGCTCGACTGCTTCTGTTATCAGGGGCATTTCACGGCGCACGCGCTGAAATCCGGCGCAGCCCGCGTCACGGCGATAGACCAGTCAGAGGCGGCGCTCGCGCGCGCGAAAGAGAATCTCGCGCTCAACGGCCTCGACGGCTCGCGCGCGGAATTCCGCTGCGGCAACGCCTTCGATATAATGCGCGAGATAGACGCGGAGCGCCGGCGATTCGACCTCGTAATCATGGACCCGCCGCCCTTCTCGCCGTCAAAGGGACAGCTCGACTCGGCTCGGCGCGGCTACAAGGAGCTCGCAGTGCGCGGCTTCCGCCGCCTCGGCGCCGGCGGGCATCTCATATTTATGTCTTGCAGCCACGCGTTCACGCGCGACATGCTTTTTGACGTGCTTGCAGACGCGGCGCGCGACGCTGGAGCCGTCTGCCGCGTGGTGCGCGAGATACATCAGCCCGAGGACCATCCGGCGCTGCTCGGAGTTCCAGAGACGGACTACCTCAAGGGCTTCGTTATGGGAGTGGAAGAATGACAGACGCCCAAGCCGTGCTCTTTGATTTCGACATGACGCTTGTCGACAGCAGTTGGGCCATAGCGCACTGCACGAACGAATTCGCAAAGCTCAAAGGGCTGCGCCCCATGCCGCGCGAAACCGTCATGGCGGCGATAGGGCTTACGATAATAGACAGCTGGAAAATGTACTGGGGCGAATTTCGTCAGGATTGGCTCAAGGAATACCGCGAGAAGTTCCGCGGCGAGGAGCGTAAGATGATGCGTCTCTTCCCAGACACAATCCAGACGCTCGACGCTCTGCGCGGCGCGGGGATAAAGACCGGACTCGTCTCGAACAGGCAGTTCGCGCGCACCCCCGCCGAATATCTCGGCATCGCGGACAGGTTCGACGTTATAATCGGCCTCGAGGACGTGGCGCACGCAAAGCCTGACCCCGAACCGCTGCTGACCGCGTTATCGCGTCTCGGCGTCGAGCCGGAGCGGGCCATTTACGTCGGAGACACCGACATAGACATGAAGACCGCCGTCGCGGCCGGAGTGCGCGGCGTAGGCGTGACGACCGGCAATTTCAACGCGGAGCGGCATCTCTCGGCCGGAGCGTGGCGCGTATGCGCCCATCTCGACGAGGTCCCGGCGCTTTGCGGAGTTTCGCCGCGCCGCAAGTAATATAATAATGGTAAGGAAGTACGTCCCGGAGAAGAAAAGCAGGGCCTTCAGCATAACCTACTGGTTCGGCGTGCTCATCATAATGGCGCTGTGGGTGTGGGCTTTCAAGCTCTATTTCGACAGGTACGAATATCTGCACCCAGACATAACGTGGGCGGCTCCAGGGATAGACACGCAGCTTGTCCGTGTACAGGGCTTCCTGCTATGGAAGGAAAACATTATACGCGCGCCGGTCTCCGGCGTATGCGCCTACCCGCTAGGCAAAGGACCGGTGCGCGTGCCGCGCGGAGCGGTGATAGCGCGAGTCGGGGGCCGCGACGTGAAGGCATACCAGCAGGGATATTTCGTCGCTGGCAAGGACGGGCGTGAGCAAGGCTGGCGCTATTCGACACTCTGGCACACGAAGCGCAGCGAGTTCTCTGCGGAAACGAAACTGCGCTACTTCAGCGACGGCGCGCAGGTAACGCGCGGACAGATGATAGGCAAGATTGCAGAGCAGCCGCAGGAACTGCGTTTCATCGGCTACCTGCCTTCAAGCGGCGACATAGCGAAGCAGCTCGAAAAAGAAAAGCTCCGCGTGCGTATGGACGCGGAGGATACAATATCCGACGCGAAGGTGCGCGTCACGCACAAGGACGGCAAGCTGACTAAATTCGCCCTCGCGATGCCGTGGTTCCCGCAGGAAATGCTTATGTCGCGCAACTACGAGCTGATAGTAGACGCAGGACAGGCGCGCGGAGCACTGATTCCGCAGAGCGCACTGCTCGAGAAGGACGGCAAAACGGGAGTTTACATGATCCGCGGCGCGCGCCTCGCGTTCGCGCCGGTGTCTGGAAAGATGCTGAGCGGCGGCATGTTCCTCGTCACTAAGGGGATATCCGTCGGCGACGCCGTCGTCAAGGACGCCGCCTCCGCCAGAGAAGGAAGGATACAACTTTGGTAACAACCATAATGAAAAACATCGAAAGGATAAGGGCCGCGATTGCCGAAGCCGCGCGGCACGCGGGACGCGATGCGGGAAGAGTGCGCCTCATGGGCGTCACGAAGTTCCACCCGCTCGAAATGATGCTTGAAGCAGCGCCGCTGCTTGACTTAATCGGTGAAAACCGCGTGCAGGAGGCGGCGGAAAAACGCGCCGCATGGCCAGAGGGGACGCCGTCATGTCCGTGGCATCTAATCGGGCATCTTCAGCGTAACAAGATACGGCGCACACTTGAGAAATTCGATTTGGTCGAGAGCATCGACTCGCTTGAAACGGCCTGTGCGATGGACCGCGTTCTGCGCGAGAGCGGCGCGGAGAGGCAGTTCCCCGTCTTCATAGAGGTCAACATGTCGCGCGAACCCGCGAAGAGCGGCGTCGCGCCAGAAGAGGCTGAGAGGCTGCTCGAAAGCATGATGAAAACAGCGCCGTCGCTACAAATTGAAGGGCTTATGACCGTCGCCGAGGACACTGACGACGAAGCCGCCCTGCACGCCACATTCGGCGGGCTACGAGGACTGCGCGACAGACTCGCCTCAGCCTCCGGGCTTCCGCTGGCGGAGCTATCGATGGGCATGAGCGGCGACTTCCCCATAGCAGTCGAAGAAGGCAGCACGATAGTGCGCGTGGGCAGCGCCATCTTCGGCCCGAGAAATTACGGCTAAACCGACTTTATATAAAGGAGCAGATAAAATGTCCGAACTTTTAACCTCTCTTGACGTTGTGAACCAATCCTTCAAAAAGAGCCTGCGCGGCTACGACGGGGCGGAGGTTGACGAGTTTCTCGACCACGTCGCAGAAACGCTCCAGTTCTATAATCAGAAAACAAAAGAGCTTGAGCGGGATCTCGCGGCTAAACAGGAAAGCCTCGCCGAGTACGACAAGATGAAGGACGTGCTCCACGAGGCGTTGCTCATGGCGCAGAAGAGCGCAGACGACCGTGTGAAGAGCGCACGCGAGCAGGCGAACAAGATAATCTCCGACGCGAAGGAGCAGGCCGACGCGATGTGCCGCGAGGCGGCGAGCGAGGCAGAACGGCTGCGCGCCGGCGTCGAACAGATACGCAACATCCGCGACATGTACGCGCAGGAGTTCCGCGGAATTCTCGCGAAGTTCGACAACCAACTTAACCAGGCGATGAATTCGCAGCTCGGCGGAGCGGTGGACAGTGTACTCGAAGTGCGCGAGAAACCGGCAGACGAACCTCAGCCGGAGGCCGCGGAAGAGCCGCAGCTGAAATCCGAGCCGGGCGATTTCGCCGCGGCGTGCGGGATGCTCGGCGTAGACCCGCAGGAGATACTGAAATAGCGGCGGCCAGTCTTGGATGAAAGACTCTCGGCCCCGCTCTCCGTCATCAAAGGGGCGGGGCCGCGCAGAGTCGGGCTGCTTGAAAAGCTCGGCCTTCGCACGATTTACGACCTGCTCTGGTTCTTCCCGAGAAAGTACGAAGATCGCAGAAATGTAAGAAAAATATCCGCCCTTGTGCCAGGCGCGCCCTCCGTTGTAATCGCTGAGTCGCGCGACTGTGATGCGCGTGCGCTCCCGGGGCGCGGACGCAGGCTGATAAAGTGCCGTTTCTCCGACGGGAGCGGGTTCCTCGACTCCGTATGGTTCAACATCAAAGGGCTTGAAAACTCGCTCAAAGAGGGTACGCGCGCTGCGCTCTACGGCGTCCCGTCGCTGCGCGGCGGCGTCTTTGAAATGCTCTCGCCAGAGTTCGAAATACTGAAAGACGGAGAGGTGCCAGAGGGCTTCGCAGGCATCGTACCCGTCTACCCGCTCACAGCGGGGCTGCCGAAGAACTGGCTTTGCCGGACAATCGCGGCGACGGTGAAACAATACGCGCCGCTTCTCGAAGAGCCGATCCCGCAGGAAATTATAGAAAAAAACAAACTGACACCGCTCGCCGAAGCCGTCAGGCAGATGCACGCGCCCGACTCCCCGCAGAGCTGGAAAAAGGCGCGGCGGCGCATAGCCTACGGCGAGCTTTTCGAACTCCAGCTCGCGATGGCGGCCGCGCGCGCGAAAAACGCCAAAAGCGGCGCTGCGCGTGCCGAGTGCGGCCCGCTCTTCCGCGCGATGATTAAAAACCTTCCATTCAAACTCACAGATTCGCAACAACAAGCAATAGACGAGATAATCGGCGGCGCGTCGGCTGGCGCGCAAAGCGCGCGGCTGCTTCAGGGCGACGTCGGCTCCGGCAAGACTGCGGTCGCCGCCGCTTTCGCCGCCGCGATATGCGACGGCGGGGCGCAGTGCGCGGTGCTCGCGCCGACCGAAGCGCTCGCCGAGCAGCTCTGCACTCAGATGAAAAGATACATTCCTCTCGCCGACTACGAGTGCCTTCTGATGACTGGTTCCGCGCCCGCCGCGGCGCGCCGGAAAGCCGAGGCCGCCGCCGCGGACGGAAGCGCGCAGATAATAGCAGGAACGCAGGCCCTTCTCTCAGAAAAGCTGAAATTCCATAAATTGGGCGCGGTGATAATAGACGAACAGCAGCGCTTCGGCGTGCGCCAGCGCGCGCGGCTCCTCGCCGACGCCGCGCATCCGCACCTGCTTATGATGAGCGCGACGCCGATACCGCGCACGACGGCGATGACGCTGTACGGCGACCTCGACCTGTCGGTCATCGACACCGTCCCCGCCGGACGCGCGCCGGTCGAAACGCGGCTCGCGGACTACTCGAAGCTGCCTGAGCTGCTGCGTTTCGCGGCGCGCGAAATTCTCGCGGGCGGGCGCGTCTACTGGATATGCCCGCGCGTCGAAGAGGGGAACGGCGCGGCCGTCTCGGCCGTGAAGCGTTACGAATGGCTCGCGAAGAAGCTGCCACCCGTAAAAATCTCGCTCGTCCACGGACAGATGGACGGCGCGGACAAGGAGCGAGCCCTCGCAGATTTCCGAAGCGGCGTGTCGCAGCTGCTCGTCGGCACGACGGTGCTCGAAGTCGGCATAGACGTGCCGGAGGCGAGCGTGATCGTCATAGAGTCGCCCGAGCGCTACGGCCTTTCGCAGCTTCACCAGCTCCGAGGGCGCGTAGGGCGCGGCGCGCGGCGCGGAATCTGCATCCTGCTTTCGGACACGGCGGATGACGCGCCGCGGCTTCGGAAATTCGCCGCGACGAACGACGGCTTCGAGATAGCGCGCATAGATTTGGAGGCGCGCGGCACAGGCGAGCTGGCAGGGCTGACGCAGCATGGGGACGCGGGGCTGAAGACCGCGGACCTCGCGCGCGACGCGGAGCTCGCAGCACTGGCGCGCCGCGACGTAGCGGAGCTCGCCGCGCGCGGCTGGATGCCCCCATGCCATACCGCGCAGCAGAAAAAATAACTTTTCGCAGAAGAATCAGTATTTTATGAAGTATTTCCGCTCCCACCGCGTTTTAGAGAATAGCGCAACTTTGACGAGGAGGCTTGTTCAAGACGCGGCATAATTTATGTAAAAATCTCTTAAAGCAAAAACGCGCTCTACTTACGTCATGGCGCATTCGTTATGTGCGGGATACGGAACGTGCGCCGTTTGCAGCGCTTCGCGTCCGCCGCCGAGGCTTACTGCCTCATCCTTACCCCTTGTGGGGCGTCTTTTTTTTTTGTAAAATACCAATCGTTGGCATAAAATTCATTATGTAGCGTCTTTCATACAATTTTACGTCTGACAAAACACTTAACGCACCATGACAATCGAATATGAGGTGAAGGGAAAATGGAATGGGAATTGACCACTATTGTGCTATGCTTGATCACCGGGTTCGCGGTAGGCGCGCTCGGAGGGTTCACATACCGCAAGAAGACTGAGGAAAGAAAATTCAGGGGAGCCCTTTCTGAGGCAGACAGGATTGTACAGGAAGCCTCTAAAAAGGCTGAGACTGTCAAACGCGACATCGTAGCCGAGGGCAAGGAAGAGATACACAGGCTGAGACAGGAGCTCGACCGCGACACGAAGGAGCGCCGCAGCGAACTTCAGCGCTCTGAGCGCCGTCTGGAGCAAAAAGAGGAAAACATCGACAGAAAGCTCGAGAACATCAGCCGCAAGGAAGAAGAGCTTAAAAACAAAAACGAGCAGGTGCAGTCGAAGCTCGACAGGCTCTCCGACCAGGAGCAGGAGCTTATAGCAAAGCTCGAACAGATAGCCCAGCTCACACAGGAAGAGGCGCGCGAGCAGCTTCTCGCCGAAGTCGAGGCCGACGCGAACCACTACATCGGGCTCCGTCTGAAAGAGCTTGAGGAGAGGGCGAAGCGCGACGCCGACCGCCGCGCGCAGGAGATCGTCGCGACCGCGATACAGCGGTGCAGCGTCGAGTTCACCTCCGACGTCGTTGTGAGCGTCGTCAACCTTCCGTCCGACGAGATGAAGGGACGCATAATAGGCCGAGAGGGACGCAATATAAGAACTTTCGAAACTCTGACGGGAGTAGACCTCATCGTCGACGATACGCCTGAGGCTGTGACGCTGAGCAGCTTCGACCCCGTAAGGCGCGAGGTCGCGCGCCTGTCACTTGAGCGGCTCGTCGTAGACGGACGCATTCACCCTGCGCGCATAGAGGAAATAATAGAACGCGCGGAGAAGGACGTTCAGGCGCAGATAATAGAGACCGCAGAGGAGGCGCTCCTCGAAACTGGCATAAAGAACATGCACAGCGAGCTCGCAAAGATAATCGGGCAGCTGCGCTACCGCACCAGCTACGGACAGAATGCGCTCTCGCACAGCCTTGAGGTCGCGCATCTCGTCGGCGTCATGGCGGCGGAGCTTGGACTTGACGAGCAGAAGGCCCGCAGGGCGGGGCTTCTTCATGATATAGGCAAGGCCGTCGACCACCAGGTCGAAGGGCCGCACGCGAAGATAGGCGCGGACCTCGCCAAGCGCTACGGCGAGAGCCCTGACATCGTCAACGCGATAGCGTCCCACCACGAGGACGAGGAGCCGCAGACGATATATGCCGTACTCGTAGCCGCCGCGGACGCCGTCAGCGCGTCGCGTCCGGGAGCGCGCCGCGAGAGTCTCGACGCTTACGTAAAGCGCCTCGAAAAGCTCGAAGAGGTCGCGAAGACATTCTCAGGCGTCAGCAAAGCGTTCGCTATACAGGCCGGACGCGAGGTGCGCGTAGCCGTCGCGCCGACCGTCACCGACGACGGCGAAATGCAGAAACTTGCCTACGACATCGCCCGTAAGATAGAGGAAGAACTGCGCTATCCGGGACAGATAAAGGTCACGCTGATACGCGAAACGCGCGCCGTGGAGTACGCGAAATAGGTTCGCATGCGCGTACTGTTCATAGGAGACATCATGGGCCGTCCAGGGCGCGCGGTCACCGCGCAGATGATTCCGCGGCTTCGCGCCGAATTCGGCGGCTTTGACTTCATCATAGCCAACGGTGAAAACAGCGCCGCTGGTTTCGGCCTTACGGAAAAGGTCATGCGTGAGCTCTTTTCTGCCGGCATAGACGTTCTGACCAACGGCAACCACGTCTGGGATAAAAAAGACTTCGTTCCTATGCTCGACTCAGAGCCGAACGTCCTGCGTCCCGCCAACCACCCTAAGGGGACGCCGGGACGCGGCTTCGCCGTTTATGAAAAGAACGGAGAGATGCTCGCGGTTCTCTGCCTTCAGGGACGGACCTTCATGCCGCCGCTCGACTGCCCTTTTCAAACAGCCGACGCGTTGCTCTCTAATTGCGCCGTTCCGTCTGTCTTCGTCGACATCCACGCCGAAGCCACGTCGGAAAAGCGCGCTCTCGGCGTCTACCTCGACGGGCGCGTCTCCGCGGTAGTGGGGACGCACACCCATGTGCAGACGGCGGACGATGAGATACTTCATGGGGGGACGGCTTTTCTTTCGGACGCCGGAATGACGGGCGGGCACGGAGGAATAATCGGCATGAACGCAGAATCAGTTATGCCGAAGTTTCTCATGGGGACGCCGAGCCGTTTCGAAGTATGCGAGAAGCAGGTGAAGTTCCAGGGCGTTGTCATTGAGATAGACGGAGAGACTGGGCGCTCCCTTGATATAGCGAGGATAAACATACCCGTCGAAGAATAAGCGACATATAAAATAAACCGCACGGATCTAAAAGGGCTGTGCGGTTTATTTTTTTACAGCAAGCCGCGTATCCGCCGATGAAACGCGCGTAGAAGCGACAAAATGCACAGCTAATAAAGGCGGATGAAACACAACAGAAAATAAAATAAACTTATCTGACATTTGTTTTCACGCAATATCTGTGTTATATAAGTGAGAGTTCGCGGATTTAGGATACATATGTGTAATGTCCGTAATTATGTTTATTGTGACTCCGCGGCTAATTAGAAAGGAGTGGGTCCATTGGAATCCAGTTCAGGCAAAAGGGATCAGTGGGGGAGTGAGTTCGGCTTTATCATGGCCGCAGCCGGCTCCGCGATAGGACTTGGCAACGTATGGCGCTTCCCGTATATCACCGGCAAATACGGCGGAGGCGCGCTCGTCGTCATCTATCTGCTATTCGTCGCCTTCATCGGCACGTCTGTAATGCTTGCGGAGCTCGCTATAGGGCGCAAGGCTAAACTTGACGCCGTAGGATCGTTCAAAAAGCTCGGCGGCGGCGCATGGCCGCTCGTCGGATGGCTCGGCTTTTTCTGCGCATTTGTGATACTTTCATATTATGCGGTCATAACGGGATGGACCGTCGCCTACATGTTCAAGTCGCTCGGCGGGCTCATGGAGCAGGCCGCCGCATCTGGCGGCGCGGCAGACGCTTTCGTCTCCTTCGTCTCCAATCCGGTACTTACAATACTATGTCTCTTCGTCGTAATGATATCAGTCGTCGTCATAGCATACCGCGGCGTCAGCGGCGGCATTGAGAAGAGCTGCAAGGTGCTCATGCCGGCGCTCTTCGTAATCATCGTGTTGCTCATAGTCCGCTCCGTCACGCTTCCGGGCGCTGAGGCCGGACTGCGCTTCTACCTCCTGCCGGACTTTTCGAAGGTCAGCGCAGAAGGCATACTCGCCGCAGTCGGACAGGGTTTCTATTCGCTCTCTCTCGGAATGGGAATAATGATAACCTACGGCAGCTACCTCGGCTCGCATGAGGATATGCCGAAGCTCACTCGCACAATAGTGCTGCTTGACACTTCTGTCGCTTTCATGGCGGGGCTTGTAATATTCCCCGCAGTCTTCGCTTTCGGCATCGACGCGGGCTCCGGCCCTGGGCTTACTTTTGTTACGCTGCCCGCAGTCTTCGCCCAGATGCCCATGGGGGCGTTCTTCTCCTTCGCTTTCTTTGCGCTGCTCTTCATCGCGGCGTTCACCTCGTGCATATCGCTCTTTGAGGTCGTCGTAACCTTCGCCGTCGACGAGCTGCACTGGAGCCGCGCGAAGTCTGCTCTAGCCATGGGAACCGCGATAGCTCTGCTCGGCATTCCGTCGGCGCTCTCAGTCGGCGGGCACATTCCGCAGGTCTTCGGCAAAGACTTCCTGGACGCGCTTGACTTCATCACGAACAACGCGATAATGCCTATAGGCGGAATCTTCGTCTCCATCTTCGTCGGCTGGATATGGACGAAAGGCGCGCTCGACGAGATCAGCAACCGCGGTGAGCTAAAATTCAAGTTTTGCAAGGCATGGCTCTGGATATGCCGCATTATCGCCCCGGTCTGCATAACGGCGGTATTTATCACTGGGCTTAAATGGTAGCGTAATCTTAGATTCAGCCCAAGCATAAAAAGAGACGGGCTTCTTAACGAAGTTCGTCTCTTTTTCATGCCGCAGCACAAAAAGAGACAAATTTGATGGAACTCCGTTTATTTTAAAGCATCTTGCGGTGTTGACAGTAAAAGTAACATTGTTATACTCTTAACAAGCTGAATGATGGTGGTAAGAGAGACCCGTTTAAAACGGCGGGCGCCGAAGGGGCAAGGCAGTAACGCTGAAACTCTCAGGCACAAGGATTACCGCCGGACAGCACTCTGAAATCGTTGACAGCAACGAGGACGAAAACAGGGGATATCAACGAAAGGCGGTGTTCCTATGGATTTGTTCTCGTTTTCTTATATATGCCTGACTAACAATCCGGCGATGAAAGATCACGTCACATCCGTGGAGCTCATCCGCTCTTCGTCGCTTGACGTGCTGAAGAGGGCGCGCTCTTTGGTACACGACGGATGGGAGCTCCTTTCCAGCCCGTTTTACGGCAACTTTAAGCCGAACCAGCAGCCATACCGCACTTTGCTTCTCCGAAAAAGAAACGTAGTAGGAGACGCATCGTACGATATACAGTCGATTTCGCTTATAGAAGACGCCGTGCGTTTTTACGAGAGCTCGCACAAGATCATGTCAACAGGCGAGCTGGATGAGAATATAGAAAAAGATTTCCGTTATCTGGATATTGTGCTGATGGAAGAAACGTTCCGTCAGTATGGTGTCTCCGCAGCTACGGCGCATCCCAGCCGCAGTCCGCGGATATAGATCAGTTTCTTTTTTAGCGCGCTGTTCCCATCAATAACGTCATAAGGAGGATCATCATGAAACTCGAACTGCAGATGGCAAAAGTCAAGAACATAGCGTGGGGCGACAAAACCGCGCTCCTTGCCGACGGCACCCTTCAGATCAACAAGGAAGAGTTCCTTGCCGCGGCGGCAGACGGCGAGCACTTCAAAACGCTGAACGCGGATCTCGCGCGTCCAGGCGAGTCAGTCCGCATCTGCCCTGTAAAGGACGCGATTGAACCGCGCTACAAGACCGAAGGACCAGGACAGGTGTTCCCGGGAATGCTCAGCGACGTTGAAACGGTAGGCAGCGGAAAGACGTTCGTACTCCAGGGAGCCGCGGTGCTTACTTGCGGACGTATCGTCGGCTTCCAGGAAGGCATCGTGGACATGAGCGGAGCCGGCGCCGACTACACGCCGTTCGCAAAAACCATGAACGCAGTGCTCGTCATTGAGCCCGTCGAAGGCATCGAGCCGCACGAGTATGAAAAAGCCTGCCGCCTCGCAGGATTCCGCGCCGCGTTCTATATCGCGGAAGCCGCGTGGAAGGCCGGAGCCCACGTCGACGAGACGAAAACCTACGAACTTCCGTCGTTCGCCGAGAGCATGAAGGCTTATCCGGAGCTGCCGAAAGTCGCCTACATCTACATGCTCCAGACCCAAGGCCTTCTCCACGACACCTACGTCTACGGAGTCGACGCGAAGAGGATACTTCCCTCGCTCATCCATCCGAACGAGACGATGGACGGCGCTATCGTCTCAGGAAACTGCGTTTCCGCCTGCGATAAGAACAGCACCTACGTCCATCTCAATAACCCAGTCATCAAAGACCTTTACGCCCGCCACGGGAAAGACGTCAACTTCATCGGCGTCATAATAACCAACGAGAACGTAACCCTCGCGGACAAGAAGAGAAGCTCATCCTACGCCGTCAAACTTGCAACGATGCTCGGCGTGGACGGAGTTATCATCACAGAAGAAGGTTTCGGCAACCCGGACGCCGACCTTATCATGAACTGCCGCAAAGCTGAGAAGGCCGGCATCAAGACGACGCTCGTAACCGACGAATACGCTGGACGCGACGGCGCGAGCCAGTCGCTGGCTGACGCCGCTCCCGAAGCGAACGCGGTGGTAACGGCTGGCAATGCGAATATGCTAATCGTCCTGCCGCCGATGGAAAAACTCATCGGATTCAGCGACTACACGGACGTGATCGCCGGCGGATTCGACGGATCGCTCCGTCCCGACGGCTCCATTGAAGTCGAACTTCAGGCTATCACAGGCGCGACTTGCGAGCTGGGTTTCAACCCGATCAGCGCCAAGACCTGGTAGGAGGACTAAGACAATGACGAAAAAGAGAATAGTACACTATATCAACCAGTTCTACGCCGGAATCGGCGGAGAAGAGAAAGCCGGAGAAGTCAAGCCGGAAGCCCGTCAGGGAGTAGTCGGACCCGGAATGGCCCTTGACAAGGCGCTCGGGGATGCTGCCGAAGTCGTCGGGACGGTCATCTGCGGCGACGGCTATTATGCCGAGCATATGGACGAGGCAAACGAAGAGATAATCAAGCTCATAGCCGGATTCCAGCCCGATGCAGTAGTCACAGGACCGGCGTTCAACGCCGGACGTTACGGCACCGCCGCCGGCGGAGTCGCGGACGCAGTACAGAAAAAGCTCGGAGTCCCGGCAGTCTCCGGAATGTACATTGAAAATCCCGGCGTCGATATGTACAAAAAATCCGTCTTCATCGTACCTACCGCAGACAGCGCGCGCGGCATGGGCAAAGCGATCCCTGCGATGGCTGGCCTCGTCCTCAAAGTTTTTGAGACGAACGGGAAGCCGGGATCGCCAGAAGAGGCCGGCTATATTCCGCGCGGCGTCCGCGTGAACTGCTTCAAAGACGTTCCAGGAGCGCATCGCGCCGTCGACATGCTAGTCAAAAAGCTCAAGGGAGAGCCGTTTGAGACGGAATATCCGATGCCGAGCTTCGACCGCGTAGAACCCGGTGCGGCAATCACCGATATGAAGAACGCCACGATAGCGCTCGTCACCTCCGGCGGCATCGTACCCAAGGGCAACCCCGACCACATCGAGGCTTCAAGCGCTATGAGGTATGGAACCTACTGCATCAAAGGCGTACAGTCCGTAGAGGGAGAACACTACGCGACGGCCCACGGCGGATACGACCCGACCTACGCCAATGCCGACCCCAACAGAGTCCTTCCCGTAGACGTTCTCCGCGAGATGGAGAAGGAAGGCGTATTCCAGAAGCTCTACGACTACTTCTTCTCGACGGTCGGAAACGGGACATCCACGGCGAACGCGAAGAAATACGGCCTCGCGATAGGCGCTCAGCTCAAGAAAGATGGAGTTGACGCCGTGATCCTCACCTCCACTTGAGGAACCTGCACTCGTTGCGGTGCAACGATGGTCAAAGCGATCGAATCCTACGGAATCCCTGTGGTGCATATCTGCACGATAGTCCCGATTTCTCAGACGGTCGGCGCGAACCGCATAGTCCCGGCCGTAGCTATTCCCCATCCGCTCGGAGATCCTACTAAGAGCCACGATGAAGAACTCGCCATTCGCCGCGCGATTCTCGACAAAGCCATCAAGGCCCTTGAGACCCCGGTAACGGAGCAGACGGTATTCTAAAAAACACAACGCGCGGGGCGGCGTAAGCCGTCCCGCTTTTTCCGTATCGGCACAGCGCAGCCCAAGCGCACGGTTCTCGCGCTGACGTTTATCTTTTATTTATTCACCTGAACAATGACCAAATAGCTCGTGAAATTTATAATTACTTATGTATAGGATTATGGAAATACAGCCTGCGGGCTTATTTTTATAAAAGAGCACAAATCAAAACAGGAGGAATATAACGAAATGCCAAACGCAGCAGTAAAAGCGGCAGCCTATTCACTCAACCACACGCCGGAGCTCGCCCTCTGGTACGGCAACACTCCCTTCGTGGAGAGAGAGACCCATCCTGATTCTGAATTCCTCAAAGAACTCCCCAAGTTTGAACAGAACTACGACGAAGCCACACGCTACGCCCCGAACCTCACTTACATCGGCGCTATGGAGATAGAAGACTTCGAGAAGCGCCAGCAACCCTGGTACAAAAACCTTGAGCCCGAAGCGCAGCGCTACGGCAAGTACGGCGAAATCATGCCGGAAGATGAAACCCTCGCTTTCATGGACATGTGCGACGTATTCGACCTCATCTGGCTTGAGAAGGGCTTTGCAGCCGCCGTCAAAGAAAAGGTAGCCAAGCACCCGCTTATGCGCGACGACATACTCGCCCGTCTCGAAGCCGGGCACGAACTCTCCGAGATAGAGCACGAAACAGCCAACGAAGGCGCGCTTCCGCTCTACTTCGAAGGCAAGGTAGTCGGCTGCGCCCGCCGCGGACATGAGGTCGACCCGAACCTCACCGCCTACGAGCTCATGGTCAACATCTGCAACAAGGCCAGCGCCGTACTTTCGCTGCTCCACCTCATCAAGAACGCCGGTCTCACCCCCGACGACATCGATTTTGTAGTCGAGTGCTCCGAGGAAGCCGCGGGCGACATGAACCAGCGCGGCGGCGGCAACTTCGCGAAAGCTATCGCGGAGATAGCCGGATGCAAGAACTCCTCGGGCTGCGACGTGCGCGGTTTCTGCGCCGGCCCGGTAAACGCGATTCTCGCCTCCGCCTCGATGGTGGCCGCGGGCACACGCAAGAACGTCGCCGTAGTAGCCGGCGGCGCCATCCCGAAGCTTTACATGAACGCGCGCGACCACGTCAAGAAAGAGCTCCCCGCGCTTGAGAACTGCATCGGCTCATTCGCCGCCCTCATCATCCCCGACGACGGCGAGCATCCCGTCATCCGCCTCGACGCGATAGGAAAGCACACAGTCGGCGCTGGCGCTTCGCCGCAGACGGTAACCTCCGTCCTCACCTACGAGCCGCTCCAGAAGGTCGGGCTCACCTTCTCCGATGTAGATAAATTCTCGCCAGAACTCCACAACCCGGAGATAACGCTTCCCGCCGGAGCCGGAGACGTCCCGACCGCCAACTTCAAGATGATCGCGGCCCTCGCCGTCATGAAGAAGGCCATTGAGAAGGCCGACATGATCAAATTCACGAAGGAGCACGGCATGACAGGCTTCGTCCACACACAGGGACACATTCCCTCTGGCGTGCCGTTCATCGGACATGCGATCGACGCCATCAACGCAGGAAAGATGACCCGCGCTATGATCATAGGCAAGGGAAGCCTCTTCCTCGGACGCCTCACGAACCTGGCCGACGGCGCTTCCTTCCTCATAGAGAAGCCGCAGCCAAAGAAAGAAGAAGCGGCGGTCAGCAAAGAAGAGATCCGCGAACTTATCCTCGAGAGCCTCGGAGAACTTGCGGCGACTCTTAAAAAGTAGGTGTGTGCAATGGCTGACAACGCAGTAAAAGCCTTGATAGGCGATATACTCAACGAAATAATAGAAGAGGTCAGAGACGGCGGAGGTAAAAAGACCAGCGTCGGCCTCATGGCCTACGGCAGCGAGCTCGGACAGGAAGAGCTCTGCAAAGGCGCGCGCCTCGCGCAGCAGAACGACCCGACCGTGAAGGTCTTCTGCATCGGCCCGAAGCTCGAAGGCTACGAGGATCTCAACTGGATCGAGACTGCGGCCGACGAGCACGAAATCGCCCACGCGATGGAGCAGGCGCTCAACGACGGCATAATCGCCGGGGCCGTCGCGCTCCACTACCCCTTCCCCGTCGGCGTAACGACGATAGGAAAGGTCTTCACCCCCGGAAAAGGCAAGCCCTGCTTCATAGCCTCGTCGACCGGCACATCGTCGCCCGTCCGCACCGAAGCCATGCTCCGCAACGCGATATATGGAATCTCCGTCGCGAAGGCCGCGGGCGTGCAGAACCCAACCGTCGGAATCCTCAATCTCGACGGCGCGCAGACCGTACTCCGCGCGCTCCAGAAGCTCAAGGACAACGGCTATGAAATCAACTTCGCCGAAAGCATCAGAAAAGACGGCGGAGCGATATTCCGCGGCAACGACCTCCTAGCGGGAGCTGGCGACGTCTGCGTCGCCGACACGCTGACCGGGAACGTCCTCATGAAGCTCTTCGGCGCTTGGACGACCGGCGGCAACTACGAGGCCATGGGCTGGGGCTACGGCCCGTCTGCCGGCGAGGGATGGGACAAAGTCATCTCCATCATTTCCCGCGCCTCCGGCGCCCCCGTCATCGCCTCCGCGCTCTCGCTCAACGCGGCCGCCGCGAAGAACTGCCTCCCCGCGATAGTGGCGAAGGAACTCGCCGCAGCGAAAGCCGCGGGACTCGACGAACTCATCGAATCCATGCAGCCGAAGCAGGCCGCGGCCGAGGAAGACGTCAAAGCCCCGGCGGCAGAGCCGACCGACGAAGAAATCCACGGCGTCGACGTCCTCGAAATAGAGAACGCAGTCAAGGCCCTTTGGAAAGCCGGAATCTACGCCGAATCCTCGATGGGCTGCACAGGCCCCGTCATCAAGTTCGCGAAACACAACGAGGAAAAGGTCAAAGAAGTCCTCGTCGCGGCGAACTACCTCTAATAACGGAAACAAAACATCACAAAAGCCCGCGCCCCAAAGCGCGGGCTTTTTCGTATCCGCGCCATGGAAACGCCTGCGCGGCGCAAAACAGCGGGAAATTGCGCCGCTTGAGGCGGCACGGTAAAATTATAGAAATAACCATAAATGATGCAGGACTAAAAATATCGGAAGGCGGAGCAAATTTTATGCTTTCGGACGAATTCAGAGCATTTATCCATGACGCGGGCGCGGCGCTCGCTGGCTTTGCGGACATGGCCGACGTCCCCGGCTGCGCATATCCGCGAGCCGTCTCCGTCGCGCTTCCAGCGCCGCGCCATATATTGCGAGAAATCACGGACGGCCCGACGAAGAGTTATTACTATATGTACCACGAGCTCAATAACGGCCTCAACAGGATAATAACTTCCGGCGCGGAATTCCTCCGCACGCGCAGATACGCCGCCGAACCGCTGACGACCGACGTAGTGAAACAAACGCCGGATCACCGTACGGCGCTGCCGCACAAAACCGCCGCGGTGCGCGCAGGCCTCGGCTGGATAGACCGGAACTGCCTGCTGGTTGCGCCGCAGTACGGCCCCGCCGTCCGCATATCGACGCTGCTCACCGACGCGCCGCTCGACTGCGCGCCTCCGCTGCCAGAACAGCGCTGCGGCGAATGCCGCGCATGCGTCTCTGCCTGCCCCGCGCAGGCTCTCAGCGGCAAAAAATGGACGCCGGCAGGCAACGGACCGCGAAGAACTCGTAAACGCAGAAAAATGTATAAAAAAGCGGTTCGATCTGATGAAATCCAGAACAGGGCTTGACTTCGACCTATGCGGGAAATGCTTCGCGACGCCTCCTTATACACAGCGTTACCTTGAACATTGAGGTAGATGGTTTTATATGGACAACACAACGCCGTTCTGCCTTGTCCTTATTATAGAACTCATAAAACTTCAGAGCGGAGTGTGTCGCGTACTATGGGGTGCTTACAGAACAATCATTTATGCAGACGATGCGACTTCTCCGCTCTTGCAGCGTTATAAAGAGACGCAAGAGACAACCGCCGGCGAGCTGTGATGCGGGAAAGGGCATAAGCGGCAGAGTGGTATTCCGCTTCATCACTCTGCATCTTCAGCTGTGACCGGCGCGTCTGTTTTTTAGTTTCCAAACGACTTATGCGGTTTGCTTTTTGCGAATTGCATTGGTTCTGTATATGTCACCTCATCGCCGCGACGCCAGCAGCCTTGCCGAGCCAGACGGCAGCGAGGCAGATTATCACCGAGAGCACGGCGTTCAGCACCGCGGCTAGGTATCTGCCGTTTTCGATCAATTTCAGGTTGTCTAGCGAAAATGTGGAGAATGTCGTGAAGCCGCCACAGAAGCCGGTCTGGAGCAGAAGCATCAGATGATGGTTCACAGCGCCGCGCGACAAGGATACGCCGTACAACAAGCCTATGGAGAAGCTGCCGCCCGCGTTGATGAGCAAAACCGGCAGCGGAAAGGCGAAAGTGTGCGGGATAAGCGTCAGCGGCCAGCGCAGCACCGCGCCGCAGAAGCCGCCGCATCCGACGGCGCGAGCCTGTAAAATCACAGCGTTACCGCCTCCTTTTAGTATCTTGAATGGCGTTTTCCGGAATCTTTCCTTACCGGCGGCTAGGGCCACGTGCGCGCGAAGCGCGCCCCTTCCTGTGCTTCGCAGTGAAATGCCACTGCTGCCGCAGACAGGCCGGAAACGCCGCATTGCGCATCTCCGTGCGCCAGGCTCAGAGGTCTCGCACTATATCAGCGGTCCGTTCGCCGCCGCGCGGGGCGCATAAAAAAGCCGCCGTTGCGCGGCGGCTTGTCTCACGTCGTTTTTCTATTCCTTCGCGGCTGCGCGCGCCTTTTCGAGCGCCGCGCAGTCGGAGGGCGAAATTTCGGCTTCCGCTGCTGAGTGTTCGAGCAGCAGCTCTATTATATCGTCAGTCGGGTGCGTCATAGCCTTTTTGTGGATTTTGCGCAGCAGCGAAGCCGGAGCGCGCTCGGCTATCTCGCGACCAGCCTCGCCGGTCTTCGCGTGCCACGCCGAATATATCACGGCGAGCCATTTCGCCTCGGGCGATATCGTGCGGAAGGCGCTCATGCCCGTCTGCGCGTCGGGCGCGTTTTCAAGCTCGACATGGTTCTGCACGCAGTAGATGGAAAAATCACGGAAAAGCAGCTCCGATTCTGTCGTCAGCAAGGTCTCGGGCCTGTCGAGGCGCAGAGATACCGGCGACTCCATGAATTTCTGCGCGAAGTCCCAGATGTCGAGCCTGTGGCGGCGCGCCGCCGTGAAGAGTTCTTCGAGGTATTCGCGCTGTATCTGCTCGAGCGTCTTTTTCGCGAGCGCGGCGGCGTGCCTGCGCGCTTCGAGGTCATATTCCGTGCAAAGTTCGAGTGTCGCTTTCAGCATGCTTTACATCTCCCCGACTATATTTCCGCCAGTCTTGAGCGCCGCGGCGCGGCGGACGTCGGCTATCGTTATCGCGCCCACGTCGAGATCCGGCGGCAGGCTGATGCGCGCCGCCGATATCTCGTAGTGCAGCAGCTCGAGAGAGCGCGCCGGCTCGCAGCGTTCGGGCGCGCAGAGCGCGGCGAGGCGCGCCGTCTCCTCTACCGCGTCGTGGGCTATCTCCGTGTTCGGGTAACGCACGCGCGCGACTCGCTCCAATATGCGGATCAGCCGTTCGTGGTCGGGCTCGCGCAGCTCTATGGACTGGAAGCGCCGCTCCATCGCGCGGTCGCAGGCTATGTACTTTCTGTATTCCTCGGATGTCGTCGAGATAAGCATGCTTACGCCGCCGCTTGTGATATAGGGCTTGAGCGTGTTGAGCAAGTTCGACGGCCCGAGGTTCTCGCTGAGGCGGTGCGCCTCGTCGACGTAGATGATTATCCCGTAATATTCGGCCTCGTCGAGCACATGCTTGAAGCGCAGGTCGCGCTTCTCCTTCTCCTGGTTTATAAGGTCGATGTTCAGCACGACGACGCGCCGTCCGGCGAGGCGCGCGTAGCGCCCTTCGTCGATCAGTTCCGCGAGCTTGTGAACCGTCGAGGTCTTGCCGCAGCCGGCGGGGCCGGTCAGAGCGACGTTGTTCTGTTCTTCGGAGGCAAGCGCTACAGCTATGCGGTCGAGCGCGCCGAAATCCTCAAGTATCTGTTCCACGCCGCGCGTGCCCCGTCCGAGCTGGCGTCCGTATTTAGCGCAGAGCGGCGGAAGTTTGTCAGCAGCATTCCTCACAGCGTCTCGCCCTCCTCAAGCAGCGATTCGAGCGTCAGCCTCTCGGCCTTCGCCGCGCCGTCCGTAATCCATAGCTTCGTCTCAGCGCCGCGCTTCCTGCGCAGCTTCTCGCGCGAACGCACGCGCTCCAGGGGCCGCTCTTCAAGCGAAGCGTAGCGCACCTTGCCGTCCTCTTCGACGGCGCGTATCTCTCCGTCGAGGTCATCCGGCCTGTATATGACGTCGGCGTCCGAGACGTAGGCGTCGAAGGCCTTGTTGAGCCGCTCCTCCTTCGTCGCGTGCCAGACGCGGCGGTCGCTCAGCGAATAGAGCGTCTCGATGAGCTGCGCCTCTTCGGCGCGGCTTTCGAGCGAAAGGCGCGAGAAGTTCTCATAGCCGAAGACGAAACCGAGATTTTCCCAGCTCTGGCGGAATTTGTCGAGCACATTGACGAGTCCCCAGCGATCTATCTCCGGGACAAGCACGACCGCGCGCCGCCTCGCGTTCTGCGCCGCGGCCCCCGCCGCCGCCGCGAGCAGCGCCGCGAAGCCCCTGTCCGCCGAGCTGTTTCCGCACGAGCAGACGAACAGCGGCCGCCCGTGCGGCGATTTGAAGTACTCGTCGAGCTTCAGCGTAGGAAGCGCGGAAAGAAGCGCCGTCTTGTCGGCTACGAGCGAAAGCAGCGCGCGGAAGTCCGTCGTGCTCGCGTCGGCCTGCATCTTGATGCAGCGCTGCGTGTTTGACGTTTCGGATGTGGTGAAAAGCAAGTCGGCGAAAGGCGCGGGCGCGTCCCTGTCGCCGTTCTTCTGGAAGCGCAGCTCCTTTTCAAGCACGTACTCGGCGAGGACATAATCTCGCGTGCGCGGCGCGCCTACGCTCTCGACCGCGCTTATCGCGCGTTTGTCGGGCAGCGCGTCCTTCTCGCCATTGACAGCCTTCGTCATTAGCGATTCGACATACTTGTGCTGGCGGCAGAAAATTGAAAAAAGATTAAGCCGCCCCAGCACCGCTTCAATTTCGCGCCCGCCCGCTATGTTGCGAAGCACGTTCTTCTCCGTCTCGAGCATATAGACGATCATGCGGTCGGTGACGAGCTTGCCGAGGTCGTCGAAAAATTTGTCGTTAGCGTCGCGCGAGCGTATCTCCTGATAGGCCGCCTGACGCACGGCGTTCGCAATATTCGCGCTCGACTCGCCCGCCGTTTCGTTAAGCGCGAAAGGCTCGATAAGGTCGGGCAACACCGAACCGCGGCTGGTGAGGTCCGCGAGCATCGCCTCTCCGGCATAGCTTTCATAAAGCCCTCCCGAGTGGTCCAGCACGATCAGCGCATCGTCAGGAAACTCACTCGTCCAAGCCGCGGCCAACGCGCGGAAACTGGCCGCCTTCCTGTCGTTGCCGCCGAGCATAAGCGTGTTCCCGCTCCGCGCAAGCCTCGGCTCAAAATTACATATATCGATCATAAAAATTCCCCGCACACGGCAAAAGCCGCAGATAATAAAAACGACTGTCAGTATAACATAAAAAGCGGACGTCACGCACGCACGGCGGGCCTCGCCAAACTAATGCCAGGATACGAAAAACGCCGTCCCGGTTCCAAGCGCGCGTAAGGCTGCGGGACACCGGGACGGCGAGGCTGCTTCCCGATTATAAATAAAATCCGGCAGGTTTCGCTGCGCCGCCTGTCGGCGCGCTATACACTGCGCTTTTCCACCGAACTTACGACTTCCGGCGGCAGAGGGCCTTCCTTCAGCATTTTTTCATAGAGTTCTTCCGTCTTTGACTGGATGCGCTCCATCGAGACGCCTAGCTGCTGCGCGTACCAGACGGCGCCGCCGGCGCCGACGCCCTCTTTTATGAAGCCTTTTTCGTAGTCGGCAAGGCCTGAGAAACGCGAATACGTGAAGTCAAGCGGCGCGGCGTACCAGCGGACGCAGATTTTTTCCGCGTACTCTTCGAGGCAGCTCGTCGGGTCTATGCGGACGTACTTCGTCGTCGCGACGAGTATGTCGCGCATGAAGCCCATGTCGCGCAATATCGCTGCGACGGCCATCATCTGCGTGCCGCCGGCGAGCGTTATCTGTACGCAGTCGGGCAGCGCGGCGGCGTATGCCGCTACTGCTATCTGCATCGGGTCGCCTATCTCGGCGGGGACGCGCAGCCCCATGCCTTTCATGCCGCCCACGCCGACGCCGAGACGCGCGGAGGTCTCTTTCCATATCCGCTCCTTGAGAGTAAGCGGGTTCTCCGGGCCCGCCGACGAGACTGTGCCAGTATAGCCGAGCGCGCGCATCACGAGCATCGCCGTCGTCGTACCGCCCGGCACTGATTCCGCAAGGACGACCTGTTTCACGCTCTTATCAAGCGAGCGCGCTAGCGCGGCGGAACGTTCAGCTATCTCCTGCCAGTCGGGGACGGCGCTTTCGAAGCGCATGTCGCGCCCCGGAGCTTCGCTGACGGTCACATGCGGCGACGCCGGCGCTATCGATGTGCCGGCGCGAACCGTCTGCGCAGGGAATCCAGCTTCGAGCAGAGCGGCGCGCGTGACGACGGCGGGCGACGGATGGCCGAACGGGTCGAACGGCAGAGTCGGCGCGACTTTCGGACGGTCGTAAAAAAGCATGTCTGCGTCGGCCGGCGCCGTGTAGGGAAGAGCGTCGACGTTGGAACCAGCCGCGGAAAGTCCGGGAATCCCCGCGAGCGCAGTTTCGCCTATGAACAACAGAAACATTGCTGATTTTTCCCCCTTACGGAACAACGGTTTGAGTGTTACAATGCGCCATAGGTGTTCCCCGCAAACGGCGGAGTGCCTCTTTAATTATTCAGCGCCGCAGAGCTTATGCGCCGAATACGCGCTAAGAAATTATATTACAGCGGCGTAGTTTGCGTAAGTAACGCGCGGACTTTTGAAGGAGGAATATCCGTGGCTTCAAAGCTCGCCCCGACGAGGGGCAATCTCGTCAAACTCACCAGGGACATGGCGATGGCGCAGTCCGGACACGACCTCCTGGATCAGAAGCGTCAGGTTCTCATGATGGAGCTCGTCCGTTACATAGACTCCGCTAAGAAAATACAGGAAGACGTCTCGAAAGTATTCCAGGACGCTTATGCCGCGCTCCAGAAGGCGAACGTCTCGCTCGGCATCGACACCGTAGGCGACATATCAGAATCCATACCAGTGACGACGGACATAACGGTCCGCCTCCATTCAATAATGGGCGTTGAAATTCCCGACATCGACCCATTGAGCGGCGAAGCGATACCGAGTTATTCCTTCCACGGATCGTCGAGCGCGATGGACGCAGCGTATGCGAAGTTCCGCCGCGTCATGGTGCTCGTCGCGCAGCTGGCGGAGATAGAGACTAGCGTCTACAGGCTGGCCGTTCAGATCAGAAAAACACACAGGAGGGTCAACGCCCTCGAAAAAGTTGTAATTCCGCACGACATGGTGGAAATCCGTTTCATCACGGACGTGTTGGAGGAAAGCGACCGCGAGGACTTCACAAGGATGAAGATCGCCCAGAAAAAAATAAAGGATTAGTGCGTCAAACCTAAGGGAGGGGATTTTTCATGAGTACTCTGCAGGAGGTCCTAGCCGTTCTTCTCGGCGCAGAATCTGAGGCGAAAAGGATCGTCGACGATTCAAAGAACGAGGCCGAGTCGTTGCTGCGTACGGCGCAGGAGAAATTCGCAGCCGAAAGGGCGAACCAGATGGCGTCGGCTCGTGAACAGGCGAAAGGCATAATGGAGACGGCGCTCAACTCAGCCAGGACCGAGGCCGACCAGATCGCGAACCTCGGGAAGGAAGAACGGGCCCGCATGCAGAAGCGTTTTGAAGAAAACGTCGACGCCGTAATCAATTCGATGGTCTCTGAGACGGCCGAAAGCTTCAGAACCAAGAAAAGAGGCAGAATATAAGTGTCGTTTTCGGATGGATCGGCTGCCGCTTTAGGGGTCAAGGCACACGTACTGTACAGCCGGCTTCTGAAAGCCGACGAATACTGGGCGCTGCTAGGTCTCAACTCGACGGCGGAAATAGCTGATTTCCTTAAGCAGACGGAGGGCTACAAGGATCGCCTTGGAACATTGCTGTCGGCGAAAGTCTACCGCATAGACCTTGAAAACGCGGTGAAATCCTCGGTCATGGCTGAAGCCGACTCCTTTGTTTTCTATCTGCAAGGAAGCCTGCGCAAGTTTTTCGTGGACTGGATCAGCCGCTACGAAGCGGAGCAGCTCAAGAGCATATTCCGTTGGATGCATTCGAAGCGTGTAGACCGGGATCTCATGAGACAGAGGCTCTTTAAGTTCTCCGGTTCAAAGCTGCCCTATGACGCGCTGCTGAACTGCCGCGACTACAAAGAAATTCTGGAAACGCTGCACGACACAAAATATTACAAAGTGCTGCGCGAGCCGGTGCGTCGGCTTATGAACGGAGAGCAGTCTCTGTTCTCTCTGGAACTCGCGATCGACAACCTTGTCGAAACCGACATATACTCGGACCTGGCCGGGCTCCCGCAGAACGAGCGCAGGATTCTGGCGCCTCTCTTCGGCACACGCGTGGACTTACTCAACCTTTATCACTTCCATCGCTGCGTCTGGTACTACAACATGACGGCAGAAGAGACGCTCAGCCGCATGTTGCCTGTAAGATACAGAGTCAATGCGCGCCATCTGCGCAATATGATGCGCGGCGGCGATGCTGAAGAGCGCCTCAACATAATGGAAGAAACATTCCCAGTTTACGCGAAGATATTCCGCGATGCGATAGACAGCGACGACGCGGAGCTGTCGCTCGAGATGTCGATACGCCGCTTCAACTATCTGAAGGCGCTCGCGATACTGCGCGACGGAGTGCCGGGCTTCCATACAGCCGTAGCCTATTTCATACTGAAAGACCACGAGGTAACTGACATCATAAGAATGATTGAGGACGTACGCTACGACTACGACCGCAGGAGCGCGGCGCAGTACCTGATACGTCCCATACTTAACGGGGGTGAACCCACATGGCAGTAATGAAGATGGTCGCGCTGACCATGATAGGGCCTCAGTCGGAGATGGAGTCCGTCGCGCGCCGCATGGTGCTGACGGGGGGATTCCAGCCGCTTCCGCTTGATATACTCATCAATGACAGGTCGCTGCGGTCTAAAATAACGACTGAGACTGAGAACCCTTACGACGAACTTCTCGTCAAGAGCTCGACGATCTGGAAGGTCGCCGGCGAGATGATCCCCGAACCGCAGCCGGTTACGATAACCAGGGACTTCACGCTCTCCAGAGCGCGTATGCTCGTAGATCAGACTTCAAAAAAGCTCCAAGTCTGGGAACAGCGCAGACGCGCCCTCGTCGAAGAGGAAGAACTGCTGAGGGCGGCCAAGCTCTTTGTGGAAGCACTCAAAGGAACTGAGTTCGGCCCCGGAGAACTGGCGTCGGGGCGATTTGCAAAAACCTTCTTCGGATATCTCTCGAATGAAAATTACGATAGGCTTTTGGAAAGCAGTGAAGAGGCCCCTATAGCGGTCAACGGGCTTACTTCCGCCAACGGGAACACGTGGGTGTTGGTGATAACGGTTCCAGGATACGAGGAATCGACGCAAAAGTTGCTTGAAGCCGTCTACTTCAAAGAATTTCCGCTTGAAGAGATAGCGTCTCAGCTCGGCGGCGACGACCCGCTCGCGCTCGTTGAAAAACGCATACTTAACCGCCAGACCGCCATACGCGGCCTTGCGAAAGCGGCTAAGGACATGCTGAGGACACACCGCAGCGATTTCGAGCTGCTCTATTCCCAGCTCTACACGATGCAGAGGGTCTACGACATATGCAAGGGGCGCGGGGAAATAAGCGGCATGTTCGTTCTTTCCGGATGGATTCCCGCCGACACATACGCCGAAATATCGAAGACGTTGGCCAAAGAAGCGCCCATGACGACGCTGATGGCCGAAGAGACGACGGACATCAAGTACACCGGCATACGCATACCGACTAAGCTCAAGAACAACGTGATATTCCGTTCCTTCCAGGACATAGTCGCGATGTACAGCCTGCCGTCGTACGGAGAGATAGACCCGTCGCCGATAGTCGCTATCTCATTCATACTCTTCTTCGGATTTATGTTCGGCGACGTAGGGCACGGGCTGATGATTTTCCTAGGCTCGATGCTCATGGTGAAACGCGGCATAATGCGCCGCTCGCTCGGGCAGGTAATGAAAATGGCCTCCATTTCATCAATGTTCTTCGGATTGATGTATGGAAGCATATTCGGCGTTGAAGGCGTAATCCCTGAATTCTGGCTCAACCCGATGCACGATGTGAACACGCTGCTTGCCGTGTCGATAGGGCTTGGAGTGTTTATGATAAGCCTGGGGCTGATACTGAACATGATCAGGCAGTACAGGGCGAAGGATTTCGGGCGGCTGCTCTTCGATGGACAGGGTCTCGCCGGGCTCGCGATGTACTGGACTCTGTGCGCGCTTGGAATGGTTTACATAACCGGTTCGTCAATATCGGAGAAGACGGCAGACCTTATGTGGGCCGGGGTGGGGCTCATGATCGTCGTGATGGTATTCCGCGACGTACTTGCGCGCTATCTGCTGCACCAGAAGGGGCACGGGGAGTCGCCGGTACTGAATATCTTTGAGATACTGCACAACCTGCTCTCGTTCGTCTCCAACACGGCCTCGTTCGTCAGGCTCGCCGCTTTCGCCCTGAACCACGTCGGCCTATCGCTCGCCGTCATAATGCTCTCTGACATGGTGCATACGCTTCCGGGCGGCATAGTGATGAAGGGGATAGTCCTTCTGATAGGAAATCTTATAATTGTATGCCTCGAAGGACTGATAGTATTCATACAGACGCTGCGTCTTGAATACTACGAATTCTTCGGTAAATTCTATAAGGGCGGCGGCAGCGCGTTCAGGCCCATCGGCTGGAAAAGAGAAGGAAGCAAATATTCGGCCAAGGCCGGATCTGAAGATTTTTAACAGAATATGCTGATCCGCTAATATCTTCGCGCGGAGGAAGCAACAAAACTCAACGATAACAAATAAAGAATATAAAAAAGGAGAGGTTTACAATGTTTGGTTTGATGTTAAGCTGCGGTACGGTCGCCACCCTTTTTATAGCGGGCTGCATTCTGAAAAGGGCCGGAGTCAAGGGAAGCAGAAAGATCTACGCCTCCGTTCTGGGCGTCTCGTCGCTGCTGGTGCTCACTGGAGCGATACTTGCGCTCTTCTCCGACGCTTCGCTTGCAGCCGAAGGCGCCGCCGTCGCAAAAGAAGTTTCCGTAGGTTCAGGGCTCGGCTTCATAGCCGCAGCGTGCGCTACCGGACTCGCCTGCGTCGGTGCGGGACTCGCAGTCGCCAACGTCGGAGCCGCAGCTCTGGGGCTCGTTGGAGAAAAGCCTGAAATGCTAGGAACGACGCTCATCTATCTCGGCCTTGCAGAAGGTATCGCAATATACGGCGTCATCATCTCACTGCTCGTAATCCAGCGCCTGTAGCGTAGGCAAGGCAAATGAGAGCTTTCCTGATCAGCGATAACCACGACTCCCTGGTCGGCATGCGGCTTGCAGGGATAGAGGGCGTGCTGGTTCATACTCCCGACGAGGCCTACGGCGCGGTTAAGCAGGCCTTGAAGATACGAGACCTCGCGATCCTCGCCATTACGGAAAAAGCCGCGGAGATGGCTCAGGAAATGGTACAGCAGCTCCGGGAACGCGGAGATCTGCCGCTGGTCGTGGAGATACCCGACAGGTTCGGTACCAAAAGGGGTCCTGATTTTCTGACCCGCTATGTGCAGGAAGCAATTGGGGTGAAAATGTGATGAAAGAAGTATCCAATGAAAAAATAGGCAGCCTCAGGGATATAATCCTCGACCGCGCCGTCGGCGAGAAGAAAAACAACATGATACAGGGCAAGCGCGAAGCTGAAGCGTGGGTCAACAGCGAAACGGAAAAGCTTCAGCGAGAAACGAACCTTATACTACAGGATGCGCGCAAGCGCGCCGAAGACATCCGCCGCCGCCAGATACTTGCAGCGGAGCGCGAGAAATCTACGGAGACGCTGCGTCTTCAGAACCGCATATTGCAAGACGCCATGGGACGGCTTCAGGACAAGCTGGTACGCCTCCGTGAGCAGGACGACTACCTCGACATCTTCACCGGGATGTGCTCTGACGCAGTCGAATCGCTCGGAGTCAAGGCGCCGATGAAGCTGCGCCTATCCGCTGTAGACGCGCCGCTGGCTGGGAAAGTGATAGAAAACCTGACTGCGGCGTACAGCGGCCTCGACATCACCTTCAATCCAGAACCGGCTCCGATACTCGGCGGCTGCTGGGTCTCCGCAGATAACGGACGCAGGCAGGTAAACCTCGACTGGCAGAGCCTGACTCAGGAGATGGCAGACTCTCTTGCTGAACGTCTGCTGCCGCTGCTTTAGGAGGAATAGCCATTGGAACAAAAAAATAACGGGCAGTTCCTGCACACGGGAACTGTCGAATTTGTAAACGGCCCAGTCATCAGAGCCGCGGGAATGCGGGACTTCGGCATGCGCGAAGTCGTCTACGTCGGCCCGCACAAGCTGATGGGCGAAATAATCAAGATGGAGGGCGAAAGCGCGACGATTCAGGTCTATGAGGACACGGAAGGCCTGCGTATAAATGAAGAAATTGTCGGCACCGGAGAGCCTCTGTCGATAGAACTCGGGCCAGGGCTTATCGGCAGCTTCTTCGACGGCATAGGCCGCCCGCTGGGCGCGCTGCTTGAAAAAGAGGGCATGTACATTTCGCCGGGCACTACCGTCAACATGATCGACCGCAACAAAACGTGGGACGTGACGCCGACGGCGAAGGTCGGCGACATGGTCTCCGGCGGCATGGTGCTCGCAACGATTCAGGAAACGCCGCTGCTCGTCCACAAGATCATGGCGCCACCGTCGTTCGAGGGCGAGATAACTTGGATAATACCTGCCGGACGCCACCACGCGGGAAGCGACGTAGCTAGAGTGAAAGACGCTTTCGGGCGTGAGGTCGCTATCCCGATGATACAGCGCTGGCCGGTTCGCGCGCCGCGTCCCTACCGTGAACGTCTGCTGCCGAACGAACCGTTCGTAACAGGACAGCGCGTCATAGACGGGCTGTTCCCGCTTGCGAAAGGCGGCACAGCGTGCATCCCTGGCGGATTCGGCACTGGCAAGACGGTTACGCAGCACCAGCTTGCAAAATGGGGCGACGCGCAGGTCGTAATCTACATCGGCTGCGGAGAACGCGGCAATGAAATGACGGACGTCCTCGAGCAGTTCCCGGTGCTCGAAGACCCGCGCTCCGGACGCCCGCTGATGGAGCGCACGATACTTATAGCGAACACATCGAACATGCCGGTCGCAGCGCGCGAAGCGTCTATATACACCGGCATCACGATAGCGGAGTACTTCCGCGACATGGGCTACGACGTCGCGATAATGGCCGACTCCACCTCGCGTTGGGCTGAGGCCTTGCGTGAGCTTTCGGGACGCCTTGAAGAGATACCGGCCGAAGAGGGCTTCCCCGCATACCTTCCGAGCCGTCTTGCAGAATTCTACGAGCGCGCCGGGCGCGTCGTAACGATAGGCGGAGAGAACGGCAGCGTCAGCATCATCGGCGCAGTCTCGCCTCCCGGCGGAGACTTCACCGAGCCGGTAACGCGCCACACCAAGCGATTCATCCGTTGCTTCTGGGGGCTCGACAAAAACCTTGCCAACGCACGCCACTACCCCGCCATTTCATGGACGGATTCGTACAGCGAATACGCTTCTGAAGTCGACGGATGGTTCTGCTCCAACGTGGACTCGCGCTGGGGAGAGGTGCGCGAAGAGGTAAGGAACATCCTGGCGGAGGACAACAAAATACAGCAGGTAATCAAGCTCGTAGGCGAAGACGTTCTTCCCGACGACCAAAGGCTCATCGCCTTCACAGCGTTCCTTATAAAGAACGGATACCTGCAGCAGAACTCCTTCACGGCGGACTCATACTCGCCTCCGCTCAAGGGTTTTGAAATACTCTCCGTCATCCTCGACTTCTACCACAAGGCGCTCGACCTCGTGCACAAAGACATTCCCATCTCACTGATAAGAGAAGACGACTCGGTAGACGCGATCACGCACCTCAGGGAACTGCCGTCGGAGGACAAAGAGGGGTTCGAAAAAGTGCGCGGGCGCATCGCGGAGCACCTCAACCGCGTCGCAGCGGAACGCACGAAAAAGCTGAGGGGTGAGTAAAAGATGCCAAGAGCTGAATACATAGGCGTAAAAGACATAGAAGGGCCGTTCATACTGATAGAAAACGCAATAGGCGTCGGATACGGCGAGCTCGTCGACATACGCGACGCGGCCGGGAACATCCGCCACGGGCAGGTAAAATCGCTCAGCGAAAAAGCTACGCTCGTGCAGGTATTCACCGGCACCGGCGACCTCGTCCCGAACACGACGAAGGTGCGCTTTCTCGGGAAACCGCTCGAAGTACGCCTTTCCAAATACATGCTCGGACGCACATTCAACGGCCTCGGCGAGCCGCGCGACGGCTGCGGCGAGATATACGGAGGCAAGCGCGTAAACATCAACGGGCTCCCGCTTAACCCGATGGCTCGCCAGTACCCGCGCGACTTCATTCACACCGGCATTTCGGCCATCGACACTCTGATGACGCTGATACGCGGTCAGAAGCTGCCGATATTCTCAGGCAACGGGCTGCCGCACAACCAGCTTGCGGTGCAGATAGCGACGCAGGCGAAGGTCGTCGGCTCCGATGAATTCGCCGTCGTCTTCGCAGGAATCGGAGTCAAGCACGACGACGCGGCCTACTTCATGCAGGAGCTCTCGTCGCGCGGGCACAGCAACAACATCGTGACCTTCCTGAACCTCGCGGACGATCCCGTCATCGAGCGAATCGCGACGCCGCGAATGGCGCTTTCAACGGCTGAATACCTCGCCTACGAGCTCGGTATGCACGTCCTCGTCATAATGACGGACATGACGAGCTACTGCGAAGCGCTGCGCGAGCTCGGCGTCGCGGCCGGCGAAGTTCCGAGCCGCAAAGGCTACCCCGCCTATCTTTACAGCGACCTCGCCTCGCTCTACGAGCGCGCCGGCGTCGTGCGCGGCAAAGAAGGCAGCGTCACGCAGATACCGATACTGACGATGCCGAACGACGACATCACACACCCGATACCCGACCTTACGGGGTTCATCACCGAGGGGCAGATCGTTCTCTCGCGCGACTTAGACGCGAAAAACATCTACCCGCCGATAGACATTCTAACGAGCCTTTCGCGCTTGATGAAGGACGGCATAGGCAAGGGCTATACGCGCGAAGACCATCCAAGCGTATCAAGCCAGCTCTTCGCCTCCTACAGCCGCGTGCAGGAAGTGCGCTCGCTCGCCTCCGTCGTCGGCGAAGACGAACTCTCCAAGACCGACAAGGCGTTCCTCAACTTCGGCAAGATTTTTGAAGAGCGTTTCCTGGAACAGGGCAAGGAGGACGACCGCGAAATAGGCTACTCGCTCGACATGGCCTGGGAAATTCTCGGAGAGCTGCCGACCTCGGAGCTCACGCGCGTCAGCCTCACCGAAATCAAGGAACACATCAAGAAAAAGGACGAAGCGTAGCCGCCTCCCGCAAATTACAAAGCAATGCGAAAAGCCCGCCGCGCGCGGGCTTTTTTGCTGCGCACGGCGGTTCGTAACACAAGCCGGGCTTACAGAATAATTCGATACGGCGCCACACAGCCGCATGTCCTACGTTCATGTTATAATTCTCGGCAAAACCTGTATATTTCAGCTACGGAGGACAGACCGATGATAAACAAAATAGCGCTCGCGGGATGCGGCAACGTAGGGACGGCTCTTCTTGAGATACTCCACGAGAAAAACGACGAACTGAGAGAAAAATACGGCTTCGAATACAAGGTCGTCCTCGTCAGCGACCTCGTCAAGGGCGTCATAATGGACGCCGAAGGGCTCGACCTGGGCGCAGCGCTCGAATCTGTACGCGAAACGCGCACGTTTGAGAAACTTCCGCGTGCCGAAGGGACTTTCGAAGAACTGCTCGAACGTTCCGGCGCGACGATGCTCGCCGAAGGCACGCCGACGAATCTCAAAACGGGCGAGCCAGGCCTCACGCATATACGCGCGGCGCTCTCGCGAGGAATCAGCGTAACGACGACGAACAAAGGGCCGATAGCCCTGGCTTTCGACGAACTGACGGAACTCGCGAAAGCCAACGGCGCGCAGCTCTCTTACGAGGGCGTCGTCATGAGCGGCACGCCGCTTATCGACATGATGAAGAACGGCGCAGCCGGCTGCTCCGTCCTAAAGTTAGAAGGAATCCTAAACGGCACAACGAACTTCATGCTCACAAAGATGGCGGAAGGCGCTGAATACGGCGCGGCGCTCGCGGAGGCGCAGTCGCTCGGCTACGCAGAAGCCGACCCGACCGGCGACGTCGAGGGCTGGGATGCGGCGGTAAAGGTCTCCATACTGGCAAAAATCCTCTTCGGCGCGGACGTTCCTGCCGACAAGGTTGAGCGCACGGGCATAACCAAAGTCACGCGCGCGCAGATAGAAGAGGCGAAGAAGAGCGGGCGCGCCGTCAAGCTCATCGCCGGGCTCGACGCCTCCAGCGCGCAGCTTCGCGCCTACGTCGAACCGAAGGAGATCCCGACATCGCACCCTCTCGCATCAATAAACGGCGCGACCAACGCGATAACGGTCACTACGGACAACCTCGGCAACGTAACTCTTATAGGGCCCGGAGCGGGGCGCAGAGAAACAGGCCAGGCCCTGCTCGGCGACATGATACGCATGAGCGCGCGCTGATTCGCCAAAGCCGCACAAATAAAGGAACAGCCGCACGGGATTTCCGCGCGGCTGTTCCTTATGCGCTGAGACTCTATGCGCACAGAGCAAAAAAGAGACGCATAAGCGTCTCTTTTTTACGTGTGATATCGATATCAGGGAAAAGCAAGCGCTGTTATTTCGCCTTCAGATTGCCGTCGTCGTCGTAATCGTCAAGGGCTTTGCCGACAATTTTACTAAGGCCGATGAGGGCGATGAGGTTCGGGAATACCATTATTCCGTTGAAGAAGTCCGCAAGTTCCCATACAAGACCGAGCTTGAGCACCGAGCCAAGAGCTACGAAGCAGAGAACTATAATGCGGAACACTGTGAGAACGCTCTGATTGTCTTTAAAGAGATACTTGACGTTCTGCTCGGCGAAGAAGTACCAGCCGATTACCGTAGAGAAGGCGAAGAAGAAAAGGCATATGGCGACGAATGGATAGCCAAACGAGCCGAGGCCGATGCTGAACGCATTCTGCGTAAGCGTGATGCCGTTCGCCTTGCCGTCGAGCGCGCCGGTCGTCAGTATTACGAACGCGGTCATATTGAGGACGCAGAAGGTGTCGATGAAGACGCTCATGATGGCTACAAAGCCCTGGTCGGCGGGATGTTTGACTTTCGCGACCGCATGCGCGTGCGGCGTCGACCCCATGCCGGCTTCGTTTGAGAAGAGGCCGCGAGCGACGCCGTAGCGTATTGCTTCTTTCATCGTCGCTCCGATAAGTCCGCCCGTCGCCGCGGCTGGGTTGAACGCACCTTCAAAGATCATACCGAAAGCTGGGAGAATGTTTGAAGCGTGGGTCACAAGGATGTAAAGCCCGCCGATGAGATAGCCAGCCGCCATGATCGGGACCATTTTCTCCGTGACGGAAGCGATGCGGCCTATGCCTCCAAAGAATATGAAACCGGCTAGAACTGCAACGACTATTCCGACGATGAGCCTGTTGACGCCGAACGCGTTGCTAAATGCGTCGGCTATCGAGTTGGACTGAACCATGTTGCCGATGAAGCCGAGTGCGATGATGATTGCGACGGAGAAGAACACCGCGAGCGCAGGGCATTTGAGCCCTTTCGATATGTAGTAGGCGGGGCCGCCGACTACGCCGCTCTCGCGCTTCTCGCGGTAAGTCTGCGCGAGCACAGCTTCTGCAAACACCGTCGCCATGCCTAAGAATGCGGCTATCCACATCCAGAAGATGGCTCCGGGACCTCCCATCGCGATAGCGGTGGCGGCTCCGGCGAGGTTGCCGGTCCCGACCTGCGCCGCGATAGCCGTGGCGAGAGCCTGGAATGAGCTCATTCCGTCCTTGTCTGCGCGTTTTCCGAAAAGCGTGATGTTGCCGAAAACGTTTTTCGCAGCGAGGCCGAACTTGCGTACCTGTACGAACCTCAGCTTCAGTGTGAAATAAAGCCCAGTGCCGCACAGAAGCGGTATAAGGCAGTATAATCCCCAGATAAACGAGTTGGCCTTTGCTACAAGCGCTGTTAACTGATCCATAAGAACTTACCTCCCCGTAGTTATGAATGAGACTATAACCACTTAAGTATATTTTGTACATCCGTCCAAATAACGCAAAAAACAGCGGTTTTGTCCGAATGTGGCCATCATTATATAAGCAGAAATTTGATATGTAAATTATTATCTGTAAATTAACTACATAAAAATGGTTGTTTTTTGTTCATGAGAGAGAGTTTTTTGCTCTTTTGCGACAGTTAGGAAGGACTATTTTGTTCGTTTTTACAAAGGCGGCGCGCCGTCGCACGCGCGCCGCCTGACTAAAACCTAGGGAACTATTTCTATCCAGCAGCCGTCCGGGTCCTCGATAAAATAGATGCCCATGTTTGGGTTGTTGAAGTTGAAGTGATTGAACTTAAAAATGTCGCTTCGTTTTACATGAACGCGCGGTTGAGTATGAAGAGTACCGAGAGGCCGTAGAGCAGCCAGTTGACTTCTTTGCCGCGCCCCATAAGGACCTTGAGCGCGACGTGCGAAAGCACGCCGAACTCGATGCCGGCAGCGATGCTGTAGGCGAACGGCATCATGAAGAAGGAGATGAGCGCGGGGAAAAATTCCGTCCAGTCGTCGAATTTCATTTCCTTGAAGCCCATCATCATATAGCCGCCGACCATGATGAGCGCCGGAGCCGTCGCGCAGCTGGGCACTATCGAGATCAGCGGGTTGAAGAACATCGCCAGGAGGAAAAGCACGGCAACTGTGAGCGCCGTGAGGCCGGTGCGTCCGCCCTGCTCGACGCCGCTCGCGCTTTCGACGAAAGTCGTGACGGTCGATGTGCCAAGCACTGCTCCCGCGGTCGTCCCTATAGCGTCCGCCATAAGCGCACAGCTCGCCTTGGGCAGGCACCCGTTTTCGTCAAGCATGTTGGCGCGGCTGGAAACCCCGACGAGCGTCCCGACTGTGTCAAAGAAGTCGACGAAGAAGAAAGCGAGCGTGATGCTCCAGAAAGCCGGCTGCGTAAGCATCGAGAAATCCATCTTCATGAATATCGGAGAGAGCGAGGGCGGCATGGAGACGATTCCCTCCGGCATCTTAGCGACGCCGAGCGGTATCGCCAGTATCGTCACGACTACGACTCCGATCAGAATTCCGCCCTTTACGCGGCGCGCCTCAAGAGTGACCATGAGCAGAAGGCCGAGGATGGAGAGCAGCGCAGGGACGTTGCCGCTGAGTTTGCCGAGGCCGAGCAGCACCGCTGGATTATCAATGATTATGCCGGAGCCTTGGAGGCCGATGAATGTGATGAAGAGCCCGATGCCTGCTGAGACGCCTATCTTGAGCGTCTTGGGGATAGAGTTGACGACCTCTTCGCGCACCTTAGTGCAGGTAAGCAGAATAAAGATGACGCCTTCGACAAAGACCGCAGCCAGCGCGACCTGCCACGGTATCCCCATTCCGAGGACGACGGTGAAGGCGAAGAAGGCGTTGAGCCCCATACCCGGCGCGAGCGCGAACGGGTAGTTCGCAAGGAACGCCATGAGGAAGGTTGCGAGCGACGCGCCGAGACACGTGGCGACGAGGACGGAGCCGAAGGGCATTCCAGTCTCAGAGAGTATGCCGGGATTGACGAAGATGATGTAGGCCATCGTAACGAAGGTCGTTATCCCCGCCATGATCTCCTTACGCACGTCCGTGCCGTGTTCCGAGAGTTTGAACTGCCTCTCAAACCAAGAGTTCATGAAAAATTCCTCCCAAAAAATTTTTTCGCGCCGCAAAAGCGGCGAAAAACACGGCAATATTATACATCTATTACGCGGCAATAACCGCAAAACGTCCGTAAAAACGCCGCGTAACATGCAAAGGCTGCGCTTCGTAAAATTACCGATTTTTCTTCAGAGCTCTTGCATTTGCGCCGTTCCGCAGACGATAATATAATTGGTAGAAGGAGAGAAGAAACGATGGGCTACTTTACCAATTTCAGAAAGTCATATTACGCGGTCCTTCTCACGGCCTTTTACATCGCTCTCCAGGCGTTTATCCTGCTGACCGAAGCCGGGGCTGTTTCGCCCGACCTGCGCGACGTTCAGAGCATGTACATGATGCGGACGCTGCGCAGCGTCAACGACGACGCGACCGTCTCGCAGCGCGCCGCGTTCGCGATGTTCTTCGCGGCGTTCGGCTTCGCCATGCAGCCGAAGCCGCTGACCGACGCATTTTCCGAGGGACTCGACGCGCTCTTCCGCCGTCTTCCGGCGTGGGCTTTCTGGAACGCTGAGATAGGCGTGGCGCAGGAAGCGCGCGCCTCGGCCGACATGGTCTTCAGGAAATAAGCATACCCTTTTTCTCATAAAATTTCCCTATTCATCTAAATAAATTCCGACAGACGGCAGGTCGCGCTCATGCGCGCGCCGGACGTGTCCGCCTCCGTCCCTAACCGCGGGACGGCGGGCGAAGCTTCTCTTCGGGAGGAATGAATACAATGCAGCTTCTTCATGCTGGACTTGATATCGGCTCGACCACAGCAAAGGTCGTCGTGCTCGACGAATACGACAGAATAATTTTCAGCCGCTACAGCCGCCACTTCGCAGATATACGCGCGGCTGTCAGCAAGCTCGTAAACGAGATGAGAGACAGGTTCGCCGGCTCGCGCTTCACGCTCGCAATGGCGGGTTCGGGCGCGTTGGAACTCGCGCAGGGTATGGACGTGCCGTTCACGCAGGAGCAGATAGCCTGCACAGCGAGCATCGCGCGCTTCCTTCCCGGCGTCGACGTCTGCATCGAGCTCGGAGGCGAGGACGCGAAGATAACATTCTTCGACCCGGCGGGCGCGGAGCAGCGCATGAATGAGACCTGCGCCGGCGGCACGGGGGCATTCCTCGACCAGATGGCGACGCTGTTCGGCATCGACGCCGCGGGGCTCAACGAGATGGCGAAGGGCTATAAGACTATATACCCGATCGCTTCGCGCTGCGGTGTTTTCGCCAAGACGGACGTGCAGGCTCTGCTCAACGACGGCGCCTCCAAGCCGGACGTCGCGGCCTCTATTTTCCAGGCCATCGTCAACCAGACGATAAGCGGCCTTGCCTGCGGCCGCAAAATACAGGGGCGCGTAGCGTTCCTCGGCGGGCCGCTTTACTTCCTCTCCGAGCTGCGCAAGCGCTTCGCCGAGACGCTGAAGCTGCCGCCCGAACAGTGCATATTCCCGGAGAATCCGCACCTTTTCGTCGCGATGGGCGCGGCGATAAGCGCGAAGCAGTACGGCGCCGTCGCCGCCGACGTGCTTCAGAAGCGCGCGGAGCATTTCTTCATATCGCACAAAGACGAGAAGCACTCCATCCTGCCTCCGCTCTTCACCTCAGAGGCGGAACTCGACAGTTTCATGGAACGTCATTCACAATGCGCGGCAAAGCGCGTGGACATAGCTGACTACAAAGGAGACGCCTATCTCGGCATAGACGTCGGCTCAACGACGACGAAGGTCGTGCTCATAGGCTCGCAGGGCGAGCTGCTATTCTCGCGCTACAAAATCAACGGCGTCGGAGAACCGGTCAAAACGGTGCGTGGAGTTCTCTCCGAGCTTTATTCCGTGATGCCCGACGCCGTTAAGATAAAGTCCAGCGGCGTCACCGGCTACGGCGAAAAGCTGATCCAGGCGGCCTTCGGCATCGACGTCGGCGAGGTCGAGACGGTCGCGCATGCGCGCGCCGCGGGCTTCGTGCTGCCGGGCGCGGACTTCGTCGTCGACATCGGCGGGCAGGACATGAAATGCCTGCGCATCAAGGACGGCGTCATAGACGGCGTGTTCCTCAACGAAGCCTGCTCCTCCGGCTGCGGCTCGTTCCTCCAGAGCTTCGCGAAGTCGCTCAACATGGAGATGGACGAGTTCGCGCGCGCCGCTGAAAAGTCGCAAACCCCCGTCGACCTCGGCTCGCGCTGCACCGTCTTCATGAATTCGCGCGTCCGCCAGGCGCAGAAGGAAGGCGCCGCGATAGAAGACATCTCCGCTGGGCTCGTCTACTCCGTCGTGCGCAACGCGCTCTATAAAGTTTTGAAGATAAAGGACCCGTCTGAGCTCGGCGAGAAGATCGTCGTGCAGGGCGGGACCTTCAAGAACAACGCGCTGCTGCGCGCTTTCGAGCTCGTCACGAAGCGCGACGTGGTGCGCCCCGACATCTCGGAGCTGATGGGGGCGTTCGGCGCTGCGCTCATTTCACGCGACAACGCGCCGGAGCGCAGCAACCTGCTCGGCCGCGAACAGCTCGCGAACTTCAAGGCGGAAAGCACGACGCGCCACTGCGCCGGCTGCGGCAACAAATGCCTGCTGACTCTGACGAAGTTCGGCGACGGCAAGACCTACATATCCGGCAACCGCTGCGAACGCGGAGCCTCCGTCACCGAGAAAGGCGCGCTGCCCTCGAACATCTTCGCTAAAAAATACCATCGTCTCTTTGACTATTACAAGCCGCTGGCGGAGGCGGAAGCGCCGCGCGGCGTAATGGGAGTACCGCGCGTGCTCAATATGTACGAGGACTACCCGTTCTGGTTCACGATCCTGACGAAGCTCGGATTCAGCGTCCGCCTATCGTCGAAAGCTCCTGACGAAAACCTCGGCATCGACACGATACCGTCGCAGACCGTATGCTACCCGGCGAAACTCGTCCACAGGCACATCACGGAGCTGCTCGAAAACGGCGTGAAGAACATCTTCTACCCCGTCATGCTGCGCGAGACGAAAGAATTCGCGGGCGCGCAGAAGAACTTCAACTGCCCCGTAGTAACCGGCTACCCCGACGTCGCGCCCCTCAACATAGACGGGATACGCGGGGACGGCGTCAACTACATAAAGCCTGAGCTCTTCATCGAATCCGACAAAAGCGTCGCGATAGCGTTGAAGTCGTCTTTCGCGCAATTCGGCGTCGCGGACGGCGAGATAAAGGCGGCAATAGCTGCGGCGCGCGAAGAGATGTCGCGCTATAAGCGCGACATAGAGCAGTTCGGCGCGGACGCCCTGCACGAACTAAAGCAGCGCGGCGGCGTCGGCATAGTGCTTGCCGGACACCCCTACCACCTCAGCCCCGAAGTCAACCACGGCATCCCGGAGCTCATCAACAGCTACGGCGTGACCCTATTCACCGAAGATTCCGTCAGCTGGATGGCGAAGGATATTGAAAAGCCCGGCGACGTCGGCGCTGTCGACCAGTGGGTCTACCATTCGCGCCTATACCGCGCGGCTATGGCGGTGGCCTCGCATCCCGACTTCAAGGACGTGGAGCTCGTGCAGTTCAACTCCTTCGGATGCGGCCTCGACGCGATAAGCGCGGAACAGACGGCGGACATCCTGACGCGCGCCGGGAAGCTCCATACACTGATAAAAATCGACGAAGGCAAGAACAACGGCGCAGTCAAAATACGAATCCGCTCGCTGCTCGCCGCTATAAAAATGCGCAAAAACAACCCCGAGGCCGTAAGCGACGCGCCGCGTGCCGAAACCGTCCGCCCGCGCGTCACGGAGACGAAGGGGCGCGTGCTCCTCTGCCCGCCGCTTTCCGGCTACCACTTCCAGTTCCTCGGCGCAGCCTTCGAAAACGCAGGAATCCGCCTCGACGTACTGCCCGAGGGCACGCGCGAGACGGTCGAGCTCGGCCTGCGCTACGTCAACAACGACGTCTGCTACCCCGCGATGATGGTCGTCGGACAATTCATACAGGCGCTCAAAAGCGGACAGTACGACCCAGACAAAACCGACTGCCTCTACGCGCAGACAGGCGGGGCCTGCCGCGCCAGCAACTACGTCCACCTGCTCCGCCGCGCGCTCGACGCCGCGGGCTTCCCGCAGGTGCGCGTCCTAGCCGCGAACCAGCAGAAAGGCGGCGACGCCGAGAAGCTCGACGTGCCGCTCGGCACCTACTGGCGCGCGCTTATGGCGATAAATTACGGCGACGTACTCATGCGGCTGCTGCTCCGCGCGCGCCCGTACGAGAAGGAAAAGGGGACCGCCGACGCGCTATATAAGAAATGGAGCGAGGCCGCGCGCGAAAACGTCCGCGACGGAAGCTGGAGCGCCTACAAGCGCAACGTGCGCGATATGGTGCGCGAGTTCGCCGCCGTCCCCGTAGACGGCGTCAAGCGTCCGCGCGTCGGCATAGTTGGAGAAATTCTCGTCAAATACCACGCGAACGCCAACGAGCACCTGGTCGACCTCATAGAGAGCGAGGGCGGCGAGGCCGTCGTGCCGGACATGGCGAACTTCCTCTCCTACTGCATGTTCGACACCATATACTCGCATCAGAAGCTGGGCGGCGGTCTGTTGCCGCGCATCGGCGGAGAGACCGCCGTCTGGCTGCTCGAACGCGCCAAAGCGCCGATAGCCGAGGCGATTCGCGGCACGCGCTTCGGCGAGATCCACGGCATAAAAGAGCTCGCGAAGCTCGGCTCGTCTATAGTCTCGCAGTCCAACCAGGGCGGCGAAGGCTGGCTGCTCTCAGCCGAAATGATATCGCTCATCGAAAGCGGCGTGAAAAACGTCCTCTGCGTCCAGCCATTCGCCTGCCTGCCGAACCACATCACCGGCAAAGGCGTCGTCAAGGAACTCAAACGCCGCTACGAGGGCACGAACATCCTGCCGCTCGACTACGACGCAAGCGTCAGCACGACGAACCAGCTTAACAGGATAAAGCTCCTAATGGCCACCGCGAAAGCCTAAAAAATCACAGCGTACCGCAGGCGGCGCGCTTTCCTCCCCGGGAAGCCGCCGCCGTTTACCCATTCATTTGCATAAGGAAACACCCTAATAGGTTATAATTGCAGATACAACATCTTTCCGACAAGCCCCCTTGGATGGGAGTCCCCTCGGGAAATCGTGATTCTTTCTCTCTATGTTCACAGTAACGAATGATTGACAAGCCTACCCAATCTATACGGCTAAATACAATCTTCCTTAATGATGATATTTTAAGACATAAAACGCTTTTAGCCCAAATATATGAATAAAATACCTATAAAAATATTTCCGATTGAACTTAGAACTATAGTGTGCATAAGATAAACGTTTTTCCAACTCACTAATAAGTTCAATATCATATACATTACCACGTTTAATACCTTTTATCGTTTCAAAATACATGTCTGAAGTTAAATTTAACAATCCTCTACTAAACTCTCCGGATAAATGCTGTTTTTGAGCAAACTCCGTAAGTGAATCTAATATTTTTATCATGTCCACAAAGTTTTTATGTGTTTTAGGTGAAGCCATTATTGAGCCGCTCCGCTGTCTGTAGACATAAATATAGTCGTCAAGATATGTCACATTATCCGCATACGAAAACACTCTCGGAGTCCACTCCTCATCTTCATGAATTATCCCTTCTAAGAAATATAATTCATTTAAAATAAGAAGTTCTCTTGAAACACACCGAAGCCACACCATGACATCAAAACATGATTGTTTTTGCAGATTAGCCCATACCTTTTGCCCTTTACCACAAACTCCGACCGCTCTTGCGTCTCTTATACTCGATTTAATACTACCGTCAATATTAAAATATCCGTTAAATTCAACAACATCAGCATCACAATCTACAAGAAAACATATAAGTTTTTCAACAGATCCATCTGTTAGATAATCGTCGCTGTCTACAAAGAACACGTATCGTCCGCATGCGGCATCAAGCCCTGCGTTACGTGCTGACGATAATCCTCCATTTTCTTTTTCAATAACAATGAGAGGAATGCCTGCCTGCCTGCCTGCCTGCCTGTAATTTTTCAAAATCTCGCCGGTACAGTCAGTAGAACCGTCGTTAACGACTATAACTTCCGTCAGCCTCGCAGCTTCTTCCGACACTCCATCAAATATAGAATCAAGACACTGCTTTATGTAATCTTCAACGTTATAAGCCGGGATGATTATGCTCAAAAAGTTTGTCGTTCTCCATAATCGTGCGCCTCATTGCAAATTTTTACCCATACGTCCAACGCTCAACTGCACAGTGAAACTTCCAGAGCGCTATATCTTCATTTAAAGTATTTGCAGACGCATTCTAGCGTTTAAAGAATAAGAGCGGCTCGTTATACATCCAGCCACTCAACCACCGTATACCAATGCCCTTCGATATCTTTAAATGAATAATACAGCTTCCAGCCGTGCGATTCGTCTTTCGCCAGCGCCGCTTTGTACAGACTGTCTTCACCGGATTCACGCACAGGGTCGAGCCGTTTGCCTTCGATTATCCGCCAGCACATGCCGAGGTCGCGGCTTTCTGCAAATATTATGGAATGCCTGCCGCCGTCGTTTTTCGCGCACAGCGCCATGAGCAGACGTCCGTCGTCTTCTTCTATGTCGATATGCCACGGTTTAAGGCCGTCCGGCATACCGTTCAGTGCAACTTTTACGCCGTCGGGAATCGAAGAGAGTTCGGGGCATTCGGCGCGCTTTATATCATAGCAGCCGGATTCTTCGTCGACGTACCAGACATAATATTTTCCGCCTATCTTCAGCACGGACGGAGACATAAAAATCCCGGCGCGGTCAGTTGGGGTTTTCATAGACAGCAGCGTTCTTGGCCCGCTCCAAGCAACTCCGTCGCGCGTTTCGATAACCTTGACTGATATCAGCAGGCAGCCCTTTTCCTCGCGCACTTCACGATATATCAGAAAAACAGTACCGTTTTCGCAAAACAGCGCAGGGTCCGAGTTGTACCCGGTCCAATCGGACGGCGGGGCGACGACCGGCGATTTTCCGCCTTGCGGCAGCTGCCATGAAAGGCCGTCGCAGCTTACAAGAAATTCAGGATTTTCAAAATAGACGATAGCTTTCGGGAACGGAGTGACGGCCATCAGGTATTTCCATTTGCCAGCGTCGAAGCCGTCCGGCACATATATTACGTCCGGGTGTACCGTCTCGCCGAAGCCTGACGTCATCGACAGGTCGAGAAGCTCTGCGCCACCGCGGCAGTAACGCGGCTGTGCGGCGACGGTCAGTCCTTCCTCATACTGCAGCCTGTTCCAGCGTTTCTTGACGCCGCCGCGCACCGATGCGGGGAAGATATACGGGAAGTTCGTCGTAACCTGTAAACAAAGCCTGGTCAGCTCTCTTTTTATTTTTGAAAATTCCATGATTCGCCGCTCACCTCTGAAACTCAACGCTGCAGCGTTTTCACAATATCAAGAAATCGCCGGAATGCAGCTTCGTTCGTCTGATTTTCGAGCACCCAGCGCCTCGGAGTACAGTTCTCCAACATGGCGAGCCCGGCGCGCAGTTCGTCAATGTTATGCCATTTCATTCCTGTCTGCGCAGTTATGTACGGCGCCGCGTCGCACCCGCGCGCGACTACGCTTTCAGACTCATAGACGAGTGTAGGACGGTTCATTGACCACGCTTGAGTGAGCGCCAGTCCCTGCGTTTCGCTGCCGCCCATAACGACGACGAAGCCGCACCGCTCAAGCAGGCGTTTGTAGTCATCAGGCACATAGCTGCCGTAACGCAATATCTTCGTCTCAATTCCGCGTTCTTCCATAACCTGCTCAGCTTGAATGGACATCGTCACGCCTTCGCCTTTCACGTACAAAAGCGCGCGACTTGCGGTATCGTCTTCTCTCACGTCGAGCGGAGACCAAATTGTCTCATCAACGCCCGCAGCCCAAACGTTAAGATTTTTTATCGTGCGTCCCGAAGCGCGGCATTCCGACAGATATGCGTCAGCAATCCAGCGTGAAGCCAGTAAATAACAGTCTATCGATTTATCCGCGACTATCCAGTCGTGCTCGGAAGGCCCTTCGTGACATATCATCGGCCCGGCTATGAGTTTTTCGACGACTCCGAGTCGCTTCATCTCAATTACGTCTCTCAGTACGCGCCATGAGCATGGGACATAAGCGATGCTTCCGCGCGCCACTTCGCGCGGCGGATTGATGAGAAGCTCGACTTCCGAAAAATGCCCGGCGCCTCTAATAAAAGAATCCACAAGATCCTGATGTCCGCCAAGCGTATGCGAACAGGTCCACGCTTTATAGGCGTTACCGCGCAGCGTGTATTTCAGATAATTGAAGCGCCGCTCGCAGTCTTTTGCGAAGCGCTCCCATAAAGCCAACGGCTTGGTAAAAAATGAAATACGCATGAAATCCACCTCTTTCATGACACGGCGGAAGACGCCGCCGCCGCACGAAATTACAAGCCTTTGTGCGAATATTTTAATGCATAGTACGCTTTTAAACCAAATATCCTGATGAACGGACGGTATATATATTTCCTGTGGAACTTCGTGCTGTAGTCCATGAAGTAAAAACGTTTTTCTATATCTGCGATAAGCTCTTCGTCCCACACGCCGCCGAGCTTGATGCCTCGAAAGCTGCGCCAATATATGTATGATATTACGCCAAGCAGAGTTTCTCTGAACTCTGAGGTGAGATGAGGCAATTTGGAGAATTGCATGAGGGAGTCGGAAACCTTTATCAAGTCAGTAAAACTTTTTTTTGTCTCTGTTATTCTAGTAAGAGAGCCATCACGTATACGATAAATATAAATGTAATCATTGAGATATGACACACTATGGGCGTAAGAAAAAACTCTAGGCAACCATTCCTCATCTTCAGACTCTGCCCCTTCGTAAAAATATATTGTGTTTTGTACAATAATATCCCGGGCTATGCATCGCAGCCATACAACGTTTTGAAAACACGAATGTTTTTCTTCCCAAGTCCATACATCTTGTCCACTTCCAGCTATGCCAACTTCTTTTGTGTCCCTTATGCCAGATCTTATAACTCCATTTTCTAGCACACAGCCGTCAAAATCGACTATATCTGAGCCATTCGACGAAAGAAACAAAAGAATTTTACCTAATGCATCGTCAGCTATATAATCATCGCCGTCAACAAAAAAAATATATTTGCCTTTCGCGACTTTTATTCCTTCATTGCGCGCGGATGATACCCCGCCGTTTTTCTTTTCAACAACAATGAGAGGAATGCCTGCCTGCCTGCCTGCCTGCCTGCCTGCCTGTAATTTTTCAAAATCTCGCCGGTACAGTCAGCAGAGCCGTCGTTAACGACTATAACTTCCGTCAGCTTCGCTGCTTCTTCCGACATACCGTCAAATATGGAATCAAGACACTGCTCTATGTAATCTTCAACGTTATAAGCAGGAATAATTATGCTTAAAAGTTTGCTGTTCTCCATGAGCGTAATCCTCCTCACGAATTTTCAACGCCGCGTCAGACGCTCAACCGCAGCGAAAACTTCTGCCGCGCTTATATCCTCAAGGCACTGGCGCGAACATTCAAGCTTCTCGCACCCTTTGTCCGTGCAGGCACAGAAGAAGCACGCGCCGAGGCTGTCCATGTACCTTGTGCCGACGCCCGGGAAGTTCGGGCCGAAAAGGCCGACGACGGGTTTTCCGAGGGCCCGCGCTATGTGCATCAGTCCTGTGTCGCCGGATACGACGGCATCCATCATAGACGCCAGCGTAATGGAGCCCTCTACAGACGTGCGTCCGACCATGTCTGTGACGCGCGGCGAAGCGGCTCCGTCGCATATTTCGCGCGCTGCGCGCGTTTCGTCGTCCCCGCTGCCCATCAGATACGTATCGTACCCGGCGTCAGATGCAAATCGGCAGAATTCTATCCATCTCCGCGCCGGCCATCTTTTTACTGCGGCGCTCGCGCCTATGGCTAGTCCAAGTTTTTTACGTCCGCTTTCGTTAAGCTGCCATCTGTCGCAGCCGGCAGGCGGCGGGCAAAGGTATGACGGGCAATCGCATATTTCAAGCGACGTGTCCATGAGTTCAGACAAATCAAAATCCGTATGCGTAAACGGGAAGCGGTGAACGGCGCAGTAACGTTTCTTTATGCCCGAGAAGAGAGAGAACAGGCTGCTGCGGTCCGAGCCGTGCATGTCTGCGAGGATGTCGAAGCCCATGCGCCGGACTTTTTTCAAAATCTCCCGATACCCGCGGTTGCCGGTGTTCTTCCTGTCCCATTCTATTACGGCATCGACCCACGGCTGCGCGCGCACGATTCCCGCGTACATGGCGTCGGTCAGCCACGTCAGATGAAATTCCGGATGTTTCTCCTTTATCCGCATCGCTGAGTAGTTTGCAAAAATTATATCGCCGAGAGAGGAAAATCTCAGGAACAGAACTTTTTTGCTCTTATCTCTTGTCAGGCTGCTCCCCTTCTTCCAACTGTTTTATACTTCACGCTTTATAGTTACGGATAATTTTTTGATAGAGAGCGATAGTTTCTGCGGCTATGCTGTGTACGTTGAATGCAGAGGCACTTTCAAGAGCTTTTGCCGCAATCGAGTAAAGCGCAGCTTCGTCGCTCAAAATTTGGTCTAACTTCTCAGCGAGACCGTTATCCTTGCCAGTACACATTAGCCATCCATTTTTCCCGTCTTTGATTATGTCTATTGTGCCGCCTATATTTGTTGCAATTGAAGGCAGTCCCGCCGCCATTGCCTCAAGAAGCATCAAACTGAATCCTTCCGGCTCTTGTGAAGGCTGTACAAAAATGTCTGAAGCCCACAGCCATGGCCTTATGTCGCTTGCGAAACCATGAAACGACGCTTTTTCGTTAAGTCCAAGTTTTTCTGCAAGATTTTTGTACCGTGCCATTTCCGGACCGTCTCCGACAAGCCACAGGCAAGTATCCACAGCAGCGCCGTGATTTATAAAATCAGCGTATGCCTCTATCAAATATTCAAAGCCTTTCCAGTCAACGAAACGACCGGCGCCGAGGATTACTTTTGTCGCATCGCCGACTCCATATTTAGCTCGTACTTCTGACCGGACTTTCATGTCGCGGCTGTAACGCGGGATATCTATCGGATTATATACTACAACGGCTCTTTCCGCGGGGAAGCCAATCTTTAGCATATGCCCCATTACGGCGGTCGAGCATGGGAAAATCATAGAGGCGTCTTTGTAATATTTCAGTTTCGGATATTTATCTATTGTCTCAACTACCGGAATCCCCATACGTTTCCCCCACCAGCCGCCTATACGTGCGGCAGCAGAAAGACGCGTATGGATAATGTCCGGTTTCTCTCTCTTCAATATACGCCAAAGAGCAGTGTTCGTAAAAGGCAAAGCCTGTATCAACGGCGCGGCTACGTCAAACTTCAATCCTTCCTCGCTAAGACGTGACGCGAGCGTACCGCCGGGCTTGCATACTACGAAATTATCCATTCCTTGAACGGAAAGCTCCTTTATAAGCTGTATCCACGTTTCCCCCCAAGCAAGGTTGCTTTCATCGACGTAGTGCAGGACTTTCATTATTTGGCTCCTTCGGAGAATTTTTTAACGACTTCCGTATATATCCGCTCGTCATCGCCGACCATCTTCGCAAGCGTAGGCACTGACAAGAGCGGAATCTCCAGCTTCGCGCGCCGCGTTTTGATGAAATCGGTTATCGCTGAGCGCCACAAGGACACGTCGCCGGGCGGCAGCAGATTGGCGGAGCCGCCCGCCATCTCGCTGACCGGCGGGATGTCGGAGGCGATGACTGGAATTCCTATCTGGACGGCGCGCGCGAGCGTCAGCGGCATCCCCTCGGTGTACGACGGGAAGAGCAGGCACGACGAACCTGCCATGAAATCGTCGGCCTTGTCGGAGTAACCGTGGAATTTCACACGCTCCGTAAATCCGCGCTCTTTTGTAATCGTCTCCAGTTCGCCGCGCATGGGCCCATCCCCAAGCACGTCGAGCGTCCACTCCATATTTTCAGGCATCGCGCGCAGCGCGTCGTGAAGCCCCTTGACCGGCGACAGCCGTCCAACGAAGAGAAATTTCACCGGGCCTCTTAGGTTTTTATCGCTCCAATGAACCTTCGGCTCGTCGAGGCCGTTCAGCACGACCTGCGTGTTGGCGCAGAAGCATTCCTTCATGCCCTCGCGCACGGCGTTGCTTACGCATATCACGCGCGCGGCGTCGCGGTACGGCGCGTATATCCACGGAGACTTGTTGCCGAAGACGACGTGCGCCGTCACGATGTACGGTACGCCGGCTACGCGCGCCGCCCAACGCGCAATCCACGCCGGAACGCGCGAATGCGCGTGAATGAGCTCGGCGCCCTCGCGCCGCGCAAGCGCGGCAATTTTACGCGAGCAGCTCCATATCGTGAACGGATTTTTCTTGTGCGCCGGCATGTCGATATGCCGCACGGCGGCCGAAAGCTGGCTCTGCATTTTACCGCCCGCCGATATTACGGTAACGTCGTGCCCGCGCGCGGCAAGTTCGTTCGACAGGTCGATGACGTGCCGCTCTACGCCGCCTATATCAAGTTCGGGGAGAATTTCGATGATCTTCATAGTTGTCACTCTCGTCATCAGTTATATAATTACTTTATAAAAAAAGAAAGCCGAATTTCTCCGACTCTCCAAGTACATGTCCGCAAACATATACCCCAATTCCATATTGAATACGACGCCAATATTCTCTGAACCAGTCTTATTAAGCACACACTCAAGTGCAATACTTTTTACGGCTGTCTCTATAAACATCATTTTACCATAAAAAGCGTTTTTAATTGAGTATCGTACTGAATTGTGGCGTATACTTCATCGTATGATGTAAAAGGCAGTTTCTCGGAAGAATGCTTAAAGAATCTATAGCCCTTGCAACCATGAAAATAACCTGTATTAAGCAACCAACGTTTTTGTGTTGCACCTGATATTCTGATATGGTTATCGTCTCTTAAATGACGCATAAGTCCGTTTATACTCTTATAGCCCATGAGATCATCTCCGTTACGGAACGCTATCTTTTATTGAAACGCAAGTAGTAATGTTGATAATACAGCCGCGGCAGAAGCAAAATCCACAACGACTTGGCAAAGACTCCGGGTTTCTCGAAAAACGAGCGAACGCTCCGAAGCAAGATTTTTCTAACATTACCGTCGTTCAGCAAACGTTTGAAATCTTCTTTTGAACCACGCGCGGCGCAGACCGCCAGCATCCGCTGGTAAGCTATCGGCAGGATGTAGCCTTCGACAAGGCGCCTTGAAACAGCGGACGACATATGCGTCTGAATGAAGGCAGCTTCGTCGAAATGCGCTTCTGTATGATGGAGGTAACGGATAATAGCTTTTTCCCGCGACGCCTGCGATTTGCGCGTTCCCATCTCCGCGTGCTGAAGGTATATGTACAAACAGTCCCTGATAAAAGACGTTTTCGCTCCAGCGGCGATGACCTTTGTCACAAATTCGACGTCTTCTCCGGCAATGCGCCCCTCAGTAAACAATATGCCTTTTGACAGCAGAAACTCGCGTTTGTAAATCGCCGAGCATAAAAGCGCGGTAATTCTATTCAACAGGCGCAGACGGAGCAACTCGTCCTGAGTAAGATACGCTTCCGTATCCCGCGACGGATACATTTTCTCTTTGCCGTTGGAAGCCTCGCGCGTCTTATAGCCGCAGAATGCAGCGTCGCCGTCGTTCTTTATTACGCTTTCATAAAGGCGCGCTACAAAATCTGGTTCTGCAAGGTCGTCGCCGTCGAAGAATATCACATATTTCCCCTTTACTGCCGCGAGGCCCGTATTGCGCGCCGCCGAGACTCCCTTGTTTTTATCGTGACGAAGCACTCGGTAATGTACGTCGGAAGACTTCAAGACCGTTTCGGCGCACGCGATAGATTGATCGCGCGAGCAATCGTCCACGACTATTATCTCGAAGTCGCGGAAGCTCTGCGCACACAAGGAATTTAACGTATCGGCGATTCTGTTTTCCAGATTATATACCGGAATAATGACGCTGACAGGATACATGACAATATGCCTACCGTCCGCCGCCGGACAGCTTTTTTATCAATATATGCGGCAGAGTCCATATGTGGCCTCTGAATATATTATCCGCTATCTGTTTTTTTATTCGTTTCATGCAGTCGGAGGAATGCAGGTGCGCGTAAGGAGACGCCGAAAGGTCGTGAAGCATCATCCTTATCAGTTCGTTCTCGTCGCGGCAGTACGGCGTCATGCGCAGGTAACGCCAATACAGGCCACGTATGGGCGCGTGCATAGTACACATGGCTTCGCCGCTCCTTCCGCCATATGCCATATCGAGCCTTTCAGATTCTCTTCCGTCGCCCCTACTGCGTCGATGCGGTTAAATCTCTCGTCTATAAGCAGTTTATCGCAGGCAAAGATATGGTTAAGGCAGTCCTGATCTGCGAGGGTGATGCACTTTTTGTACTTTGCGTAGAAGTCGCCGACTGCTTTCAAAAAATCGTATTGCTCGCGTAGTTTTTTTAGATTAAGGAGCAGTACTCCGGCGTTGAAATATTCGCCGCGTTCCACGCCGAGCAGCTGCCACGCCTTATCAAGCCGCCACGGCAGCGGCTTGCCTTTCAAGTAGTCGAGAGACCACACGTCGCGCGCGGCGGCGACGGCGCGGCCGTCGAACGGGATATTCCAAAGCTCGGCTATATCCATGTTGACGACGATGTCGCAATCCAGATAAATCATTTTGTCTTGACTCGTTATGTCCGGCAACAACAATCTGAACAGAATACCGCGCGCGCCGTCTATAGCAAGACGGCTGACGTCGGGCCGTTTTTCATCAAACACATTCTCCACATTGATGAAATCGATCTCTTGGTCATATGCGTCCGCGATACGTTTCAATTTTTCCATATTACCTGCGGGCAGCGTACAGTCATGGACTATATGCACACATACGCGACTGTTCGTATTGGCGAAAATAGAAACGACCGTGACTGCCGCGTGGCGGCAGTATGTGTCCTTCGGGTCGCAGAAGGCTAAAGCCACATGTATGATATCGTCAGCAATCATTTTTCAACCCACTTTCCCGGCCTTCATCAACGGTCAAGATAATGAAATTATATATTTTATTATCTCTTACAAGACAAAAAGTCCTTTAAAGCATACCTCAAAAAATAAAGCCGTTTTGCACCCATTATTTTCAAAATATAACCATAAAACCATTTTCGTTTCAAATTTTTGCTATATTCAACCAGATAGCGCCGCTCATCTATCATCTTAATAGCATTATCGTCATATTGCTTGCCTTGTTTTATGCCCCGGAACATTTCCCAGTATATGTTAGACGCACAACGTTTTAATGCAATAGAGTACTCTTTTGAGAAACCTTGCGTATTTGCAAAAAGCACCAGAGAATCACATATCTTAGCCATATCATAATACTTTGCTGTCTGTCCAGAGCGAGTTATTGATCCTTTTCTCCTTCTGTATACATACACATTTAATGGCAAAAAAACAACTTCGTTAGCATATGCAAATATTCGTGGTACCCATTCTTCATCTTCATACGATATATTAGGATAGAAATATATGCTATTATCCACAATAAGTGAGCGTCTAACTATTTTGTTCCATACAAGAGCATTAAAACAATCATTACGTACCCATTGAGCAAAGATACTTTGTCCTACGCCAGAAGTCACGGTATGTATTTCCGTCCTATTTTTCAGTCGCGTTGCACCTTCTTCAAGCTCATAGTAGCCAAATTCTACGATATCTATGGTATCATGGCTTTTTAAAAAATCTAAAATTTGCTCTAACGTATTAGGAACCAGAAAATCATCGCTGTCCATTAACATTATATACTTACCGTGAGCAATACTAATGCCGGTATTACGTGTGTTGGATATTCCTTCATTTGTCCTATTAGCAACAACTGTCAGATTCATCGCAAAATAACTTTTCAAAATATTTTGTGTATTATCGTACGATGCATCATCGACCACGATAACTTCTACTTGGTTTATATCAAGATCTTTTAAAGATTGAAAAATAGAATCCAAGCACTCTTTTATATAAGCCTCAACGTTATAAGCCGGGATTATTATGCTTAACAAAATATCAGTTATCATCTCAAAAACCACCTTATCATGTAAATTATCCTAATTCACGATACAAAAGGTTCAATGGTAGAAAATTACACCAGACAAAAAATTATCTCTTAAAATCACGAGGCGATACCAATATTGCAAGCATTGACCAAAACGGTATTAAATATTCCCGGCTTGTAAAAAAGAATGATTCTGTAAGTCCGACGACCATTGTGGAAATAATCATCAATGCAACTACGTACACGGATCGAACTGTCGTTTTATCGCGGATTATATATTTACAAGCCAACACTTCAAAAACAAACAAAACAGCAATATATAACACCATTGCAGGAATGCCGGCATGAAAAGCTGCCTGGAGATAACTTGAATGCGGATGATGTTGTTTTATCAAAGCATAATCATTATAATCAATCCATCCATAACCACATAACTTACGCTGATTGATCAGTGTCATTGCTTCTTCCCATATTTCTCCTCTATGATTTGTAAACCTTTCAAAATTTGAAGTGATAGCTAAGGAACTCTTAATATTATCCTTTATTTCATTACGAACTTCAATATTCGCATTGCATGAAAGCAATATTAAAACCGTAAATGATAATACGAATAACACTATCACTTTTACAATTCGGTATAATTTCATGCGGAACATATAATATCCAAGCGGTATCACGCATAAAAGCTGCACAACCATCGCCAACCATATAGTACGATAATAAGTCACAAATATAGTAATTAACGCAACTGGAAATATAACAATGCAAATAATCCTCAAATACTTATTATTTTTGTTATCAATAATGCCGCATACCAGCCATGGCAATATGGACACCAATATTAGACCAGCAAATGCAGCATGTTTGTTAAATATCCAATCATTTCTTTCAGTTGAAAATGACAATAATAAACGGTGAATAAATACGAAAACAAACAAAAAAATCGCACTTATAATGGATAATCTATCGAAATATTTATCAAAAAAAGCGTCTCTAGCAAAAATCATAACACCTATGCAATATAAGAAAATTTCTAGTGGGCGCGCGACGCTATGTATGCGCTCAGAGATATGTCCTACACCGCCCAACAGCGGGGCAAGTATCACCCATACGAATAATATTAATAATAAATACCCAGCTATTTTTTGCAACCCAGACCAATTACAGCGGACACAAATTCTGCGCTGTTCTCTACTTAATAGCAGAATAGAAATAACAAATAGACATCTTCTGTAGCCGTCGTCTATATACCATCCAAAGGCAATAGACAATATGAAAAGTATCTGCGCTAATCTATATCGCTGCATCTCCGAACACAAAAACTTTTCCAAACAAAGTTTCACTCTCTTCATCTCTAACATAACCCTCAATTTTCTTTTAGAACCATACCGTTTAAATACAATTATCGTTGTATTTAAACGCAAAAAGAATGTTATCTAGCCTAAAATAAGTATCCACGTTTTTCTTCATTCTCTTATAATTCATATTGTATATGATATCGCTAATTATATTATTATACAATACATTCATTCTTCCGATAACACAGTTTTATAAAACTTGAATTTACAATCTAAGGAACAAAAAAACCAACAAAACTGGCTATCACCGATTACATTGTTATATACTACCGCCCAGCCAAACTCGACAGGTCGAATATCGGGAGGAGGACGGCGACTACTACGAAGCCTACAAGGAGGCCCATTGCTAATATTATCATAGGTTCGGCGAGGGTCGCCCATTTCTGCATGGAGGACTGGGCGTATTCCCAGCAGCTTGCGCCTAGGCGTTCGGAGGTTTCGGCAAGGGCGCCTCCGGCTTCGCCTACGCGGATTACCGTGGTTATTTCTTCGGGGAATGAGCCTTCTTTTTCGAGCGCCTGCGAGAAGCGGTAGCCTTCTTTTATGTAGCCCGCGACGGTCGAGAGGCGGCCCTTGACGGGGTCGAGCGGCTCGGTGAGTTTTAGCGCCCGGACGAGCGGCATGCCGGTACGCAGAAGCGTACCGGTCTGGCTGAAGATCAGCGCGAAGGCTAAATTTTCGCGAGCTTCGCGGAAGAGCGGGAGTGAGATTTTTTTGCCTTTGCGGCGCAGGCAGAGCGCCAGCAGCGCGGCCGCGGCGGCGAACGGCAGAAAGCCGACGCGGACGGCGTCGGATACGAAGATGAGCATCCGCGTGATCAGCGGCAGCTGCGCGCCGGATTCTATGACGAGCGCTGTGAGGCGCGGAACGACGAAGCTGAGCAGGAAGACGACTACGCCGAAACCGACGAAGAGCATGAGCACGGGATATGTGAGCGCCGTCTGGATTTTGCGGCGCAGCGAAATTTCGTTCTGGATGAGCTCGCCGGCTTTTTCGAGTATTTCGCCGAGCGACGCGGATTTTTCGCCGGACTCGACCATGCCGACGAGGCCCGGGCGGAATACGCCGAGCGCGGCCATCGAGGCGGCGAGCGAACGTCCGCCCTCGACCGACTCGCGCAGCTCCGTGTATATCGGCCTGAGGTTTTTGCCGCGCGTCTGCTTCTGGAGCAATTTCAGGACTTCCGTCAGCGAGAGGCCGCTGCGCATGAACGACGAAAGCGTCGTGCAAAACAAGCGCTGTTCCTCAAGCGACAGTTTTTTGCGGCGGCTTTTGCCGCCGAAGCTCCACGCTCGCGGCTTTTCTTCTTTTACGGAGACGACTGTGCAGCGTTCGGCCGCGAGCTCGCGCAGCAAGTCGTTCTCGCTTGCAGCCTCGCGGCGCACGATCCGGCGCTCGCCGACGCTTGTATAGAGCTCGGCGCGGAAGAGCGGCACGGCTAGACCTCGCCGACGACGCGCAGCATTTCCTCGGGCGTCGTCTCGCCGTCCTTGACGGCTTTGAGGCCGAGTTCCAGCAGCGTCGAGAAGCCGCCTTTGCGCGCGAGCTCGCGCAGCTCGTGCGGCGCCGCGCCGCGCGCGATGGCCTCCTGAATGTCGGGCGTCACGTCGAACTGCTCGTAGAGGCCGAAGCGTCCCTTGTAGCCTGTTCCGCCGCACTCTTCGCAGCCTCGCCCGCGCCACGCATGTTCGACGCCGTTTTTGCGGACGACGCCGGTCGTATCGAACTTTTCACGGCAGTTGGGGCAGACGCGGCGCACCAGGCGCTGCGCGACAACGCCGAGCAGCGAGCCGGCGACCAGGTATGGCTCTATGCCCATGTCGGCGAGGCGCGTGACGGCGCTGACGGAGTCGTTCGTGTGGAGCGTCGAGAAGACGAGGTGGCCCGTCAGCGAGGCCTGTATCCCTATGTGCGCTGTGTCGAAATCGCGCATTTCGCCTATCATTATGATGTCGGGGTCCTGGCGCAGTATTGAGCGCAGCGTTCCAGCGAAGGTGAGCCCGGCCTTTTCATTGACCTGCACCTGGCCGACGCCGGGCAGGTCGTATTCAATCGGGTCTTCGACGGTTATGACGTTGACTTCGGGGCGCGCGAGCGCCTGCAATATCGCGTAGAGGCTCGTACTTTTGCCGGAGCCGGTAGGCCCAGTGAAGAGTATCATGCCGTTCGGGCGGCGGATAAGCCGTTCGAGTCTTTCGCGCTCGCCCTCCTTCATCCCCAGATCCTCGAGCGTGAGCAGGCCCCGCGTCTTATCGAGCAGGCGGAGCACCAGGCGCTCGCCGTGCTGCGTCGGCAGCGAGCTCACTCGGATGTCTACGAGCCTGTCGCCGATGCTTATTCCTATGCGTCCGTCCTGCGGCACGAAGCGCTCCGCAATGTCCATGTTCGCCATGACTTTTATGCGGCTCGTGACGGGGGCCTGGTGCCCCTTCGAGAGCGAGTAGCGGTCGGAAAGTACGCCGTCTATCCGGTAACGGACGACGACGCGGTTCTCGTACGGCTCGATGTGTATGTCAGTCGCGCGCTCGCGCAGCGACTCCATCAGGATGCCGTTGACGAGGCGGACGACCGGCGCGTCCACGCTGTCGCTCATTACCTCCTGGCGCGCGAGTTCCGAAAGGTCGTCGACTTCTTCTATCGCGTTGAGCGTCTCCTGCCCGACGCCGCTTTTTGTATCGTAGAGCGAGCGTATAAGGCCCTGCACCTCGGAGGGAGGCAGCAGCGCGGCGTCGACGCGCGCGCCGGACGCCGCGGCTAGCAGCTGCGCGTCTGGCGTCGACGCGTAATCCGCGACGGCGACGGTCATTACTCCGCCTTCGAGCGAGAGCGGGACGACGCCTCGGTCGCGCAGGATGTCGAGGCTCACGCCCTCGGGGATGAGCGCCAGTATTTTTTCGGGATTTACGTCAAGGTTCCTTATCGAGCGCGCGGCCATTTTATTTCGACGCAGGAGCGGCCTGCTCCGCCGCGTCACCGGGCTGCGGCGCGTAGATGAGCCCCTTCGGATCGAGCATTTCGCGCGTCACGCCCTCTTTGCGTGTCGCCTTCTGATAGTCGCTGTTGTTGCGCTGTATCAGTATGCGCTCCGCTTCGCTGAGCTCCTGGCCGTCGCGGATTATCCTGTCCGTAACCTGCGAGGCGTGCTCCGGGGTTTCAATTATGTACGGAGTGAGGAAAATCATAAGGTCGATCTTCTCACGCTGCTTTTCCGTAGATTTGAAGAGGTTGCCTATGAGCGGGATATAAGAGAAGAGAGGCACGCGGTTTTTGAGTTCCTTCTCCACTTCTTTGATGAGGCCGCCTATTATGACGGTCTGCCCGTTCGCGACGAGCACCGACGTCTTGACCTCGCGCTTGGAAGTTATGGGCGTCGCCGCGTTCGTCGTCGTCTGAAGCTCTTCTATGCGCTGCTCAATTTCGAGCGCGACGAGGTTGCCGCTCCTTATGTGCGGCGTGACCGTGAGGATGAGCCCGACGTCCTTGTATTCGTAGCTGTTCGTCACGGAATTGGTGTTCGTCTGATTCGTTAGGCTGCCGGTGAGCTGCGGTATCACCTGCCCGACCTGGAGCGAGCTTTCGAGGTTGTCGGTGCAGAGCAGGCGCGGCATCGAGAGGACGTTTATCGCGTCGAATTTGTTGAGCAGGCGGATGTAGGCGTACATGAGGCCCGCGCCCTGTGTGTTCGTAGTGGTGCTGTTGCCCATATAATTTCCTTTGTTATCATACAAAGGAACGTTTTCTTCTTTTGTTATTAAGCTTTGATAAAGGGTCATAACATCGGTCGGCACGGACGTATTGCCGAGCTGTATGTTGCCGGCGACGACCGCGTCGCCCACTATGTCGCCGCCCCAGGCCGCCCAGTCGATGCCGGCGCTGTTGAGCTTGTTGAGGCTGACCTCTGCTATCAGGCCGCGCAGCATGACCTGCTTCGGCTGGGTGTCGAGCTGTTCGAGTATGGATTTAAGCGAGTTGTACTGCTCCTGCGAGGCAGTGAAGATGAGGCTGTTTGTCGGCAGGTCGGGGACGACCGTCGAGGGGACGGCTCCTTCCTTGTCCGGCGAGAGCTTAGCCGCGGTCGCGAGTATCTGCGACAGCTGCTCGGCGACTGTCTTCGCGTCTGCGTTGTGCAGCTTGTAGACGTGGAAGTTCTCAGTGCGCGAGGGCAGGTCGAGCTCTTTTATAACGCGCTCCGCCTCGCGCAGCCCCTGCGACGAGCCGACGAGGACTATGCGTCCCGTACGCTCGTCGGCGACCGCCATAAGCCCAGCCATCTTCGACGAGGCGTCCTTGCCCATCGCGTTCATCTGCGCTTCCAGCAGTTTCGCGTTCGCGAATTCCAGCGGTACGACTTTTATCGCGCGGATGCTGTCCGGCGCGTCGAGCGCGCGTATGACGCTTACGGCGCGGTTCAGCAGCGTCGCCTTGCCGACGAGCAGCACGGAGCTACCGTTGCCGACCGGCGATACCTGTATGTCTTTAATCGCGGTTTTTAGCGGGGAGACGACGTAGCCAGCCTTGACGTAGTTCAAAGGCACGACCTGGACGATGACGGCCTCGCTCGGGCCGACGCTGCGGTCGCTTTTGACGACGGAGCCGCGCGTGACCGCGCCTCCGGACGCCGGAGTGACTTTCGAATATCCGTCCATCTGTTCGAGGGTGAGATTGTTCATCTCAAGCACGGATAGCATAACCTCGCGCGCCTCGTTGAGGGTGACGGCCTTCGGCGAAACGACGGAGACGGCGCCTGATATTCCAGGGTCGACGAGTATGTTTTCACCGAGAAGCTCCGACATGAAGCGCAGGAATTTGGTTATATCGACGTCTTTAAAGTTGAGCTGTACGCGGCCGGTGGCGCGCATCTCGTTCGCCGCCCGCATGAGGCTCAGCTCCTCCTGGTCCGGCTCAGCCGCGCGCGCCTCGTGGCAGGGCGAGAGCGAAATCGCCGCCGCAGCCAGTAATATATAGATAAAACCTTTCCTTATCCTCATATCCGTCACTCCCGTTAAACGATGAAATTTTATCTCAAAGCCGCCCGTCCGGGGCCGTCAGTCTTCGTCTTCTCATCTTCATCTTCGTCAGCGCCCTCTTCTGCGGAGGTCCCGCGCCGCGCGGCGCGCGCGTCTTTCTTTTCGTCCTCTTCCGATTCCAGGCAGACGGCGAGGCTGTTGCCCTTCGCGTCGCGCACCGTGATCTCGCGCCACCTCACGCGGACAGTCTCCGACGCGGCGCGGGGCAACTCCACCCCGTCGGGGTCAAGCCCCTTGAGGTCGAGCCGCCCGAAATCATCGCCGAACATCTCCGTCTCTTTTTCTTCCGTCTTCCAGCAAAAATCTCCGCTCGCACCGCGTTCGTCGAGCTTGCCGGTCAATATTCCTATCTCTATCTCGCGCGTCTCGTCAAGCAGCCGTTCCCTGTCGCCCACTTCGGCGAGCGTGTTCTGCGCGAGCACCACAAGCTTCAGCGCCGCCGTGCCTACAGTCGCGAGTATCACTACCGCGACGAGCACCTCTATCAGCGTAAAGCCGCCGCGTTTCACGCCGCTATTTCACCTGGTAGCGCAGTTCGACCGGTTTTCCGCCGCGCTGCACCGTAACGTCGAAGCGGCTGCCCGCCATCAGCGAGTTCAGCGCGTTCGAGGCGTCGCCTACGTTCGTGATGCTGACGCCGTTTATTGCGCTTATCACGTCGCCCTGGGCGACGCCGACGCGTGCAAGGACGCTGTCGGAGGCGAGGCTTTCGAGCTTCATCCCCGACATGTCGGGCGTCGGCACCATACGCACCTTCGCGAGCTCGTCGTATGGGTTCATCAGCAGCGCGTCGACAAGCTCGCGCGGCACGGCCCCCTCCTGCCCTTCGGAGGCGGGTTCGAGCCCGGAGAAGTCCAACTCCGGCTTCGCGGGCGCGCGCCTTTCCGTCTGCCTGCGCGGCGTACCGGCGCGTTTCGCACTCCTGCGCTCGCGCTTGTCCGAACCGGCTGGCCTTTCGCCGCCGGAGAGCAGCAGGTAGATCGAATGTTCCGCCGCGCCGTCTGAGAGCAGCGCTTCGCTGTATTCTATTTCGGAGAGCGTGAAGCCCTCGACGCTCTGCCCTTTCAGCACGAGCCGCGTGTTTCCGGAGATTTCTATCCACGCAGCGACGCCGGGCAGCGTGCCGCGCAGCGTCATAGATTTCAGCTTTTCGGGCGTGGCTTTCTCCGCGCCGCTCTTTTCGGTCTTCTTCACGACGCGCACGTCAGCGCCGAAGGGGTTTTCTTTCGTAAATTCGTCTATGCCGCCGGTGCGGCCCGCGTTCGCGAACGACGGAGCGCGGCGGCTAACGGCCCGCGCTGAGGCAAGGTCGGCGTCGAGCGCGGCTGACATCATCGCCGACTCGAATGCCGAGCATAGGCAGCAGCCCGCGAATATTCCGCCGGCGAAGAGCGCGGCGAGCGCCGCGCGAGCGTGGACGGAGGCCCCATTCCGTGAGGCGGGCGGCGTTTTTGCGGACGCCTTGGATTTGCCTCGGCGCAGCATGGACGCAAGTTTGTCGGCAAGACGCGGCTTCATCGCTCGATCCTCCATTCGCCCTCTTTGACCTTCTTGAGCGGCAGCATATTCGTCATGCGCAGCATTTCGAACATACGGTCGAGCTCCGGCGGCGCTTTGACAAGCATCCGCGCCCGCACGAGCCGCTTAGTGGAGAGGGAAATTTCCGCCGAGCCTGAAATAGAGGTCGGGCCTGTGAACGACGCGTCATCTATTACAACCGTATCCGCCGTCACGCGTACGCGGGCGCTGCCCGAGTTCCACTCTATCGGCTGGCGCGTCGCCGGGACGACGCCGCCGCGGCCGAAGGTCAGCCGCGCGTTCTTTTCTCCTGAGAGCAGCCAACGGAGTATGTCGGGCTCGACGCCAACCTCGCGCAGGTTCGCGCGGGCGACGGCCGTGTCGGCGTTTACTCCGCGGAACGAGAATGTTTTTTTCAAAAATCCGGAAGTTTCGGAGGACGAGGCGGTAACGTAGATCTCGCGCGACGCGGCCTCCTTCGCGGCGAACGCGAAGAGCGACGAGGCGAGCGCGTTCCACGGGAAGAAAATTATGATTCCGATTATAAGTCCGGCGAGCGCAGCGGCGAGGCGCAGAAGGTTCTTTTTCATTCCGTTCCGCCCTCTATCGTCAGCGCGGCGTTGAGCAGCCGCCCGTCGCGCCGCGCTTCCAGCACGCGCACCTCGGCGGTCTTGACCGTCAGGCCGCCGGCGCGCAGCTCTTCGACGAGCGACTCAAATTCGTCCGGATAGAGCCTGTTAGCCTGAAGCGCGAGCCCCGCAGGCGACGACGAAAGCTGTGCGACCTTGCCCTGGAGCCCCGTCTTGTCCAGGATCGCCGACACCGCGGTCAGCGGCTCCTCTGCAGAGACGACGCTGCGCTCGGGATACGAGCGGAGCTCAGAAACGCCTTTCAGCACCAGCTCCGCCTCGCGCAGCCGCGCCTCGTTTGCGCGCCGCGCCGAGAGCGCGAAGCCGAATACGACGAAGAAGGCGAGCCATACGGCGAGCACCGCGAACGCGAAGCGCCTGAACCGCGGAAATTCCGGCGCGTTTCTAAGTTCTTCAAAATTACTTAAAATCATTTGGCGCGGCCCCCTTCCGCGAGGTGGAGGCTGAATCTCATCCCGCCGCCGGGGATCTGCTGCACGTCGCCGAGACGGACAGAGAAGCCGTTTTTCGAGAGCGCGCCGCGCAGCGTCTGGATGTCGTCGGTTTTCTGCGCGCGGCCCTCAAGCTCTGTGCGCTCTGTGCCGTAGCGCAGCGCGTCGAGGCGCATCGTGTCGGGCACGGACTTCCACGCCGCCGCGACTCCCGCGAGGACGCCGTCGAACGAGAGCTGCACGCCGCCGTTCGAGACGGCGCGAAGCCGCCGTGTGACGGAGGTCAGGGGCGCGCGGCTTTCCTCGCCGAGCGCGGCCGAGTATATCTTCGCCGGAGCGGAGGCGAACGAATCTTTCATAAAGACGTTTTGAACGAGAAGCAGGACGGACAGGACGAGGCAGAATGCGCCCGCAGCCACGGCGGCGCGCAGCGCGGAGAAAGCCGAGGCGAAGAAGCTCTCGCGCCGTTCAGCAGCGGAAGCGCCGCCATTTGAAAAGTCGAGCGCCGCAATCGGCAGAGATGCCGCGAATGTCGCCTCGCCCGCGCGCTGGAGCTCCCCCTGCGAAATTCCGGCTGCGTCGAACATGCAGACGTTTTCCGCCGCTATCTCGCCGCCGGACGACTGCGCGTAGCCGCGCACCCAGCGCGCGGCCTCGTCCGGCGCGCATTCGCCGTCCGCAAAACAGCGGTAAAGCTTCGGTTCGTAGCCCTCGGCCCAGAGCGCGCAGGTGCAGCCGTCTTCGCGCCACAGCACGAGCCCGTCGCCGCCGACCTCGGAGAGCAGCGCGAGCGGGGCCGGGATGAAGGCCGTCTTACCGCCAAGCCGTTTTTCATAATCCTCTATCTCCGCACGCGAGGCGAACCACGCCGCGCCGCGCGTCGAAGAAGCGCTCTGCTCCGTCACCTGCGCCGCCATCGCGAGCGTGCTTCCGCCGCCGGTCAGCGCGCGGAATTTCAGCTCGAGCGCGCCGCGCAGCCCGACCTTCCGCCCAAACGGGAACGAGAAAGGATAGGCCGCCGCAGTGCGGAACGGCACGCAGCAGACGCGGTTTTCTCCGGGTATCTGCGGCGCGTCAGCAAGCCTCCCGACGGTATAGAATTTTACTTTTCCGTGAAAAGAGGGCGCCTCGGTCGTGACGAGGGAATTCAGCTTCCTTCTCAAATTTTTCAGCAACTGCAACTACGCCCCCCACTCTATTCTTCCCAGATATACGGCGCGGAGCCTTCGCGTTCGACGACGACCCTGTAGTTCCTTACGTTTCCAGCCTCATCCGAAATCCTGACGCTGAGCAGGAAATGCGTGCTCTCGAAACCGATTATGTTCGCGAGCTTCGTCGTGAGGAGGCTCGCGGGGAAACCCGGCACGCTGCGCAGCCCTTCCATATCGCGTATCGGATTCACGAGACGGTATGCCGCAATGCTGCGCGCGTGCGAAAGCGTCAGCGAATCGTCGAGCACCGCCAGCACCTCAGGCGCGGCGACGTTGACGTTTATCTTCTTTCCGCCCGCGACGGACACGTACCTCGCGAGGCCGCCGGGAACATCCTCTGTACCCCAGATGACGCCGTCCGTTATCTCAGGCATAGCGCGCAACTCGCTCAGGTCGGAAATCATCCGGTTAATATTCACGTCGCGTTCAGAGCCGCCCAGCCGCTGGTCCGTATCTGCATCTATAAAGTCTATAACTTCCTCCGCGAGATGCGGAAGCCCAATGGCATCCCAGATGTTCTTCCACGCCGTCTCGTATTCAGAGCGCAGAGTGACGCCGTCTGGAAGCAGGAGCCCGCTGATTGGTATTTTATCATTTAACGGACGTATTTGGACTTCTGCGACGTATTCTCCAATCTCCAGTTTGACATATTCGCGTGGGTCGTAAAGCCGTTCAGCAGGACTGTCGTAGCCGTTCGAGTCCTCCGCTATGCGGCGGCTCATGACGTTCACGGCGATTTGCGCGACGCTGCGGAAGCGGTATATCCTCTCGCGCGCGGCCTCGGCGCGAGCCTCCGTGCGCGCGAACCATGCGAAGGCGGTCGCCGCCGCCAGCAGCGTCGCCGTCGCCATCATCACGGATACGAGGATGAAGCCGCTACTTTTCCGCATTGGCGAACCTCTCCGTGCGCACGTAGGAGCCATCGGCCAACACTATATCAGTGCGCAGAATCGGCGGAATCCAGCCGTCGTATGCCTCCCGCTCCCATTCTTCCCCATGCGGGAAATAAAAGCGCAGGCCGCGCGCCGTCGATAGAATCAGCTCGCCGTCCTTCGCCTCAAGGCCGTCGGGGTCTATGTCCATAGGTTCCGGCACATCGGCGGACTCGGGGCCGAATACATCGCCGGACTGCACGTGGAGCGACGGCTGCCCGCATATCACCCAGCGGTAGAGGCCCGGCGCTTCGTCGCTGAACGAATCCTCGGGCATTACGCGGTAGACTACGACCCCGGCGCTCCCCCCCTCGTACTTGGGAGCGGCGCTCCAAATCACGATGCTGTCATCGGCGTCGTTCCCGAGGCTTTCTTCATGTATTATCCTGACAGACCGGAACGACGGGTTGCGAAGCGCAAGCCGCAGGTCGCGGTACATCGCGTCCACCGCGTCGCGCGCGTTGTGCCGCCGCCCCCAGCGCGCCTGCGCCTCTTCAAGCGAGCGCACGGTCACGACGAGCGGCGCGAGGGCCGCCGATGCGATTATCCCGACGAGGCCGACGACCAGAAGTATCTCTATGAGAGTGAATCCGCGCGCGCGGCTATTTTTCATCGCGCGTCTCTCCTTCGCCGGAAGGGACTTTTTTGTACGAGCTCGGCGAAAGGTAGGTGACGAGCTCGCTCAGCAGCGCGATGTCGTTCGTCTCGCGCGCGTATCGCAGAAGCTCGACGAGCTGCTTCGCCTGCGGCTTCGTTCTAAAACTATGGTAAAGCGCGGTGATTCCCGCGTCGAGGTCTTCCGGATTCTCCGTCGCCTCCGCCACCGCCAGCAGGTGGTAGGCGCGCTGTTCGCGCGCTTCGTCGCGCTCCATGAGGCTCTTGCGCGCGCGGTTGATGAACGACGCCCGGAGCGCCGCGTTTTTCGTGCGCGCCGCCGCGAGCAGATATTTGTCGGCGCGGCAGCCGTTATAGAAAAACGCCAGCCCCGCCGCCGCGACGGCGGCTGCGAAGAGGCCGAACACGCGGCAGACTAGTTCGCGGCGAATTTCCTGCCGCGAGGGCGCGGCCGTCAAGATTTCGCGGTTCACCCACGCGAAGGCGAGCGACATCCATATCGCGATCTCGATACGGTGGAACGGGCGGCTGAAAAGCGCGTCGAACCATATCAGAAAGAGCATCGCGCAGCCCCACATGGCGCCCGGCGACAAGATCCTGCGCATCGTCAGCGCGCGCGCGAAGCTCCAAAGCCACCACGCCCCCGCCGCAACGAGCGCCGCCGCGCCGAAGATTCCAAGCTCGGCCAACAGCTGTATATATTCGCTGTGCGCCCAATAGGTGAACTGCCATTTGAGCTCAGGGTGCGTCTTGAAGGCCTCCCGCTGTCCATCAAGGTAGTGCCACTTGTAGTGGCCGAGCCCTGTGCCGGCGAGCGGATGGAGTTTGAATACGTTCCAGCTTGTAATCCATATCTCGCGCCGCGCGCCGATGTTCGAGGTGTTGAGCAGCATGTCGCTCGTCTTGTTGATCAAGGCGTATGCGCGGCTGAAGCCGAAGCAGGCCGTGCATATATTGACCGCCAGCATGAAGACGACGAGCGCGAAGGCCGCGCCTATGCGCCGCGCGATCGCGCCGCCTCCCTCGCGGCAGTTCCGTGCAGTAAGCGCAAGCGCCGCTGTCCCGACGCAGAGCGCGAGCATGCCGGCGCGCGTCGTCGAGTTCCAGAGCCCCCACGAATTGAAGGCGAGCATGAAGAGGTTCGCCGTCATCAGAAATTTCCGCCGCGTTCCGCCGCAGAGCGGCGACGAATAAACCATATGTAGGTATATGCCGTTCATCGCCGCCATCGCCATCCAGAGGCCGAATACCTCTTGCTGTCCCGTGTTGCCGATGTAGTTGCCGGGCACGTTCATTATCAGCGGGCATATATCGTTCATGCCGCGGATGAGAAGCTCGGCGAAGACGACGTTCACGGCGGCGTTGAGGTTCGCGAGCCACAGGACGCGGCGCAGCGCCGCCTGCGAACCGAAGAAGTTGTAGCAGAAAAGATAGGCCGCGAGCAGTGAAGCGAAGAAGAACCATTCCTTGAAGTATGTCGACCACGCGAAGATGTCGCACCACAGCGTCTGCAATGTGACGAACGCGAGCAGACCGAGCCACACGGCGCCGAAAAGGTCGAGGCGGAAGCCGGTCCGCCCTGCGCCGAAGAGCGCGAGCACGGAGCCGCCTATCAATGTAATCACTGCGACGGGAACCATCGTCCACGCCCATTTCATGATGTGCAGCGTGTCGAACCACTCAGAGCCGGAGTATATGAGATTTGGAAGTGCGAGAGAAATAAAAATGAGAGGGTAAAATATCCAGAGCGGCACGGCCACGCGCGGCGTTCCGCCCCCTAAGAGGCCGAGGCCGCCGCCTATGCATTCGTCTTCTTTTATGCCGTCCTTTTGGAAAGCGTTCATTTCTTGAAAAGGCGCGCCGTTACATCGACGCGCCGTAGACGTTTTCAAATTTTGCAAACTCGCGGAAGAACACGAGGTCGACTTTGCCTGTCGGGCCGTTTCTGTTTTTCGCTACGATGACCTCGGCCGTAGCGTCCTGCGAGTCGTTCTCCTGCGCGTAGTACGCTTCGCGGTAGAGGAAGAGCACCATGTCCGCGTCCTGTTCTATGGAGCCGCTCTCGCGAAGGTCGGAGAGCATGGGACGCTTGTTGTTCTCGCGGCGTTTTTCCACGTCGCGCGAAAGCTGCGAGAGCGCGATGACGGGAACCTTGAACTCGCGCGCGATGCTCTTCAGCGTGCGCGAGATTTCTGAGACCTCCTGCGTGCGGTTCTCCATGCGCCGCGCAGCCATCATGAGCTGGAGGTAGTCGATGATTACGAGGCCGCGCCCTTCGCCGTGCTTCGCGAAAAAGCGGCGGCACCGACCGCGCAGCTCAAGCGTGTTGAGCGGAGAGCTGTCGTCGATGAATATCGGGCTTTTCTCTATCTTCTCGGCGGCGCGCTTGAGGCTCTCCCACTGCTCGCTCTGCTGGCGGCGGCTCTCGAAGAGCTCTATGAGGTTCACCTTCGCTTCGGAGGAAAGCATTCTCTGCGCTATCTGCTCCGCCGACATTTCAAGGCTGAATATGAGGACGGGGACTTTCTCTTCACTCGCGGCGTACTGTCCTATGTTGAGCGCGAAGGCCGTCTTTCCCATGGCGGGGCGCGCCGCGACTATGTAGAGCGCGCCGGGCTGGAGGCCAGCGGACATTTTATCGAAGTCCGGGAAGCCCGTCGGCACTCCCGTTATGGCGAGGCCGCCAGCGAGACGCTTCTCGATGTCAGACATAGCCGAGCTGAGTACGTCGTGAGTCGAGCGGATGTTCGTCGTCCTGCCGGTACGCGATATTTCGAAGACCTTTTGCTCTGCCGTCTCAAGAGCCTCGTCGACTTCGATCTCATCGCTGAAGCCGATCTTAGATATGTCGCTGCCGACCATTATCAGCGAGCGGTGTACGGCTTTGTCGCGGACTATTTTCGCGTGATATTCGACGTTCGCCGTAGTAGTGACGGCTTCGGTGAGCGATGTGATAAAGGAGAGGCCGCCCAATGTTTTGACGAGGTTCTGTTTGTTGACCTCGTCGCGGAAGGTTAGCGCGTCGACGGCGACATTCCGCTCCGACATAGTTTTGATGACTTCGAAAGCCTGTCTGTGCCGCGGATCGTAAAAATCCTCCACAGCCAGCATTTCGACAGCGGCGTTGAGAGCTTCCGGATCGAGAAGGCAGGAGCCGAGGACCGCCCTTTCAGCTTCTAGGTTGAAGGGCGGTATCCTCTCCATTCCTGCTGAGTCGTTCAAAATTATTCAGTCTCCACTTTAAGCGTCATCTCGGCGTCGATGCCGGGATAGAGCTTTATCTTGAAAGCGAAGCTGCCCGTCTGTTTGATTGAGTCGTCGAGCTTGATGTCCTTTTTGTCCACAGAGCAGCCGAACTGCGCGCCTAGCGCGTCGGCGACCTGCGCGGACGTGACGCTGCCAAAGAGCTTTCCGCCCTCGCCGGCGCTCGCTTTGACCGTTACGACTTTGCCGCCGAGCGTCTTTTTCAGCTCCGCCGCGGCCTTCTGCCGTTTGTCGTCCTTCGCCTTCTGCGTTTTCTGGTGTTCCTGATACTCGCGTACCTTTCCGGGAGTCGCCTCGTCGGCTAGGCCGCGCCCTACAAGGAAGTTGCGCCCGTAGCCGTCAGAGACCTCTATCAGTTCGCCTTTTTTGCCGACCTTCGCGACATCCTGTTTAAGAATTACTTTCATATCTATTTCCCCCTTAGCTTGATACGCTTTCGCAAATCATACCATATGTCAAAAACGCCGACCATTGAAAGAACGTATGAGACCGGCGAGAAGAAAAGTCCGAAGCAGACCGCGAAGTATTTTACCGCGCGGCTGACCCTGTAGGCCGTCATGAAGTACCAGGCAAGCGAAAGTCCCTCAACCAGGAAGACTCCGCGCAATACCTCCATCATGTTGAGCGAGAGCATTTTATAGAGCGTGTCGTCCGGCATAGCCTTAGACGCCATATCCAGGACGAGAGCCGCAAGCAGCGCCCAGAAGATGTTTTTGGGGAAACGCCAAGTCGAGAAAGGCGGAAGTTCGGGAACGTGGAACGAGCCGTCCTTCATCGCGTAAATGCGCGCGGCCCAGTAGCCGGCCGCCGTGTCGCAGGCCGCAAAAAGTATGATCATCGCGGGCATCAGCAGGCCGATAGTCTCAACCATGTTCAGTGCGTAGCTCTTTACGCTCTCCGGCGAAACCTCGACGCCGCCATGCGAAAGAGCCCCCGAAAACGACGAGATGAACGACTCCGCCGCCTCCGGCGTTATCATGAACGGGTTGAAGCCAGCGGCGTACCGAAAAACGCCGGTCATAAAGAGCTTTACCGCAACGGATACGGCGACTGCCGCGAGGAAATAGTCCGCGCCGCTCTTTGCGCGAAGCATAATGAATCCCGACGCGACTCCGAGTACAGCGAATTCGCATACATACATGAACGCCGCCACTTCGCCCATAGCGAAGAATACAGCGAAGGCACCGAGCAGCGCGCCGGGCAGCGAGGCCTTTATCCCGGCGCGGCATGTATAGAGAAGGAACGGCACAGGGGCCGCAACGACGGTGAGCGGCGAGAGGAAAGCTATCTGTATCCCACCCGCGAACATCAGGACGCTTGCCGCAGTCCACAAAAAACACTCTAGCAGTACTTTACCTTTCACATCAGACCCCCGCATATCGCAATCAATAAAAAAGGAGAGCCGCAGGCTCTCCCGATATTATAACAGTTACGCGCGGGTTTTTAATCCGACGTGAAGGGCAGAAGCGCGATGAGTCTCGCGCGCTTGATGGCGCGGGTCAGCTGGCGCTGGTGCTTCGCGCAGGTGCCCGTGACGCGGCGCGGGATTATCTTGCTGCGCTCCGTGATGTATCTTTTGAGCTTGTCGATATCTTTGTAGTCTATATGCTCCACCTTATCGACGCAGAAGTGACATACCTTCGGCCTGCGTTTGCGGCGTTTGCGGTTAAATGCGCTTTCCATCTGTAATCCACCTCTTTCTAGAACGGTATTTCTACATCCCCGGACGAATCCGGTCCGTTAAGCTCCGAAAAGTCGAGCGGGAATTCGTCTTCAAAACCGGCTTCGTTCCTGAGGCTGCCCATGTCTGGCGCCGGCACAGCGTCGGACTGCGGCGTGCGCTGCTGATATTGCTGCGGCTGACCGCTCCCGTAACTCTGCTGATAGCCTCCGCCGTACTGCTGATCGTCGTCCCTGCGTCCTGAACTGAGCAGGACGATGTTGTCGGCTACAACCTCGGTAACCCAGCGGCGCTGCCCCGTCTTCAGGTCGTCGAAGTCGCGCACCGAGATGCGCCCCTCAACGAGAACGGGACGGCCTTTTCTGAGGTAACGCTCGCAGACGTCGGCCTGCGGCCCCCAGACAGCTATCGGAATGAAATCCGTGTGGCTCTGAAGCTCTCCCGTGACTTTGTTCTTCCACTGACGTCCTATCGCGACAGTGATGCGTGCAACCTTCTGCTTAGTCGGAGTAAATCTCACGTCGGGGTCGCGCGCCAGGTTTCCCATCAACACGACTCTGTTGTATCCTCTCGACATAAGGCTTACTTCTCCTCCAGGTTGACGACCATGTGGCGTATAACGGACGGCTTGAGGCTAAGGAGACGTTCCATTTCCTTAACCTGCGCGGGGTCGAGCTTGAACGTATAGAGAGTGTAGAAACCCTCCAGTTCCTTTTCGATGGGGTAGGCAAAACGCTTCTTGCCCCAGAGGTCTACTTTTTCAACCTCAGCTCCCAGTCCGCGCACGATCTCAGCTATTTCGTCGGACACTGTTTTGTGATCCTCGATGTCAGCCTTGAATATTACTACCATTTCGTAAGACCGCACGTACTTCACCTCCTCCCTATGGACTCTGGCCTCTTCTCTGAGGAAGAGGCAGGGAAACACAGTTTCGTATTATACACCGGACGCGCCGCTATTGCAATTTATCCGGCGACGTTACCTCTATCTTATATATCCTGTCGCCAGAACGCACGAGGTTGAACTGCTCGACTGCGAGGCGCTCAATGCCTTCTGGCGTACTGTAGTAGCGGATGTCCTGCTTCAGCTTCTGCGTCCTGCGTTCTTCGGCGACGAGTTCCTCCATACGCTTGTCGAGCGCGGAGGCTAGCACGTCGATCTTTTCGAGTTCCTTGAAGAACGAAGTCAGCAGTACTGTGATTAGAAAAGTCACAGCCGCACCGAAGGCGACCCATCTAAGCTTCGGAGGGTTCATCCGCCGCACCCGCGCACGATTTTACATCTTTTCTGGAGCGGAGACGCCCAGCAGGCGCAGCACGTTGCGGAGCGTCACGCGCGCCGCTTCGACGAGGAGTATGCGCGACTTCATGACGTTCTCATCGACGCCGAGGACGCGCTGAGAGTTGTAGAAGGCATGGAAAGCCTCCGCAAGCTCGTTCGCGTAGTAGGCGATGCGGTGCGGCGCATACTCGGCGGCGGCCTTCGCCACTTCGTCTGGGAAGCGCGAGATGGCCTTCACGAGGTTGATCTCCGACTGGTCGGAGATGAGAGAGACGTCGAGCTCGTCGAGCTTCGGCATCGCAACGCCGCGGCTCTCAAGCTCGCGCAGGATGCTGCATATCCTCGCGTGCGCATACTGGATGTAGAAGACCGGGTTCTCCGACGATGCTTTCTTTGCAAGTTCGAGGTCGAAGTCAACGGTGCTGTCGCAGCGGCGGATGACGAAGAAAAGTCTCGCTGCGTCGCGGCCGACTTCGTCCATTATCTCGCGAAGCGTGACAATCGTACCGGCACGCTTCGACATCTGGACGGGTTTGCCGTCGCGGAGCAGGTTGACCATCTGTATGAGCAGCACTTCTATCCCATCGTCTGGGTAGCCGAAGGCTTTGTTGACAGATTTTATGCGCGGTACGTAGCCGTGATGGTCGGCGCCCCAGACATAGACGAGGCGCTCGAAGCCGCGGTCGTATTTATTCTTGAGGTAGGCGACGTCGGATGTGAAATAGGTCGGCATTCCGTTGGAACGGATGAGTACGCGGTCTTTGTCGTCGCCGAAGAGCGTCGAGCGGAACCAGAGCGCGCCGTCTTCCTCGTAGGCGTAACCGCGCTCCTTGAGCGCCTCCATAGCCGGCTCGACGGCGTTGTTGTCGTAGAGCGATTTCTCGGAAAACCATACGTCGAACTTGACGCCGAAGTCTTCGAGGTCCTTCTTTATCATGCCGAGGACCATTTTGCCCGTCTCCTGCGAGAAGAATTCGAGCGTCTCTTCGAGCGGCTTTGCCGCGAGGCTGTCGCCGTATTTCTCTACATAGACCTTCGCGATGTCGTTCATATAGTCGCCCTGGTAGCCGTCCTCAGGCATCGGCGCTTCGTCCGCGCGTCCGAGGGCCTGGAAGTAGCGCGCCTGCGCCGACTTGCCGAGCAGCTCCATCTGGCGCCCGGCGTCGTTTGTGTAATATTCGCGCTCCACGTTCCAACCGGCGAAGTCGAGCAGCGAAGCAGTGATGTCGCCGACGGCGGCTCCGCGTCCGTGCCCCATGTGGAGCGGGCCGGTCGGGTTCGCGCTGACGAATTCCACTTGCACGCGGCGGCCCTTTCCGGCGTTGGAACGCCCGTAGTCGGCGTCCTTCTCTATAGCCGTTTTTATCGTCTCGGCGATCCAGTTGGATTTGAGTGTGAAGTTCATGAATCCAGGGCCGGCGACCTCGGCTTTGCTTATAACACCGTTTTCCGGAATCTTCGCAATTATCGCAGACGCAAGGTCGCGCGGCTTTTCGCCGAAGGGCTTCGCAAGCTGCATCGCGATGTTCGTGGCCCAGTCGCCGTGGCCTTCCTGACGCGGGCGCTCAATACGCACGAGAAAACCCTCTGGAATTTCATAGCCTTTTTCGGCGGCTACGGCGCGGACGGCGTCGTCGAGCAGCTTCTTAAGTTCATCCGTCATGTTCCGCATAACAAAACACTCCTTATTGTATGGAAACTTTTATTTTCTGAACGGCAGGTTAAGTACCGGCCATCTCAGAGTGGCGGCCAGCTCTTCTCTGAGAAGCTGAGCCGTTATCCCTTCGACCTCGCGCGTTTTGACGACCCACAGGCTGTCTGCGAGCAGCTCGCCGCGCTTGGGCCAATGCGTTATCGATTCGCGCAGGACGGCTTTCGAGCCTTCGCCGAGCTGTTTAAGCGCAGGCTCCTGGAGCAGACGGAAGCCGCCGGGCATCGACATACGTACTTTCTGATCTATTGTGAACGGGAAGCGCAGCGTATAATCGTCTTCTTGCCCTATCATCTCGCTAACGCGCATCGGCACTCCGCCGGGCAGGCGCAGCAGCATGCTGTCGCCGTGGATTATGCCCGGCGTGCAGCTGACGTTGAATTCCATTCTGTAGCCGTCTTTTTCTTCCTTCACTTCGACGGGCGTCAAGTGCATTCCAAGCATAGCGAAGTTGAGCTTTTCGAGAACCAGCTTCGCGGCCTCTTCGACTTTCGGCATTCCGCTGCCGGATAGCAGGGCGTTCCAGCCGCCGGTCACCGTTACTTCGAGCTTGCCTTCAGCGCGTCCGTCCGCAGCGAGTTTAAGCCGCCACAGAAGCGCGAGCCGGCTCGCAGAAGCTGAGCCATCAGAGAGCTTTTTAGTCTTGTGCTCCTTTTCGCCGTCGCCGTAGAGTTCCGTGCCGACGAGCGAAAGCGGAACGCGCCCAGAGCCGTAGGGTATTCCGGGTGCGAAGAACGAGGAACGCGAAGCGCCAGGAGCCTTAAGCTCCAGCACAGGGCCTTCAAAGAGCGATACGGCGGCGGGACTCGTAGCGTCTGCGTACATCTTCGCATTCCACCACACCTTGGAGTCCCAGCCGAGCTCCGTCAGCCATTTATGTAGCAGAAAGGCCTGTTCCCACGGAGTCCACGGCCCGTCCTCCGGGATTTCGTCATTACCGCGCACCCAGTCGGCCGGGTAGCCGGAGAGAGTGCGTTCCGGAGAATTGACCCGTGCGATTAAACGTCCGCCCGCGCTGCGCGCGTCGCCTTTGATTCCCGAAGGCATCGGGAGCTGCGGCACAGAGGCGGCGAGTTCGTCCGCTTCGCGTATGCCTGCCAGGACGCCGACGTTCGTGCTGAAGCTGAGCATCGGCCTTTCGTTGACGACGAACCCCTCGCCAAGCCACGGAAGCTGGTTCATCACCTGCCAGCTGTATTTGACGCTGCCGCCGCTCATCGACTCGGACGGCTCGCGCATTTCGCGTCCGGACCAGAATATCTCAGTGCCTTCAGGCACTTCGACGCTGACGTTCTGTTCCCATATCGGCAGGTCGCCGGCCATGTTGACGGTGCCGCTGACGCCGTTTCTCGACTCGCGCGTCTCCTTCGTCACTATGACGACGGCGCGCCCTATGGTATCCTCGGGCACCGTAACGACGCGGACCGTCGCGCCGCCTGCGAGTCTCTCGTCATTGACGGGCAGGTCTCCCTCTTTCATTCCCGTCATCGTGTTGTACCATGCGGCCTCTTCAACCGTCAGCGAACCGCCAGTAGGGACGGGATAGCGCACCGTCTTCAAGCTTTCAGGCACTTTCTCGCCCATCATTATCACGGTCGCACGCAGCCTTTCCACCAAACCGGAAGCAGTAAGCCGCGACTCATCGTTGCGCAGCCATATTACGGCGTCGTTGCTGCCGTATATTTCCATCGACGGCACCTCGTCCTTGAGGCGCATTATCTCGCGTTCGCTGTCCCACGCGGCAGAGGCGCATCCCGCAAAGGCGAGGCAGAGAAGCGCCGCGAGGACCGCCGCCATGATTTTCATTCCGTGCAGGAGTTTCATGGCTATTTGTTCCTGCCGCAGCACTGTTTGTATTTCTTGCCGCTGCCGCACGGACACGGGTCGTTGCGCCCGATTTTAACCTCGTTGACGATAGGCTGCGTCTTCTGCGCCGTCGCGGTCACGCCCGGATTTTCCATATCGTCGCTGTAATTTTCATGAGATGCCGCTGGCATTTCGAACGGATCGCGGCTTTCGCGCCATTTCTTACGGCTGTCGCCGTGTTCTTCGTTCCGTGTCACGACTGATACGCGGAGAGCGAACTCTGTGATGCTTTCGCGGACGCGCACAAGCATTTCCTGGAAGAGCTTGAATGACTCGAACTGATATTCGACGAGCGGGTCCTTCTGCCCTATCGCGCGCAGGCCGATGCCGCGGCGCAACTCGTCCATCGCTAGCAGGTGCTCTTTCCAATTCGCGTCAAGGACTTCGAGGAATATGTAGCGGTATATCTGGGCCGAGAGCTCGGGACCGAGCTCTTCAGTCTTCTGACGGAAACGAGCCCTGATCTCTTCAATTATGCGCGGGCGCAGCTCTTCAAGCGCCTGCTCGGAATCTATGCCTTCCAGGCACGACGCCACGCCGGGCCAGAAAAGCGCGTTGAGCCGCACACAGACTGATTTTACATCCGGTATCTCGGCGTTTTTGTCTGCAAATATCTTATCCAGCTGGGCGTTGGCCGTGTCCTCAAGTACCTCAAGCGTTCTTTCGACGATGTTTTCATCTTCCAGTATCTCGCCGCGCTCGGCGTAGACCGCTTCGCGCTGCCGGTTCATAACGTTGTCGTATGCCAGAAGCTGCTTTCTTATGTCGAAGTGCATTTCCTCGACCTTTTTCTGCGCCCCTTCTATAGCCTTCGAGAGCCACGGATGGTCGAGTGATTCGCCCTTCTCCATGCCGAGCTTATCCATTATCGACGAAATCTTTTCGCCGCCGAAAAGGCGGATGAGGTCGTCGTCGAGCGCTATATAGAAGCGGCTTTCGCCCGGGTCTCCCTGACGGCCGGAACGTCCGCGGAGCTGGTTGTCAATGCGGCGCGACTCGTGGCGCTCGGTGCCGATTATGCGCAGACCGCCGGTCGCAATAACCCTGTCGTGCTCCTCGGCGCATATCTTCTTATATTTTGCCAATACTTCGGCATAGAGCTGCGGATCGTCGGCGGGCGTCTTGCCCTCCTTCGCGAGCTCGTCGCGCGCGAGGAATTCCGCGTTTCCTCCGAGCACGATGTCCGTTCCGCGGCCCGCCATGTTCGTCGCGACAGTGACCGCTCCGAAGCGGCCGGCCTGAGCGACTATCGCGGCTTCTTTGTCGTGGACTTTCGCATTGAGGACGTTGTGCGGGATTTTGCGTGCGCGCAGCAGCTTGCTGACGCGCTCCGAATGTTCTATAGAGGCTGTGCCGACCAGTATCGGCTGGCCTTTGGCGTGGTATTCGGCCACTTCATCGGCGGCCGCCGCGTATTTTTCCTCGGCCGTTTTGTAAACTGCGTCTGGGTTGTCCTTGCGTATCATCGGCTTGTGCGTCGGTATGACTATGACGTTGAGACCGTAAATTTCCTTGAATTCCTCAGCTTCGGTCTTGGCCGTACCTGTCATGCCGGCGAGTTTCTTGTACATACGGAAGTAGTTTTGGAGCGTTATCGTCGCAAGCGTCTGGTTCTCGCGCCCTATGCGCGCGCGCTCCTTAGCCTCAATCGCCTGGTGAAGCCCGTCGGAGTAGCGGCGTCCGAACATAAGGCGGCCGGTGAATTCGTCGACTATCACGATCTCGCCGTCCTTGACGACGTAATGCACGTCGCGCTGGAAGAGGTGGTGCGCCTTGAGCGCCTGCACAATCTTGTGGGCGAGCGACGAGTTCGCAAAATCCGTGAAGAGGTTCGGCAGCTTCATGATACGCTCCGTCTTAGCGATGCCAGTCTCTGTCAGCGCAAGGTTGCGCTCTTTCTCATCGACTTCGAAGTCCGCCCCCTTGACCAGTTCGCGCGCTACGGCGTCGGCGACACGGTATGGCTCCGTGTCGTCCTCAGAGGGACCGGAGATTATGAGCGGCGTCCGCGCCTCGTCTATCAGTATCGAGTCGACTTCGTCGACGATGCAGTAGTTGTGTCCGCGCTGCACCTGCTGCGACTTCTGTATCGCCATGTTGTCACGCAGGTAGTCAAAGCCGAATTCGCTGTTCGTTCCGTAAGTTATGTCGCAACGGTAGGCCGCATAGCGCGCGTCGTCGGGCATAAACGGAGATATGACTCCGACCGTCAGCCCCATGCCGCGGTAGACCGGCCCCATCCATTCCGCGTCGCGTGCCGCCAGGTAGTCGTTGACCGTGACGACGTGGACGCCCTTCTTCGTCATAGCGTTGAGCGCGACCGCGAGCGTCGCGACGAGCGTCTTACCTTCGCCCGTCTTCATCTCAGCAATGTTGCCGTCGTTGAGCGCCATACCTCCGATGAGCTGCTCCTTGAAATGGCGCAGGCCGAGCGTGCGTTTCGAGACCTCGCGGACGCGCGCGAAGACCTCTGGCAGTATGTCGTCGAGGCTCTCGCCATTTTCAAGCCGCGCGCCGAAAACCTCAGCCGAACGCGCAAGCTCCTCGTCAGATAGCTTCTCGACCTCCGGCTCCATCGAATCTATGATTTCGGCCTTTTTCGCGTATTTCGCGACTGCCCTGTCGTTAGGATCAAGGCCAAGTGCCTTTATCATTCCGTTAAGAAATCCCACTGACTTCCTTCCACCTTTCCGAAAAATACGGGAAACCCCGTAAATTATCTTTTCCGTTTAATTTATATGTATTCGTGCGCGGCGCGGAGCAAAACGAAAATCCGCACCGACGGCGATATTTTTCAGCCCGTGCCGTGCCGCGGCGCGCCTCCGCGCGTGGAACGCGCTCCGACCGTTCAGGCAGGCCCGGCCGCCGCACACCGTGGCGTCCAATCTCGCGCCCGTCCGCATGGTACGCGACAACAGCCGCCTATTACATGCGTCCCCACGGTTTTTGATTATATACTTATACGACGATGTAAGTCAAAAAAATTATGCCGCGCGCAGCGTTGGAACGCGCCGCCGTTTTACTCAAAGCGGCGCGATTAAACAAAGAAAAGCACGCGGAATAAAAAACGTTTTAAGGGAAAGAAAACGAAATTTTCCGTTTAACACAGCGCAATGCCGCGCGTCCAAACGCGGCGGCTCTTCCACAAAACGCCGAAGAGGGCGCAAGACCGCAGAGAGATACGCAAAACTTACGAAATTCCTGCAATGCCACGCCTCCGGCGACAAATCACGGCGCGCGCCCCAGACAGCGACGGCGACGAAAATTTTACAATCCTTTAGCAATAGGCGGCGGGGGCGTACCGCGACGCGGACGTCGAAAAAGCGCCCGATTCGCGGAGCGCTTTTCCAATCTATCTGCTTTGCCGCTATTTCCCCATCATCATAAGCGCGAAGACTTTCGCTTCGTTCAGCATGTGCTTGATTTCGATGTGCTCGTTCGGCATGTGGGCGCAGTCGATCTCCTGGCACCAGACCACGGCCGGGATTCCGGCGCGGCGGAAGAAAGCTCCGCATGTTCCGCCGCCTACGCCGCCTACCTTGGGCTTCATGCCGGGGTAGACCTCGGCGAGTGCGGCGAGCAGCGTCTTAACGACAGGCGCGTCCTCCGCCGTCGGAGCCGCGGCCTGCTCTATCTGCGGGAATTTGCGGGTTATTTTCACCTTATATTTTTCTTCGGCCTTTTTCGTCTCCGCGTCCACGACCTTCAGAACGTCGTCGAGCGGGACGGACGGAAGGACGCGGCAGTCGAAGCTGAAAATCTCAAGCCCCGGCACCGTGTTGACGTTCGCGACGTTAGCACGGCGGCGAGTCGGCTCGAAGGTTGACTCCGGCGGGTCGAAGAGGCCGTCGCGCTCCGGGAAGGCGGCGTGGAGCGCTTCGTCGAGCGCCGTCGCAAAGGCGTTCGCTGCGCGGCAGGCGTTGACGCCGAGATGCGGCGTACTGCCGTGAACCTGCTTGCCCTCTACGGTAAACTCAATCCAGCATATGCTCTTTTCGGCAATTTCGACGAAGTCGGCCTTTTCTGTGCCCATGTCGGGGACTATCACAAGGTCGTCCTCCGCAAAGAGCCCCTTCTTGAGCAGGTGGGCGATGCCGTATTCGCTGCCAAGCTCCTCGTCGGCGACGAAGGCGAGGCAGACCTCATACTCCGGCGTGATTCCGAGTTCCTTCAGCGCGCAAAGCGCGTAGAGCGAGGCTACAAGCTCCTGACCGTTGTCGCTGGTCCCACGTCCGTAGACGCGCCCGTCCTTTACCTCCGCCTTGAATGGGTCGGTATGCCACAGCGCGCGCTCTCCTTCAGGCACTACGTCCATATGCGCCACGATCCATAGGCGGCGCTTCGTCTTCCCCGGAAAGCGCACGACGAGGTTCGGACGCTCGCCGCCAGCCGCCTTCGGGTCGGGCAGAGCGTAGGTGCTCACGTCGCCGAAGCCGAGCTCCTTCAGCTTCTTTATAAGATACTCGGCCTTGTGGAATTCGCCGACGCCGCCGTCCGCTGGACCTATCGCCGGAATCGCGACAAGGTCGCACAGAGTCTCCACCATCGACTGCTCAAGCTCTTCTATCTTCGCAAAAAATCTTTCTTTCAAGATATACACCTCGTCTTCAATGTTTTTAACGACGTTTCTAAATCATGATTTTATAACAACGGCGGGCTTTTTCAAGTTTTCACACCGGCACGAAAAAACGCGCCCCTTTGAAAAGAGGCGCGTTCGCGTCGATTTGCCGTCAGGAGCTTCGCGTCCGTTTACTTCTCATCCTTCATCTGCGAGAAGATGTTCGCGAGGATTGCGCCGGAGATGTTGTGCCATACGCTGAATACGGCGCCGGGTACGGTCGCGAGCGCAAGCGACGGGAACGAGGTTGCGGCAAGGCTCGTCGCAAGACCGGAGTTCTGCATACCGACCTCGATTGCTATAGCCTTCTTCTTGGAAAGCGGCAGGCCGATGGCCTTGCCCACGCAGAAGCCGAGCGCGTAGCCGAGTAGGTTGTGAAGGATGACGACGGCGAAGACCAGCAGGCCCGTCGACATGATGCGCTCCGAGTTCGCCGCGACAACGGCGGCTACAATCATGACTATCGCCGTGACGGAGACGAGCGGCAGTATCTTGACCGCCTTCTGCGTCGTCTCGCCGAAGAACTTATTGATGAGGAAGCCCGCGCCTATCGGTAGGATGACGACCTGCACTATCGATATGAACATCGCCATCATGTCGACGCTGACCGTCTCTCTAAGAAGCAGATAGGTAAGCGCCGGAGTGACGATAGGGGCGAAGAGCGTCGAAACGCTCGTCATGCCGACCGAGAGCGCGACGTCGCCTTTGCTGAGGTAGGTCATGACGTTCGACGAAGTGCCGCCGGGGCAGGTGCCAACGAGGATGACGCCGACGAGCAGCGCGTCGTCGAGCTGGAAGAGCTTGCCTAGTGCGAAGGCAAGCAGCGGCATGATGGAAAATTGCGCCAGGAAGCCGATGATTATGTCGCGGGGCCTCTTAAAGACGACCGCGAAGTCGGCCGGCTTCATCGTAAGCCCCATGCCGAACATGACTATCATAAGCAGCGTCGTAACCCAGCTGGTCTTTATCCAGATAAGCGCCGACGGCTGGAACAGCGCTACAGCGGCGATGATGACGACTATGATCGCCATGTATTTTCCGACAAACTCACTTAATTTCTCGAGAAACCTCATAACTGAAAACTCTCCTCCACGCTAAAAAACGCGCACATATTTAAAAATAACGCCCACGTATTATAAGAATCACCGCGTGGCACGTCAAACAACGCCGTGGGCCGCCGCGCGGCATAACGACAAGCATTTTGTGCCGCGCAGTGAAGAATGTATAAAGCGGCGGCGCTATAGACAAACGAAAAGAGGGCGCGACCAGCCGCCCTCCTAATTTTTTAAGTTTTGCGGTATTACCGGAAAGTACTTATCCGCAGTACCCGGGCCCGCGGTGGTAATCATAATAATGATGTCCCCCGCCGCGGCAGCCGTGCGCCATATATATATCGCCGGGCTCGACAAATAGAAAAATCAGTTCAATCAAACAAAGCCGTAATGAATTGGGCAAAGAAACGCAAACCCATTGCCAATAATCCTATTGAAGATCTGAAAAAACTAAAAGAAACAGATACTATAGAGAAGACACTATACTTAAACTGACGACGAATATGCAAGCTTAATGAAAGCCATAGAAAACAGAGACAAGATGCTTCGTGATAAGCGCCGCAACACGTTGGAGGGGCATCATAGGCAATATCTGCCTAACCTTGACAACGCCCTTTTGCGGATTATTTTATGCCGCTAATGATATGCGCATTGAATACAGGCATAAGGAAAGGCGCGCGTTTGCCTTAAAATGGGCGGACGTTGACCTTGATAAATCTACCATTACATTGCAGGCCGCAAGCGCTAAATCGGGAAAAAGCGCCGCCATATCCATCAATGTAAAAGTAGTAGAAACATTAAAACTCTGGCGCACACAATCTTGCTGTGGGCTTGTTTTCCCAAGTCCCCAAACAGGGAAAAAGCTGATAAACCGTGACAAAGCATTTGAATACTGCTTAAAAAAACGGGATTTCGTTTTCATGATTTACGTCACAATTTTGCATCACAGCTTGTAATGAAAGGCGTAGATTTAAATACGGTTGAGAATTGACGACGCATGGTAATATCAAGATGAAGTCGTTCAGCTCCTGATAAGCGCGCCCGTTCCGCTCCGAAATCTTAAACCGCCTGTCCATAGCGTGGCCGAACTCGTGCAGCATAGTCGCGATGTCGTTCGGGCTTTTCGAGCGTATCACCTCGTGCAGATGGTCGATATACCCCAGCACATT
>CAVEUD010000007.1:0-96135 GCA_963618995.1 bacterium
GATATATGCATATTCACCTTCTTCAAATGTAAAAATCGTCCCAGAATCATATTTTGTTAATAATACAGAGTGGAGAGATGGTAAAAAAATCGTTTTTACAAATGGATGCTTTGACATTCTACATGTAGGACATTTGCATTATTTGCAGAAAGCAAAGAAATTAGGTGATATGTTAATAGTAGCCGTAAATTCTGATCATTCTGTGAAAAGAATAAAAGGTGCTTCTCGTCCGATCAACAATGAATGTGACCGTATGGAACTGTTAGCTGGTTTGTCATGCGTTGACTATGTGGTCAAATTTGCTGAAGATACCCCATTGCATATAATTAATATTATTCAACCGGATATTCTTGTGAAAGGTGGCGATTATATTGGCAAGGAGGTGATTGGTCGAGAACAAGTTGAACAAAAAGGAGGTACTGTGCAGTTTATTGATTACGTTGACGGAAAATCAACAACTAATATTATTAATAAGATTGTCCTGCATCATAGATAGGTTCATGTAGATAGTTGTATCTTATTTTTTCCGTTGTCGTAAAAGAGGTAAAAATGGATGTATACATGGTTCAATGCATTTTTTACACCGCCTGGCATATTTGTCGTTATAATTTTGATACTATCAGCTTATATTATATGTAAGGACTCATATAATAGATTACTTGGAATATGCTTATGCTTTATAGCCTTGTTGATGTACGTTGTAAGCACTCCTATATTTGCTACGAATGTTAATAAGATAATTGAGCATACATATAGACGTCAACTGCCGCCTAAGAATGCAAAGGTGGCAATAGTTGTACTAGCTGGAGGATGGTCTTTAGATGAAAACGGGCAGCCATTTCAGCCTTCTATAGAAACTATGGAAAGACTATACGCTGCTATAAAGTTATCAAAGGAACGTCCATCCTGTGAATTTTTGATAATGTCAGGCGGTTACGACATATACACAGAGCCTACTGTATCAGTTGCATCTATTATGAACGACGCTGCTGAAACAATGGATTGCCGCGCAAAAATAATTCTCGAAGATAAATCCCGTAACACAGACGAAAACCTTAAGTACAGCGCGGAGATTGTCAAAAGGCTCGGAGTAAAGCATGTAGTCATCGTTACCAGCAATTCTCATATTAAGCGCGCGATGGACTTCGCCTATCAGTATATGCCAAACGATGTCAAGCTTTACGCTTATCCCAGCGGTGGTTATGAAAAGCAGGATGTAAAGCTTACTCCGGAAATGTTTCTGCCGGACGTTCCGGCGTTGAGCAAGTCGTGCGTTACCATCAAGGAATTAATCGGCGGAGTGGTTGCGAAGCTGACGTCGAAATCTAAAGCATGGGGGATATCTTCCAATGCATCTGAGATATTAAGATGATTACCGCAAGTAGCAATTTGGTCTCTACAGATAAAGAAAAACGCAGCTACCATATCTGCAAGCTTACTGCGGCGGTAGCATGGCGATAGCGAAAAAGACGTTATCCTCCTTTTGAGTAGAGATCACGAGCAGTTTTGAACACAGACAGATAAAGAAATCACACACCTGCTCTTTATCTAGGAAAAACGTGTTCTTGTGATACAGCAGGAGCGTAATTTTTTGCTAAACTTTCTGGATTTTGGCAAAGGAATTTTTCTTTGTGTGTTATATAAATGAGAATGATCAAACATAATTAAAATAGGACTCAATCTAGGAAGAACAGTTACTCTCCGGATGTACCGCATGAGGGGCATATCCATATTGAGGCGATAATGCCTTACTACGCCGGTCGTATCTGCTCTATATCAGACTTTAGGTATAGGCTGTATTTATCCTTTTCCACTACAGGAGTGAGTTTGCCGCGTTTCCGCAGCGCGTTGACGTTTTGAGGGCTGCAGCCCAGCAGTTTCGCGGTGCCTGTCGTATCGAGAAGCCTACTGCGTATGAATCCTATAACGTCTTCGTAAGATAGAGGCACGCCTACTCCGGAAGAATATAAATTGCCATACAATATCTCTGTTTGCCATGTTCCCCAACCGACGCCATAACCTTCGTACAAGACGGATAAGTTCTTGAAGATGCCGCCGCGGGCAATAGAGCGGAACTCCGGCTTTTCAAGAACCCAGTGCATGTCGCAGACTTTCGTCTCTCCGTTTTGGAAGAACACGGTAAGGCGATAGTCGTCCATCGGCATAACGTCGCGGACGCGTTTCGCCAGCCGTTCCCGAATGTACTGGGGAAGTTTTGACTCAGAGGTATGTGCGATGTAGTAATCATCGTGCGCGCAGCGGCCTTTGGTATATTCCAGCAACTTAAATTCGTCGTACGACGGCAGCTTAAGGTCGGCCAATATCTGCGCGATATTCTGCCTGTCAGGCGGAACGATTCTAAGCCTGCCCCACTGTATGCTCTCTTCAGAGCCCACGGTGCGGACACCCTTCTTATATAGACTATCCAGAGGCATAGGGATGTTCAGCGGGTCAGCCTCGTCCGGGAGTTCTATGAAGAACGTCTTGCCGGCCGGGGAGTATACGAGCCACATGAGCGGCGTCTTACAGATTCCAGACGCGTCTTTGACTGCGAATATCTTCATAGACCTTCCACCTCCCGGTTATCATATTCCATATCTTATCGAGCCACGCTCCGTTTATGGCGTTCCCTAGGCCTTCAAATAATTCGTTCCGTTTCAGTGCTTCCAGTTTAGGCAGCTCAGGCATTTCATCGGGGGGTATCAGCTCAAGGTTTTTCAGCGCGGAATTTCCTCCGACGAACGACTGTACTCGTCTGTCCTCGAGTACGTCAAACTTAACCAACGATTCTTCGTTCTTGCAGCTGAACACAAGCGACAGCCCGTTATCGAAGAGCGGAGCTAGCCGCACTCTTCCGTTCCTGCGATTTCTCAATACTTCCATATTAGCTCCGTGGCGGTCCCTGTTCAGTATAAGAAAGTCGCAGACCAGCATATTCCAGATACTTCTGCTCCAACCCATGCGCACGCAGAAATCCAGCATGGACTCGCCCCTATAGGCGTTGTTCCTGTAGTACGTCTCTATCGGAATTTTATCTTCCCCGGGACGTTTGAAGTCCAGCGACGCTGTCAGCCATGTGTTGAATATCTTATCGCCTACACGTATGTCGGCGTGTATCAGCCTGTGACGGAGATGCTGAATTTCAAGCAATGTCAGCAGCCTGTCCGCAATAAGCTCGTTGACGCACTCGTGTCCGACGACGCCGGTGCTCACGTCGCAGTCAGATAGTTTGTAATAGACTTTCTGTCCGCCATCTGCTGAGTAAGATTTTAGAAACGTCCCAACCGTCCCGGAAGACGTCCGCGTAAGGCTCCAGCTCAGCCATGTTAGATCCTGGGTTTCAAGAACTATGTCGTCCATAATCTACACCTCTCGGCAGAATTATAACAAAAAAAGATTGTTATATAACAAGTATATTATTATTTAATGGCGATAATATATGATAATATATTGAAATTCAGCAAGATATTTTTTGATAAATTGTTCCTAAGCCTTTTTAACACAGGAGACTCCATATACTACGGCCCAATATATAATGCAGCGCTGAACATGAGATTTATCTCTATATTATCGCTATCGCTGATTTTTGAATCGCTGATTTTATATTTACGATTCCGATTGTTTCATTCAGCTATTATGATTTAGCCAGCTCGTTTAGAATTTGCCTTGTCCGAGGGGCTCTAAGCCCTGGATATTCAGTGATATCCTGAGTGTGCATTCTGTTCTCTCGAGCAGAGATCAAATTATTTTCTCCACATTGCCATCAGATTTATCACGCAATTTACGTTTAGGAACATAGTCGTCCTTTTTCTCTGGCGTACGGTTCTTGTTTTCTATAGTGATTCAACTAAACAACACCCCATGACCGCCGATCACCGCCAAGCATGAAAATAACGTGCTGACACGCCTGCCGCCGGTTTTGCTAAACTAACCGCGGCAGGCTTAGTCTGGTAGTATCTTGGCGGGTAACGTCTTACACCCCGTTAAACAACATAGACGGATTGCAGGAGAGTACCGCAAATTGTTGCATCACGCGAGTGACCAGCACGAGTAGCAAGTTTCATCAATAGGCCATAGCAATCCCCGCCTGTCATGATTATGCAGGAGGGACTGTAATGCAGGATATTCTGGTTTCCGCAATAGGGCTTGACGTACACCGTGATGTTATCGCTGCATGCTATCTGCACGGCAGGATCGAATCGGAACCAGAGGCAGAGCACCGTACTTTCAGCACACTTGCTCCAGGTATGTGCGAGATGCGGAAATGGATTGAGTCGACCGGCTGCCGCTATGTTGCTATGGAAAGCACTGGCATATATTGGCATCCTGTATATGACACGCTTGAACCGTGCTTTGGAGGCGAAATCAATATCTTGGTCGTTAACGCCCGCCATATCAAGAACGTTCCCGGGCGTAAGACTGATATGCGCGACGCGCAGTGGATAGCAACATTGCTTCGTGCCGGCCTGCTCCGCGGCAGTTTCGTTCCTGACAGGGCGTTCCGTGACATGAGGCAGCTTACGCGTTACCGCAAGAGCATCGTTAAGGACATAAATAAGCAGAAGAACCGTATCGACAAGTACCTCCAGAGTTCAGGCTTCCGCTTTTCGACTTTTCTTTCGGATATATTTGGCATTTCGGGGAGAAACATCATTCGCCACCTTATCGCCAACGGAAGCATAACGCGTGAAGCGCTGGATAAATGCCTGAAACGTAAACTTAGGCTTAAGTTTGAAGATATACTCGTCTCGCTTAACGGTTCGCTTTCCGCTCACCAGCGGCTCTGCCTCAGCCGCATGCTCACACATCTCGAATGCATCGAAAGTCATCTCGCCGAGGTCGAGGCTGATATTAAGGAGGTTATTGCCCCATACGAAGAGTATCTGAAGCTTCTTACCACAATTCCCGGCATCAATATGGTATCCGCATCGGCGATACTCGCGGAGATAGGCACTGACATGGATCAATTCCCCAATTCACAGCATTTCTGTTCATGGGCTGGGTTGAGTCCGGGCAACAACAAAAGCGCCGCGAGGCAGAAAAGCACACGGATCAACCAAGGCAATATCTACCTAAAGGAAATGCTCTGTGAAATCGGGTGGGTAATAGCTGCGCATAGAAATTATCCTCTTTCAGGCTGGTACTGGTCAGTTAAGCAAAGACGCGGCGGGAAACGGGCTGTCATAGCCGTGGCGCGTAAAATTCTTGCGTTAATCTACATAATGCTGAAACGGAAGACGCCATACGACGCAAGCTATTTCGAAGCCCGTAAACGACAGAACAACGATAGACGAACGCGCCGTATGGTCAACGAGTTACGTAAGCTGGGGTACTCCATCACAGCTCCAGCAACATAGCGTAACCATGCCCAAGAATACCATATTCTACATATAGGCGGCTATATCCTGCCGTCTAATGTTGTGTTGCTAAAAAACAGATGCTCAAGGAGTATTCATTCTAGGAATGCTATGACTTCAACTGGCTTATTTTCGTAGCAAGCCGTCTGTTTTCGGCTTTCAGAATATCTATTTCCGTCATATCTTCCGGAAGCTTGCCTTTGCCTCGCCTGTCTTCCAAACCTTTGGGGCCTTTGCGCTTATACTTCTTGACCCAGCTGTACACCTGATAGTAAGAGACGCTGAACTTACGGGAACAGGCGTTGTAATCTTCGTCGTGATCCATACACCAAAGGACTATTTCAAGTCTTTCGTCATATGTAGTCTTTCGCGCAGACGTCATGGATGAATCCTCCGAGGGCTCGTGAGATATAAAACCTTCGCTGGAATTATAATACCTGAGCCACCGTCTGAGGGTCGTGATATTCTTCAATCCGCACTTGACCACGACATCGCGCAGAGAACATTCTCCTTCCATATACTCGCGGCAGGCGGCTAAACGCAGCTCGTGCGGATATGGGGCGGAAGAAGATGAGAAGAATACGGAAGGGCCGAGGGCTTTATAGCGCATAACCCAGTCTCTGAAGGTATCGTTCGGTATAGAATACTCTTCGCTTTCAAGCACAGGCGCTGAGTTTGACGAAAAATACTCCTCAACAAGCCTGAGCTTAAGTTCAGGAGGATAATAAGATTTAGAAGGCCTCATGATATGCTCCCCTTTATGCTGGATTGGAGACAGGCTTTGCACAAATATTGTTGCGCTTTTATTCTGTCTCTTTGGAGGGGAGCATATCACTTCTGGCTGGCATCTCCGACACAAAAAGTGAGGCGGGATAGAAGTGCACCAGCTTCGATGGGGTCTCCGGCGTTGATGACGGAGGCCCCTGAGAGTCTGCCCCGCTTCATCGGGCGCAGAGGCATTCAGGGGCGACATAATTAGTTTGTTTTTTTCAAGTTGAATAACTATAAAACCATAAAGCATAACCGACCTGTTGAAACTGCACGAGGTGATGACTCGCTATACCGTGGACGAATCGGGAACTTTCCGTACAGGCAAAGAGGGCGTGTTCAACGGAGACCGCTGCATTTTTCATGACTCAGCCCGCGAGGCTCGTCCCGCAACTGATGAATAGTCTGCTCGCATGGATGAGCGAAGCCCGAGAAACAGTCCATCCTCTTATACTCTCCTCCATATTTCACTACGAGTTCGTATTCATGCACCCATTCGCCGACGGCAACGTCGGAATGGCTAGACTGTGGCACACGGCTATCCTCGCTCAGTGGAAGACGATCTTCGTATATATCCCGCTGGAGAACCAAATTGAAAAATTCCAGGAAGACTGCTATCGTGCGACCGCCGAGTGCCACAAAGTCGAGAACGCAGACCTCTTCATAGAATTTATGCTAGAGCAGGCGGATAACCTCCTCGACGAAATCTCTATAAACGTGGACGAAGAGGAGACGGCCTCCGAATACGTGAAGAAGCTCCTCTCCGTTATGGAATACGGCGTGCCCTACACAGCATCTGCGATAATGCAGAAGCTGAACCTCAAATCCAAAGAGACCTTCCGCAAACATTACATGAACCCCGCCATCGCCCTCGGCATGGTCGAGATGACCGTGCCGGATAAGCCCACCAGCAAAAATCAGAGGTGCGTCAGGAAGTAGGCAGGATACTTACTATACGCATTTAGCGGAATTGTATCGCACCAAGGAAAGGCCGTGCTTGTAGCTTTCTATTTTAGAAAAATGCGTAAATATATGTTTTTATAAAATATGGCGCTGCAAATGAATCAATTTGCAATAAGGAGTAGGGCATACGGTCCGTCATATAAAAACGTACTGCGCTGCCATTATAAAAGCGTGATTTATATTTGATTTTTATCGATGTTTATATGCTGATACTGTTGTGTGAGTGTTATGTATGAACCGTTCCCTATGGCTTTATCAGGCACACCCCATCAATCCAGAAGTAACACCTTAATCTTCAGTAAAGCTGCACTTATGTAATCAGATATGTACGGCTTGACAGTTCGTATATCGGTTCCGACGCTCGGCGCGCAGCGGCGGTTTAATGTTAGTTAATTACGAATTACTAAAACGTAAATAACTGATATTAAGCGTCAGATACAGGCGCGGCATTGGTAGCGAACTAAGCTTGGCAGTCGTCAGGCAAATCAATCAACAGCTCCCACTTGCCGTAACGCCTGCCGTTTACTCTCTGAAGGTAATGCTTTTCCTGAAGAGCAGCGATTCTGTTCTTTACGGTTCTTGCAGATTTACCGAGCTGTGAGGCCAACTCTTTCTGCGTGCCCGACGGATTGTCTCTAAGGATTCGTAAAATCGCCAGCTCTTCTAAAGTGCAGTCCAAAGTGCAGTTTTTGCCCTTTGGGGATTCCTGTGATGCACTTTGAAGAGTATCGCAGGCATAGTCAATGTGCAGATAACGGTTCTTTAACTCGTGTTTAGTTACCAGGAGCATATTGCCGAAGAACATCTCCAGAAACCTTGTCGTGGCGTGAACGCCTTTTTGCAGGTCGTTGTAGTTCGCCCTAACCAGCGCATTGCGGAAGTACCATGAGTTTTTCTCGAACGAGTCGTTATTTACCTTGAACCCGAATGTCTTCATGTACTTGATAATAAAAACCGCAGTTGTTCTGGTGTTGCCTTCGGAGAACGGATGTATTTGCCAAATGTCGGACGTGAATTTTGCGAGGTGCTTTACGGAGGCGGCTATGGACAAGCCTTCGTAAGAGAATTGCTTTTCCATCGCGAAATCATAGTCCAGCGTGGCGCGGATGCTTTCTTGGGCCGCGTAGGTAACAGAATCGCCCTTCAGTACCCATTCAGGTTTGGTAATATTATACGGCCTGATCTGTCCGGCATGGCTAAACACGCCCTCGAACAGTCTGCGGTGGATTGTCAATAATTCGGCAGGAGAAAACTGAAACGTCCGCTCGCCCAGCAGCTTCGCTATCCTCGCCGATACGATATCCGCCTCTTGTGTTTTGTTTTCGGCCTCGGTGCGCAGATCGCGCTGTTCGTAATAGCTGTGGATACGCTGCTGAGCTTCATCTATACTGATTTTTCCTTCTATATGTTCTTTCGCGGTGTCCAGGAGATATGCTGAGGTCTTTAGTCCGTCTACATCCTGAAGGCCGATAGCCGTCCGCCATGCCTCGCTCTTTTTCGCCCGGCTTGGTTCGCCCTGTTTGATATATTCTTCAAGCTCAAACTGCCAATTACGGTCTGATGGCATCGCAGCACCTCCGTTATGCGCATATCTCTCCGTAGTGTACGGTATTTCAGGCCATCCTGCAAAGGCGAAGGGGCGCATAACCCATTTTTATTATCTTGCGCTTGTCATATCATCCACACCGGAACGACGTAATTGTCGCGGTCGATAGCCGTGAGTTGCGGCTTCATGCAGATAACAGCCCCCTTGCCGAGCGGTGTCGAAGATTTATCTAACAAGGAGAATACTCTCGTCAGTTCGCTGCCTGGGTTCGCTGTCTTCTTTATCTCTATGGGATTCAGCGCGCCGCCCTGTTCGAGCACGATGTCGATTTCTTTCGCGTCCTTGTCGCGGTAATAGTAAATGTAGGGTTCCATGCCGCAGTTCAGATATGTCTTTGTAATCTCCGATACGACATAGTTCTCAAGAATAGCTCCGCTCATAGCTCCCGCTTCGAGCGTTTCTGCGCTGCTCCAGCGCGTCAGATGGCAGACCAGCCCGGTGTCGTAGAAGTAGAGCTTAGGCGTCTTGACGAGGCGCTTCAACAGGTTATTGGAATAGGTATGCAGATAGAAGATAATCCCAAGCGTTTCGAGTATGGCGAGCCAGTCCTTCGACTGCTTCTGGTTGATGTCGGCGTCGCGCGCGATGTCCGCGACGTTAAGCATCTGTCCGCATCGCGCCGCCACGGCTGTCACGAAGCGCAGGAATCTCAGCGAGTCGATGGACTCCGACAGCTCTTTCACGTCTCGCTCGATATAGGTGCTTATATAACTGCTGTAAAAGATATTACCGCTGCTGACTGCTCCGCTGACGACGGCCGGCATGGAGCCGCGGCAGATTCGCTCATAAATCTCTCCTATATCGGCTGCCTTGCGTTGTCCGGCGCGTTTCTGCAATGATTCTAAGTCGACTCTAAACGGTTCCATATGCGCGCCGCATATCTCCGCCTGTGAAAGAGATGTCATGGAAAGCACGGTGGCGCGTCCCGCAAGAGATTCGCTCACACCGCGCGTGAGGCGGAAAATCTGCGAACCGGTAAGCCAGAACGCCCCGGGAGTATGCTCGCGGTCGGCAAGTATCTTTATATAAGAGAACAACTCCGGCGCGTACTGCACCTCGTCGATAAGCAGCGGCGGCTTGTGAAGCTGCAGGAACAGCTCAGGGTCGTTCTTTGCAAGAGCGCGCTCCGTCAGGTCGTCGAGGGAAACGTATCCGCGCTCCGTGCCCTCCATCAGCTTTTTCAGCATTGTGGTCTTTCCGACCTGCCTCGGTCCTGTCAACAGGACGACTGGATATTCCTGCGTGACGCTGCCTACCACTGACTCAAGACTTCTGCGGATATAATTCATCAACTCACCACCTTCGGCTAATATATATTATGATTCCATTTTAGCCGAAAAGATAGTAGGGTTCAAGCTCCGTACGCTATTAGTGTGACATAACTGTTAATCCATATATGTACTTACATCATAAGTATCGGACACATCGGACAGGACATTTGCCATTGTATAAGAAAATCCGGAAATGAAAATATATCTCTAGTAGGTAGAGAGGCTTGGTGCGGAATATTATTAAAAAGACTAAAGAAAAAGTCTCCGAGACGTGTCCGATGTGTCCAAGCGTCCATGTTGATTGGCGTTGGGTCGAGTTATTTTCGCCTCCGTTTAAGCCGCGAGTTATATATATACTAGCGATGTGTCTCTGCTTTGCACAATTATGTATAATTATGTGATAAAACACACACAAATATACATAATTATATGGGCGAATTGCTATAAAACGCCTGATTCTGCAAAAGCCTCCGCAAATTCAAGGAGCTGTTCGCGGAGCAGGTAAAGCTGCGGGAGCAGCTCTCGCTGGAAAATCTGAAGCTGGACGGAGACCTCCTGAATATTCCGTTGTTTATGGCCGACCATACGGACAGGCTGATAGGCATGGCGATGGAACAACTTAATCGCGCTCCGTCATAGAGATGGCAAAATTTAAGGGGGCATGACAGCCCCCCTTTTATATGACTTCGCGGTTATTACGGCTTTTTGCAACGCTTTGCTATAACGCTAAGCCACGTCGGAGACGCCGAACGAAAGTTTGTTCGCGACAGCTTTCTGGTGCTCGTAGTCGGCGTGGATATATTTCTGCGTCGTCCTGAAATTCCGATGGCACATCTGTAACTGGATCTCGATAGGACTTGCGCCAGCAAGATACAGCGACGTAGCGTAGTTGTGGCGGAGCGAGTACGCGCTGTATTGTCCCAGCCCCGCGGACACCATTATCTTTTTTATAGACTTGTTGATGTGCTCTACGGTAAACGTCGTGAATATCCTGTCAGTATCGCAGCTGGTCCCTTTCGACGCGAGCTCCTTCAGAATCGCCGCGGCTGCTGCCGACAAGGAAATGTTTTCATCCTTGCGTGTTTTTATGCATGCGGCGCGGATATGAAGTTCTCCGCCGTCCTCGTCCAGCCTCAGCACGTCGCGCCACTCAAGCTGGACTATCGAATGTATTCTGATGCCCGTATTGAGGGCGAACAGGATAATCGGGCGGAGATACTCCTTGTCAGGCTTCTCATCAACGAGCCTATCGACAGTATCTAGCAGCTTTTTGACTTCGACGTCGCTGAGATGGTGGGCCTTTGGAGAAAGCATAGCCTCGCTCAGCATCTTGATCCCGTCTGGATATTTGAAATCCTCGGAGAGAAGGCCTTGCGTCGACGCCCACGTATAGAGATATTTAAGCTCCCGAAGCATCCTGTTTATGGAGCTGGGCTTGTTGCCTCTCTTGGTGCGCTCGTTCTTGTAGTTTTCCAAGTCCCTGGCAGTAAGGGACTCAGCCTTTTTCCTCTCCACGTCGAAATACTGGGCGATAGCGCCTATCATGTTCTTAGTGGTCACTCTCTCAAGCTTCTGTTCCTGCGACCACTTCTCCCATTTCTGATAGAGCTGGAGGATGGTGAGCTTCGCGGCGCGCTTCTTTTTCGTCTCGACTTTCAGCGGGTCTCCGCCTTTCAGATATTCCCCGATCAGTTCCTTTGCGCGAGTGCGCGCCGCAGTCAACGTCATAGATTCCACGGGCGCGAACGTCCGGCACTCGCGCCGGCCCTTATGCTGGAAACGAATTATATAAGACTTTGCGCCGGCGCTCGTTATCTGAATGCCGAAGCCTGGGAGGGCGGCGTCCATTATATACTCAAACCTCTTGCCGTCGGGGCATGTCGCATTGTTTACAATCTTTTGCGTGAGTTTCTGCTTATCCATTAGTTTATTCCCTCCGTTCCAAGTTTAGAGTTCAGCCCTGAAAAAATCCATCAACCACATATCAACCACTTTTTTCTGACTTATGACGCCGTGGCTCGTTTTTCGACGTCATATTCTGCCAGTTGCCGGAGCGGCGTTTATGCGGTCTATGACTGCCTCTATCTTAAATATATAAGTTTAAAACGGGCTTAATTTTGGGTGGCATATAGACTATATGTAAGCCTTGACACGGAAGAGGTCAGAAGTTCAATTCTTCTATCGCCCACCATTTTTTGAATTGAAACGGGGCTCTGCGAAACGCGGAGCCCCGATATTTTTCTCGATTATTTTTTTCATTAACCGCCCGTACTCAATATGTACTCAAAATCCCATAATGTATTGAAAAATCCACGCCGCGTATATGCGTCGCGGACTTTTCTGTGCCTGCAATTTTATGCGCGGTCATCGCCGGTGCGGCGTATCCTGCGAAGCGCGAGCCCCGCTGCCAATCCTATCAGCGACGGGCATATCCAGCCCATGCCGAGGCCGTAGAAGGGGAGGAGACGTTCCGCCGCCTCGACCGCGCCGCCGAGCGGGAGAGCGGAGAGTGCCTGTTGCGGCAGAGCTTTTATGAGGTCGAAGAGAGCGGCGGCGAGAGTGAGGCCCGTCGCGCTGCGGTAGACTGTTTTGTCGTGGCCGAAGAAATTGCCGAAGAGGCCCAGCAGTATCAGCGTTATCGCGAGAGGGTACAGGAACATGAGCACCGGAACGGCGTAGGCTATTATCGCGTCGAGGCCGAGGTTCGCTATTAGGAACGACAGTGCTGTGAAGAATACGCTCCAGCGCCGGTAGGCGCGGCCTTGCGTGAACATGGAAGAGAACGACTCGGAGCAGCTGGTGACGAGCCCGACCGCGGTTTTCAGGCAGGCGAACGTGACCGTCCCTGCGAGGATTGCCGCGCCTGTTTTACCGAAATAATGGCTCGCTACTATCGCAAGTATCTCGCCGCCGTTGGAGCAGGATTCGTACAGCCCGCCGCTCTGCGCGCCGACGACCGCAATCGCAAGGTATATGACCGCCATGATGGCGCAGCTCAGCACGCCCGCCTTAACGGTGTTTGCCGCGACGGCGCGCGGGTTCTCCACGCCGAGGCCGCGTATGACGTTTATGACGACTATGCCGAATGCGAGGCTCGCCAGCGCGTCCATGGTGTTGTAGCCTTCGAGGAACCCCTTCGCGAAAGCGCCGGAGGCGTAGCCTTGCTGCGGCGCGGCGGAAGCTATGTCTCCGGCGGGAGAGGCGAGCGCCTTTATCAGCATGACGCCGAGGAATACGAGGAAGAGCGGCGTCAGCAGCTTGCCGACCCACGTGAGTATCTTTCCCGGGTTGAGCGAAAAGGCGAGCACGGCGGCGAAGAAGCAGAGCGAGAACACGGCGAGCGGCAGAGCGCCGCCCCCCGCGCCGAGCACCGGCGCGACTCCGACAGTGAACGAAACCGTCGCGCAGCGCGGAATCGCGAAGAGCGGCCCTATCGTCATATAGAGCGCGCAGGTGAAGAAATAGCCGTATTTTCCCCCGACGCGGCTGCTGAGTTCTAGCAGGCCGCCGCTGCGGCTTACGCCGAGCGCCGCGACACCTAGCAGCGGCAGGCCGACGCCAGTAGCGAGGAAGCCAGCCGCCGCCTGCCATACGCCGCGCCCGGCCATGTGTCCCAAATATACGGGGAAGATAAGATTCCCCGCGCCGAAGAACAACCCGAACAGCATTACCGATACATAAAGTGTCTCCCTAAAGCTCAAATGCTCTCTCATCCTGCAGCAGCCCCTTTTCATAAATCGCGTGTTTTTTGCGGCTCGCGCCGCGTTCTTATGACAACGTTTCAAGTCTATCACAGAATCGCGTCCTGCGCGCGGCGCTCGCGTTTCTCCGCGTCTCCCGTGGATGGGGACGGGGCGCGGTGCGCCGGAGACCTTATAATGTCTGTGGACGAACGGCGCGTTGGGGGGCGATGAACGGCGGGGTCGTTGTGAAACATATCTGTGGAGAGGGACATTTTGCCGCGCGCGACGGGGGCATGCTCGCGGAGGTGATGCACCCCTCGCGCGAAGCTTTGCCCTTCGGCGGATATTCCGTCGCGCACGCATACATTGAGCCGAGCGGACGCACCGTTCCGCACGTCTTGAAAAATTCCGCCGGGACTTACGTCGTGCTTTCCGGCACGGGTACTCTGCACGCGAACGGCGAAGCGATACCTCTGCGCGCAGGCGTGTGCGCGGCGGTGCCGCGAGGCGCGGAGCAGTACGTCGTAAACGAGGACGGCGAACGGCTGGAATTTTTGTGCATCGTCTCGCCGCCGCGGAACGCGGAGGATGAGGAAATAGCGGAACGGCAGGCATAGAGTCCGTGCGGAACCGCGCGTATCGCGCCCATAACGATGTCGCTGCTTCCCGAGGCGGCGCGGCGCGCGCAAAAGCGCACGAAGCGCACGGTAAGTCATGGAAGACGGAACGAGCGGATACTGTTTCCGGCAAATTCATCCACGTGTCTGAAACGCGAAAACGCGGCGCAAAATATGCGCCGCGCTGAAATCTTGGATGAACGTGCAAAAAAATGAAGCGCCCCGTGTCGTGGCGCTTCGGTCATCTCAGGCTAGTCCGAGAGGTCTACGAGTTTCGCCTTCACGCCGTCAAGAGCGTTAAGCTTCCTTTCAAGTTCCTTCGACGTCTCCGCGTCGCAGCAGAGTTGGAGGACGAGCAGCCCCGAGGGCGAGCAGGTGCCCGGAACGGACTGGTCGTGGAGGCCGAGCCTCGTGAGTATCGAGCATCCATATTCGGTCAATATGCGCTGGACTTCGACCGCGCACTTGCCGCGGTCAAGGATTCTTACGGCCATTATCTGGTAACAGTTCATATCAACACCCCGCGATTCGTTTTTATTATGATTACAAATTTCCCTTTGTCAATTTTAGCATAATTGCGGCAGTCGCTCAAACATCGCCGCCGTTTCCGCTATTGCGGCGAATGCCGTCATGTTATAAAATATTTTAGTTTCTTCGCGCCGGAGTGGCGGAATGGCAGACGCAGCGGACTCAAAATCCGCCGGGGTAACACCCGTGGGGGTTCGACCCCCCCCTCCGGCACCAGATTTTTCAAGGACTTGCGGTTTTTCGCCGCGAGTCCTTTTTTTGTTTTTGCGCGCTGTTGCCGCGTTTCTCGTCAATATGCAAAAACGCCTGATCACCGTGCCGCCGTTCATGAAGCTTTGGCTTTTGTCTTGGCTTGTCGTCGGAGTGTTTGATTTGCGTGTGTTTTGCAGAATCGCTATGCGTCACGTCAATAGTGAAGGCGGCGGCGTACGTGCGAGGTTGGAATTTTCCTATCCGCAAAAATTTATCTGACATATTGACATTTCATGTAGAGCTGTATAATATACATATCGATAATTAAGCAATCGTTTGATTGTTTAATTGAAATAACAAAAGGAGTGCTGTCAAATGAAGAAGTCATATAAGATCGATGTCGACTGCGTCAACTGCGCGAACAAGATGGAGGAGGCTGCGCAGAAGACCGCCGGCGTAAAAGGCGCTGCAGTCAATTTCATGACTTTGAAGATGAACGTCGAGTTCGAGGATGGCGCGGACCACAGTGCGGTCATGCATGAAGTTTTAAAGAACTGTAAAAAAATCGAGGACGACTGCGAAATCTATCTGTAGCACACCTCGCTGCGCGTAATAAAGAAGACAGGAAATAATTATGAACAGGAAACAAAAAAAGATGCTGGTGCGAATCGTCATCGCCTTTGCGCTAATGGTAGGGCTGCATTTCACGCAGGCGAGCGGATGGGCGCGCTTCGCTCTCTACCTCGTGCCGTATCTTGTCATCGGGTATGATATTTTAATAAAGGCGGCGAAAGGGATAAAGAACCGCCAGATGTTCGACGAGAGTTTCCTTATGGCTGTAGCGACAGTAGGCGCGATTGCGTTGGCGCTTTACGAAGGGAACGGCGATTACACTGAGGCTGTCGCGGTCATGCTCTTTTATCAGGTCGGCGAGTGGTTCCAGAGTTACGCTGTAGGTAAGAGCCGCCGCAACATCAGCGAATTGATGGATATCCGCCCTGACTACGCGAATGTTGAGAAGGAAGGCACGCTAGAGAAGGCGGCCCCCGACGAGGTGAGCGTCGGCAGCATTATCGTCGTGCAGCCGGGAGAGAAAGTCCCTATCGACGGAGTAGTCGTCGAGGGCGCGTCGAGCGTCAACACGAGCGCGCTTACCGGTGAGAGCGTGCCGCGTGACGTGAAGCAGGGCGATGAAATAATCAGCGGCTGCATCAACATGTCCGGTGTGCTGAAGGTTCGTACGACGAAGGAGTTCAGCGAATCAACCGTTTCGAAGATTCTAGACCTCGTAGAGAACGCGAGCTCGCGTAAATCGAAGTCGGAAAATTTTATTACAAGATTCGCGCGCGTTTACACTCCTGCCGTCTGCGGCGCTGCGCTTGCGCTCGCGGTGCTGCCGCCGCTTGTGTGCAGCGTCGGCATGGGGCTGACCGCAGGATGGGATGAATGGATATACCGTGCGTTGACATTCCTTGTCATAAGCTGTCCATGCGCGCTTGTCATAAGTATACCGCTCTCATTCTTCGCCGGCATCGGCGGCGCAAGCAAGGAAGGCGTGCTTGTCAAGGGATCGAACTACCTCGAGACGCTCTCACAGACGAAGATAGTCGTCTTCGACAAGACGGGGACGCTTACGAAGGGCGTCTTCGAGGTTAACGCCGTCCATCACAACGAGATGGCGAAGATGAAGCTCATCGAATATGCGGCGCTAGTTGAGAGCTGCTCGTCGCACCCGATAAGCAAGAGCCTGCGCCGCGCATACGGCAGGCCGATAGACAACTCGCGCGTAGCGGAGATAAAGGAGATAAGCGGCGAAGGCGTGACTGCGAAGGTGGATGGAGTATCGGTCGCCGCAGGTAACGCGAAGCTCATGGAGCGGCTCGGCATATCCTATATAAACTGTCATTCCGTCGGCACAATAGTACATATGGCCGTGTACGGAGAGTACGCGGGGCATATTGTCATCTCCGATGTCGTGAAACCGCACGCGAAAGAGGCGATAGCGGCGCTCGCGGCAGCAGGCGTGCGGCAGACCGTTATGCTGACAGGAGACGCTGCGGCCGTCGCGTCGCAGGTTGCGGATGCGCTTGGTATCGACAAGGTCTACGCGGAGCTTCTTCCTGCTGACAAAGTCGGGAAAGTGGAAGAGCTGCTGTTGACGAAATCCGACAAGGAGAAGCTGGCCTTTGCGGGGGACGGAGTCAACGACGCGCCGGTTCTGCGCCGCGCCGACATAGGCATAGCGATGGGGGCGATGGGGTCAGACGCTGCGATAGAGGCGGCGGACGTGGTCCTGATGGACGACGACCCGATGAAAATATCGAAGGCCATCAAAATTTCACGTAAATGCCTGGGAATCGTCTACCAGAATATCGTTCTTGCAATAGGCGTCAAGCTGATATGTCTGGCGCTCGGCGCGCTCGGCGCAGCAAACATGTGGCTTGCGATATTCGCCGACGTCGGCGTCATGATACTCGCAGTGTTCAACGCGATAAGAGCTCTCTTCGTAAAAAAACTCTAACCTGTTGCATAATAGATAAAAATTGCTGAGCCGCGCCGTTTTCGAATGGCGCGGCTCAGCGGCTTTGTTAACCGGTCTCACAAGCGTATCGATAGCGTGCATTGGTAAAGCGGCTATTAAAGACAGGCGATATTGCTGAGATGAACGATGCGATGGCATTATTATACAAGCGTGTATAAATCAGCAAGAAAACTATGTTATAATATACTCACTGCACCAAGAGAAAGCGACATAAAATATTGAGGAGGTATTATGTATGCGTAAGTTTATCAGTCTCAGCGCGCTGCTTGTAATGTTGCTCGCACTCCCCGCTTTTGCCGCGGACACAATCAAAATTGGTGAAATAGCGACCGTCACCGGAGACTTCGCGGCCTACGGCTACGCAGAAGTCGAATCGGTCAAGATGGCGGTAGCAGAAATCAACGCCAAAGGCGGCGTCCTGGGTAAACAGCTTGAAGTCGTTGCGTACGACTGCCGCACGAGAAACGAAGACATGGTCAACGCGGCGCGCCGCCTCGTTCAGCAGGACAAGGTGGTAGCCGTCATCGGACCGAGCGGCTCCGGCCTCTGCATAGCAGCCGCGCCGGTATTCAACAGCGGCAAAGTCCCCCATATAGGCACGCTGCCGACAAACCCGCAGGTTACAGTAGACGAGAAGGGTAAAGTACGCCCATACAACTTCCGTATCTGCTTCCTCGACCCCTACCAGGGGAAGATACTTGCCACCTTCGCGGCTCATGATCTGAAGGCCAAGACGGCGGGCATCCTCTACGACGTGTCGAGCGATTACTCACACGGGCTCCGCGAATTCTTCATTAAGAGCTTTGAAGCCTCCGGAGGCAAGATAGTAGCCGATGAGGGTCACCGCGGCGAAGACGTCGATTTCCGCGCACAGCTCACGAAGATTAAGGAAGCCAATCCCGACGTCGTCGTCCTTCCGACGATGGGCAAATGCACGCCTCTCTCCGTCAAGCAGGCCCGCGAACTCGGCATCACCGTTCCGATTATCGGCGGCGACGGTTACGGCGACTATTACTGGGAGGTAGCAGGTAAAGAAGTTATGAAGGACACATTCTGGGTCAGCCACGTAGCAAAGGAAGACCCGGCGCTGAAGGACTTCTTCGCGAAATATCAGAAACAGACCGCCTCAGAATGCCAGGAATTTATGAACGCGGTTATGGCCTACGACTCCGTCTATTGGCTTGCCGACGCTATCACCCGCGCCAACAGCACCGACCCGCAGAAGGTCCGCGACGCACTCGAGCAGACGAAGGATCTTCAGCTGATGCACACAAAGCTCACGATGGACGAATTCCACAACCCGAAGAACAAGGACGGCTATATGCTCGAAGCTAAGGACGGCACCGCCGTATTCTTCAAGAAGATTCGTCCGGAAGAATAACCTGACGGTCGGCGGCGGCGAGTCCGTCGCAAACAATCAGCGCGGCGGGGCTATGTCGCCCCCGCCGCGTTTTGTTGTGTGCCAAACTTTAATATAGTGTGACACCTGTACATCTAAGTGATACAATCGCCAAAGAACGCGGATTGGAAATCTTTATGACCGCGGCGCGCACTTACGGAGCGAGATGCGGCCGCTGAATGGCTCTGCGAGCGCTGCATGACGGGAATCCTCTGGATGTGACCTCCTACTTCGCCTACGGCGAATTACTGTGCAACGACGAAGGGCTTACGGACTGCGCCCTGTTTGAAGCTATCCCCGGAACGGTGCATGAACGCCAGACGGATTGCTGGTGGGCTCGCGAATTTCGTGCTATGGGATGCAAGGAGTGCGGAGTAGACTATTGCAGCGAAATCGACGGCTCCATAGTGCGCGGCTTCAATTCTTCGCTTGTTTTCGAATGTACTCAGAATATGCACCTCAACGGCTCTTGCGATTTCTATTTCAGAAGCCCGGAGGTCAAGGAAGATTTTATGAACACATATGGAAGCCGTTTGAAGCCAGGGCAGAATGTGAAACGCGAAATGGCCTATCATTGCGCAGACGTCTATCAGATGTACGTCCGTATCATAAGGCAGGCGATTCCGGAGCAGGCGGACGAAGTTATAAAGAAAGTCCGCGACATGCTCACAGAGCGCTGCGGCGAAGATTTCTGGCCCGCAGTCGAGGCTTACGACGGGATGGATTTTGAAAGCATATAAACGAAAAAATTATATAAATAGAAGCTTGTAAATGTAAGAAAAAGGCGGAAGGGGCATTCCCTTCCGCCTTTTCGTAATTTCGCGTACTGAGCCGCCTCTTTACAGTACGGTTACTCTCCCGCAGCCTTACTTATCAGCTTTTCGAGGTATCTTGATTTCAGCTGGGCCTGAGCGAAAGAGCGCTGGAGGCCGGGGAGCTTCAGTATCGCGCCGAGGACGCCGGCGAGAAGTCTGTGGCTGAATAGCACTTTGTTGTCGAAGATGAGCTCCTGAAGCTTGCCGCGCTCGGTCGCCATCGCTACGGCTTTATGCGTCGTATCAAGCGGCGTGATGAGCCTGTTCGGACGCGGTTCGAGCGCGAGCGCGTGCGTTGGGCAGTTCTTGACGCAGACGCCGCAGCCGATACAGCGCTCGGGGACGACGCGCGCTTTTTTGCGTCCATTTTCTTCTGTCATCTTTATTGCGTCGACTGGACAGATTTTCAGACATTTTCCGCAGCCGACGCATTTTTCAGGGTTTATCTTCGAAATAAAGTTCGAGCAGATAGTCTGTGCCACGCCGAAACGCTTGATGGCGAGCATCGCCTCGCAGCAGCAGGAGCAGCAGTTGCAGATGAAATTGACGTGGCGGCGGACGTTCTCGCCGAACTGTACGAGGTTATAGTCGTATGCCTGTGCGAGAAGGTCGCGGCACTCGGCTGCGTCGACCTGACGCGCGTGCCCGTACTTGATGAGCGTTGCGGCTGTAGTGTTGAAGGTCATGCATATGTCCATCGGCGCGTCGCAGGCGTGTCCTTCGTGCATCGCCTTATGGCGGCAGTAGCACATGCTGATGCCTATGTGCGACGCCGTGTCTATGACGTTTGTAGCGCGTTCGTAGTCGAGAACCTGGAGCAGGTATTCGTCTGGTATCTGAGGCTCCTGCGGGAAAATGCGCCCCATCTGTATATCGCCGCTGCATACAAGGTCGCGCATAAAGTCCTCCTCTACGGTGATGTACTGGTAGAAAAGCTCGCTCAGCGTCTTTTGATCGATGTCGTGGCGCACGCGCATCAATGAAAACTCAAAAAAACCGGCCATAGGCGGAGGTACGGCGTATATCTGATTGCCGTCCTGCTCTATGTCGACGATGAGCGCTTTGCTTGCGAGATCGTCAAGCATTTTCTGCGCTTCGTGCTCCGGCATCTGCCAAACCTGCGCGGCTTTGTGAACGTCGAAGGGTTTTATAGGAAGCTGCGCCATCAGTCCCGCTTCCTTCTCGGTCATAAGTATCTTGAGTATGTCGTACAACAGCTTGGACTCAGGCGCACCCTGCGGGAAACGGTTCAGCCTTTCGATAAGTCTCGTGTACGGAGATCCGTGCGTATGGTTGTGAGACATTTTCTAGCCTCCTGTGCCTTATTCGTCAGTAATTATACCCTTTTCAAGTAAATATATCTATGTTTCAACTGCGCTCGGGGCGCGGCTGCCGCCATGCTTGTGCTAAAATAATCATGCTCCGCGCCCATCGCCCGCGCGGGCACGCGATATTTTACGAAAGACGTGAAGGAAATGCCGGAAACAATAATGAGAGGGAAGCCCGTCGTCGATAAGCTGAACGAGCATCTCAGAAGTCGCGCCGAGGCCCTGCGCGCGCGCGGCGCCGCTCCTGCGCTCGCCATCGTGCGCGTCGGCGACAACGGCGACGACATCGCATACGAGCGCAATGCCGCAAAATGCTGCGAGGCTGCAGGCGTCGGCGTCAAACTCATGCACTTCGGTGAAAACGTTGGGCAGAGCGAACTTCTGGAGTGTGTGCGCTCTCTTAACGAGGACTCATCCGTCCATGGCGTTTTGATCCTGCGCCCGCTGCCGCCGCACATCAACGACCGAGCCGTCTGTCGCGCGCTTGCGCCGGAAAAAGATGTCGACGGCATCACGGAATGCTCGATGGCCGGGCTTTACTCCTGTAAGAAGGTCGGTTTCGCGCCGTGCACGGCGGAGGCGTGCATCGACATGCTCGACCACTACGGCGTTAAGATAGCGGGGAAGCGCGCCGTCGTCGTCGGCCGCAGTTTCGTCGTCGGCAAGCCGGTCGCTATGATGCTGCTCGAACGCGACGCAACCGTCACGGTCTGCCATACTAAGACGGAAAACCTCACAGCGCTCTGTCGGGAGGCTGAAATCCTGGTCGTCGCCATCGGCCACGGAAAGATGATAGGGCGCGAATACCTATCGCCTGGTCAGGTAATCGTCGATATTGGCATAAACTTTGACGAGAACGGTAAAATGTGCGGAGATGTGGACTACGAAGCCGCTTCTGAAACTGCGCTTGCAGTTACGCCGGTCCCCGGCGGTATAGGCAAGGTGACGACCGCCGTGCTTGCAAAACACGTGGTCGAAGCCTGCGCCCGGCTTGCAGGCGGTGTAATATAAAATATAAGTAAAAGATCATATCTCTATAAAGCATATAGTAAATATAAAATAAAAATCAAACTGTCCTGCCTGGAAGAATACTAAAAATCAACACGGAAAATTAATTCTTCTGTGTTGATTTTTTTATTGCTCGTTATATAATACACAAGCGTAAGGAGCGTTGATATTTTTACAAAAGTTTTACTTTTTATTTACGCATAAGAAAGGCTTATCTGAATTAAGAGCTTTCAAAACGTTAAATCTTTGCATCGGCTCTGAGCGTTGGGCGCGCGAGGGCTGGGCAAATTTTTAAAACAGGGGAAACCCCAAAAGCACAGGGAGGTAGTTTTTATGAAAAAGTTTGTTGCGTTGCTGATGCTGTCTGCGATGCTCTTCGTATCCGGCACCGCCATGGCTGCTGAGAAGTTGACGGTCTACACGTCGATGAAGGACTCGCTCATCGGGGAGCTGAAAGATGCGTTCCTGAAGCAGCATCCCGAAATCGAGTTCGACGCCTACGTAGCCGGAGCCGGAAAACTCATGGCGAAGATCGCCGCGGAGCGCCAGTCCGGCTCAATGGTAGCCGACGTACTTTGGCACAGCGAAGTTCCCGACTTCTATCAGCTCAAGAAAGAGGGAGTGCTCGAAGCCTACAAGTCGCCCAACGCGAAGTATGTGGACAGCCCCGTCATCGATCCTGACGGCTATTTCACGCCCGCCCGTAACGGAACGCTCGGCATAGTCTATAATACGCGCTTCATCAAGGAAGCCCCGAAGACTTGGAAGGATGTCCTCGGCCCCGACTATAAGGATGCCTTTGGAATTGCAGACCCGGCGCTCTCCGGAACTGCTTACGGAAGCGTTGCGGCGCTCGTGAACCTCTATGGATGGGATTATTTCAAGGATATCCAGAAGAACGGCGGCGTCATGAGCCAGGGCTCCGGCCAGGTCGTTGACGACACGGCGATGGGCGACCTCGTGGCCTGCATCGGCGTCGACTACATAACGATGGCGAAAATAGGGAAGGGAGCCACGCTCGCCATGGCTTACCCGAAAGAGACGATAGTCCTTCCGAGCCCTGTCGGCATCATCAAGGGCACGAAGAACCTCTCCGCGGCCCAGAAGTTCGTCGACTTCCTGCTCTCCAAGGAAGGCCAGCAGATCATCGCCAACAACTACACGCTTCCGGTCCGTGACGATGTATCTCTTCCTGAAGACAGCCCGCTGCCCAAGCCTCACGACGCCGTCGTCAACGCCATCAAACTCGACTTCGAGAAGATGAGCGGCGCCGGCAAAGAAGAGGTAATCAAGCAGTTCAAGGATATTATGCGCCCCGGCAAATAAGCGAAGAGGCGGTTTTCGACGCGGCGCTGTTAATGGCGCACGCGTGAAAAAAGCACAGTTCGGGGAAGGCCAAGGAGATAACGGCCTTCCCCGTAATATTCAGAGTGAAAGGAGCAGATTTGTTTGGCTGAAGTAAAACTTGAGCATGTGCGCAAAGCATACGGCAAAAAAGTCGTTTACAAGGATCTAAACCTCACTATAAACGACGGCGAATGCTTTACTCTGCTTGGCCCGTCCGGCTGCGGCAAGACCGTCATGTTGCGCATGATAGCCGGCTTCGAGTCTCCAGATGCCGGAACTATCAAGATAGGCGGCGCAACGCAGTCCTCTCCGGCCGAGAAGATAATGGTGCCGCCTGAGGAGCGCGCGCTCGGCGTTGTCTTTCAGGACTACGCCGTCTGGCCGCACATGACTGTGCGTGAAAATGTTATGTATCCTCTTCAGATGCAAAAGGTTGAAAAAAATGAAGCTGCGAAGAGGACGAAGGACGCGATAAACAGCGTCAACCTTAACGGACTTGAAGAACGCCTGCCGTCGCAGCTCTCCGGCGGACAGCAGCAGCGTGTCGCGCTTGCCCGCGCTCTCGTAGCGGAACCTAAGATAATGCTTCTCGACGAGCCGTTGACGAACCTTGACGCGAACCTGCGCGAGGAGATGCGTTTCGAGATACGGGCGCTCCAGAAGAGAAAGGGCGCGACTGTGCTCTACGTTACGCACGACCAGGAGATAGCGCTTGCCATATCTGATCGCCTCGCGGTGCTCGACCAGCACGGCAACATCTGCCAGATCGGCACTCCGGTAGAGCTTTTCGAGCACCCGGTCAACGCTTTCGTATTCCGCTTCATGGGAGTGGCTAACATGCTGCCGGTCGAGGAACGCGGCGGTAAGCTGTATGTCAAGGGTACGGAGACGGCGCTCGCCGATGAGGTGAAAGAGCCGGTCCCAGCCGACGCAGTGATGGGCTGCCGTCCGTCGGATATAGACCTGTTCCGCGCGCCGGATGCAGGAATGGTCACGGGCACGGTCACGCGCGTCAACCTGCTCGGCCCGATAGTAGACCAGCGTATAGATTTCGCGGGGCACGAACTGCGTTCTCAATTGGAGACGCATTACGCTATAGACCACAACCTCATATTCGAAGAGGGAGACCGCGTCGGTGTACGTATAGCTAACCAGCTTATATTCGACGCAAGAACAATGGAAGGAGTGATAGAGGATGCCTAGCCCCAACCACGGCGGCAGAAAGTTCGGAATGGCTGAGATAATATTCCTTCTCGCCGTTCTCATCCTCGTTGTTGTAGTCGCGCTTCCGGTCATCCTCATTTTCTGGACATCGTTCGTCGTAGACGGGCAGCTGAACCTTCAGACCGTCGTAGATACGATAATGCAGGAGGAGACCTTCCAGGCGCTCAAGATGTCCATACTGATAGCGATATGCGTCACGGTGCTCTGCACGGTCGTCGGGACGCTCTTCGCATGGCTCGTCACCAGGACGGACATGCCGTTTAAGGAGACTATGAAGGTTCTCTTCACTGTTCCCTTTATGCTTCCCGCCTTTATCGGAGCTATCGCGTGGAAGATGCTTCTCTCGCCGCGAGCGGGGTATATCAACCAATTCTGGATGGGATTGTGGGGAACGCGGGAACCGCTGTTCAACGTCTACGGTTTCTGGGGCATAGTAGTCATAGAAAGCATGTACCTGTTCCCATTCGTATTCATACAGGTCAGCGGCGCTCTGGAACATATGGATCCGACGCTTGAGGAGTCGGCGCGTATTTCTGGCGCGGGGCTCTTCACGATAACGCGCAAGATAACGATACCGCTCATAATGCCATCAGTCGTCGCTGGCGCGCTGCTCGTCTGCCTCTACTCACTGTCACATTTCGGAACTCCGGCCATACTCGGTACTGGCGTCGGAATCTACACAATACCGACTATGATATACGAGCTGATCCACCAGAGCGCTGGAAGCTTCGCGGCTATACGCGCTGCAACGGTGCTCTCCGTCGTCTTGGTTCTCTCCGCGGCTATAATACTTTACGCGCAGAACCGCGTCATCAAGTCGGGCCGCTTCCAGATAATCGCCGGTAAGAGCGTCCGCCCGACCGTGCTCAAGCTGCGTGGGCTTCGTATGCCGCTCTTCATATTCTGCTGCATATACCTGCTTATCACAGTCGTCATGCCTACCGTTACGATATTCATTGTCGGTATGCTCAAGACGTACGGCGTGCCTGTAACGCTCGAGAATATGACCTGGGATAACTTCCGTTACGTCCTCTTCGAATGGAAGCTGACGCGCGACGCTATATGGAACTCCACATACCTGTCGCTCTCTGCTGCCTTCGTAACGATGATCGCCGGCGGAATCATCTCCTACGTCCTGGTCAAGCTCAAGGTGCGCGGCAAGTGGTTCCTGGAATTCCTTGGAATGCTGCCGTTCTCCCTCCCCGGAACGGTCATCGCGCTCGGCGTCATCCTGACGTGGAGCGGACGCTTCGGAATCAACATATACAACACGGCATGGATAATCTTCGTCGCTTACATCGCGCGCTATATGGCCTTCTCGCTCAAGTCCAACAGCGCTGCGCTCGAACAGGTCCACGACTCTCTCGTTGAGGCCAGCCGTGCGAGCGGCGCCACCCCGTGGCAGTCGCTTCGCGACATCGTCATCCCGCTGATACGCCCAGGCATGGTCGCCGCGTTTTTCCTGATCTTCCTGCCAGCGCTCCGCGAGCTGACGACCTCCGTCCTTCTGTACGGGCCTACGACTAGAACGATAGGCGTTGCAATATATACGCTTAACGAGGACGGAGAGACGGTCTACGCCTGCGCCCTCGCCGGCGTCGCGCTGCTTCTCATAGTCGGCGGCGAAATAATCATCAAGCGCTTCTTTGAAAAGAAACACCGCGCTGACAATGGAGGTGCGTAAACATGGCTTATGTAGAACTCAGAGACGTTACGAAACTCTTCGGCACAGTCCGCGCGGTCGACAAGCTCAACCTCTCCATTGAAAAAGGCGAATGCTTCTCGTTCCTTGGCCCGTCAGGCTGCGGCAAGACGACGACGCTGCGCATGGTCGCAGGCTTCGAGGACCTTGACGAGGGTGAGATCGAAGTCGGAGGCAAGCTTATGTCGTCAAAGGCGAAGAACTTCTATGTTCCGCCAGAGCATCGCGGATTTGGAATGGTCTTCCAGGCCTTCGCGGTTTGGCCGCACATGACCGTCTACGACAACGTCGCCTTCCCGCTCAAGATAAAGAAGCTCAGCCGCTCCGAGATAGAGGAACGCACTAAGCAGGCGCTGGAGAACACAAACCTAACGAAGCAGGCGCAGCTTTACCCGAACGACCTTTCCGGCGGAGAAAAGCAGCGTATAGCGCTGGCGCGCGCGCTGTCCATCAACCCCGGGCTACTTCTGCTCGACGAGCCGCTCTCGAACCTCGACCCGCACCTCCGCGAAGAGATGCGCTTCGAAATAAAGGATCTGCAGCGCAAATATGACTTCTCGATCATATTCGTCACGCACGACCAGTCCGAGGCTATGGCGCTTTCGAACCGCATCATGGTAATGAAAGACGGGCGCATGATGCAGATAGACACTCCGCTCAACATATATGCGCACCCGAAGAACCAGTTCGTATTCAGCTTCATCGGCCTCTCGAACTTCATCAAGGTGAAGCTCGACGGCGGACGCGCCGTTCTTGAAAGCGCGCCTGAGGCTGGGACTATAGCCGCTGAAATACCGCAGGAGTTCGCTGGCGCGCAGAAGGCCACGCTCGCCTGCCGTCCGTCCGACGTGCAGTTCGTCGCCGAGGGCGAAGGCGTGCGCGGAGTCATAGACCGCATGGCCTACCTCGGAGAGACTGTCGACTACATGGTGAAGGTCGGAACGCAGGAAATCCGCGTTGAAAAGAGCCGCCGCGAGCCGCGTCTGGAAGTCGGCCGCGCATGCTCGCTCTCGATACCGCGCGTAGTCTGGTACGAATAACGCATAACCGCCGGAAGGCGCGTAAGACCAGCGGAAAGGGCCGCTTTTGCGGCCCTTTCTTTTTTTATACACGGCTTTATATTAAAATCTGCGTTTTATTACTTATCCAGCCACTTCGACATATTTTGCAGGAAAATGTGCTGAAGCCGCTGCACTGCGGGACCGGGACGACCGGAACCTATCTTCTGCGAACCGACGCGCACGACGGGGAGGATTTCTTTAACCGAACCTGTGATGAAAGCTTCGTCGGCATGCGCGAGCTCTTCCTCGCGCGGGCAGCGCTCCTCGACGGTGAAGCCGTTTTCGCGTGCGAGCGAGAGGATGATGTCGCGCGTCACGCCCTTGAGGACGCGCCCCACAGGCGCTGTGATGAGCTTCCCGTCCTTGCAGATAAAGAAATTGCTGCTCATCGCCTCGGTTATTTCACCCTCCGGCGTTATGTAGAGCGATTCGAAATTCGTCTTCGTCGCCTTGGAGAGCGGAATGAAGCCGAAAAGATAGTTGGTGCTCTTAATGAGCGGATAGGGGCGCGCGACGCGGTTGGGCTCAAGCGCTATGCCGTTCTTCATCTCGTCCGCGGTCGGCTTGTGGATGTTCTCGTCGAATACGACGAAGAAGCGTGGGTGTGGAAACGTCCCGTTGTCGTTCACGTCGCCGCCGGTGATATAAGGCTTCACGATCCCGTCGAAGCCGCTTGTCTCAGGCATGGCGAGCCCTCTTCTGATTATTTCCGGAAGCTTCGCTATGATTTCGTCGCCGGATATGCCCGCGCCCATGGTGCTTCCCGCGAGGCGTTCGAGGTGCTGAGCCATAGCGAAGGTCTTCCCGTCGTAAACCCGTATAGTTTCAAACGTGCCGACGCCGCGCTGGATGACAAGATCCGTCACCGGCAGCGAGCATTCCGACATCGGCGCGTATTTACCATTGTAGTAACATATAGCCATAGTAAGTTCCTTCCTTCGTTAATCGTCGCATAAGAGTATAGCGCTAAACTTCGCGCTTGCAAGCCGCCGCGCTAAAAAGGCACGTACTGCCCGCTGTCTATCCTGTAGTTTCTGTAATAGAGCGCGAGGTCGCAGAGTACGAGAGTCGTGTTCAGCGTGTATGGAATGAGCATATAAATGGCGGTGTGGCTCACAAGCACCTTCGCGATGCCCGCGACGTAACCTGCTAGTATTATCACCATGAACGCGAGGCTCTTTCCTTTACGCGTGCGGCTCGCCCACGATTTATGTATAGACGCGGGCCACGCCGCCGCGAAGCATACCAGCATAACTATTTCGAGAATATTGCTCCAAGGCATCAACTTCATCCTTCCGTGCAGGTTATCGCACGCGCTAAGCGGACGCATATCCATATTATCTCACGTTTCACGCCGGCGCGATATATGCGTGAAAAAAATATTTGCGTGTACGCTTGACCGTAAAATAAAAGTGGAATAAAATATCCATTATTCCATTACTTTGCGGAGGAGGAAAGGAAACTGAATCCAATCGTAGATCTGCCGGAGCCGCTGCTGCTTGGTCTGCACGCTCTTGGCGAGCTTGCGAAGAACCCCGACCGCTGCCTTACGACACAGCAGGTCGCGGCTGCGATAGGCACGTCAGAGCCGCACCTTTCGAAGGTGCTCCAGCGCCTCAACAAAGGCGGCCTCATCAAATCCGTCCGCGGGCCGGGCGGCGGCTATAAGCTAAACTGCGTGCCGTCGGAGACCCCGCTTTATCCGATATTTGAACTTTTAGGCGGACCGTTCGAATCGCGAGAATGTTCGTTCGAGGGCTGCCGCGGCAAAAAATGCTTTATTGCGGATATGGTGAACGAGCTGTCTCGCGCGTTCCTGCGCTACCTCGCCTCGCGCACGCTCGCAGACTTCGCCTCGTACTACGCGAGCGGACGCGACGTAAGCGTTGAGATTTCGGTCATAACCCCTAGCCTCGGGCAGAAACACCCGAACTTCGGGCACATAGCAAAATAAAATTTCTTAGGGAAGGATTGTGTTCATTGATTAATGTGAGAAGAAAGTTTTTAGCGCTAGCTGCCGCGGCTCTGCTGTCGCTCCCGGCGGCGCATGCGGCCTTCGCCGAGGGCTTCGGCGTCTATGAATGGAGCGCTGCGGGGACGGCTATGGGAGAAGCTTATATGTTTGCTGAGGAAGACCCAGCTGTCCTTGCCTACAACCCCGCGCAGATGACGAAGCTCAACGGAACGTACTTCAGCATAGGCGCGAGCCTGGTGAATCCTGATACAAAGGTTTTATTTAGCGGAGTCCGGAATTTTGCCACTGGAGGACTAAGCGATGAGCTTTGGGAGAACGAGTATGACGTGGCAATTGCTCCCTATGTGTACTATGTGACGAAGGCTGGTAAAAATTCATGGTGGGGCATCGGGCTCTTCTCTCGCTATGGCAACCAGCTCGAATATAACGACCTCTGGCCGGGAAAATACGATACAATCTTTTCCGGTATAAAAGGCGTTACTGTACAGCCAACGTATGCGTTTAAGATAAACGATAAACTCTCAGCGGCTGTTGGACTTGATATTAACTATGTCAAACTCAGAATGCGGAAAGGATTAAATCCTGCTTTTGGAAATGCTGGGACAGACTTAGAGGGAGATACTATAAACGTAGGTTGGCTTGCTTCGTTAATGTATGATTTCACACCGCAAACCTCATTGGCAGTTACGTACCGCTCACGAATTAAACATACAATGGACGATGCTGATATGTCTATATCTGGCCTAGAGGCATTTGGTATTAGAGGGACAGGCGCAAGCGGAACAGTGACGCTTCCAGATTCTTTATCGATTGGCCTAGGGCATAAGTTTAATGATAGAACTAGGGTTGAACTTAATGCGGTTTGGACAAATTGGAAGACTTATGATGCATTGAACATATATATTGATAATCCAACTGTCCAAGCTGCACTCGGAGGAAGGAAAGTTATTGAGAGCACCAAAGACTGGGATTCTTCATGGCGCTACGGCATAGGTATCGAGCATAAGCTCAGCAAACAGTGGAGCGTTCTCGCCGGTTACGTCTATGACGAAAGCCCCGTTCCCGACCAGTGGATGGACTTCACAATCCCGACCGGCGACCGTCATCGCGGAAGCATAGGCTTCAAGTACCGTTTCAAAGAAAATCATGAGGTCGTGTTTGCTTATACGGGAATTTGGGCTGACTCGCGGCATGTCGACGCCAATTACGGCGAATTCAATGACGCTTATATACACGACGGCTTCACGCAGGTTATCTCGCTCGGCTACACCGTCAAGCTCAAATAGTTTCTTCTCGCTATAATCCAGCACACGGGCGGCTCTCAAAAAGAGGGCCGCTTTTTTAATATTCAGAAATTGTGTATTTTGTAAAAAAACTATTGTCAATTAGAAATATTGGTGTATGCTACGCATGTGTTATACAGGTATCAGCGGTTCGTTAATTTATCCCTTTTTTCACAATAAAGGATAAAGACGGCCGAGATAATTTAGGAGGGACATTGCATGGCGACTCAGGAACATTTTGTGGATCTCGACAGCTTTAAGCGTCTCAACTCTATCCCTATCAGATCAACGATAGAGACGGCTTTTTACGGGAACAACATCAAACGTATCGAGGACCTGAAAGAGGCCTACGAGCTGGCGAAGAACAGCCCGGGGACGATTGAGCTTACCGGAATGCCGGTCTACAAGCCGGTTGAGCTCGGGCTGCCGGAAGGGGCCAACGTCCTTCTCTTCAACGACGGCGCGGTCTACGGACGCTGCGCAGCGGCGCGCCGCATCACCGGCGAGCCGAACGTCAACGTCACAGAGATGGCGGCGCTTCTGCGCGAGGCGGTCTACAACTCGCGCTTCCGCAAATACTACCGCGCCGAAGCCATCATCGGTCTTGACGAGGACTTCATGGTCAAGGCCCACCTCATGATCCCCGAAGGCTTTGAGAACAACCTTTACAGCTGGATGCTCAACTTCCAGTACATCAACGAAGAGTACGCAAAACGCTACGAGAAGTCGCGCCCGCTCGCGAACGACGGCGACATCTACGTCTTTGCTGATCCGTACTGGACGCACCCAGACTATCCTCTCGGCCTCGCTTTCTTCTCGCCTGAGCAGAACTGCGCCGCAATTCTTGGTATGCGCTATTTCGGCGAGTACAAGAAGGGCACGCTGACCCTCGGCTGGGGTATCGCGGCGCGCAACGGCTATGCCTCGTGCCACGGCGGACTCAAGCGCTACACGCTCAAGGACGGCAGCAATAAGAAGTTCGTCCTTGCCGTCTTCGGACTATCCGGATCCGGCAAGTCGACGATTACTCACGCGAAGCACGGCGGCAAGTACGACGTCACCGTACTGCACGACGACGCGCTCATTGTCAACGTCAAAGATAAGTACGCAATCGCGCTCGAACCCTCCTACTTCGACAAGATGCAGGACTACCCGTTCGGCTGCCCCGACAACAAATATCTGCTCTCGCTCCAGAACTGCGGCGTAACGACGACGCAGGACGGCAAGACGGTAGTCGTCGGAGAAGACGTCCGCAACGGCAACGGCCGCGCCGTGAAGTCGAAGCTCTGGACGCCTAACAGAATAGACAGAATAAACGAGCCTCTCGACGCTATATGCTGGCTCATGAAGGACCCGACGCTTCCGCCTGTCGTGAAGCTCACCGGCGCGTCTCTCGCCGCCGTCATGGGCTCGACGCTCGCGACGAAGCGCACCTCCGCCGAGCGCCTCGCCCCCGGAGTCGACCCCGACGCGCTCGTCATCGAGTGCTATGCGAACCCGTTCCGCACATACCCGCTAGAAATGGACTACACGCGTTTCCGTTCGCTCTTCGAGGACGGAGTCTCCTGCTACATCATCAACACGGGCTTCTTCATGGACAAGAAGATACCGAAAGAAATGACGCTTGAAATCATCGAGAAGATAGTAGAAGACAGCGCGGAGTGGAAGCCGCTCAACGAAATCCCTGGAATGCAGATAATGGAAATCCCGGGCTTCGTCCCCGACTTCAGCGACGCGAATTACAAGCAGCAGTTCATCAACAGAATGAACGACCGTATGAAGTTCGTCAAGTCGCGCGAGACGGAGAAGGGCGGAATCGACAAGCTGCCTCAGGATGCGATAGACGCTCTCGAAAAGGTAATCTCGAACATAAAGTAAGCGATTTCAGCAAAAATCACAAAAGCCGCGGGCGTTCGCCGTCCGCGGCTTTTTCGTATCCGGGCGGCGCACGTTTTACGTATTTGCCGCAAGAGAGTAAAATTTCAGTGTGTGTTGAATTTTTCCCAAAGGGGTGTGAAGGATGGCGGATTTTTTAAAGGTTGAAAAGGCGCTGAAGGAAAGAGGATATACTGTGAAGGTCTTCGCGACCGGAGCGGAGGCCGCGGAGTACCTCGACGGCGAGATAGACGGCGCGTCGGTGGGAATAGGCGGCTCTGGTACGGTGCAGGCGCTGGGCCTCTACGATAAGCTCGGTAAACACAACACGGTGATATGGCACTGGAAGCAGGAGGGGGCCGACGTGCGCATAAAGGCGATGACGACCGACGTCTACCTGACTTCTGCGAACGCGCTCGCCGAGAGCGGCGAGATAGTCAACATCGACGGCGTCGGCAACCGCGTGGCGGCGACGCTCTTCGGACATAAGAAGGTTTATTTCCTGATAGGTCGCAACAAGCTGACCGCTGACTACGAAAGCGCCGTGTGCCGCGCGCGCAACGTAGCCGCGCCGCGCCGCGCCCAACAGATGGGGCGCAAGACGCCGTGCGCCGTAAACGCCGACCGCTGCTACGACTGCCGCTCCGCAGAAAGAATCTGCCGCGGCATGGCGACGCTGTGGGGGCCGATGATGGGTTCCGAGGCCGAGGTTATACTTATAGACGAAGAACTCGGGCTGTAAAGAGAAGTTCTGCGTGGAATTGCAAAACATTACGGGCGGCTTACTCGCGGGGCCGCCCGTCGTGTTTATCAAGCCGCACGCCTTATGTTTCAGGCAGCTTCGGCAGGGCTTCGATGAGCGCCTTCGTATATGGGTGCTGCGGATTCTGCATTATTTCGCGCGAGGGGCCGCTTTCGCAGATTTTGCCGTCTTTGAGGACGACAATGTTCTCCGCGGCAAAAGCGGCGAGGCGAAGGTCGTGCGTGACGAAGAGCATCGACATGCCGAGGCCCGTGCGGCGGCGCAGCGCTTCGATTATCTCGCTGCGCGTCGAGGCGTCCTGCATGGAGGTTGGCTCGTCGCATAGCAGGAGCTCCGGCCCGAGTATGAGGGCCCGCGCGAGCTCGACGCGCTGGCGCTGTCCGCCGGAAAGTCCGACGGCGCGCGAGGCGAATATGCGTTCGTCGGTAAGGCCGAACTCCGCGAGAAGCTCTTTCGCGCGCTCGCGCCGCTCTGCCTTCGGGCGCTTAACGCCTGCAATTATTTCGGGCTCCATTACGGCGTCTATGACGGAGAGCCCCGGCGGCAGAGCTCCGTATGGGTCCTGCGGCACGTAGCCGCAGCGGCGGCGCAGCGCGGTAAGCTCGCGCGCCGGAATATCTTCCAGCTCTTTCCCGAAAAGCTTCACGCCGCCGGATTTCTGGGGAATCAGCCCGATAGCGGATCGCAGCAGCGTACTTTTGCCGCTGCCCGATTCTCCGACTATCGCGAGCGCGGCGCCGCCTCCAGCGAGCGAGAGGCTTACTCCGTTTAGCGCTATGTGGCTTTTAGCTCCACGCGACTTGAATTCTACAGTCAACTCGTTTATCTCAAGAACAGATCCGCACGCCATTTTTTTCTGTTCCTCACAGCATAGCGGCGATAAGCGCCTTCGTGTGCTCTTCCTTCGGCGCGCGTATCAAGTCGAGCGGCGCGCCGCTCTCTATCAGTCGCCCGTCCTTCATTACGAAAAGCTCCGAGCAGGCCGAGGCCGCCATCGGAAGGTCGTGCGTCACGAGCAGTATAGTAAGATTCTTCTCACGGCGCAGCTTTTCCAGGAGGCGCAGTATAGCCGCCTGCGTTATCACGTCGAGCGCCGTCGTCGGCTCGTCCGCGAGCACAAGGCCAGGCTCGCATGAGAGCGCGAGCGCTATCGCGGCGCGCTGCTTCTGCCCGCCGGAAAGTTCGTGCGGGTAACGGCGCGCGACGCCCGCGGGCAGCTCGACCTCTTCGAGCAGCTCTGCAACGCGCCGTTCAGCCTCTTCTCCCTTTATTCCTAGATGCACGACGAGCACCTCTTTTATGTGGCGGCCTATCGTCATTACCGGCGTGAAGGAGTTCAGCGCCCCTTGCGGCACAAACGCTATTTCACGCTGGCGTAGGGCGGCGAGCGCGTTTTCTGGCAGGCCGAGAATGTTCCGCCCTTTGTATAAAATTTCGCCGCGCGCCTCCGCCCCCGAGGGCAGCAGGCCGAGCAGAGTCATGAGCACCGTGCTTTTGCCGCTTCCCGACTCGCCTATGAGGCCGCAGAAGGAATTCTCCGCGACGGCGAAGGAAACGTCCTTCACCGCCTCGTTCGCTGCGCCGCGCGCGTCGTATGTCACAGTCAAATTTCTGACTTCGAGCATCATTTTTTGCCGAGCCTCGGATCTATCTTTTCTTCGAGAAATTTCCCTATGTCCATAAAAATAAGGCAGACGGCGACTATCCCGAGACCGGGCGGAAGCAGCAGCCACCACGCGCCCTCCGTGAACGCGCCGAAGGAATGCGCCTCGTGCAGCATACGCCCCCACGAGATGAGCCTTGGGTCGGAGAGGCCGAGGAAGGCGAGCCCCGCCTCCGCGAGTATCGCGCCGGGCACGCCTAGCGCGATGTTCGCGAGCAGCACCGGCGCGGTCTCCGGCACGAGATGGCGCGCGAGTATATAGCTCCGCTTCGCGCCGAGCGCGCGCAGAGACTCAACCCACTGGCTCTCGCGCAGCGTCAGCACGAGCGCGCGCACGCTCCTCGCCGTGCCCATCCACGAGAATATCGAGAGTATAAGGACGAGCTGCCATAGCCCCTTGCCCCATATTCCTGCGAGAACCATCAGAATAGGCAGCGTGGGGATGGACATCAGTATATCGACCGCGCGCATGATGAGCGCGTCGCAGAGCCCGCCGACGTAGCCCGCGGCCAGGCCGAGCGACATACCGAGCAGGCTCGCGATAAGCGTCGCGCTGACGCCGATTATCAGCGAGGCGCGTATGCCGTATATCAGCAGCGTGAAAACGTCGCGCCCCCGCTGGTCCGTGCCGAGCAGGCCGCAGCGCTCGCCCGGCATCGAGAGCCGCAGCGAGACGGAATCCGCGCCGCGGACGATCAGTTTGTACTCTCCAGCCGACGGGAAAAGGTAGTCTACGCTCCTGCTGATGAGCGGAAGGTCAAGCGCCTGTTTGAAAATCATGTCGCGCCCGTCGAGGTTCAGCCAGTATTCGGATTCTCCTGTCAGCTCCGCAAGTTTGTATTCGCGCTCCGGCGTCCGCCAGATTATCGAAACCTGCGCATCCGGGCGCGCCTTTACAGTGCCGGTGAGCGCGAATATCGCGGGCGGCTCCTTGTCCCATTCGACGGAAGTCTTCGCCGCCGTCACGTCGTATGCTGCGTTCGCCGGAAGCGAGCCTGGACGCCACCATAAGGGCCGCGCGAAGGGCGCTCCGGCGAATTCGTAGGGCGAGCGAGGCAGCAGCACCGGGCCGAACAGGCCGAGAAGTGAGAGCAGGATGAAGGCGGCGATGCTTTTACGCGACAAAATGTCTTTCATTCTTTGCGTCCCTCGATTCTTACGCGCGGGTCGACGAGGCCGCAGGCTATGTCCGCGAGCAGGTTGCAGCCCACAGTTATCAGCGCGAGCAGGTAGAAGGCCGCGCCGGCGCTAGGGTAGTCGCTGCCGGAAATGGCCTCAAGCAGAAATGTCCCTATGCCGTGCAGAGAAAAGACAGACTCGGTGATGACCGCGCCAGAGACAAGGCCGGGCACCGACATTAGCAGGATTGTGACGACTGGCGGCAGAATCGTGCGGAAAGCGTGCCAGACGACGCGCGGGCGTGACAGGCCGCGCGCGCGGGCCATCTGTGCGAAATCTTCGTTCATCGCGCGCACCATGAGGTTGCGCACGTAGAGCGCCCAGCCGCCGAAGCCCATCAGCGAGAGCGAGAGCACAGGCAGTGCTAAGTGCCATATATAGTCCGCTGCGAGCGCGAAGCCGCCTTCCGGAGGCGGCACTGAGAGCGTGCCGCGCAGCGGGAAGAGCGGCAGGGCGCGCGCGAAGAGCATCAGCAGGACGAGTTGGACGAAAAAGCTTGGAAATGACGAGGTCAGCGCGCTGGCGCGCAGCACGAATTTCTCGGCGAATTTGCCGCGGTTAACGGCGGCCTTGACGCCGAGCCACGTGCCGAGCAGCGACGATATAAACATCGACGAGACCGTAAGAGTCAGCGTCACGGGCAGCCGCAAAAGAAGCTCGTCCCAGACGGGGCGGCGGCTCATGAAGGAGAGCCCGAAGCGGAAAGTCAGCATCTGCTTGATATATATGACGAACTGTTCCCAGAGCGGCTTGTCGAGGCCGTATATAGCGCGCAGGTTCGCCTTCGCCTCTGGCGAGAAAGACGGGTCTATTATGGAGCTTACTGCGTCGCCAGGCATGAGACGGAAGAGCAGGAAGTTCAGCGCCAGCACCGCCGCGAGCACGACGAGCGACGACGCGACGCGGCGCATCAGCCAGCGGCTGCTCACCGGACGCCCTCCAGTAGCCTGTAATGCGGATTGCGCCGCATCATGACGTACTCGCCCGGCTTATAGCTTTCAAGCGTGAAGGGGCCGCATCCGAGCAGCCCGCGCGGGCCGGCCTTGGGATCCTCCGCGAGCGGGGCCCAGCTCTGCCAGTCTGTTACAGCGTCAAGCACCTTCTTCGGGAAGCATGGCAGGCCGCCTATGTTGTCGAGATACCAGTAGCTGACGCCTTCCATCTCGACGCGCAGCGTGCTGTCGTCCGGCGTCTCCGTGCGGCGTACGTTCTTGACGCTGTCGAAAAATCTCGGCAGTTTGTTCGCCTTTATGAAGTCGACCGAAGCTTTTATATCGCGCGCCGTCAGCGGCGAGCCGTCGCTCCATTTAAGGCCGCGCCTGAGCCTGAACACGAGCTCCGTATGCATGGTGTCGCCTTCTCCAACGGTGCGCACTCTCCACGATTCGGCGAGCGCCGGCATATCCTCGAGCGTATACGGGTTCGTGCCCAGCATCGTCTCGTATATCATGCCGAGCACCTGCCACGAGTAGGCCGACGAGGCCGTGAACGGGTTAAGGTTGCGCGGCTCCTCGGATAGCAGCATACGCAACGGGCGCATCTCGCCGTCAGCGGGCTCCGCGGTGAGCAGCGTCCACATGTTGTCGGCCGTGATTTTGTCGGTAGTGAAAACGTTTTTCCAGTCGGCCGAAATCGCGGCGATCGAAATGCGGCTGTAGATAGGCACTGAGGGCATAAGCTCCGCGAGCAGCTCCTGCGCCTCGCGCGAAGCCTTGCGCGCCGCCGCTTCGTCAGGCGCGAAACGCAGGCGCTCGAGCGCGGCGTCGAGCCTCGCGTCGTGTACTCCGGTCATGTTGTAGCCGCCCGGTATGTCCGTCGAGCTGTGATAGAAGGAATATAGCGAATCGGGATTGCGCCCCATGCCCCACGCGAGTACGGCCATGTCGTACTCTTTGCGGTCGAGGCGCGCGATCATCGTAGAAAAATCCATCGGCTCCGTCTCGGCGGGGAAGCCCGCCGCGGTCAGTGAATCGGCTATGAGCTCCGCAAGCTCCGCCGTCGTCGGCGCAAGGCGCGCAAGCGGCGTCAGTATCTTCATCTTTTGGAAAGGCCGCCCGTCAGGCGAACGCAGCGCGCCGGTTATATCGCGCCTGTAGCCGCGCTCTTCGAGCATCTCTGCAGCGCCCCCCGGGTCGTATATGTCGCGCGAACTGTTCTCGAGCGCCCACGGAGAAACTGGCGGTAGCCACGAATTTATCGGCTCGCAGTAACCGGAGAAAATCATGCGCACGATAGCGCTCCGGTCCACCGACATAGCCGCGGCACGCCGGACGGCAGCGTCGTCCCATGGAAATTTTTTATTGTTGAGGAGAAGGAAAAATGCGTGCATTCCGCGTGCAAGAGACATCTTGAGCTTCGTGTCGGAGGCGAGCCTGTCGATGTCCGACGGGCGCGCAACGTCGCTCAGTATGTCCAATTCGCCGGCCTCGGTTGCGAGTATCTGCGCGTCAGGGTTCGTTATTATGAGCATCGAAAGCTCTTCGAGCTTCGGCCCGCGTATCGAGTTTAAGTCTATCCGTTCGCCAGCGCGAGCTTCTGCCGCGATGAATAACGAAAGCGCCGCAAGCGCCGCAAGTAAAAATTTTATAGCGTTCAGTCCTCTTTTTCTGGGGTCTTGAGCCGAAGTTCCCTCCCAGGGACCGGCTTGCCCGCGATGATTTTCAATAGGAGCCTCGCAGCGAGCACGCCCGTCTCAAACGACGGTGCGCCGCTCCCTTCTATTACGAGCGAGTGAAAGCCCTCGCGCGTGAAGCCGAAGCAGAGCGCCGGAATCGAAAGCGCGCTCGGGAAATTCTCTCCATCGCACCAGATTACCCCCTCCGCGCCGAGTCCGTCAAGCGCCTCAGCGGCACGCTTCGCGCGCACGGCCGCGCCGTCCGTCGCTTTTAATATCATGTCGTAGCCCGAGTTCGACAGCGCGCGCTCGAGCCCCGCGGCGAACGCCCCGGCCCACGGCTCCGTCAGGTCGCGCGCAACGACGCCCGCGATGCCGCTGCTCTTTGTCGAAAGATTGCGCGCGTTGCGGTCAAGCCGGTAGTCGAGCGCACGCACGCTCTCCATAACCTTTATCTTTGTTTTTTCGGAAATTCTGTGATCCCCGCGAAGCACGCGGCTCACCGTGGCCTTGTCCACCCCGGCGCGGTCCGCCACGTCCTGCATAGTGACCCTCATCGCGACACCTCTTATGCAACCGATTGAATGAATTATAGCAGAGAGCAAAAACAAAGTAAATTATTGTTATAATAATAAAATCATATAGTATTTGGAATATTTTGATTAATCTATGATTTATAATAATGTCTATCTATAACATCATAGATGATGAGCATTATTATGTTGTGTGATTAACTCATTGGATATAGATGCATATGCTCTATGTGCAACCGAAGTTCTTTCTCAAACACCTTAAGTCCTTCATGACTAGAAGCCTTGGGATAACGATGCCGTATCACGTAACAGATTCTCGAATAAGATTCTGGTAATTTCAGTTCATCTACTCTAATTGTTCTGCTTGCGGCTAATAGTGTTTGGATACATGTGCTTGGCATGATAGTCCAATATCGCTCATCAGTTAGAATGTAAGGTAAGATGGTAACTGTATCTATCCACATATGATACTTATTTAACGGTCCCCATATCCGTTCATGCCACTGATTATAATCTCCACCCCAATCCTGGTAAATCTCGTATCTTGGATCTAAAGCATTAGGTTCTATTGCTGATGGGATCTTTGGATGTTGACTATAACGCACAACGAAATATTTTTGTGTATAGGTTAACAATGTAATGACATTTTTCATGGGGTATGGAACAGAAACAAAACCTATATCTGCAGTTTTATTATCGATGAGTTCGTATACTTCTTTTGATTGATGTGTCATGATACGCAAACGTAGTTTACTGTCACCTTGAGCAACTGCTTGATATATTGGCGGTAAAAGCGAAGAATTGATGCTATCTACAGTAGCAATAGTTAATGCATTAGATGGTAAAAATTTTAATGATTGAGTATCTCTGTAGACCGTGATCCATTGTTGGGCTATCGGAATGAATTGTTCTCCGTGTATAGTTAGTTGTACACCTTGCTTGCCTCTGTCGCGCAAAAATAACTGACAGCCTAGTTCTGTTTCTAAAAGCTTTATACGATAGCTAGCTGTGGACTGCGATATGTGGTGTGCATTTGCAGCATGTGTAATATTCTTAGATTTAGCAACGGATAAAAACAACTCTACATCATTAATATCCACTAGAATACTCCCTTTTATTGTAAATTTAATAGCATATTATTTATAAATTATATTGTAATGATATAAAAATAGCAATTCAGTTTATTCCGTTTTATTCAACAGCTAAATTATCAATGATATGACGACATCTTATTGATATTCTTCGCTAATTATACGGTGTGTATCTTATGTTTAGTCACTCGTAGATAAAATTAACAGCAATCTTTTGAACAGATGTTTTCTTAAAACTAATATTATCGATTAAAAAACTTCAAAAAAACAATTTTATTAATTTTTTGCGATATGATAAGTTATCCTTATCATATTTTTTGAGGAGGTAACTATAATGTCAAATGAGAGAAGCTACTTGAAATTGGATTTTTATTTTGGCAAATTTGGCGCAGTTCTTCCATTAGCGTCGTTGCTATTGGGAATTTTTGGCTTAGTTTTTTATGGCTACACCGCAGCTAAAACTTTTTGGTCAGCAGGCGTGTTTTCTTTGACGCTTGCGTTTTTACTGGCTAAAGATAAAAAAGTTTTCAATGATGTAGTAATCAAAGGACTGACTAACCATTTGATGGCGGTTATGGTATGTGCATTTTACTTAGCAGGAATAACGGCCCAGTTGCTTAGTGATGGTGGACTTGTGAATGGATTGCTCTGGTTTACTTCGTTAATCAATATGGGCCCCGAATTCGTTCCTCTTATCAGTTTTTTGATTTGTGTTGTTATCTCTGTATGTACTGGAACGACAGGTGGAACTGTTTCTGCCGTAACTCCTGTGATGCTTCCATTGGCTGTCAGTATGGGATGTGACCCATCGCTTATTATGGGAGCGATTTTAAGTGGCAGTTTCTTTGGTGATAATTTAGCTCCCGTATCTGATACTACTATAGCTTCCGCATATACACAAGAAGTAGATGTGCCGAAAGTGGTACGAAGCAGGCTGAAATATAGCATTATCGCTGGTATAGGTGCCTCGGTGTTGTATGTCTTTTTTGGGTTTCATACCATTGGAGCGAATGTTCCAGCAGTTAAGCTTGTGGAGGCAGACGCGGCTAAGTCATTATGGTTACTGTTGGTCCCAGTGTTTTTGGTAATATTGATGATTCGTGGTATGTCACTTGTGCCGGCTCTGATATCCTGTAACTTATTTGCAATAATATTAGAACTATCAATAGGTGTGATTACAATAGATCAATTGATTGGCCCTGGCGGCATCATTATTAAGGGTATTGAAGGAATGGTTTTCCTCACAGTATTTTGTGTTTTTATTTTTGCCTTAATTGGAATGCTTAATGCTGGAGGAACGTTTGAGTGGCTAATCGAAAAGAGTACGAAAGGAATAAAATCTGTTCGTCAAGCCGAATTGGCAGGAGCTGGCCTTGTCGCTGTCATTACGTTAATGACAGCAGCAGCAACTGCGGCTATTGTCATGTGTGGTCCTGTCCTAAGAAAGATTTTTAAGCGTTACGATATTGCTCGTGACCGTGGAGCTAATATTCTTGATGGTGTTGCATGTGGCATTGGCGGAGTATGTTTTTGGAATTTGTCTCCTATGGCAGCATACTCTTTGGCGATGAGTACAGGGGCTGTTGGTGAAGATTTTTTTATTATGTCAGCAATGCCCTATAGCTTCCATTGTATATTGCTTATTTTAGTTTATTTGTTCGCCATTATTACTGGTTATGGTCGTACATTTGAAAAAAACACAGAAAGTAAGGTATTCTAAAATGCATAAAATATATTTAGACAACGCATGTTCTTCGATACCCAATCAGAGGACCCTAAATTGTGCGCAGAAATATGTTTCACTTTTGAATTCATCTAAGTCAGCAAGCGATGTTACACGTGAACTTCGTAGCTACTTAGATCTAGCTCGTAAGAAAACCGCAGATTTCATAAATTGCAACTATGATGAAATTGCCCTTGTGCAATGTACGTCACATGCAATGGGGGTTGTTGCGAATGCAATTCCTATGCAATGTGGTGATAACGTGTTAATTTGTGATCTTGAATATCAAGCATCAGTTGCCTGTTGGCTTCCTAGAGTGAAAAAAGACAGGATAGTGTTAAAAGAAGTAAAAAGCAAAAACGGCAGCATTTGTGCAGCTGATTTTGAAGCCGTAATTGATGATAGGACACGAGCTATTGTTCTAGCATCTGTTCAGGAAATTAACGGTTTTCGAAGCGATGTCATGGAAATTGCAGATTTAGCACGTGCACATAATTGTTATTTACTTGTGGACGGGGTGCAAGAGGTAGGTGCGTTACAGGTAGACGTTAAGGCTATTAATTGTGATTTCTATTGTGCTGGAGCAAAAAAGTGGATAGGCAATCCATTTGGTACTGGGTTCTTATACATTAGGAAAGAACTAGTCGAAGCCCTGGAACCTATGTACTATTCCTACTTTAATTTAAAAGTCCCCGAACAATACTCAGATTATATAACTTATCTTGAGAGTCCAACGCGTCATCCATTTGATGATTGTGGTGTATATCAAAACGCTACAAAGTTTGAGATTGCAGCATATGCTAACTATCTTGGCGCATTAGGTTTATATGAAGCTTTGTCTGTCCAAATGGATATTGGACGTGATGTAATTGAATATAAAATTAGAAAACTAGTAAAACAGTTGCATAATGGCCTTGCGAAATTGAGTATAGAACCATGTAGCCCAATAGACGACAAGCACATGTCTTCAATAGTTTCTTTTAATTTTGGCTTTGAACATGGCAAAACTGTTTGGGAAAAGCGACTTGTAGAATTTCTACAAAAAAGAAATATTTACGTTTCTTTAAGAAGCTCAACAGGTACAGGTGGAATACGTATATCACATCATTATTATAATACGTATAGCGAAATTGATGCATTACTTAATGGTATATATGATTTTATCCATAAGAATAAAGGAGTGGTTATAAAATGACGGTTTTCAATCAAAGTATCTTTTCTCTTACGCCATCCCGTTCAATGGAACTTATGGCGAAAGCTAAGCAACAAAAGGCAAAGGATCCAAGTATTATAGATTTAGCTGGTGGTGAACCTGATTTTACGACGCCTTCCAGAATTTGTATGGAAGCGATTAGGTGGGTCAGCGAAGGATATACACATTACACAGTTGGCCCTGGCTTACCTGAACTTCGCGAAAGAATTGCACGTAAGCTACATGATGAAAATGGTTGTCATTACGAACCTAACGGCGTTATTGTAACTCCAGGAGGTAAATATGCAATATATATATCGATTAGGACGTTGATAAATAACGGTGATGAAGTTATGTTCATAACGCCGGCATGGGTTTCTTATCCATCAATCATTATTGCATCAGGTGGAAAACCAGTTCCAGTAGAACTAAGTTACGAAAATAACTATACTCTCTCTGAGAAATTGTTAGAACGATATGTTACGGATAAAACTAAAATGCTTATCATAAATTATCCGAACAATCCTACTGGTAGAATACTAAATGTAGAGGAATTTGCAGCAATAAAGGAATTTATGCTAAAGCATCCTAATGTATATCTTTTATCTGACGAAATATATGAACGGATCACTTATGACGGGAAAATATCCATTTCCCCCGCACATGATACTTTAATTTCTGACAGGGTTATTACCATAAATGGCTTCTCCAAGAGTGTAGCTATGACTGGATGGCGTATTGGTTATTTAGCAGCAACTTCAGATATATCCATTGTAATTAATAAGTTATTTCAACATACTATAAGCTGTGTTAGTGGCTTTGTACAAAAAGCCAGTGTTGTTGCATTAGATTGTGTAGAGGATATAGAAAAAATGCGACAACAATATGAGACACGAAGGAACTATTTCGTTTCTGGCTTGAATTCAATACCGGGTGTTCATTGCTCAATGCCAGAAGGTGCATTTTACGCATGGGCATCATTTCAAATCAATGGATTCAGCAACTCTGAACAGGTTGGAGATTTTATATTGGAAAAAGCAAAAGTTGTTGGAGTGCCTGGCATATCGTATGGGGAAAAACGTATGCCATTTTTACGCTTTTCATTTGCTGCATCGGAAAATGATCTTGCAAAAGCTGTAGAAAATATACGAGCTGTATGTGAATTGTCTCATTGATATGTAATCATGCGGTGAAGGAGGATGAACTTACATGAATATTGGATGCAAAGTTGTTGTAAATTTCGAGCGTCCCTCTAAAGAAATAATAGAACTGTTTCGTGGCGTGCCAGTTGCAAATATCGATGATAATATGGGGCGTATTGCTGCTGTTGACAGTTCAATACGTCCACAGAATACAACAATTTTACTCGGAACGGCATTTACTATTAGAGTACCACAGGGCGATAATCTAATGTTTCATAAAGCTATGGATATGATAAGACCTGGTGATGTAATAGTTATAGACGCTGGAGGCTTTACAGAAAGGTCTATATTTGGTGAGCTTATGACATTATATTGTATGAAAAAAGGTGCGGCTGGTATAGTTGTTGACGGAGCTATTAGAGATTACGATGCTATCCACAAAATGGATTTCCCTGTTTATGCGAAGAGCGTGACCCCAAATGGCCCATATAAAAATGGGCCTGGCGAAATCAACGTTCCTATTGTAATTGGTGGCAAGATCGTACATCCCGGAGATATTATTGTCGGAGACCAAGACGGTATCATTATTATTCCACCTTCAATAGCGAAGGAGGTTGCTGATAAAACGATGGAAGTGGTGAGGAAAGAAGAGAAAATAAAAACGAATATCATTAGCAATGGTACGTATGATCGCCCGTGGGTGGATAAAAAATTAAAGGAAATTGGTTGCGAATTTTTATGATCTTAACTATACCAAGAAATTCCTCCGCTTAAAATATTCAGATATATCAAGTCCCAGAAGGGTAAGGCATAGTATATTTCATCCCTTCTGGGAATTTATGGTTCTATTATTTCATTATTTAATTGCTTCTAAATTTTTATTTCTCCATCCACCGCGAGTACAGCTTTGCGTACTCCGTGTCGTCGTCGATATGCCGCAGGGAGTGGAGGAAGGCGCGGCCTTTTTCTGTCTCGACTTCCTGTGTGAGGCAGCGGACGCGCGTCCTCGGAACGGGGCGCAGGAATTCGGCTTCGACGAAAGACGGCTCCATTTCTTCCGGCACTTCATCGGGCACGGTGTCGAAAGCCCAGCTGAAATAAACCGTGTTGTTTGTGTGGTTGTTCATGTCGAGGTCCTGCCAGCGCACCTTCCAAGTCTCTTCCATTGTGGGAGCCGTCGCCTCAGGTATCTTCACGTCCGGCGGAAACTCTCCTGATATGTTGTCCCAGTCCCACAGCGCGTCGACTATGTCGCATTTGTCCAGCCGTATAGGACGCTGTTTGATGAAGTCGAGCAGCACCCACCATGTGTAGGCCGAGCCGAGGAATTTGCCGTTGGCGTCCCAGAGTTTGAAGGAACGCAGAGAGAAGAGGTTGCGGTAAGGCTCGGCGTATGTCTTTATGCGGATATCCCCGCTTTCCTGCGTCGGGTAGCTGTCGAGTTCGATGCGGTATTTGCGCAGTACCCACGTGATATTGTGCTTCAGCGTCTGGTGCACGGAGAGCCCATACTTGGATGCGTCGGCGTCGGCCATCTGCTGGAACATCTCTAGCAGCACGGCGAATTTTACGCGCCCGTGAGGGTCTATCCCGCTGTAAGGGAGTACGTTGTCAAGCTCAGTCATCAAGGTAGTTGTCGAAGTAGCCTTGGATGTAGACGACAGGCGTGCCTTTGTCGCCGGAGCCTGATGTAAGGTCGCAGAGCGAGCCTATAAGGTCGGTCAGGCGGCGCGGCGTTGTGCCTAACGTTGAATGTCCGAAGCGGTCGAGGCGGCTCTTCGCGCGTATCGCATCCTCGACGGCCTTCGCCGGGTCTTTGCCCCCGGCGTTGTCGGCGACGTATTTGAATTTTATCTCTTTTGGCAGGCCGACGAGTCCGTCTGTGAAGCCAGGCGATACGACGGGGTCGGCGAGCTCCCATATCCCGCAGACGGGGTCCTTGAAGGCGCCGTCGCCGTAGACGAGCGCCTCGACGTCGCGGCCCGTGCGGGTTTTCATCTCTGCCTGTAGCTTGCGCACGAATTCGTCGCAGCCGCGCGGAAAGAGCTTCACGGAGTCGTCGTTGGTGTAGTTCGAGCCGAGGACTCCGTAGTCGGGGTTGAAGCCAGCCCCCTCGCGCACCGGCGATGAGCATATCTGGTCGAGCGTGACGACCTTTTCCGCGCCGCCCTTTTCGAGTATGTCGCGGTGTATGGCGCGCGCGTGGATGCTTGCGACTATCACCTGCTTCGCGAATTTGAGCGCAGAGAGCGGGTTATTGGAGAAATGCACGCTTATGCGCTCGGGGTCGATGCTCTTATAGAGCTGCACGTAGTCGACGCCGGTGAACGGGTGTTTGTATTCGCCGAAGACCTTGTAGTATTCCTCTTCGCCGAAGCACTCGCCGGAGAGTTTGCCGCTGTTGAGGTAGTAGTTCATCGGCTCGATTATCTGGTTGCCCACCTCGTCTGAGGGATAGGTCAGTACGACGCAGATCTTTCCCTTTATGCCCGCAGCTATGCCGCGCAGAAGCTGGTGGAAACGGTTGCGCGAGAGTATCGGGCAGGTGACGGCGACGTCGCCGTCGTGGAATTTGCGCGCCACGTCGCAGGATATGTCGCGTAGCGTTACATAATTGCCCTGCGAGCGCGCGACGAGCGATTCCGTGACGCCTATCACGTCGCGGTCCTTTATCTCGAATTTGTCGCGCTCGGACGAAGCCGCCTTTATTATGTTGTCTGTGATTATCTTTACGATGTCGTCGCCCTTCGTAACGACCGGGAGGCGTATCCCTCTCGAAACGGTTCCAACGTAACGCATCGAATCGTCCCTTTCTGCCGGAGATTTGTTAATAAACTTGTTTATTTTAGCATTAAGGGCGGCGTTTTGTGAAATCAGGCGCGCTCAGAAATTCCTCCACGCACGCACTCCGACGCCCGGCGCAGCGATTCGAGCTCCAAGCGCGCGTCCGGGCATGACATGAGGCCGCTCATGACGCAGGCTCCTGCGGCTCCAGCATCCCAGACGGGGGCGATGTTTTGCGTCGTTATCCCTCCTATCGCGTATACCGATATGCGAACGGAGGCCGCAGTATCGCGCAGAAAGGTGAGGCCGCGTCCCGGAAGACCGCTCTTGCAGGCCGTCTCAAATACGTGCCCCGCCGTTACGTAGTCCGCGCCGAGAGCTTCCGCGCGTTTCGCCTCCTCCGGCGAATGTACGGAGACGCCGAGGAGTTCCGTCTTGCGCCGCAGGTTCGGATTGTTTTCGAGAGCCGCGAACGGCAGGTGAAGGCGCGGCACGGCGCGCAGGAGCGGGAGCGCCGCCGCGCCGTGAAGGACGAGTTTGCCTCCGCAGACGGCGAGCGCGCGCTCCGCGAGCTTCGCGTACTCCTCTTCGTTCAGATCCTTTTCGCGCAGGATTATCATGTCGGCGCCGCCGCGCGAAATTTGAGAGAGCCGCGTTATGAAGTCCCCCGCGCATAATCTCCTGCTCGTGACGCAGATTATCCGAAACATCGCCTAGAGGTAGATGTAGTCGTTCGTGACGGCGCTCAGTCCGCGCGCGCGGGCCGCGGAGACGACTTCGTCCACCGTGCGTTCGTCTGCTATCTCGAACTGGTCGTCGCCCTTTTCCTCGCCGGTGTGTCCGCCGATGCCCGTCGAGACGCCGGCGGAAATTTTCGTCGCGGCGATGTCCATCACGTTGTCGCGGAAGCCGGCGCGCTCGCGCGTCGATACCGTTATCCCGGCGTAGGGCATGAAGAGGCGGTATGCGCATAGTATTTGCAGCAGTTCGCGCTCTCCGACTTTGTCCGCGGGCCGGACGCCTTCGCCGCCGACGATGGGGCGCAGCCTCGGGCAGGAGAACGAAATCTCCGCGCGCGGATATTTGCGCTGGAGCAGATAGGCGTGCATCCCGACGGCGAAGGCGTCGCGGCGGAAGTCGGATAGGCCTAGCAGCGCTGCGAAGGCGACGCCGCGCATTCCGCCCATCAGCGCGCGCTCCTGCGCCTCGAAGCGGTAGGGGAATACGCGCTTGTGCCCCGATAGGTGCAGCTCTTCGTAGCGGCCGGAGTCGTAGGTTTCCTGAAAGACCGTCACGTAGTCTACGCCGCGGCGGTGCAGGTATGCGTACTCGTCGGAGTTCATCGGGTAGACCTCGATTCCGACCGTCTTGAAATAGCGGCTCGCAAGCTCGCAGGCGTCGCCGATGTACTCGACGCCGCTCGCCTTGCGGCTCTCGCCGGTCAGTATGAGGATCTCTTCGAGCCCCGTTTCGGCGATTGCTTCCAGCTCGTTTTCGATTTCTTCCATGCCGAGCTTCGCGCGGCGGATTTTGTTATGGCAGTTGAAGCCGCAGTAGACGCAATAATTTTCACAGTAGTTAGAAATGTAGAGCGGCGTAAAGAGATATACGTTGTCGCCGAAATAGCGGCGCTTTTCCTCGCGCGCGAGGCGCGCCATCTCTTCGAGGAACGGGGCCGCGGCGGGGGAGAGCAGCGCCGCGAATTCGCGCGGGCCGAGCGAGGATGCGTAGAGTGCGCGCCGCACGTCGCCAGCGCCGAAGGCCGCCGCGTCGTAACCGTCGCGCGCCTCTATGACCTCGAGGCGAATCGTCGGGTCTATCTGCTCCATGCCCTCCATGTAGGTCATGTGGTCTGTGCGCAGGTATTTCTCTATAGTTGCGGACATCTGCGCGGCCTCCTAGTCGGCGAGGAAGCCAGTCAGCGGCGACGACGCCGCAGCGCCTTTTTCAATGACGCGCCCGAGCCCGGCGAGGTAGGCCTCGCGTCCGGCGCGTACGGCGAGGCTGAAAGCGCGCGCCATCGCGGGCACGTCGCCCGCCGTCGCTATCGCGGTGTTCGCCATTATCGCCGCCGCGCCCATCTCCATAGCTTCGCAGGCCTGCGACGGACGTCCGATGCCTGCGTCTACTATTATCGGAAGTTCGATTTCGTCTATGAGTATCTGTATGAACTCGCGCGTCGCGAGCCCCTTGTTCGAGCCTATCGGCGCGCCGAGCGGCATGACGGCGGCGGCCCCCGCGCTCACGAGGTCGCGCGCCGTGTTGAGGTCGGGATACATATAGGGCATGACGATGAAGCCCTCTTTCGCGAGGATTTCAGTAGCGCGCACGGTCTCGCAGTTGTCCGGAAGCAGGTATTTGCTGTCGCGCATTATCTCGATCTTGACGAAATCGCCGCAGCCGCACTCGCGAGCGAGCCGCGCGATACGCACCGCCTCGTCAGCCGTGCGCGCGCCAGATGTGTTCGGTAGCGGCGTAACGCCCTGCGGGATATGTTCAAGGATACTGTCCGTCCTGGAGTTGGCGCGGCGCAGTGCGATAGTGATTATCTGCGCGCCAGCCTCCGAGACGGCGGCCCTGATGAGTTCCGGCGAATATTTGCCGGAGCCGAGAATGAAGCGCGAGGTGAATTCGCGTCCTCCGATTATAAGTTTGTCGGTCATTTGTCATTATACTTCCTTTCGTCGGTACTTACGGTAAACTATAATTTTCAATGCGATAAAAACTAAAGCTTGATAATAGCAAGCTAAAGAACTAAAACGACGGCGCAGCCGCGCCGCCGTATTCATTCGTCAAGCTTCAGCAATATGCGCAGCGCCGCCGTCGCCTGGTGCGCCGCGCACAACGCGACCCTCGGCGCAGTAACTGGCAGGCCGTCTTCCACGTCGCTCTCGAAATCGCCGCAGACGCGGAGCCTTTTCATGCGCCGTTCCGTCCGCATCGCGCTCGCGGGGCCGAAGCCCGCCATGCCGGAGGCAGCTATGAGTACGGTGTCCGGCATAGAACCCAGCACAGCCTCAGCCAGCATCGCCTTTTCCTCCGGCCTGTCGAAAGCCTCGCAGACGACGCGGCAGCCGTCGAATATGAGCGGCGCGTTCTCAGCTGTCACGCGCGTATCATGCGTTTCATACCGCAGATACGGATTTATCCTCCGAAGCTGTTCCGCGAGAGTTTCGCATTTGGGGCGTCCGACGTCGCTCAGGTAATACTGTTGGCGCTGGATGTTCGCGAGATCGACGCGGTCGAAGTCCGCGAGCACCAGCCGCCCGACGCCGAGTCGCGCGAGGAAAACTGCGATGTGCGAGCCGAGTCCGCCAAGACCAGCGACGCCTGCCGAGGCTGCGGCGAGAATTTTCTGATTCTCCGCGCCGTGGCGCAGCGCGAGCGCGTTGTAAATCTCTTCCGCGCTTATCATTAGCCGCCCCCTACGAAATGCACGAGTTCCACCCTGTCGCCAGCCTTCAGCACAGTTGCGCCGAAGTCCGCGCGCCGCGCAATCGCGCCGTTCAGTTCTGCCGCGACGCGCTCAGGCTCAAGTCCGCGCGCCCGTATCAGCGACAGCAGCGTCGCGCCGCCGTCGCAGTCGAACGGCTCCCCGTTGAGTTCTATACGCATTCTTCTCCCTCCCGCAAAAAACAAAAAGGCGCCACGAAGATTTACACCCGCGGTGGTGTACCCCTTCGTGACGCCTTTCGGAATCACTCTACAATTAAACTATCACCGCGCGCCCGCCGTGTCAAGCGCGCGGAACGCTAGCCGCGCAGCACATCCCAGAGAATTTTCAGCATCAGCATAGCGAGGACGCTTAGCATCATCGGTCTGATGAAGCGCGCGCCCTTCGTTAGAGCGCAGCGCGAGCCGAGATAATTCCCAGCCATGTTGCAGAGCGCGGCGGGGATAGCTATTGAGAATATTACCGCCCCTGCGTATATGAAGGTGATAAGCGAGGCGTAGTTCGACGCGACGTTGAGAATCTTCGCGTTGCCGGACGAGGTTTTTAGGTCGAGGCCGAGCAGCATCGAAAAGGCGATAATCGCGAAAGTCCCCGTCCCTGGGCCGAAAAGTCCGTCGTAGCCGCCTATCAGCATGCCGATGACCGCCGAGAGCAGCGCCGCGCGGCCTTTGGAAATTTCCCGCCGCGCGAGCCCATCCTCGCCGAAATTGCGCTTGAGAAGCACTATGAGCGCGACGCATGGCAGAATAACGAGCAGCGCCTTCTTTATCGCGTCGTCGCTCAAAAGCAGCGCGATGTGCGCGCCGAGCGCCGACCCGGCAAACGACGATGCGAAGGCGATCGCGGCGGAACGCGGTTCCACCGCGCCGCTGCGCCAGAATTTTATTACAGAGAGCGTCGTCCCGCAGGCGCTCGAAAGTTTGTTGCTCCCGAGCGCGCAGTGTGCCGGCATCCCAGTGAACAGATAGGCCGGAATGGCGATGATACCGCCGCCGCCTGCCGAAGCGTCGACGAATCCAGCAAGGAAAACCATGAAACAGACAAATAAAAGCGACGATGCCGATATTTCGAAACCGCCTGCCATAACAAATCCTTCCTTCCTATACGCGGAATAGCGCGTCGGTATATTATAATAGATATAATAGCCAATAAATAATCAGAAATGGTTGGCGAAACACTTCCGAAACGGGGCACAGGATTTGGAATACGGAAAGGTTACGAAAGAAATCATAGCGGAACTCGAAAGGATAACGGATAAATCGCGTGTGTGGACGACGGAAGAAAAGCTGGAGTCCTGCTCACGCGATGAAACGCCCACGCTGAAGGCCGAAGAGCGCTATTTGCCGGAGGCCGTCATAGCGCCTGCGTCAGCCGCCGAAGTTTCGAAGATATTAAAACTAGCGAACAGATATAAGATACCGGTGACGCCACGCGGCGGCGGCACAGGACTTTCGGGCGGAGCTCTTCCTCTTTACGGCGGCATTGTCATATCAGATGAGAACCTCTGCCGTGTCATAGAGATAGATGAGGAAAACATGGTCGCAGTTGTTGAGCCAGGGGTCATAACGAACGATATAAACGTCGCAGCGGCTGAAATGGGGCTAGCCTACACTGGTTATCCGATGAGCGTGATGTCGTGCCACATCGGAGGCAACATAGCCGAAAACGCAGGCGGCGGCAACGCAGTGAAATACGGTGTGACTATGCGTTACGTCCTAGGTCTCGAAGTAGTGCTGCCTACAGGGGAGATACTGAATCTCGGGGGCAAACTCCTGAAGGATGTGTCGGGCTACAGCCTAAAAGAACTCTTTGTCGGTTCTGAGGGCACTCTAGGCTACGTCACGAAAATAATACTGAGGCTCCAGCCGATTATGAGAAACCACGCGACGCTGCTGGCGCTGTTCGGCGACACAAAAAAGGCGATCGAAGCGGTGCCTAAGATGATGAGGAGCGGTGGCGTTATACCTTCGTCGATAGAGTACGTCGACGCATATTGCTACCAAAAAGCATGCGAATATCTGCACGAGGAGCTGCCGATGAATGGCGTCGAAGCTGTTCTGATCGTGGAAGCCGAGGGATGCAGCCAAGAGTCCGTCGATGCAGATATAGAGAACCTAGGAGAAGCGCTGCGCTCAGGCGGCGCATCTGAGGTATATGTGGCGGAGACGCGCTCGACGCGGGAACGTATATGGGCTGTGCGCCGCAGTATTGACGAAGCCCTTCGCGTGACAGACCCTGTACAGACAGACGAGGACGTGTGCGTTCCGGTCTCGAAGATACCGGAGATGGAAAGGTCTCTTAAAGAACTGGAGAAAAGGTATGCTGTGCGCATTGCAAACTTCGGCCACGCCGGAGACGGCAATTTGCACCCGACGATTCTGAAACCGGCAGAAATGGAGTTAGACGAATGGGAGCGAACAGCAAAAGCTGTAGAGTGGGATATGTTCTGTGCCGCGTGCGATATGGGAGGCGTCATCAGCGGTGAACATGGAATAGGATATGAGCGCCGTGATTTCTTTACAAAACTATGCCATCAGGAAAACCTCGCTTTGATGAAAAAATTGAAAAGCGCCTTAGACCCTAACGGGATAATGAATCCTGGAAAAATTTTCAATTTTGATGATGGTATGTAAAATATATTGATGGTTCGTCTGTGAGAATGTACGCAAAAGAGATGACTTTTATTGCGTCCTTCTGACAAAGGAAAAATTAAATTCCAGGGGAGGAATTATAATGGCAGAGAAATACAGCAGCGGCCAGATAATGCGTTTTGTCATCCCGTCGGTTATTGGAGCGGTTGTCTTTCTGCTCCCGATACCTTCGGCTGGCAGTTTGAACACCATATTGGGGCTTGTTATCGACTGGGGCAAAGCGGTTCTGAAACCGTGGCTGCCGGGTACGGCGATGACGCTTGTGGTGGCCTCGTCGCTTGTTTCGTTGTGGGCGACGCTGTGCCGGCCTGAAAAAATAGCTAAGGATCCGTTCTGGGGGGATCTTCTTATCGTCCGCCCCTTCTGGCTTATATCCCGCCTCGTAGGTGCTGTGCTCTATATAGTAATATTTTTCAAGCTGGGGCCGGAAGTAATATGGAATATGGACAACGGGGGCACGCCTGCAATAGTGCTTGCGCCAGCCCTTCTGATTATCTTTATAGTCCTTGCCGGCGTCGTCCCGCTCCTTACAGACTACGGCTTGATGGAGTACGTAGGCACCTATGCGCGCCCCATTATGGAGCCGCTGTTCAGGCTTCCCGGACGGTCTGCCGTCGACTGTCTGGCGTCATGGGTCGGCAGCTGCTCCGTTGCTGTCGTGATTACAACTAAAGTACACGACCAGGGGTATTATTCGGACCGCGAAGCAGCGATAATTTCCACTGCTTTCTCAGTTATAAGTATCGCCTACGTCTACGTCATGGCCGACTTCGTCGGGCTTCCTCATATGTATTTCCAGATAATGGGAGCCATATATGCGGTTTCGCTTATACTCGCCTTTATCATGCCGCGCATTTGGCCGCTTTCTTCGATGCCAGATACTTTTTCTGGGAAAGCGGGACGGCAGAGGACAGGCGATGATATTCCGGCAGGGTATTCGCTGGGTGAATGGGCGATGAAGCTCGCCGTCGAGCGTGCGGCGAAACAGGCCACTGCTATGACTATAGATTCAGGTCTTAAAACGTTCGTATCGCTTGTAGTCAGTACGATGCCGTTAGTCGTTTCGTGGGGAACTGTAGTTCTGATCATTGCCAACAACACGCCGGTTTTTCAGGTACTCTCCGCTCCGTTTGCGTGGTGTCTTGAGCTTGTTCGTATACCTGAAGCACGCGAAGTCGCTCCGGCCTTCCTGCTTGCCTATGCCGACCAGTTCCTCGCCGCTGTCGTCGGCTCCGGACGCGCCGATGTCGCTGCTAAATTTATGTGCGCCTGCATATCCGGCACCGGGCTTATATATATGACGGAAGTTGGAGTCCTTATACTGCAATCATCGATACCGCTTGGCTTCTGGAAGCTCACAGGGATATACTTTATACGAGCTTTCCTCAGCGTGTTCCTTCTCGCGCCGTTTGCTTGGCTTTTCTGCTGAGCGTGAGGTAAAGCGATTCTGCTGCGGCGGAATTACTACAAAAAACTATTAAAATGCGGAGGCTGAATGCCTCCGTTCTTTTATACCTGCGCAGTATACGGCAAAACAATATTGCGTTGATTATTTTTACTTCATTTCGCGGCAGTGGGCCATGAGATAGGAGTCGGCATATTTGCCGTCGAGCGTCCGCATCCAGTCGCGCGCGACGCCCTCGACGCGGAAGCCCGAGGCTTTGCAGAGCTTGAGCGCGCCCACGTTATCGGTCGGGATTTCCACCTCGACGCGCTCGATCATGAGCTCGTTGTCGGCGAGGTCTATTGCTGCGGCGGCGATCGCTTTGCCGAGCCCCTGCCCCTGCCATTTCTTGTCGACGATTATGCGCAGCGTAGCCATGCGGCGGCGGTATATCTGCGGGTTGACGCGCAGCAGAGCCGCGGCGCATAGCTCGACGGGCGACGTCTCGGTTTCGAGCACGAGCATATGGTCGAACTGTGTGAGGTTTGTTATGAGCTTTTCTGCGTTGTCGAACTGGTGGCTCGCTATATTGCTGAATATGTTCTGCGTCTGGACGTTTTCATTGATGCGGTTGATTGCCGCCGCGTCCTCCGGCTTTACAGGACGTATTCTCATTTCGCTGCTTCCTCCGCGCGCAGGCGGCCCATGAGGTATTCGTCGGCGAAGCGTCCCCTTACGACCGCCGCGTGATGTTTGGTCGCCTCGACCTCGAAGCCGTGGCGCTTGTAGAGTTTTATCGCCTGTTCGTTGTCTGTCAGCACGAGCAACTCGAGGCGGTGAAGGCCGAGCTCGTTGTCAGCGCAGTCGGTTATGCGCGAGAGCAACTTTCCGCCTATACCCCGCTGTTGAAAGCGTCTGTCGACCATGACGGCGATGAAGCCGCTGTGTGCGCGGCATTCTTCTCTGTTCGCGAGCATGACGGCGAAGCCGACGGTCTCGCCGTTTTCGACGGCGACGAAACCTCTGTCCCTCCCGCCGAACGAGCGCAGGAAATTTTCCGTGGCGCTCGCTCGTTCGCTCGAAAGGCCCAGCACCCCTTCGCGCACGCCGTCCTGCCTTCTTATATCAGCTATTGCTTCGGCATCGCTAATCGTTACCGGTCTTATTTCCACGCCGGCACCTCCCAGAATCGATTATTTAAATGATCACAAATATTTTACCCCAATTAGCTCGTCAGTCAAAGCATGAAGCGGCGCGGCTTTCACGTATTTGCGTGTTATCATCAAGAGCGGAAGGGAGTGGCGGTTGATGAAGCATGGAAGCTCCAATTTGCTTGGAAACGTGAATTTTGCGGAGGTACGCGCGCTGTATAAGTCGATGGGATTTTCCCAAGAGGAGCTGCGCGGACCGGTAATCGGCATAGCCAACGCATGGAGCGAGCTTGTGCCGGGACACTATAATCTGCGGCAGGTCGCTGAGTTCGTCAAGAAGGGGATTTACCGCGCCGGCGGCGCCGCCGTCGAATTCGGCGTGATCGGGGCATGCGACGCATACGCGAGCGGTCACGATGGTATGAAGTATATTCTCCCATCGCGGGAGCTTATCGCGGCGAGCGTCGAGACGATGGCGCGCGCCCACCTCGTGGACGGCCTCGTGATGCTTGGCTCGTGCGACAAAATAATACCTGGAATGCTGATGGCTGCGGCACGGCTCGACATTCCAGCTTTGCTCGCGGTCGGCGGCACGATGCTCGGCGGAGCCGAGTTCGACGGTCGGAAGAGCGATTCGACTTCGGTTGCTGAAGCTGTCGGCATGCTGCGCACAGGCAAGGTAGACGAGAGTGAGTTCCGCCGTCTTGAGGACACCGCCTGTCCAGGCTGTGGCTCGTGCTCCTTCTACGGCACGGCTAACTCAATGGGGGCGCTCGCCGAGGCTATGGGGATGTCTCTGCCGGGGAGCGCGCTTATCCCCGCTGTCTATGCCGAGCGCATGCGCAGTTCTGAGGCGGCGGGGCGCGCGATCGTCGAGATCGTGCGCGGAGGGATCTCCGCGCGCTCCGTTATAACTGAGGAAGCGCTTGACAACGCGATAGTCGTTATGCTCGGCACCGGCGCGTCCACGAACTGCGTCATGCACCTCTGCGCCATAGCGGCGGAGGCGGGGCTCGACCCGAAACGCGTATTCGCGAGAATTGACGAACTGAGCGAGAAAATCCCGCTCGTCGCGAAGGTAAATCCTGCGTCGGAGTACGACATGGAGGCTTTCTATCGCGCCGGCGGAATTCCGCAGGTCATGCGCGAACTGAAAGATTTTCTTCATACCGACGCGGTTACTGCGAGCTCGCGCAGCGTGGCGGAGAACCTCGAAGCCGCGTCAAATCCATACGGCTGCGACAGGAACGTGATAAAGACTGCGAGCGAGCCTTTTAGCCGCGAGAAGGGGCTTTGCCTGCTGCGCGGTAATCTTGCGCCGGATGGATCCGTGGCGAAGCCCGCCGCAATGGCGCGCGAGATGTTCAAATTCACTGGGCCGGCGCGCGTCTTCGACTCTGAGGAAGAGGCGAACGCAGCGATACTGAACGGCGTCGTGAAGGCGGGCGACGTGGTCGTCGTGCGCTACGAGGGGCCGAAGGGCGGCCCCGGAATGCGCGAGATGTTCCACGCGATGAAGTTTCTTTACGGCATGGGGCTCGCGAAGAAGGTCGCGCTGATAACGGACGGTCGCTTTTCGGGGACGAACAGCGGCTGTTACGTCGGTCACATATCGCCCGAGGCTGCGGAGGGCGGGCCGCTCGCAGCTCTGCGCGACGGCGACATGATAACTATAGATATAAAAAACAAAAGCCTTTCTGCCGCTTTGAGCGAAGATGAGATAAAGGCGCGCATGGCAGATTGGCGCCCACCTCATAAAAATATCCCGGACGGCTGGCTCGGCGTGTACGCGAAACTGGCTTCGTCGGCTTCCGACGGCGCGGTTATGAAAATCTGAACTTTCATAATATAATAGTAATGGTCAGTTTTCGCTTGACATTAGCGTCGGATAAGCTATTATATTGATAATGATTTTGATTTAGAATATCAACGGCAGAAAGGTGATCAATATGGTAATCGATGCGAAAATGGCACAAGCTCTCAACGGACAGATTCAGGCTGAGTTTGAGTCAGCTTATCTCTATCTCTCGATGTCGGCGTGGTTCGAGGCCAACGACCTTCCCGGGTGCGCCCATTGGATGCGCAAGCAGGCGGGCGAGGAGCAGGAGCACGCGATGAAGCTTTATAAGTACGTCGCTGCGCGCGGCGGACGCGTGACCCTCGGGGCCATCGCAGAGCCGCGCGGCGAGTGGAAGAGCGCTACGGAGGTCTTTGAACAGACGCTGGGACACGAAGAGAAGGTTACCCAGCTTATTTACGCGCTCGTCGAGCAGGCCGAGGCGCTGAAGGATCATGCGACTCGCGAGATGCTCGGCTGGTTCGTCAACGAGCAGGTCGAGGAAGAGGAGACTGCGACTGCGATACTCGCGAAGTTCAAGAAGCTCGGCGAAACGCCGATCTCGCTCTCGATGATAGATAAGGAACTTGCTGCGAGATAGAACGCAAGAACTGACGACAATGTGCGCGGCGCACGCCGCGCACAAATTTTATTCCGGAGGTGCGGATTATGGAACAGACTTTGGACATGAAGGCGCTTTTTTCTCTCACCTACGGCATGTATATAGTGAGCACTGCGTACGAAGGCGGGCTCAACGGCCAGATAGCGAACACAGTGATGCAGATTACTTCCGAGCCGCTTTGTGTCGCTACATGTCTTAACAAAGCGAACCTCACGGCTGAGCTTATCGGAAAAAGCGGAATTTTTTCCGTCGCCGTGCTGGAGGAGGATGTCCCAATGACGTTTATCGGGCAGTTTGGCTTCAAGTCAGGACGCGACATCGACAAGTTCGCGAACGTACAGTACGAGTCCGGCCCGACCGGCGCGCCGCTCATAAAGGATTGGTCGATAGCCGCTTTTGACGTGAAGGTAGTGCGGACGCTCGAAATGCCTAGCCATATGCTCTTCGTTGGCGAGGTGCAGAGCGCGCGGTGGTTCAAAGAGGCTGCGCCGTTGACCTACGCCGCTTACCATCTCGTGAAGAAAGGCAAGTCTCCGAAGACCGCACCGACCTTCGGTTTCAACGAGCTCAAATAAGGCAGTGAAACCGCTTGAAGAACGCGAGTCCCGCATTGCGAGCCGCGGCATATTCGAAAAGATTTACGAAAATTACAACAGGCGTGAGTACGTCTCGCCCGACCCGCTCCAGTTTTTATATGATTACGAAGACACCGTCGACCGCGAGGCCGTGGGGCTGATAGCCTCCGGCCTCGCCTATGGGCGCGTCGCGCATATACTGAAGAGCGTCGCGCGCGTCCTCGGCACGCTCGGCCCGCATCCCGCGGAATATCTGAAAAACAGCTCGTATCGCGACCACGAGGCGGCGCTCTGCGGATTCGTCCATCGTTTCACGGGCTGCGCGGAGATATGCTCCTTCCTCGACGCGATAGGAGCGGCGCTGCACGAGTACGGCTCGATAGAAAATCTGTTCCTTGAGGGCTGGAGAGGCGACATGGCGGATGCTATGGAGAAGCTGGCGCTGGCCTTCTGCCGCTACACGGGGCAGGACAATCTTTATCTTCTGCCGCGCCCGTCGAAAGGCAGCGCCTGCAAGCGCATGGCGCTCTTTCTGCGCTGGATGGTGCGGCGCGACGACGTAGACCCCGGCGGTTGGCGCGGCGTCTCTCCCGCCGATTTGCTGATACCGCTCGACACGCACATGTTCAACATATCGTCGACGCTCGGCCTCTGTTCCATGAAGAGCGCGAGCGGGAAGGCTGCGGCGGAGATAACGCGGAACTTCAAAGATGTTTCGCCGGGCGACCCAGTGAAATACGACTTCGCGCTGACGCGCTACGGCATCCGTGAGGAGATGACTGTCGAGGAACTTTTCGCGAAGTGGCATCTGGAAAGATAGCGTACGAAAGGGCGCGCTCCGGCGCGCTTTTTTCGTGCGCTCCGCTCGATTTACCGCGTGCGCCGCGGGTGCTATAATCTGCGTAATTTATAAAAGGAGGCTGCGGCAATGGCTAATTCCTTTCTTCCATATTGGGATCAGAATATAGATCTCGACATCGCGCCGTGGGTTCCTTACGGCAAGGACTATTCTCCTGTGACGGTCAATTCGCTCTGCAACCCGACGCTCGGCGGCCTGGCAGGCCTCGCGCTTGAAATGAAGAGCGAATTTCTATACATGAGGAGCTTTCAGAACGGCAGTATCGGCACGATGGTGCGTCAGAACATAATCGACCCTGTGAGAAACAGTTCTATAGAGCTCGGCTTCACGATGGTCTTCGCCTATTCAGAGCAGCTCGAGCAGTCGGTGCTGCGCCTGCTGCACAAGTATCCCGGCATGATGGCCGGGCTGACGCTCTGCGACATTTGGCGCGAGAACGTGCTTGTGGACGAGTGCAAAGTACTGATGATAGTCGACGAAGACCCGTTCTTCAACGAAACGGATTTCATAGAGGCTCTTTACAAATCCTTCCAGAACGCGGCTGGGCGAGAGAATTCCAATCTTTCGTTCTTCGCGGAGAAGTTCGGCTACAAGCGTTTCTCGATAAGCTACGAAAACGACGACCTTCTGCAAATGCGCATAACGCAGGCGCTCTTCGACCTTGAGCTTGACGCGACTAAGGAAGTCGTCGGCCCGGTGCCGGAGCTAAAAGTGCCGCCGATGCCCTCGCTGAAATAACGCGGCGCGGAATATAGGAAGATATGAAGAGAGCCCCGCGCCCGCGGGGCTCTCGCTTTCGTCAGAAATTTATGCAGGACGCCGCTTCTACGGCTTCACCGCCGTTATCAGCGCGCTCGACGACACGCCTTCTATAGCGGCCACGTCCTCCGGCGTCAGGTCGCTGACGCTGCTTTTGACGACCTCTATGTTGATCTTGTGCGGCTTCGTTATCGTTACGTTCACCTGCGTGAAGCCCGCGCTGCGCAGCTTTGCGGCGTACTCTTCCGACGAAAGGACGCCCGTTATTCAGCCGGATCACGCAGCGGGGCTCTGCTTCAATTTTTCTGGAACCGGTTTGTTGAGCACCGCGTCGGAGACGCGGAGGCGCCCGCCGCGCGTCGGCACGCGGAAAGCCTCGGCGAAGACTCTGTCCTTGTCAGGCGATAGGTTTATCACGCAGTTGGAGAGCAGCACGTCTACGCTGGCGTCGTGCAGCGGAATGTCCTCAATGCAGCCGCGCAGCAGGGGCACGCTGCGCAGTCCGAGGCGGTCGATGTTTTTCCGCGCGCGGCCAAGCATCGCCTTCGTCATGTCGATGCCGTAGACGTGTCCGCTCGGGCCGACGCGCTTCGCGGCGAGGATGAGACCCATGCCTGCGCCGCTCCCGAGGTCTAGCACGCGCTCGCCTTCTTTAAGCAGCGCCGCGCGCGCTGGGTCTCCGCAGTAGAAGCTTACCGCGCCTGCCTCGCGCGAGTCTTCGTCGCTGTAATTGCCCTTGGTCATGTCGCTTATGTCGAGGCCGCTGCTCGAAGCCGAGGTTATCGCCTCCGTGTAAGCCTGCCGTACCTTTTCGCGAATGTCCTCCATCGCACGCACCTTCGCGCTTTTTGCACTCTTGGCGGGAATTTTACACAAGTGCAAAAAAATGCGTAATAGAGCACGTCTGTGCGCGGCGGCTAATCGTATTCTTCAAGTATCGAAAGCAGCTTTTCTTCGTCTATGTTTCCTCCGGAGATGACTATCCCGGTCTTGCGCCCGTTTACTGGAGCCTTGCCCGCGAGCAGCGCCGCTACTCCGACGGCTCCGGCTCCCTCGACTTGCTGGTGGTGTTCGCGGTGCATGAAGGCGATCGCCGCGGCTATCTCGTGCTCTGTCACTTCGATTATTCCAGCGACGCGCTGTTTCGCGAGCGAAAGCATACTCTGCGGTATTGCGCCGGAGAGGCCGTCGGCGATCGTCGGCGCGAGCGTAAATTCTCCGCCAACCTTTCCGCTATCCCAAAAGACTGCCCACGGGTTCGACGCCTCGGACTGCACGCCCCAGACCTCGGCCTTCGGCGCGAGCGCGGCGGCGGCTATCGCGGTGCCGTTGAGCAGCGCGCCGCCGCCCGCGGGGACGAGCAGCAGCTCTATATCTGGCTCGTCAGAGAGTAGTTCGACGCCCGCCGTGCCCTGCCCGGCTATAACGTCGGAATCCTCGAACGGCGAGATGAAGGTCATACCGTGCTTCGCCGCGAAGGCGCGCGCCTCGCCCTCGGCGAAATCGTAATCGCCGGCTGAGACGACCAGCTCAATCCACTCTCCGCCGTAGTTGCGTATCGCGCGTTTCTTCGTCTCTGGGCATACATTCGGAACGTATATCCGCGCTTTGAAGCGAAGCTCGGCCGCAGCCTTAGCGACGCCCTGAGCATGGTTGCCGCTCGAACAGGTGACGACGCCGCGCTCAAGCTCTGCGGGCGGCAGCGAAAACATTTTGTAGAATGCGCCGCGCGCCTTGAACGAGCCGCATATCTGCTGGTTGTCAAGCTTGAGGACAACCGGGGCGCCGGCCCTTTCGCTCAGCGCGAACGAGTATTCCGCCGGCGTGTGTCTCACGTGGCTGCGAAGGAATTTGCAAGCTTTCATAACGTCTGTAATGGTCGGTTCGACCGGAAGCCTTTCCATGCGTTCATCTCCTTTTGAGCGTTTGTTATATAATATTATGCCGACGATGTAATTGTAACATGACGCGCTCTCCGGCGCGCCGGTAATCTACGCCGTCATCTTTTGTTTAGGAGTGTTTCGCATGTCGGGGGAGAATAAAAAATACCCGCTGCTGAGAGTCAGGACGGACAGGATAGAACATAACGGGCGGCGGCTGGCCGCAGACTGCGCGGCGCACGGCGTGAGCCCGTGGGGCGTGTCGAAGGGGATTTCAGCATTCGCCGAGGTTGCGCGCGCCTTCGAGACTGCCGGCATAGACACTATAGCGGACAGCCGCGTCGCGAACATGCGCAAGATGCGCGAGCGCGGCGTGCGCGCGAAGTTCGCGCTGATACGCATACCGATGTACTCCGAGCTCGCCGAGGCCGCCGAGTTCTGCGACTATGTGCTTGTTTCGGACGCGGGCGTAACGGCGGAGCTCGCGCGGATATGCGAGGAGAAACGCAAAAAAATAAAGGCGGTCGTCATGTTCGACATGGGCGATCTGCGCGAGGGATACTGGTTCGAGGACGCTGCCGAGGCGGCGCGCGAGCTCGCGCCATGCGACGGCGAGTTCCTGCGCGTCGCGGGCGTCGGCGCGAATTTCTCGTGCGCGAGCGGCGTGATGCCGTCGGAGAAAAATCTGACTGCGCTGGTAAGCTGCGGACGCGCCTTCGAGAGAGAACTAGGGCGGAAGCTCGAAATATATTCCGGCGGCGGCACCTGATCTTTCGTGCAGATGCGCCGGGGCCATCTTCCTAAAGAGATAAACAATTTGAGATTGGGCGAATGTCTGCTGCTGGGGCGCGACATGGCCTTCAACGTGGATATCGATGGGCTGTCGCAGGATACGATGCGGCTGGAAGCCGAGCTTGTCGAGGTGCGGGCGAAACGCACGTTGCCCGTCGGCGAGATAGGACACGACGCATTCGGCAACGTGCCGGTATTCGCCGACCGCGGCGTCCGCAGGCAGGGAATCCTGGCGGTAGGCAGGCAGGACGTGAATATAATCGGCCTGACGCCGCTCGACGATGGCGTGAAGATAAAAACGGCGTCGAGCGACCATCTGCTCGTAGACATTGAGGAGCGTCCCGATTTGAAAGTCGGCGACGTGCTGAGCTTCCGCCCTGATTATACGGCTATGCTTTCTGCGTCCACTTCTGAGTACGTGACGAAGGTTTTCGAGGACGGCGACGACTCTGAGGGCTGCGTTTAATAACGGAGCCATTTTGCCCGGAACATCTGCGCGGCGGGCTCTGCACGAAAACTTCTAACGCGGCGTTTTACCCGCAGGGAAGACAAATCTATTTTCCTGCGTCTTTCCCTTTGCTTTCTTCTATAAGCTCCGTAGGCTTGTCTTCTGCGTGGAGAAGGGGGGTGAACCTCGCGCGCACGCGGCGGACGATTTTGAAACTCTGCGACTTACGGTCGAGCGCGGTCTCCGGCAGAGCGCTTTCTGCTTTTTCTTCAGTCTGCGCCTCTGCCGCAGTTTTGCCGCCCCGCCGCGGAGATTGCAGCACGGTGCAGATGTCTTCTACTTCTTCATCGCTCAGCGATTCGAAACGGTCGAGCTGCCGTTGCACGGTTGCTACGTGCGGGTTCTGCTGCTTCTGTTCTCCGCTCCGCGCCATGATTCGTCCAGCGATGATACTCGTGAAAGCTGTGGTGCAGGCGACGCCGAGTATCATTAGCCAGACGCCCGTGATGCGCCCCATGCCAGTCTTCGGAACGATGTCGCCGTAGCCTGCAGTGCTCGCCGTGACGATGGCGATGATAGTAACGCCGCCCGCATAGTGCAGCATGTTTGTCTTGAAGAATCGGCTCTGCGTCGTGAAGGCGCGCCCGAGATAGGCGATGAACTTGACGAAGAACACCGCCTGTACGTAGATGGAGGAGACAGCGTGTCAGCCGAGATACTCAAATAAATTAGTTGAGCGCTATTAACGGCACGATTGGGACGACGGCGATGAACGCCGGCAGACGGCTCTGTACGAAAGCGCGCAGGCTTTTCGCGAAGCAGAGGCGTACGAGCAGGTCGCCCGTAAAAAGGAGCCAAATAACGTGGTCGAGTATGTAGATGACAAGCGGCTGCCTCTCAAGGGGAAAACACGACGATCCAAGCGCGCTGAGCGTGGCGAGCGAAAAGAGCGCCGTAAGCGGCAGCGCCACCTCGTATGCGAACATCAGACGCTTTTTCATGAACGGCTTTATCTCCATAGCATTAAGCCTGCCTTTTGTAACATGCGGAAAATTCTGAAATATGCCGTGTTGCGGTAATAATGTTCAGCGTCTCTGTTATACATTAAACCACCGGAGCGCATTGCTCTCGCACAACGCGCGAAACGGCGTAAATTTGTAAAAATCGTAAAAAAACGCGTCGCTGGGTAAGAATAATATGCGTCTAAACGCTAAAAGTGATATCATATCGCTGAAAGCAAAACTTTGAGTCCATTCCAGGAGGAAATATAAATGTACATCAAAATTCAGGATGAGAATTTCAACGCCGAATCGCTGCCGGTGATCGCCATACTTGCGGCGGAGAGCGAGCCGGAGACGGTATCGCTCGACCCGCTGCGCGGCGAGATGCGCGATTTCTGCCGCCGCGTCGTCGTCAACGAAAATTTCCGCGGCGAGGCGGGCAAGCTGCTTGTCGTGCCGGTCGCGGACAAGACTGTGCGCTGGGCCGTCATAGCCGGGCTTGGCCCAGAAGATAAGATTACTCCGGAGCGCGTGCGTGTCGCCGCCTTCTCCGCAGCGCGCGCCGCGGCGTCGCGCGGATGCGCGGAGCTTTCGCTGACTATGCCGAAGGCCGGCGACGCCAACCGTTCGCGCGCCGCGGCCGAGGGCTGCGCGCTCGCCTCGTACCGCTTCGATAAGTACCTTGCGCGCGACGAGAAGGACAGGTTCACGGCGATAGAAGGTGTCACGGTCTTCGACGGATGCGAAAAGGCGGTCGAAGAGGGACGCATCCTTGGCGAGTCGCAGTGCTGGACGCGCAACGTAGCGAACGAGCCTGGTTGCGCCGTCAGCCCCGAGGTGCTCGCGGCCAAGGCGCAGGAGCTCGCCGCCGAGCTCGGCCTTGCGTGCGAGATATGGGACGAGAAGCGCATCGCCGACGAAAACATGGGCGCGTATGCCGCCGTAGCCGCCGGTTCCGCGAACCCGCCGCGCTTCATACATCTGACCTACGAACCTGAGAACGCGAAGGGGCTCATCGCGCTCGTCGGCAAGGGGCTGACCTTCGACAGCGGCGGCCTCGACATAAAGCCGTCCGAATTCATGCTCACGATGAAGGGCGACAAGAGCGGAGCCTGCGCTGTGCTCGGCGCTATACGCGCGGCGGCGCTGATGAAGCTCCCCTGGAAAGTGACGGCCATCATCGCCGCTGCGGAAAACATGCCAGGCGGCTCTGCCTACAGGCCCGACGACATCCTGCGCGCGCGCAACGGTAAGACGATAGAGGTCAACAACACCGACGCTGAAGGCCGTCTGACGCTTGCCGACGCGCTATGCTATGCTTCGGAGCTCAAGCCAGACATGATAGTCGACATAGCGACTCTGACGGGAGCCTGCGCGGTCGCGCTGGGTTCGACGACTGCGGGGCTTTTCACGAACAACGACGAGTTCGGCGACAAGGTGCTCAATGCCTCGGCCGCGAGCGGCGAGCGCTTTTGGAAGCTCCCGATGGACGACCCGAACCTTCGCGAGAAGGTAAAATCTCCGTTCGCCGACCTCGTGAACAGCTGCGGACGCTACGGCGGCGCGATAACGGCGGCGATGTTCCTCGAAGCCTTCGTGGATAAGAACATCCCGTGGGTGCATCTCGACATCGCGGCCGCGGACTTCGTAACGGCACCGTTCAGCTACTACGTCAAGGGAGCCACTGGGTTCGGTATGAGAACCCTCGCCGAGCTCGTAAGAGAGCTGTAAGGGAAAGAAGGAGCTGCATCTCCGAATGGCAGACGGGAACCGAAACGATTCCATAGCTCTTATAAACGCCGTAATCTATCCGATGGCCCATCCAGGGCGCGCGCAGGCGCTCTTCGCGCGCGGCGGGGTCATCAAGGCGGTTGGCAGAGACAAAGAGATACTTGCTCTCTGCGATTCAAAAACCGTCGTACTCGACATGAAGGGCAAGTACGTCCTTCCGGGTTTCACCGACACGCACAACCACTTGCTTGCGGCTGGGCGCAGCCTTGAAACGCTCGACCTCAGCGGCGCGCGCTCAATAGACGAAATGATAGGCCGCGGGAGGCACTTCCTTGCGGAGAACGCTCTGCCGCCTGGCGGCTGGTTCTTTGCGCGCGGCTGGGATCAGAACAAAATGGCCGAGAAGCGCTTTCCGAACCGCCGGGACCTCGACCTCATATCGACGGAAGCGCCTCTTTTCTTCGAGCGCTCGTGCGGACACATCGCAGCGCTCAACAGCGCCGCGATGAAACTCCTCAAGATAGACGGCGATTTCAGAATATCGGGCGGAGTCGTCAACACAGACGGCTCTGGCGAGCCGACGGGGGTGATAAGCGAGGCGGCTGTCAACTGGGCGCGAATGAACATCCCGGAGCAGTCGCGCGAGACGCTCGAACACTGGTACGGCCTCGCCGTCGACCGCATGATAAAGTACGGCGTCACCTCTGTGCAGACCGACGACCTCGAAATGGCGGGCGGCGTCGAAGGAGTCTTCGATCTCTACGAATCGCTGGAAGCTCGCGGCAAGATGCCGATGCGCATAGCGCAGCAGTGGCATCTGCGCGGCGAAGAAGGGCTCGCCGAGTTCATCGAAAACGGATGGTGCTCGCGCGGCGGGAAGTTCTTCCGCTCCGGGCCGCTCAAAATACACGTCGACGGCACGCTCGGCGCGCGCACCGCGGCGCTGCGCGAAGAATACTCCGACGACCCGGGCAACCGCGGCGTCTACGCGCACTCTCAGGAGACGCTCAACCGTCTGGTGAAGCGCGCGCAGGAGGCCGGTTTGCAGGTCGCCTTTTACGCGATAGGCGACGGCGCTATAGAGCGCTGCCTCAACGCCGTAGAGGCGGCGCGCAGCGCGGCGAACTCCGACATACGCCACAGGATAGTTCACTGCCAGATAGGCGCGCAGGACCTTTTCGCGCGCATGACCGAGCTCGGCGTCATGGCTGACATACAGCCCGCCTTCGCCACGTCGGACTGGCCGATAGTGGTTCCGCGCCTCGACACCGACCGCGCGCGCTGGAGTTATGCGTGGAAGTCTATGATGAACTGCGGAATCCCGCTCGGGGCGGGGTCCGACGCTCCGACTGAGTCGCTCAATCCCTTTGTCGGCATACGCGCCGCAATTCTGCGGCAGGACATCAACAACGAGCCGGAGCACGGCTGGATGCCGGTGCAGCGGCTCGACCGCGTCGAGACCTTCTCGATGTACACAAGCGGCGGCGCTCGCGTCTGCGGCGAGCTTTCATGGCGCGGCACGCTCGAGCCTGGCAAGGCCGCGGACTTCACAGCCTTCCTCGAAGACCCGTTCCAGACCGCGGACGACGAACTGCCGGCGCTTGAAGCCGGGCTAACAGTCGTCGACGGAAAAATACGCCACATAGAATAGGCGCGCGGCGTGAGCGGGGAAGAATCTAAGACGATAAAATCGCCTGCCCTCGTGATAGGCCTCCAGGGACAGGCGGAACACATAGTCTACCGCAATGCGGAGAACGGGTACACCGTTCTCCGCATTCGCGTGCGCGGCTATCCCGACCTTGTAACCGCTGTAGGAATCGCCGCTGAGCCAGCGCCGGGCGAGATGCTGACTATGAAGGGCCGCTGGGAGGAAAACAGCCGTTACGGAATGCAGTTCCATTTCGACAGCTGCGAGAGCGCGTTGCCTTCGACCGCAGACGGCCTCGAAAAATTCCTCGGCTCCGGCCTCATACGAGGTATTGGCCCTGCCACAGCGCGCAAGATAATCGAGAAATTCGGCGCGGAGACGGCGGCTATACTTGACGACGAACCGACGCGCCTCGCCGAGGTCAAGGGAGTCAGCCGCGCGAAGGCCGAAGCGGCGGGGGAGTCGTGGCGCGAGCAGCGCGATATGCGCGAGGTTATGGTCTTCCTACAGGGCTACGGCGTCGGCGCGGGCTACGCGATGCGCATATTCAAAAAATACGGCTCCGCGGCTCTCGAAGTTATGAAAGCCAACCCATACCAGATAGCGCTCGACGTGCAGGGCATAGGCTTCGCCACCGCCGACGCTATAGCGCAGAAGCTCGGCGTGCCGCACGACTCGCCGTACCGCGTCGCGGCGGGCGTCCACAACGCGCTCAACGACCTCACGAGCGAAGGGCACGTCTATGTGCCGCGCAAAATGCTCGCCGCGCTCGCCGCCGAAAAGCTCGGCGTTGCAGAAGAAACGGCGGCAGAGGGCATAGAGCAGGCACGCCTGGCTGGAAACATCGTCGTCGAGGAAATCCATGAAAACGGCGAAGACGATAGCGCCGTCTACCTTCCCGCCTTCCACTATGCGGAGACCCATTCGGCGGAAAACCTGCGCCGGATCGCCGAAGAACCATACAACAGCAAAGCAGTAGACACGGCCGCCGCGCTGCCGTGGCTTGAACGAGAGATGGAGATGACCTTCGCCGAGGCGCAGCGCGAGGCGATAACGCGTGCGGTAAACTCCAAGGTCATGGTCATAACGGGCGGCCCCGGTACCGGAAAGACGACGATAATCCGCGCCGTCCTGCGGCTTCGCGAAGAAGGTGGCTACCGCGTGATGCTTGCCGCGCCGACGGGGCGCGCCGCGAAGCGCATGGCAGAGGCTACAGGCCACGAGGCTAAGACGATACACAGGCTCCTCGAATATTCGAGCGGCGGCGGCTTTGCGGACGGCGCAGATGGGCGCTCGAACTCGCTGTTCGGCGGCGGCTTTATGCGCAACGAGGAAAACAAGCTCGAATGCGACCTTCTCATCGTCGACGAAGCCTCCATGATAGACCAGATACTCTTCCATCACCTTCTGAAGGCCGTACCGCGGGGCGCGTCGCTTATATTCGTCGGCGACGTGAACCAGCTTCCATCCGTTTCGCCGGGCAACGTGCTCAAGGACATAATCGACTCCTGCGTATGCCCAGTCGTCATGCTCAACGAAATATTCCGCCAGAGCGGCGCAAGCCGCATAATCACCAACGCCCACCGCGTCAACCGCGGCGAGATGCCGCTCGAGCCCGATGGCGAAGCCCTCTCCGACTTCTACTTCATCGAGCCGAAGGTCGCGGCCGACGGCCTGACCGACGAGGAATACAAGCGCCGCTTCGACGACAAGGTGCTCGCCACGATAAAGAAGCTCGTCACAGAAAACATACCGCGCCGCTTCGGCTTCGACCCAATCAGCGACATACAGGTGCTTTGCCCGATGCACAGCGGCGTCGTAGGAACGCGCCGCCTCAACGCTGAGCTGGAAAAGCTGCTCAACACGGGCGGCGGAGCGCGCGTTCAGCGCCTTGACCGCGTATTCAAGGCCGGCGACAAGGTCATGCAGATAAAGAACAACTATGACAAAGACGTCTACAACGGCGACATCGGAACCATCGTCTCGATAGACGGCGAAAATTCGCGCCTTTACGCGAAGATGGACGCGGGCATAGTCGACTACGACTTCACAGAGCTCGACGAACTCGTCCATGCCTACGCCGTCTCAATACACAAATCGCAGGGCTCAGAATATCCCGCCGTCGTCATCCCGCTGCTCACGCAGCACTACGTAATGCTCCAGCGCAACCTGCTCTACACCGCGATAACGCGCGGCAAAAAACTGGTCGTAATAGTAGGCACGAAAAAAGCCCTCCGCATCGCCGTGGCTAACGACAGAACAAAAAAAAGATACACGCGGCTCGCTGAACGGCTGCGCGGCGAGAAATAGCGAATTTCATCCGTCAGACTTTCAAAGCGAAACGGCGGCAGATTCCGCCATTCTGTGCTAAAGGCACAATTAAGAGACGCCGGCGTTTTTTCTCAGTCTGCCGGAGGACGTATACATATAACCGCTTAACTTGTTATAGATATTGGTTTTCCCGTCGCCCCGCGCTTGACGCGGGCCCAGCGGCTTTATCTCTTGTATCAAGTTAAGCTGCTATAAATAACGTGCCGCCTCGTCCTTCGGCAGCACGTTCCCCCAAAATAAATATTTTTAAGCTTTTTTCTTGCTTTCCTAACCGATATAGAGCGGCTTGTATGGAGCGATTCCGTTCTGTTCGCAGTATTTTTCCCAGAAGATGCAGTTGACCGCTTCAAACTTCCGATCCCGCGCCTGGCAGTGGTTGCAATAGCGGCAGGGAACGATTTCGGACTGTCTTCCTTCGATCTCTTTAGTCAACCAATCCGGATCGCAGAGCATCGGACGGCAGTAGCCGATGATGTCAGCCTTCCCATCCTGCAAAACCTGCTCGCCGAAGGCCAGCGTCATTATTCTGCCTGCTGCGATGACCGGCACATTGTACCGGCTGGTGACGCTGCGAATCCCCTCCGCCAAATAGAGGTTGCAGCCCTGCGGATAATTGTCAGTCGGCATGGTGCGTTCTCCGCTGTAACCGGTGTACCCACGGCCCGTCCTCGGTCTTACCGCCCGCGGAAACGCTCAACAAATCTAAACCGGCTTCGCAGAGATACCGAGCTATCTCCGAAGATTGAGACAATGTGTTGCCGCCTTTGACAAATTCCTCGCCGTTGATACGCGCCGCAATGCAGTAATCAGGGCCAACCTCTTCGCGGATGCCCTTGATGATATCGGCGGCGAGCTTGCAGCGCCCTTCGGTATTCCGCCCATAGGCGTCGGCCCTCCTGTTGAGCAGGGAGAGGAACGATGCGAGTGTATAACCGTGTGCACAATGCAGCTCAACGGCGTCATATCCCGCCTTCTTGGACCGAATGGCGGCCTCTATAAACTGTCGCTTGATCTCTTCAATCTCCTTCAGCGTCAAATCCGCCACGTCCTGCTTCCATCCGGTCCTGACTGATTGCTTTACAAAGTGGATTAATTGAATCGAGCACTTGGCGCCGTAAGTATGAACCGCATCGGTTAAGCGACGGTGTCCTTCGATAAAGGAGTCGTCATAAATTCGCAGCAGCTTTGGACTTTTCCGTTCCAACACGCCGCACGCCTCTACCTGAATCAAGCCGACCCCGCTGCGCGCTCTCTCCAAATGACGGTCGATCAGCTCGTTCGTCACATTCCCGGCGTCGTCTGCAAGACACATCACCGCAGGCGTCAAAGCAATTCTGTTTTTCAGCTTAAGATTTCTGAACTTAACCGGTTCTAGAATTTTCACAACTAAATCTTCTCCTTATGAGTGGCTGGCCGTATCAACACCGCCGGTATTGCCGGCAGCTTTTGCTCAAACAGATTTGATATCTCCACTGAGAAAGGCTTTGCATTCTGCCAGCATCGACAGCATGGTATAGTAATGTTCGTAATGTTATGGGTTCAAACTGGCAAAACACACGCGCGTACAAACCGGCTAAAGTTTTTGCGGCGGTCGGGCTGCTATGCAGAGTAAATCTGAAGCACGGCGGCGCAGACTGCACATCTCAACGCAGATCATGGCATCTGTAACCAAAACGCGTTTCTGCGACGTTTGTCAGCGTTTTAATCTTCATGACATTTCTTGCGTGGGGCAGATGTCGTAACGCCGTGAGTTTGTGTTATGCTACGGCGCCGGCCGCCGTCGGTAAGTTCGCAGGGAGAGATAACACTCGCCGTCGTAAAGACGGCGAGATGTAAGCTGGAACTGCTCTCTATGCAAGACTCTATTTCACAGGCTGCGCGCCGCTCCCGTACTTTGCAACTATCCATTTTGTAATATACGGGAACACTATTATCGAGAAGACGAGTACGACCGCCATCTGCGCCGTCGCGCTCTCGACGTATGGCTGGTACTGCGGCAGACTCTCGCCGATGACGCTCGGCGCTACTACAGATAATCCTCCGAGGCAGGTCGCGGCCACTGAAGCGTAGCCTGGACGTCTCAGAATAAATCTGTCTGTAACAACCATGATAGGCAGGAATATGAAGAGGAGTATCGCTATGAGGACAACCTCGGCGAGCCCCACATTCAGTATCGCCCTCAAGTTGATGCTCGCGCCGAGGCAGGCTCCGACGAATATGAGAACGATCGGCGTCGCTGTCGAGAACATCTTTCTTATCTTTTCGTCGGCATTCGCGAGGATCATGCCGAGCGAGAACGGTATGAGCGTAGATATTGCGCTCATATAGTCGAATCCGGTGCCGTCTGCGATGCCTAAGATGACGAGCGGTGTCGCCGGCACGGCTATCAAGTTGATTACCCCCATCGCCGCCTTGTCGACGTTGTCGCCATAAGACTGCATCAGTCCAGCGTAGACGCCTGGGTTGCAGTTAGACAGCACTACGGTAACAGCCATCGCCGATGCGCCGCAGAAACCGTCGATGCCGAAAAATTTAATCGTAAGCCACGAACAGATGAACGCGACGGCGCGACGCACGACCACCAGTACGCCGCCGCGCGAACAGATGGAGCGGAGGTCGCTGTATCTGGCCTGGCTGCCCGCTGTAAAAAGCAGCGCCCCGATAAAAGCCATCGAGCCGGCTCCGCTGAAAGCTCCTGTCGTTGGCCCTCCGATTTTCAGCACTCCGGGCACGAACGTATTCAGTACAGCGGTAATAAGCATAGGCACTATCATTATCCCGCCTGGGACTTTGTTTACCTTACCTAGAATATCCATGACAAACCTCCCGCTTAAACAGTCTTGTTATAAATTTCGCCGATTTTCAGTGGCATTTTTGCTTCGATGCTTTTACTGAAGAAGAGCTCCGGCGCCTGTTTATACGGTTCATCGTTAAAGGTCATCATTCCGGCGTCCTTATAGCCCTGCTTACGATAAAAATGTTGGGTGGCGTCGTCGGAAGGGATTGAGACCATGAGCATAGGCCATCCCTCTTCCGCCATTTTTCCCTCCCAAAAGCAAAGCGCCTTTTTAGCATAGCCTTTGCCGCGGTAGCTGTCTGAAACGCTTAAAAAGCATGTATATGGAATGTAATCCCAAAAGAGAAGCCAGCGCAGAACGCCGACGACATTGCCGTCTTCTTTCAAAACAAGAACCTGCTCAGGCCTGGTTTCGATCTTTCGGATCATTTCCTCTCTCGGCATATACCGATCCACCTTCAGAATTTCTTCAAGGTCGGAGGGCGTTGCATGATTAATTGTAAACATTCTTCTTACCTCGCTAAAATCTGATATTGTTACGACTACCGCTCATTTTTGATAATTTCTGCAATCTCAGCTTTGAGGACTTTCTTGTTGATCTTGCCGACGTTGGTTTCGGCAAGCGACTCACGGATCTCCAGCCGCTCCGGAAGCTTGTATTTTGCAATCTTCCCGCCGATTGCCTGCGTAATCTCTTCTAGGGTTATGGTATCCTTCGGATCGCGGAGCGTCACATAAAGACAGGCCTTTTCACCGAGGACCGGGTCAGGCATCGGGATGAGCGCGCAGTTATGGACTTTTGGGATTCCAAGGACGAGGTTCTCTACCTCTTCGCAGTTGATTTTCTCGCCGCCGCGGTTGATCGCGTCTTTCAGACGTCCCATAATCACGAAGCCCCTGCCGCTCTTATGCATACAGGCGAGGTCTCCTGAACGGTAGAAGCCGTCGCCCCAGAACGCCTCTTTATTGCGGTCGGGAGCGTTGTAATATCCGGCAATGCCCGCCGCGCTGCGGAAGATCAGCTCTCCCGCCACCTCGGCTTCTCCGCGCCATCTGTGCGGCATTCCGACGCTTTCAGCAATGATGCAGTCGTCGTTTGGATCGATGATTTTCCACTCGTCACCCGGGCAGACCGGTAATCCTATGGTGTTTAGAATGACATCTTCATCGTCGTCAAGAGCCGTCTGAGTGACGGTGCTTTCAGTGATTCCGTACTGAGATACTAAACTGACACCCAATTCGCTCTTAAGGCGGGCGGCGACCACCGGCTCAAGCTTTGAAGCTCCGTTGATGACGATCTTCCACGAGGAGAGGTCGTACTTTTCTCTGCCTTCAAAGTTCAGCATCTTGATAATCATCGCCGATACCATCGGCGCGACGGTGACGTGCTCTTGTTCAATGACCTTGCAAATGTTCTCTGTGTCGTTTGAAGCTGTTACGACCGCTTTGCCTCCGTACATCATCGTGCCCTGAATGCCAGGACAGCCGAGAGAAAAGTCATGCGCAAGCGGAGCGAGGGCAAGCGCGACCGTATACATCGTATATCCAATCTCGCGGCAGTTCTCCTCGCAGAAGTGGCGCCAGTAGTTATATTCTCGTGGAATCAATTTCGGCGTTCCCGTCGTGCCGCCGGAGAGGAAAATCACAGAAATGTCGCGCGGGTTGGGCCTGAATTGTTCGATATATCCAGGCGTATCCTCGTCCGGGGCAGGCTTTTTAATCAACTCGTTGACACTGATGTAACCTTCCGGAACTTCCTGCCCTTCGCCGGCAATCATCTTATATCTCATATGCCGCTCATCTGCGACATGGTCAATCAAATCCTTATAATCGAAGTCCTTGATTTTCCGCACTGCGATGTAACCGACAGCATCTGCCGAGGCTGCAATCTGAGAAATCTCAGAATAACGCTGCTGCGGCAGGCACAAAACTGGGATAACGCCGATCTTCTGCACGGCGAGATAAATCAGCATAAACTCCGGGATGTTGTTGATCTGGACAATCACCCGTTCGCCTTTGCGCAGCCCCATTGCAATCATGTGGAGGGCCAACCGATTTGTTATGTGCTTGAGCTGAGAATAAGTATAACGCTGTCCTTCGCCCACCAAGCACTCTCTGTCGGGGAAACGCTGCGCCATATAGTCGATTCTCATCGTAATTGTTTCTTCCGTCCAGTACCCTTTTTCAACATAGAGCCTTGAACGGTTTGAATCATGTGCCACATATGCCTTCAATAGATCTTCTCTCATCATGATTGCAGCCCTCCGGTTTTATTGTTTTTGACTATATTGATACTGACCGGCAACATTTGTTTGTGGCGTCGCCGGTTTCTCACAAAATTGACATGAAACTTTGTTTGTGCGATTGTCTACCTTCGTAGCTTTCGTAGAATACTTACTACCGTCTTTTTCTCTTCGTCTGTCAGCCTTGAAAAATAGGTCTGAATTTCATTCATGACAGCCGGAAAAACAACATCCATCAAGTTCCGTCCCTTTTCCGTAATCGAGATCAGGTAAGAGCGGTTGTCATGTGGATTTGCCTTTCTGACGACAAGACCGTCCGTTTCAAGTTTTTGAATGACCACTGTAATATTGCCCCCGGTGGAAAGCACCTTCTCCGTAATCTGCTTGACGGTGAATTCCCCCCTGTTGTAAAGAAGCTCCAAGACTGCAAATTTCCGGAACGTAAGGCCGTTGGCGCTGAATACGCTCACAGCGTTTTGGTTTGCATAAAAAAAGCTTCTCCACATCGAAATCAAGAGTTTGCCGTTAATCTCGTTGCTCGGTGGCATCGTTTTTACCTCGTTATTTTTTATACTATATTAAATCGATTTAGTAATATATGTATAACACAGGAGATGATGATTGTCAACGTACTTATGTTTGTATGGGAGTAGAACGGTAGCAGGAAGAACATAGCTTAGTCATTCATGATGATTATCGTGCCGTACAGGCGTTGAATTGCACAACGCTTTGAAATTAAATTTCCGTCCATCCCGCGCCGTCCGCGAAGCCCTCTTCCCAGAGCGCCGCGGCTGTCTCAATGACGCCGCGTTTGAAGCAGTACTCGCGCGATTTGCCGGCGACGTAGTTTTTCATCGATGAAGCTCTGCGCCATGCTCCGTCCGGAAAGGCTGCGAGTCCGGCGGCGGCTAGCGTGCGGTGTACGCCGAACTCGACGGCTGAGATCTGCGCGTCGTTGGCGACGTTCCGCGCCGCGTCGAGAACTTTGTTGAAGCGCGCGGGGCGCAGGCATTGGGCGGCGCGGCGCTCCGGACGGGCGGCCTCCGAGGCGGTCAGAGGATTTCCGTCTATGGAAGAAAATACGGGACAAAAAGGTTCGTTCAAGGCTGGGAAGGGGAGCGCAGCGATTTTCCCGGCGGCTTCGGCCGCGAGCGGCGAGTGCGCGGCGTATGGTACTCGCAGGCGGCGGTGCTGGATTTTCGCCGCGTCGAGCTCGCGTTCCGCAGCCCTCGCCCCTTTCGCAGTCCCGGAGAATACGACGGAGCGTGGGCCGTTGACGGCGGCGACGGAAATTTCCCCGGCGTTCCGCGACGCGATCTCTTCGGCAGAGCAGAGCGGAGCTGCTGCGTGGAACATGACGCCGCGCTCTTTTATGGAGTCTATGACGAGCGCCCGGCTGCAGACGAAGAGGGCCGTCTCGGCGAAGTCCGCCATGCCGGAGACGGCAAGCGCCGCATATTCGCCGAGCGAGTGCGGCAGTATGAAATCGGGGACGAATCCCCAGGCCGCGTATTGAAGGGCGAGCGCCGCGCCGTAAGCGAAAACGGAGAGGTGCTCCGCGAGAGCGGAGCCGCCGCGTCCTTTTTCGAGAATGCGCATGAGTGAAACGCCCGCCGCGCGCTCCGCTGCCTTGTCTGCGATGTCGAGATATTTTGAAAAGACGGGCATGACGCGAAGAAGTTCCGCGACAGGCACGGCGCCCGCCGCGCCCTGCCCTGGGAAGGCGAAGGCGAGTTTTTTGCGCGCGCCGCCGGATTTGAACGGCGAGAGCAGAATTTCAGCGGCCTCCGCTTCGTCAGACGCGACGGCTGCGCGGCGGAATTTTCCGCTGCGCGCGCCCCCTGTCGCTTGGTTGGCAAAACTGTACGAAAATGGCGAACGCGCAGCGGCTCGGCAGAGTTCCGCCAATTCCACGGCGCTTTCCGCCGTCACTATGACGGCGCGTGGCGGCGCTTCGAACGGAAATTGTCCCGGCAATGCGCTATTTCCCGACGCAGAAGCTTCCGAACACCTTATCGAGCAAATCTTCTGCGGCGTCGAGGCCGAGCAGAGAGGAGAGAGCCGCGCGCGCCTCCGCTACGCATGCGATCGTCGCGTCGCCGCCGGCGCCCGCTACGAGCGAGGCGGCGGCTTCGTCTATCGCCTTTCCGGCCTCGGTCAGGCATTCCATCTGGCGCGCCGTGACGGCGTAGCCGCCCGCGAGCGCGCCGCCGCACGATACGCGGCGGAAGATAGTCTTCTTGAGCTCTTCTATTCCCACGCCCTTCGCCGCCGATATCGAGACGACCTCGGAGTCAGGAAATGCGGCGCGGAGCCCGGCTTCGGACATTTTCTGCGGCAGGTCGCTTTTGTTGAGCGCTATGACGGTCCCTGCCGGCGGGCGCAGCTCTTCGCCGCCTGCGCTGCACGACAGATCCGGCTCCGAGCCGTCTATGACCCAGAGCACGACGTCGGCCTCTTCCATAGCTTTGAGCGAGCGGCTGACGCCTATCGCCTCGGCCTCGTCGCAGGCATCGCGGATGCCAGCCGTGTCAATTATGCGTACAGGCAGGCCTTTGTATATGAAAGTTGCTTCTATGCTGTCGCGCGTCGTGCCTGGAACGGCTGTGACTATCGCGCGGTTTTCTTCCAGCAGCGCGTTGAGCAGCGACGATTTGCCGACGTTTGGGCGGCCTATTATCGCGACGCGCGCGCCCTCGCGCAGCAGCATCCCCGAGCGGCATTTCGACACGAGCGCGGCGCATCGCGACGCTAGGTTTTTTATCCGCGCTGCGCTCTCATCCGGAGATATGAAACCTTCGCCCTCTTCCGGGAAGTCGAGGTCGACTTCGAGCGCCGCGGCGAGGTCCGTCAGCCCGTCCATAAAGTCTTTTATTTCGGCGGTCAGCCCGCCTTGGAGCGAGCGCGCGGATGCCTTGAGAGCCTCGTCGCTGCGCGCCTTTATTATGCCGAGGACGGCTTCGGCCTGAGCGAGGTCTATGCGCCCGTTGACGAAAGCCCTCCGCGTGAACTCGCCGGGCTCGGCCAGCCGCGCGCCCAGCGCGCATAGCTCTTCGATGCATTTCTGCGCCGCCAGCGTGCCGCCGTGGCAGTGTATCTCCGCGCTCTCCTCGCCCGTGTAGCTTGCACCGCGTGGGAAGCGTACCGCGAGCGCCTCGTCGAACGTTTCTCCGTTGCGCGTGCGCAGAGCGCCGAGCGCCATGTACCGCGGCGGCTGTTCTTCAAACGGACGCCGCCCTCGGAAAATCTTACCAACGAGCCGCGCGCAGCCCTCGCCGGAGAGACGCACTATCGCTATGCCGCCCTCTCCCCACGCCGTCGCCTGCGCAGCAATTATATCTTCCGCCATTTTTTACAGATTCTCCCCACAGTTTCAAGTTTTCCGGCAGAGTCTAGCATCCGCAGCCGTCGCTGTAAAGAAAAGAAAAAGCCTGGGGTGTCCCAGGCTTCGTCAAGATTTGTAAAACCGCGGCGTTAGAGTTCTTTTATCGCCGCGGCGAGGCGTTTCGCGCCTTCCTCTATTTCTTCCGGCTGAGCGAATGTGAAGCAGGTGCGCATGAAGCCGACGCCTGCTCCCGGCTCCGCATAGAAGGAGGGCCCCGTCACGAACGCGACGCCGTGTTCAATCGCTTTTATGAAAAGCTTCGTAGAGTCGACGCCGGGCACCTGAATCCAGAAGAAGAATCCGCCCTCCGGCCTGTGGAATATCGCGTTCTGCGGCAGATAGTTCCTGAAAGCTGCGTCCATGGCGCCGCGCTTCTTCGCGTAGTGCGCGATAATTTTAGGCAGGAAGCCGTCGAGATGCCCTAGCCGGCAGTACTCGTAAACCAGCGCCTGCGCGACGACGCTTGTGCAGAGGTTCGTCCCCTGCTTTATCATAACCATTTTATTTATTAAATCCCTGTCCCCTACTATCCACGCGACGCGCGTCCCGGGCGCGAGTATCTTAGAGAATGAGCAGGCATATACGACGCGCCCGCTCTGCCCTTTGTCCATCGAGAAGATTGACGGGACGTTCTCACCCTCGTAGCGCAGATGTCCGTACGGGTCGTCCTCGAAGATGAGAAGGTCGTACTTCTCGGCGATTTTAAGAAGCTCGGCGCGCCGTTCCGCAGTCAGGGTCGCGCCGGACGGGTTTTGAAAATTCACTATCGTGTAGATGAATTTGATTTTGTGCCCGTTCTTTCGTCCCTCTTCGATGACAGAAGGCAGAAGGTCCACGCGCAGTCCGTCCTTGTCGCACGGCACGGAGAGGAAGCGCGCGCCGCGATTGCGCATTGCGTGGAGCGCGCCCGGGTATGTCGGCCCTTCGACGATTATCGTGTCGCCTTCGTCGATGAGCACGGCGCATAGAAGGTCCATCCCTTCTTGCGAGCCGGTCGTTATAAGCATCTCGTCCGGCTTAGTCTCGCGCCCCATGCGCGGGGCCATCCATTTGGCGATGTAGTTTCTGAGCGGGTCATATCCGTTCGTCGCGCCGTACTGAAGCACGTCGCGCCCCTCACGGCTCAGTATCTGAGCAGCTTCAGCAAACTCAGCGACGGGAAAGACCGCAGGGTCGGGGTTGCCGCCAGCGAAAGATATAACCCCGGGCGTCTTTGTGTATTTAAGAAGCGCGCGTATCGGCGACGGTTTTACGTTGAGAGCCGCTTTCGAAAGCTTCGATTCCCAGTTTACTTTGCTCATTGAATATATTCCTCCTCTGTCGGTTATGCATAGAACATCGGTATGAGGCTATTATACACATTGAACCGCTTGTCCGCGGTCCGCAGCGTTGATGTATTAAATGTACGGAGCGCTGTGCAATCGGCGAAAAAATGCTATCATTAAAAAACGTGAAACTGCCTTTACGGAAGGAAGATGAAGTATGACGGCGAACACGCTTCTTAACAGCCAGGAGGTGCGCAAGCTTCCAGCGGGCGCGCTCTTTAAGGCGATATTCGTCATAAGCTATATTTCACAGAAAAGCGATAAAAACGGAAAACCTTACTACGACGTGACGGCGACTGACGGGCTCGGCACCGTAGAGGCGAAAGTCTGGTCGGACGCGCAGTGGCTTGATAAATCCGAATCCGCCCCGCAAAGCGACGACGATAAGCTGCCGCCCGAGCGTATAGTCCAGATCGCTGGACGCACAGTTGGAGTCAACGGCAAGGTCGCCGAGTACCGCGGCCTGCTTCAGTTCAATTTTAACAAGATAACTCTGCTCAATCAGGAAAAATATCCGCCCGCGGGCTACCTGCCGCACTCACCGGTACCGGTCGGAGAGCTCGCTGCGCGCTTCGAGGCGCTCGTCGGAGAGTGCCAAGGCGAGGCGGGGAAGTTCCTGCGCTTCGTATTCGGCGGCGACCGCTGGACGCGCTTCCGCGACTGGCCCGCCGCTGTCAGCCACCATCACGCCTACGCTAACGGCCTGTTGGAGCATACCGTCTCCGTCGCGGCATGCGCGAAGGCGATGGCGGAGTCTATGGCGGCCTCAGGCTACGACGTGGACAAGGAAATAGTGATCGCGGGCGCCCTGCTACACGACATAGGCAAGCTTGAGTCATACCGCATGGCTCCTGTGCCTGAGATTACCGTTGAGGGCGCGCTGCTCGACCACGTCGCGCAGGGCTATCTGCGCTTCTCGGAGCTCGCCGCGCAGTTCGGTCTGTCGGAAAAGCTGCGGACGCACCTTTCTCACATCCTGCTGAGCCACCACGGGCAGCGCGAGTTCGGCTCGCCGGTCGTCCCCGCGACGCCCGAGGCTCTCATCGTATCGTCGGCGGACGAGCTCGACTTCAGAATGTTCTGCTGGAAGGACTCCGTAAAGAACCTCACTGACGAGCAGCCGATCTCGGCATGGAACAACTCGACGCAGCGCCGCTTCTGGAAAAAATAGAATGGCGCGCGAGCTCGTAATCTCCGCCGACAACGACGGGCGCAGGGTGGATCGCGTGCTGCGGACGCTCTGGCCCGGCGTATCGCTCGGCGCGATAATGAAGTCGATACGCACCGGCGAAGTGCGCCTTGACGGCAAGCGCACGAAGGGGGAAGCACGCTTAGTCGAAGGGCAGAGGCTTACCGTGCCGTGGAAAGACGGCGCGAAAGCGGCAGCCGCGCCCACGCGCGAACTTCTGCACGCGAAGCCGCTCGAAACTCTCTACAAAGACGATTTTGCTTGGATAGTCAACAAACCCGCCGGGCTTTTGACACAGCCGGACGAACGCGGCGGCGACTCGCTGATTACGCGCGCGCTCTCCGAGCTGCGCTGGGAGCGGAGCGACTACCGTCCCGCGACGGTGCAGCGCTTAGACAGAAACACATCCGGCGCGGTAATAATAGCGCTCACGGGACAGGCGCAGCGGATTCTCGCCGAGCTTGTGCGCGAACGAAAAATTAAAAAAATATACAGAGCCGTCGTCGAGGGCGTTGCACCGGAAAAAGGGGGAATCGACCTGCCGCTGTTGAAGGACGCGCGCACGAACACAGTGCGCCCCGACGACGGCGGACAGCGCGCGCTCACGCTTTACAGGAGGATCGAAGTCGCGGGAAGCCGGAGCGTCGTCGAAGCGGAGCTCGTGACGGGCCGCCCGCACCAGGCCCGTGCGCACCTCGCCGCGATTGGACATCCGATAGCCGGCGACGCGAAATACGGCGGCAAGATGGGGAAGCGCCCGCTGCTCCACGCGCGGCTCGTGATATTCCCCGACGACGCGGCGCTGCCAGCCGCGCTGCGCGGCGCGAGGATAGAGGCGCCGCTGCCGGACGACATGAAAAAATATGAAAGAGGCGTATTGTAATGAGATGCGACAAATGTACTGAAAAGCCCTGCGGCAGCGGCATGGCCTGCACAGTCTGCGACGCCGCGACGCTATACGCCGACGAGACTGACCGCCGCGTGATGCGCGCGGCCTCCGAGGTCGAGGCGGAATACTACGGCGAGGCGAACCGCATACAGGAGATAATAATTTTTTCGCAGAAGATGGGCTACAAGAAGCTGGGCATAGCCTTTTGCGCGGCCTTCTCCGAAGAGGCGGCGAAGCTCGGCGCGATATTAGAAAAATATTTCGAAATCGCGACCGTCAACTGCAAGGTCTGTGGTGTGCCGAAATCCGAGATGGGAGCGATGGAGAGCGAACGCATCGGAAGCATATCCTGCAACCCGATAGAGCAGGCCGCAGTGCTCGCCGAGGCGAAGACAGACCTCAACCTTCTGCTCGGCCTCTGCGTCGGCCACGACGCGCTTTTCATAAAATATTCAAAGGCCCCGGTCGTCCCCGTCGCCGCGAAGGACCGAGTCCTCGCGCACAACACGACGGGCGCGCTCTACTGCTCTGCGATCTACAAGCGTATGATGAAGGCCGCCTGCAAATACGCCGAAGAGCACGAAAACGACCCGCAGCCCTAAAACTGAGAAAAAGTCCGCGGAATCCTGAAAAACGCCGCGGTTTTACGGAAGCTTCCATGAGTTGAAGAAAACTCCTTAAAGCCGCCGACAAATCCGTAAATCAACGCGCGCTCCGCAGGCTTGCGCCGCGTGCGAAACTTCGCCGCCGCTCCGATAAATTGACGGAGCGGCGGCAATTCTATCCGCGCGCCGGCAAAAGCACAGACAGAACCTGTGCGCCACCGCTGGGAGCTCCCGCGGCAAACGCCTGAGACGCCGGCGATAGGCGGGGCGTTTTGCCGCGCCTATGATGCCGCGGTCGCGTGATCTTTGTCGTTTGTTTTAATCTGCTGCGCTTGCGGTTTCTTCCCCGCGCTTCAACGTGAACTCCCATTTGCAGTAGCTCTCATCCGTCACATCCGGGTAGCAGCTCAGGCAGTGGCACGATATCCTGTCGTATATCGTGCGCGCGAAGCCCTCGTACTCGACGCAGCCGACCGGCTTACACGGGTGGAACGGCATCCCCTTACGCTCGCGCGCCGTCTGCACGCGGCACTTCACCATCGTGTGGATGAGAGCATCGCCGTTGATGACAAGTTCTTCCTCGTTTTGGTTTGTGTAGAAACGCAGCCGCAGCGCCGCCGCGAGCCCATCGAGCCCCGCGCGCTCGGGAAGCTTCAAAAATTCCTTGATGCGCTTCGCCTCGATGACCGTGAAGCGCCGCCACGCCTCGGCGTCGTGATACATCGCCGCCTCCATGCCGTCGCGCCGCTCTACCGACTGAAACCAGACGCCGTCTATAGCGAGCCAGTTCTTCGAGTATATGCCTATGAGCTCTGCGAGCTCCTCTTTGCTCAGCTTCGCAATATTTTCTTAATTCTTCACCCTAGCACATTCCTCTGGAACCGCGCGCTCTTTGGGAATCAGCCGCGCGCCTCCGTAACGGCGGAATTTTAGCGCAGACTCTGCGCGCGGGCAACGTCTCACGGCTATGCCTCCGCCGCTCCGTGCGGCGAAAACATCGGAAAATTACGGTAAAGCTTGACAAACCGAGCCGCGTTGTAGCATAATGGCGCAGTCGGGAAACCGAGCCTATATGCGATATCTGCCGGAATATAAAACAGGCGACACCTGTCACTTGACAGTTGTCGCTTTTTTGCTATAATCTCCATTTGTACGATTGTACACTTTTATAATTCTCTAATGGGGAGGATGCTCCCATGCAGGTAAAACAGACCTCGGGCAAAGCATACGAACGCCGCAAGACATTCGGTAAGGAAAAAAATCTAATCCCGCTGCCGGATCTTGTAGAGGTACAGCGCAACTCATACCAGTGGTTTTTTCAGGCCGACGTCGAGCCTGACAGGCGCTCCTCGCAGGGGCTTCAGGAGCTCTTTGATGAAATTTTTCCCATCGAAAGCTACGACGACTCTTTCGCGCTTGAATTAGTAAGATATTACGTCGATCCGGTGCCCATCAGTCTGGATGAGGCGCGCAGTCGGGATCTTACATGGTCGAGACCTCTGCGCGCGACGATTCGTCTGGTGAACAAGAAGAGCGGCGAAATCAAAGAAGAAGACATTTACCTGGGTGACTTCCCCGCCATGACCGAAAGGGGAACATTCATAATCAACGGAACGGAGCGCGTCGTCGTCAACCAGCTCGCCCGCTCCGCAGGAGTATATTACAGCGCCGAGTTCGGCATCCCTGGACAGGAGACCTTCATCGCGAAGCTCATCCCAGACCGCGGCGCATGGATAGAATTCGACCTTGCGGCGGGCGACGTGCTCTCCGTCAAGATAGACAACCGCAAAAAAATTCCCGTCACCCAGATGCTCCGCGCCCTTGGCGTGCAGACTACAGACGAGATGATACGCCTCTTCGACGGCAAGGAAGTTGAAAAAGACCTCGTCGACGACGACGTGCGCGGAATGTTGCTCGCGGAGGACGTCGTTTCTCCTGACGGCGCCGGCGCAGTCGAGATACGCAAAAACACTCGTCTTACGAAGGAACACATGGAGGTTCTTTGGAACCACGGCCGCACCAAAGTCTGGGTCTGGGACATAGACCCGTCGCTCGCCGTGACAATAGAGCGTGACAGCACGAACACGCCAGACGAAGCTATGCTTGAGCTCTTCCGCAAACTGCGTCCGAATGAACCGGCGCGCATGGAAAACGCACGCGAATATATATCGAGTATATTCTTCGATCCGCGGCGCTACAACCTCGGCCGCGTCGGGCGCTATAAGATTAACCGCAGGCTTCAGCTTGACATAGCGAGCAGCGAGCGTCTGCTTACCGTTACTGACGTTGTCGCGATAGTCAAGGGACTCATCCGCCTGCGCGACGGCAACGAGCATATGGACGACATCGACCATCTGGGGAACCGCCGCGTGCGCGCGGTCGGCGAGCTGCTTCAGAACCAGGTGCGTATCGGCCTGCTCCGTATGGAGCGCATCGCGCGCGAGCGCATGACGACGACGCCGGATCTCGCGGCCGCTATGGCGAAGGATCTCATCAACGTCCGCCCGATTTCCGCGGCGCTCCGCGAGTTCTTCGGCTCCGGCCAGCTATCGCAGTTCATGGACCAGACGAACCCGCTCGCGGAACTCACGCACCGCCGCCGCCTTTCGGCGCTCGGCCCCGGAGGCCTGTCGCGCGAGCGCGCTGGATTTGAAGCGCGCGACGTCCACCACACGCACTACGGACGCGTCTGCCCGATAGAAACCCCTGAAGGACCGAACATCGGGCTTGTCACCTCGCTCGCGACCTTTGCGCGCATCAACGAATACGGATTCCTCGTCTGCCCGCGCCGCAAGGTGGTCGGCGGGCAGGTCACAGACGAGATCATTTATCTCTCCGCCGACGAAGAAGACGAGTACTACGTCGGACGCGCCGACCTGCCGATGGATGACGAAGGTCGCATCATCCCGTCCTCCACAGGCGGCGTCTACGTCCGTCACCAGGACAATACCATAGAGATCGACCCAAAAGAGCTTGACTATCTCGACATATCGCCGAAGCAGATAGTCTCCATCTCGACTGCGCTCATCCCGTTCCTCGAGCACGACGACGCGAACCGCGCGCTTATGGGCTCCAACATGCAGCGCCAAGCCGTCCCGCTCGTATTCCCAGACTCGCCGGTCGTCGGCACGGGCATCGAGCACCGCATAGCGAAAGACTCCGGCTCATGCGTCGTATCGCGCCGCGCTGGAACAGTCACCTACGTCGATGCCGATAGGATAGAGATAAAGACCGACGACGGCGGCTATGACGAATACCGTATGCAGAAGTTCCGCCGCTCGAACCAGGGCACTGCGATACACCAGCGCCCGATAGTCTCGCACGGTCAGCATGTCGACGCCAGCGAGATAATCGGCGACGGTCAGGCCTGCGACCAGGGAGAGCTCGCGCTTGGGCGCAACGTCCTCGTCGCTTTCGTCTCGTGGGAGGGCTACAACTTTGAAGACGCCATCCTGCTTTCGCAGCGGCTCGTAAAAGAGGACTTCTACACCTCGATACATATAGAAGAATATGAAGTTGAGGCGCGCGACACGAAGCTCGGTCCCGAAGAGATTTCGCGCGACATCCCGAACGTCGGCGAAGACGCGCTAAAAAACCTCGACGAAGACGGCATCGTGCGTATCGGAGCCGAAGTCAAGGCCGGCGACATACTAGTCGGAAAGGTCACGCCGAAGGGAGAGTCCGACCAGTCTCCTGAAGAAAAACTTCTGCGCGCGATATTCGGCGAAAAGGCGCGCGAAGTCCGTGACACGTCGCTGCGCGTCCCGCATGGCGAAGGCGGCAAGGTAGTCGAAATAAAGCGTCTCTCTCGCGAAAAGAACAGCGAAGACTTGAGCGCAGGAGTAAACGAAGTCGTCAAGGTTTATGTCGCCCAGTTCCGTAAAATCACTGAAGGCGACAAAATGGCGGGCCGCCACGGAAACAAGGGCGTCGTCTCGCGCATCATGGCCGAAGAAGACATGCCCTACCTTTCCGACGGCACGCCGGTTGATGTCGTCCTCAACCCGCTCGGCGTCCCGAGCCGTATGAACCTCGGACAGGTTCTCGAAACGATGCTCGGCTTCGTCGCGAGAGAGAACGGCTACAAAGTCGTCACACCGGTCTTCGAATCCGTAACATCTGAAGATATCGCTTCCGACATCAAGAAAATTCAGGAGACGAAGTACCCAGAGATGCGCGACGACTGCAAGATAACGATATACGATGGACGTACAGGCGAGCCAATGGCCAACAAGGTCATGGTCGGCGTCATGTACATGCTGAAACTGATACACCTTGTAGACGACAAGATCCACGCGCGCTCGATAGGGCCGTACAGCCTTATCACGCAGCAGCCGCTCGGCGGTAAAACGCAGTTTGGAGGACAACGTTTCGGAGAAATGGAAGTCTGGGCGCTCGAAGGCTACGGCGCTGCTCACATGCTCCAGGAGATGCTAACGGTAAAGTCGGACGACATTCGCGGACGCCTTAAGACGTACGAGCGCATCGTTAAGGGTGAGAACCTCACGAAGCCGGGCGTGCCTGAGTCCTTCCGCGTTCTTATCAAGGAACTCCAGGGGCTTGCTCTCGACGTCGAGATTATGTACGCAGACGGCACTTTCGGCGAGCTTGTGCTAAGCGACGATGAAGAGAAAGGCCAGCGCCGCGTATCGTTCAAGCCCGACGCGACCGTCGACGACATCGACGCGGCGTTCCTCAGCGACGCAGACGCAGTCTCTAAGGGACGCGAAACCGGCGGCGGCATAGATGATCTGTTCCACGAAGGTGCTGCGGAGTACAGCGGACTCGAACTGCATGAGACCGACGAAGAAAAAGAGGCTGCGGCGCTGAACGACGATCTGTTTGAAAGCGACGCTGATACCGGTGACCAGGGGGATGAAGATTAATGAGTAACATGGGCCATGAAATCGCCGGAGTAAGGATGAGACTTTCTTCCCCGGAGAGAGTCAGAGAACTCTCGAACGGGGAAGTCAAGAAACCGGAGACGATAAACTATAGGTCGCTTCGGCCAGAGAAGGACGGTCTCTTCTGCGAGCGCATATTCGGCCCCATCAGGAGCTACGAATGCGCCTGCGGAAAATATAAGCGTAGCGGTCCGAAGTTCCGCGGCGTCGTCTGCGAGCGCTGCGGCGTTGAAGTCACCGACAACCGCGTGCGCCGCGAAAGGATGGGCCACATCGAGCTTGCCGCTCCAGTCGTCCATATCTGGTACCTGCGCGGCATCCCGAGCCGCCTGAGCCTGCTGCTAGGCGCTTCGACGAAGGATCTTGAAAAGGTCGTCTACTTCGCCCCGACGCGCCGCCGCGAAAAGGTATATAAGGTAGTCAACGAAGGGCGCAGGATAGACCTTGCACGCCGCGGTTCTCTCATGTCCGCCTCTGAGGAGCGAATCCACCGTTTCTACGACTCTAAGTTCAAGGCCGAGGAGGCCTTCCGTATTACGAAGGTTGAGGACGTCCCCGTCGACGAAGGCGACATTATTACGGCGGCGCAGGTCGGTCGATTCCGCAGCGACTTCGGCGACGACCTCTTCAAGGTCGAGCCGGCATACAGAATATATAACGAGGGCGAATCCGTTGACGGAACGAAGATAGTCTCCGAAACGAAAAAGAAGGTTATGCTTGAGCGTGATCCCGAGCTCAAGGCCGACCGCGCCGTCCTTAACAATCAGGAAGCATACATCGTCACTGCGGTCGTCCATCTTCCGTTCGCGAAAAACGACGTAATCTCCGAGAGCGAATCGCGCCTCTACACGCAGAAATATCCGAAGCGCTTCCAGGCCGTTGAGGAGAGTGAGACTATAGAAGACCCGTGCTACATTGTTATCAACGGCGGCGACTCTCCGTTCGAGCGCGGCGACATCATACTCGAACGCGAACAGGCGATCTGCGCGGCATATGACCCGAATTTCAAAGCCGGTATCGGAGCTGAAGGCGTTTACACGCTGTTGCACGAGATAGACATCGATACGCTCGTTGACCAGCTCCGCGAGGAGATAGCCGAGTGCTCTGGACAGAAGAAGCGTAAGCTTATCAAGCGTCTCCAAGTCGCCGAGGACTTCCGCAAGAGCGACTCGCGCCCGGAATGGATGGTGCTCTCAGTCCTTCCAGTCATTCCGCCGGACCTTCGCCCGATGGTCCAGCTTGACGGCGGACGCTTTGCAACTTCGGACCTCAACGATCTCTATCGCCGCGTCATCAACCGCAATAACCGTCTCCGCAAGCTCCAGGAGCTACGCGCGCCCGAGATCATCGTGCGCAATGAAAAGCGTATGCTCCAAGAGTCCGTTGACGCGCTGATAGACAATGGCCGCCGCGGCAAGGCGGTGCTCGGCGCCGGAAACCGTCCGCTCAAGAGCCTCACCGACCTGCTGCGCGGGAAGAAGGGGCGCTTCCGTCAGAACCTTCTCGGAAAACGCGTCGACTACTCTGGACGCTCCGTCATCGTCATCGGCCCGCACCTCAAGATATACCAGTGCGGCCTTCCAAAGCAGATGGCGCTCGAACTTTTCAAACCGTTCGTTATGCACAAGCTCGTCGAGAGCGGACTTGCGCCGAACGTCAAGAGTGCGCGTCGCTTCATTGAGCGCGGCCGCGACGAGGTATGGGGAATCTTAGAAGACATCATTAAGGACCATCCCGTCATGCTTAACCGCGCGCCGACGCTGCACCGCCTCGGCATACAGGCATTCGAGCCGGTTCTTATAGAAGGGAAGGCGATACGCCTGCACCCTCTAGTCTGCACGGCCTTCAACGCAGACTTCGACGGAGACCAGATGGCCGTCCACGTCCCGCTCTCGCTCGAAGCGCAGACCGAGGCGCGCGTCCTCATGCTCTCCTCGAACAATCTGCTCTCGCCGGCGAGCGGTAAGCCGGTTGTCACGCCGACGCAGGACATCATTCTCGGCGTCTACTATCTGACGACTATGCGCAATGGCATGAAGGGCGAGGGCATGCACTTCCGCAACATGGACGACGTCCTCTCCGCGCTCGACCACGAGCTCGTCCACGTCAACTCGAAAATAATGCTCAAGAAAGCCCCCGAGTGGGAGTGCGACACCGTCGACGGCAAATGGATAGAGACGACGCCTGGCCGCGTACTCTTCAACTGCGCTCTGCACCCCGGCTTCCGCTATAAAAACGACATAATTAATAAGAAGGAAATGGGCAAGCTTCTCGACGAAGCCTACGATAAAGTTGGACAGACCGGCATGGTCGAGATGCTCGACGCGATAAAGTCGCTCGGCTATCACTGGTCGACAGTCAGCGGCATCAGCCTCGGCGTCGGCGACATAATCGTCCCGAAGGAGAAACGCGAGATACTCGACGTCACAGAAGTGCAGGAAGAGGATCTCACCTCGCAGTATGAAATGGGTATCATGACCGAGGATGAATATATGCGCCAGAAAGACATCCTCTGGGCCGATGCGGGACGCCGCATCGCGGACAAGATCATGGAGAGCATGGACCTCACCAACGCCCTCTGGATAATGGTCGACTCCGGAGCCCGAGGCTCCCGCGGGCAGGTCGCCCAGATGGCTGGTATCCGCGGACTCATGGCGGACCCGTCTGGCCGTATCATTCGCTACCCGATCACGGCGAACTTTAAAGAAGGGCTCAACACGCTGGAATACTTCATATCCACGCACGGAGCCAGAAAAGGGCTTGCCGACACGGCTCTTCGTACCGCTAAGTCAGGTTATCTGACGCGCCGCCTCGTCGACGTCGCACAGGATCTTATCGTAACCGAAGAAGACTGCGATACGCATCACGGCGTCGAAATCCGCCCGCTCCTCCAGCAGGACGGCAAAGTCACCATCGGTATGGCGGAGCGTCTCGCTGGGCGCGTAAGCCTTGAAGATGTAAGGAACTCAGAGACCGGCGAGCTGATACTTGAAAGAAACGAAGAGATAAGCGCCGAAAAAGCGAAATACATAGAGTCGCTCGGTATCACCTCCGTCTGGGTGCGCAGCCCGCTGACCTGTGGCCTGCGCCACGGCATCTGCCGCATGTGCTACGGACGTGACCTTGCGACTAGAAAGAAAGTCGCGATAGGCGAATCAGTCGGAGTAGTTGCGGCCCAGTCGATAGGCGAACCAGGCACGCAGCTTACGATGCGCACATTCCACACCGGAGGCGTCCGCCAGTTCACAGGTGAAGACATCACTCAGGGCCTTCCGAGAATCGAACAGCTCTTTGAAGTCCGCCGCCCGAAGAAGGTCGCCATCCTTGCCGAAGAGGAAGGCACTATCGTTGAGCTTCGCGAGATGGACGGCAAACGCAAGCTCATAATAGCCAAGGAGCACGAGGACGGCACAGAGGAGCGCGTCTCATACAACATCCCTGCCTCGCAGAACCTGCTCTCCGGCATAGAAGAAGGCAGCCGCATAAAGAAGGGGCAGATTCTCACAGAAGGCTACATCGACCCGCAGCAGATGCTTGAAGTCGAAGGACTTGAGGCCGTGCAGCACTATCTGCTCGACGGCATTCAGGAAGTTTACCGTTCACAGGGTGTCTCCATCAACGACAAGCACATCGAGACGATCCTGCGCAAGGTGGCGCCGGTCAACCGCGTCCGCGTCATGAAGGAAGGCGACAGCTCCTTCGTATCCGGCGAGCTTGTATGGAAGGACGACCTCGAGAAGGCAGTCGAAGAGATTCGTGACAAGAATGCCGCCTCTCTCGAAGAGTCCTACAACTTCTTAAAGGACTACAGGATAGTTGACGTAGCTGGCTGTGTTGCACCAGAAAATGGCGGCCAGGATTTGTCCTCTTTCAGCAAAGGCACGCTTGAAGCGATACTCCAGCCTGGCAGCGCCGCAACCGAGATAACGGCAGAAGACCAGAACGGTGAAGTTCGCGTCATAATAGGCGACACAAACTTCAGACGCGCGATGGAAGGGCTCGAACTGATAGGCGGCTTCACGTCGCCAGAGACCGGAGAAATCCTTGTCGTCGGCGGTACGCGGCTCACATCGCCCGACCTTGCGGTGATAATCGGATTTGCGCCGCAGCCGGTCTACATCCGCGATATGAATCTGCTTGAAGAAAACAAGGATAAGTCATGGATAGCCGGCGACATTGCCGACGAAGCCGGGAACATCATCGTGAAATCCGACTCTGTACTTGGCGACGATGTTATTGCTCTTCTTAAGAAGCACAACATAAAGCAAATAAAGCTCTGGAAGTCGCCTGAGATCATCAACCTGACCGACGCGATGCACCACGCGCTAATCGACCATTTCTTCGGCAAGGCCGTGAAGCAGGCGTTCGACGCCGATGGAGAAATAATCGAGGACATTCCGCACGTGATCGACGGCTCAGTCATCAGCGGCATCATCGATGGTTCGATAAGCGGAGTCGAGTGCGACGACATGATCCTGACACGCGAGCGCGTACTGAAGCTCCTGCTCACGGAAAGAGTGCTCGGCAAGATACTGCTCGAACCCGTCGCCAACGAAAAGGGAGAAGTCGTCGCAGCAGGCGCGCAGGAAATCACGAGCTCTCTGCTCGACAAGATAGCGGCGGTAGCCGCGGGAACGATCACCGTCCGCTCCAAGTCGTCGGCTTCCGAATATAAGAAGCTTATGCAGCGCGTCTCGTTCGTCCGCAGGCTCAGCGAAGAGCCGCAGTGGCGTCCGGTCGTCCACGGCGTGACGAAGGCTGCGCTCGCAACCGACAGCTTCCTCTCTGCGGCTTCGTTCCAGCAGACGGCGCAGATCCTCGCTGCGGCGGCTGTGCGTGGCGACGTCGACACGCTCGCGGGACTTAAAGAGAACGTCATCATCGGCCTGCTCATCCCTGCCGGTACCGGAGTGGAACGCCACCGCAAGGTCGAGATAACGGAAATCAGCGGCGACGCGCCGGATACGGAGCTAGCTGAGCCTACCTTCGCAGAATAACAGATTTGCGGTAGAATAATTTTTGCAGCGCAGAGCGCCGTGTTTATTGACACGTGCGCACTGCGCTGTTAATATATATCGGTGCGGCTGCGCACGGGAGGTGTTCGTGTGCCTTTAAATGAATTATCCTCCTCGCCGAGAACGGCGGGCTTCAATAGCGTCATGAGAAGCCTGAGACGGGGAGAGGTGTTGAAAGTATTTCTGGCGGACGATGCCGACGAGAAGCTCTCAGTAGAAGTCAGAAAGGCTTCGGAAGAATCCGGAACGCCTGTGGAGCTTGCGGAAGATTCGGTGAAGTTGGGAAGAGCCTGCGTCGTATCACACAAAACAGCGGTCGCGGCAATTCTTAAAAAGTAGAACAATTCGTATGAGAAGGAGGGAGTCATTTGCCAACAATTAGTCAGCTTATTCGTACGGGCAGAGAAGAAAAAAGACGCCGTTCAAGTGCACCTGCACTCCAGGAGAACCCGCAGCGCCGCGGCGTATGCACCCGCGTTTATACGGTTACACCGAAGAAGCCAAACTCGGCTCTTCGCAAAGTCGCGCGTGTTCGTCTTACGAACGGTATAGAGGTTACTGCCTATATCCCCGGCGTGGGGCACAATCTTCAGGAACACTCTGTTGTACTTGTTCGCGGCGGTCGTGTAAAGGACCTGCCGGGCGTCCGTTATCACATAATTAGGGGTACGCTTGACTGCGGTGGAGTTGAAAACCGCCGTCAGAGCCGCTCACTTTATGGTGCGCGTCGACCGAAATAGTTTTTGGGAATTTTAGTGGAGGTAGTTATTTATGCCGCGTAAGGGTCATGTAAAGAAACGTATAACGCCGCCCGATTCCATCTATGGAAGCGCATCTGTGACGAAGTTCATTAACTGTCTTATGATGGGCGGAAAGAAAAGCACTGCAGAGCGTATTTTCTATGGTGCGCTGGAATTGGCTGGAGGTCGGCTCAACATGGAGCCCGGCGAAGTTTTTGAAAAAGCGATGGTGAACGTCCGTCCGCTTGTCGAGGTTCGTCCGAGGCGAGTCGGGGGTGCCACATATCAGGTCCCGGTAGAGGTAAAACCTGACAGGGCTCAAGCGCTCGCGATCAGATGGATAATTAGCTATTCGCGTTCGCGCAAAGGAATACCGATGGTCGAGCGTCTTGCTAGGGAGTTCGGCGACGCCTGTAAGGGGGAGGGCGGTTCTGTAAAGAAGCGCGAAGATACTCACCGCATGGCGGAAGCCAACCGCGCGTTTGCTCATTACCGTTGGTAGTGAAGACAATAAATTCTAATCTGGTTTGGTGGTGTTGACGATGCAGGGCATCGATTTAAGCAAAGTGCGCAATATAGGAATAGCTGCGCATATAGATGCGGGTAAGACGACGACTACAGAGCGTATTTTGTTCTATACCGGTCGTAAACATAAGCTCGGCGAGACGCATGAAGGCGCCGCTACGATGGACTGGATGGAACAGGAGCGCGAACGTGGCATTACCATTACTTCGGCCGCTACTACCTGTTTCTGGCACGATTGCCTGATCAATATCATTGATACGCCCGGGCACGTGGACTTTACTGTAGAAGTCGAGCGTTCCATGCGTGTTCTTGACGGTGCCGTTTCGGTTTTCTGCGCAGTCGGCGGAGTTGAACCGCAGTCCGAGACCGTATGGCGTCAGGCTGATAAATACGGGGTGCCTAGGATAGCGTTCGTCAACAAAATGGACAGAGTCGGGGCTGATTTCTCTGCAGTTGTAGATCAGATGCGCAAACGTCTCGGAGCTAAGGCTGTCCCAATCCAACTCCCTATAGGGGTCGAGGATGGCTTTGCCGGCATGGTCGATCTTGTCAACTACAAAGCTGTCATTTATGACGACACGCTTGGTACGGCTTTTCACAACGCTGAGATTCCTCCGCAGCTTGGGGAAGAAGCTGCGCTTGCGAGAATGGAAATGCTTGAGATGCTGGCTGACTACGACGATGAAATGATGGAGATGTACCTCGAAGGTAAAGAAATCCCCGTCGAGCTCATCAAGAAAGTTATCAGAAAGGCCACGATAAGTCTCGACATCGTTCCCGTTATGTGCGGTTCCGCATTTAAGAACAAGGGAGTTCAGCCTCTTCTTGACGCTGTCGTTGAATACCTGCCGAGCCCGCACGATATGCCACATGTCATGGGGGTCGACCCCGACGACACATCGGAGACGATAGAAATTAAGGCAGACGCTAATGAACCTTTTGCGGCGCTCGCTTTTAAAATTATGGTCGACCCGTTTGTAGGACGTCTCGCGTTCTGCCGCATCTACTCCGGTGCAATAGAGAACGGGATGTCCATCTACAACACTAACACGAGACGCCGCGAAAGAATCGGGCGCATTCTTCGTATGCACGCTAATAAGCGTGAGGAGATGGATAGTGCGCAGGCTGGACTCATCGTTGCCATTCCTGGACTCAAACAGGTACGTACCGGTGACACGTTATGTGACGAAAGGCGTCCGGTCCTTCTTGAAAACCTTGTGTTCCCTGAGCCCGTCATCTCACTTTCTGTTGAGCCTATGAGTAAGGCGGATCAAATTAAACTTGCTAAAGGGCTTGAAGCGCTTTCGGAGGAAGATCCAACCTTCCGCGTCTCCGTCAACGAAGATACCGGTCAGACGCTCATCAGCGGTATGGGGGAACTCCATCTTGAGATTATCGTAGACCGCCTCCGCAGGGAGTTCAATGTTGAAGTCAAGGTTGGGCGTCCTCAGGTTGCTTATCGTGAGGCTATACGAAAGCCGGCGAGAGCCCAGGGCAAGTTCGTCAGGCAATCCGGAGGTAAGGGGCAGTACGGTGACGTTGTCCTTGAGATCGAGCCTCTCGAAGATGGCAAAGGTTTCGAGTGGGAAGATAAGATCATTGGTGGCGTGGTTCCGAAGGAATACATTCCCGCTGCTCAGAAGGGCGTTGAAGACGCCCTTAACAACGGCGTACTCGGTGGCTATCCTGTCATTGGTATAAAAGTCGCCCTTGTTGATGGAAGTTACCACGAAGTCGACAGCTCCGAAATGGCTTTCCGCATTGCTGGTTCAATGGCAATAAAAGAAGCTCTTAAAAAAGCAGGCCCAGTCCTTATGGAGCCTGTCATGAACGTCGAAGTCGTCGTCCCCGAAGAATACATGGGAGACGTCATCGGCGATCTTTCGTCGCGCCGCGGCAGGGTTGTAGAGATGGGCGTACGCGCTAACGCACGCATTGTTAAGGCTTTCGTTCCGCTCGCGGAGATGTTTGGTTACGCGACCGACCTTAGAAGCAAAACTTCTGGTCGTGCCTCGTATACTATGAGCTTCGACCATTACGAAGAAGTGCCTCGCAATGTAGCCGAAGAGCTGCTGAAAGCGTAGGCTTAAGAATCATCAGAGGAGGTAAGACCAGTTATGGCAAAGGAACATTTTGTACGTAATAAGCCGCATCTTAACATAGGTAC
>CAVEUD010000008.1:0-34393 GCA_963618995.1 bacterium
TCTGCCATCGGTATGCTGTTGAGGCTGTTCCGAAGTAATTCCCGGAAATGCCCGGTCATGGTCTTTGGAAAGAAGCTGTAGAATTTCCTCCTGATTCAATATTGAGCTGAGCCATCGTGTTCGTCCTCCCCGGTATTATGTTGGTTTTGGCAGATCTTCGTTATACCTGAGAGATGAGCCTCCGGCTCTTTTCAATTTTTCGATTTACACCATTATATAGACTTAACCTGTTGGAATGAAGAAAGAGGGGAAGATAAATGAGCCGATTGGATGAACTGATTCAGGAGCTTTGCCCGAATGGAGTGGAATATAAAAAACTCGGAGATGCTGTCTCAATTGAACGCGGCAAAAGATTGGTTCGTGACCAACTTTCTACCGATTCTGGATATCCAGTATTCCAAAACAGTATGATGCCCTTAGGCTATCATACAGACTACAACTACCCAGAGAATACAGCATTTATTATTGGTACTGGTGCTGCCGGTGAGATTGGATTTAGCACAGTAAAGTTTTGGGCGGCAGATGACTGCTATCCTATGGTTTGTGGTGAAGATATATCGAGTAGATACTTATGTTCACACTGCTCGCGGAGCAGGGGGCCCGCGCTGTTTTTCCGCGCGCGTATGCGCGCCGCGTTGAAATCCGTCAGATTTTCTCTATCTTGTCCATTAAGACGTCTATAACGTCGCCTATACCGTAATCTTTCAGATCGTCGGCGATGCGCAGGAATATTCCCTCTTCTCTCAATGTGGCGGCCGACACCGGATAGTTGAGGTCGAGCCCCCACGTGAGCTGGATCAGACGGTAGTCCTGGAGCGAGCGCGCGTTGAGGTACGAGCCGCGGCCGGTCGCGCGCACCTCTTCGACCAGTGCGGGCGAGAGTCCCGTGACTCTCTTGTGGCGCGGCAGCATATCGTATATCGTGCCGTTGTCAATGCGGCTCTGCACCATGCGGAATACGTCTATCTTGTCGGCGTCGCGCGCAAGCGCGCACCATCGGTAGACGGCGAGCGGCGTCGACGGCGGGATTTCTATCTTGTTGTGGAAGCGCACCGCCGCGAGCAGCTTTTCTTTGTCGCCCTCCTCTATTCCGTCCCACATGAACTCACGATCGAGAATCTCCGCGCCGCGCCCGCCGTGGTCGAAGCTCGCCGCGTCGGCGAAGGTCTTGTAGTCGCGGTATTGTTCGAAGCGCGCCGTGTCGTGCAGCAAGCCGATCGCGTGCGCGAGCCACGCGTCGTGCTCCTCGTTCCATTCGAGCGACTCCGCTATCGCGCAGGCGATGGCGCAGACGCGCCTGCTGTGCTTCCGCTTCAGCTCCTGCATATTTTCAAGCGCGCCGCCGACGCGGAAGGAGTCAACGTAGCGCGCAAACCACCGTTCCGTCTTTTCGGTCGAATACATAGCCTTACCTCCGTCCGCTGAAATTATACAACGGCGTCGGCGTTTACTCGCCGCCGTCCGTTCCCGGCGCGAGCGTAAATTTGTTTTTGCGGTAGTCGAGCAGCCCTTCGCCGCGCATCTTCGAGAGTTCGCCAGAGAGCGCGCTGCGGTCTACTGAAAGGTAGTCCGCGAGCTGCTGGCGGTTGAAGGGTATTTCGAATTCGCGCGAACCGCGGCGCAGCGACTCGGCCGATAAATATGAGAGAAGCTTCTGCCGCGTCGAGCGCTGCGTCATGTATGTCAGCTTTTCGCTGAATTGAAGATTTTTCTCTGCGAGCACGGCGAGCAGGTTGCGCATGAGCCGCGCGTGGAACGCGCAGGCCGAGCCGCATACTGTGAGCACGCGGCTCACGTCCATGAACATGACGGCGCTGCGCTCCGCCGCGGCGGCGCTGACTTCGAGCGGCGCGCCCGGGGCGCAGGCGTAGCTTTCGGCGAATATATCGCCGGGCAGTGCTTCGGAGATGATGTTGCGGTTGCCGAGAAAATCTTCTTTTATGATGTGAACCGCGCCGCTGAGCACGAGGCATATGGAACCAGAACGCTCTCCCGCGCGCAGGATGAACTCGTTTTTTGCGTAATCGCGCGACGAGACGGAGAGGCAGGTGAGCATCGCCTCGATTTCATCGTCGTTTATGTTGCGGAATAGCCGCGAGCTTTTTATCACGTCGAGATATTTTCTCATATTGATCCGCCGTCCGTTGTATTTGCGACATACTTATTCTATTCATTGTATTATGCTTGACCCGTTGAAGCAAGAAAAAAACGAGGAACGGCAATATGCGGCCCGTGAGGCTGACGGAGGCGATGAAATTGAGGCCGAAAATAAAAATTACGCTGGTTGATAAAAAGGGAAGTCCTCAGTGTCATCACGGGCATAGGCCGGGCGACAGCTTCGATTACGATACGGAACGCGGAAAACTTTGCCCTATAGCGATGCACGCGGCGTTTCCGTATATAGACATTCTAAGGTACGACGGCGAGCCGCCGAGGTCGGAATGCGGCGAAATCAGATTTTGCTGCCCCGCCAGCGACGTGATCAATATCTTTAAAATAGAGAGGGAACAGACGAATGATTAGGAAAATCATAAAAATAGACGAAGAAAAATGCAACGGCTGCGGCGCGTGTGCGAACGCATGCCACGAGGGCGCGATAGCGATGGTTGACGGAAAGGCGCGGCTGATGCGCGACGACTATTGCGACGGCCTGGGCGACTGCCTGCCGGCATGCCCGACGGGGGCGATAAGCTTCGTCGAGCGCGAGGCGGCTCCCTACGACAAGGCCGCGGCTGAGGCGAACGTCGCGGCGAAGCGCGCCGCGGAGGGGAAGCTGCCATGCGGATGCCCCGGCACCTACTCGCGCGAGCTCAAGCGCGAAACCGCGGATGTTCCCTCGCCGCGCGCAAGCGAGGTTGTTTCGCGCCTTTCGCAGTGGCCCGTGCAGATAAAGCTCGCGCCTGTGAACGCGCCGTACTTCGACGGGGCGAGGCTGCTCGTCGCGGCGGACTGCACGGCCTTCGCGCGCGCCGATTTCCACGAGCGCTTCATCAAGGGGCGCGTGACGCTCGTCGGATGCCCGAAGCTCGACGGCGTAGACTACGCGGAGAAGCTGATGGAGATAATCAGAAACAACGACATAAAGGAGGTGACCGTCGTGCGCATGGAAGTCCCGTGCTGCGGCGGCATTGAGGAAGCTGTGAAGCGCGCGCTTATGGCGAGCGGCAAGCTCCTGCCGTGGCAGGTTGTCACAGTGGCGGTCGACGGGGAAATATTGGACTAGGCGCGCGAGCGCGGAGCGACGGAGGGGGTTTACCATGGAGAAAAAAATGTTTTGTTTTCAGTGCGAGCAGACGGCGGGATGCCGCGGCTGCACGGGCAATATGGGAGTATGCGGGAAGCCTGCGGATACGGCGGAGCTTCAGGACGGGCTGACCGGCGAGCTGATCTCGTTCGCGCTGGCCGCAGGAGGCAAAGCGCCGGAAGGCGGCGCGCGGCTGATGCTCGAAGGGCTCTTCACGACGGTGACGAACGTGAACTTCAACAGCGCGACCGTCGCGGAGCTCGCAGCCCGCGTGCGCGTGGCGAGGAAGAATCTCGGCGACGGGACGCCGGCCTACGACGTTAAGAAAATCTGGGAGGCGGACGAAGATATACGCTCGCTCAAGTCGCTGATACTCTTCGGCCTGCGCGGCACGGCGGCCTACGCATACCACGCCGCCGTGCTCGGCTACAGCGACGCGGAGGTGGACGGCTTCTTCTTCGAAGGCCTCGCGGCCCTCGCGAAATTTGATACGATGGACGAGCTTTTGCCGCTCGTGCTCAAAACTGGCGAGGTCAACCTGCGCTGCATGGAGCTGCTCGACCGCGCGAACACTGAGAGCTTCGGCACGCCGCAGCCTACGCGCGTCAGCTTCACGGTCGAAAAGGGACCGTTCATCGTAGTGACTGGCCACGACCTGCGCGACCTCAAGCTGCTGCTCGAACAGACGGCTGGACGCGGAGTCAACGTCTACACTCACGGCGAGATGCTCCCCGCGCACGCATATCCGGAGCTGAAAAAATTCCCGCACCTCAAGGGCAACTTCGGCACAGCGTGGCAGAACCAGCAGAAAGAGTTCGACGGCATCCCCGCTCCGATACTCTTCACTACAAACTGTCTGATGCCGGTGAAGCCCTCCTACGCCGACCGCGTTTTCACGACCGAGGTCGTATCGTATCCCGGGCTCGTACATATCGGGGATGACAAGGATTTCACGCCCGTCATAGAAAAGGCGCTGGAACTCGGCGGATGGCCGGAGAGACGCAGATTTGCCGGAATCAACGGCGGCATGGCGGCGGCGACCGGCTTCGGCCACGGCGCGGTGCTCGCCGAGGCCGGACGGATAGTCGAGGAGGTCAAGAGCGGCGCGATACGCCACTTTTTCCTAGTCGGCGGCTGCGACGGCGCGAAGACGGGACGCAACTACTACACCGATTTCGTAAAGCTGACGCCCGAGGACACGATCGTGCTCACGCTTGCCTGCGGCAAGTATCGCTTCAACGACATCGACCTCGGCGAAGTCGGCGGCTTCCCGCGCATAATGGACATGGGACAGTGCAACGACGCTTACAGCGCGATAAAGGTCGCGGCGGCGCTCGCGGAGGCCTTCGGCTGCACCGTCAACGACCTGCCGCTCTCCCTCGTCCTCTCGTGGTACGAGCAGAAGGCCGTCTGCATCCTGCTCACGCTGCTGCACCTCGGCATAAAGAACATACTGCTCGGCCCGACGCTCCCGGCCTTCGTCTCGCCGAACGTTCTGAACTTCCTCGTCGAGCATTACAACATCGCGCCGACCACGACGCCCGAAGAAGATTTGAAGAAAATCTTGGGCTAGGCGCGCGGCGGCAAACTATAAAAAGAGGGCGGGAGCTTCGCGCTTCCGCCCTCTTTTCGTGCCTTGCGGAAATTTTCGCTAGAACTTCACGACGCGCGGCTCGCCCTCGAACGAATAGAAGGTCGCCGTCGCGTTCTTGAGCCAGAGCACCTCGCCGACGCCGTCGTCCTCCGAGTAGAGGCGGCGCAGCGTCGGGTTCTCGTCGAGCATTTGACGGCGCGCCTCGACTCTCGGGTCGGGCACGACTTCCGCGGCGACGCGCATCCACGAGGTTCCGTCCCTGCCCATCGTGCAGAGCTCTATCTTCGGGTTCTCAATCATCTGTTTGAAGACGGGCTTCACGTTGCCGGTCTGGAGGTAGAGCCTGCCCTCGAAGAGCGCGACTACGCCGAAGGGCCTCACGCGCGGTTGGTCGCCGTCCATCGTCGCGACGTAGAAAATCGGGTTCTCTTTCAGAAATTTGTAGACTTCGTCCATGTGCTGCCTTCCTCCTTAAATTTTGATGCGATGCGCTTAAATTATAGCGCGAGCGTCAAATTCAGGCGCGCGCCATTGAGAGGAAATATTCCAGCACGCGCAGGTCAGGCGTCATCTCGGGGTGGAAGGCCGCGGCGAGCATACGCCCCTCGCGCGCGGCGACAGCGCGTCCGTCGATTTCTGCGAGAATCTCGACGTTCGGCCCAGCCGCCGTGGCGTAGGGCGCGCGGATGAAAACCATCTCGACATTATCGTACTGCGCGAAGCGCCCGCGCGTGACGAAGCTCGCGAGCTGCCGCCCGTAGCCGTTGCGCCGCACCGTTATGTCTATCGCGGCGAAGTGGCGGCGTTCGTCGTTCTCGATATTTTTCGCGAGCAGTATCATGCCCGCGCATGTTCCGAATACGGGAAGGCCGTCGTTTATCATCGCGGCGACCGGCGCGAAAAGTCCGAGCTCGCGCATGAGCCGCCCCTGCGCCGTGCTCTCGCCGCCGGGCAGTATCAGCGCGTCTATTCCGTCAAGCTCGCGCGGCCCGCGGATTTCGCGCGGTTCCGCGCCCGTGCGCCGAAGCGCCGCGCAGTGCTCCGCGAAGGCCCCCTGCACGGCGAGCACGCCTACCGTGAGCGGCGCGCTCATTTTCCGCGCTCCGCCATCAGCAGAGCTATTTCGTCCGCGTTCGTCCCGACCATCGCTTCGCCGAGGTCTTCGGATATTTCGGCGAGGATTTCGGGATTTTGGTAATTCGTCACGGCTTTGACGATCGCGGCGGCGCGCTTCGCCGGGTCGCCGGATTTGAAGATGCCGCTGCCGACGAATACGCCCTCGGCTCCGAGCGTCATCATAAGCGCCGCGTCCGCCGGGGTCGCCACGCCGCCCGCCGCGAAGTTCACAACGGGAAGCCCGCCGAGTTCGCGCAGCTCGAAGAGCCGCGCCGCGGGCGCCTGCATCTCCTTCGCCGCCTCGAAAACTTCGTCGTCCCGCAGCGAGAGCACGCGCGCTATCTCCGAGCGCACGGCGCGCATGTGGCGCACCGCCTGCACGACGTCGCCTGTCCCCGGCTCGCCCTTTGTGCGTATCATTGCGGCACCCTCCCCTATGCGGCGCAGAGCCTCGCCCAAATTGCGCGCGCCGCATACGAACGGGACGCGGAACTGCCGCTTGTCGATATGATAAAGGTCGTCGGCGGGGGAGAGAACTTCGCTCTCGTCTATGTAGTCTATCTCGAGCGCCTCGAGTATGCGCGCCTCCGCGATGTGGCCGATGCGGCACTTCGCCATGACGGGGATGCTAACGGCGCGCTGGATTTCCTTAATCATTTTCGGATCGCTCATGCGCGCGACGCCGCCCGCGGCGCGTATGTCCGCGGGCACGCGCTCTAGCGCCATCACCGCGCAGGCTCCCGCCTCCTCGGCTATGCGCGCCTGCTCCGGCGTAGTCACGTCCATAATCACGCCTCCGCGCAGCATACGCGCGAGGTCCCTGTTGAGCTTCACTCTGTTTTCCTGTTCCGTCATCGTTCATGTTCCTTTCGTGGAGGTTCCACGGCCGTGCTTTATTGTTATAGAATATAGTTGTCATTGCTTCAATGGCCAGATATTGAGAAATTTATAATGACAGATTGGAGCAGAGCGATGGTCGCCGATTTTATAGAACTCGACAAAAATTCCCAAACTCCCGTGTGGAAGCAGATTTACCGCGCGCTCGCGGATGCGGCGGAGAGCGGAGCGCTCGCCGCCGGCGCGCGGCTGCCGTCAGTGCGCGAGCTGGCCGCCGCGCTCTCCGTGAGCCGTTCGCCGGTCGAGAACGCTTATGCGCGGCTCATCGTCGAAGGGCGCGCCGAGAGCGTGCCTAAGAGCGGCTGCTTCGTCGCGCGCGGCGAGCCTGCGGCGGGAAATCTGCGCGCGCGCCGCGAGACGGAGGAAGCGCCGCCGCGCTTCGACTTCCGCAGCGGCTCGATAGACGCGGAGGCCGCGGACGCCGAGGCGTGGGGGCGCTGCGTGCGCGCAGCGCTCAAGCGTCGGAGCGAGATAACATCGCGCGGCGACCCGCGCGGCGAGCCGGAGCTGCGGCGCGCGCTCGCGGCCTACGCCTACCGCGCGCGCGGCGTGAGGAGCGGGGCGGAGAATATCTTCGTCGCGTCGGGAACGCAGCAGCTTCTGTTTCTGCTGTGCCGTGCGCTCGGCGCTCCGTGGCGCGCGGCGGTCGCGGAGCCGGGCTTCGAACAGGGCGAGCGGATACTGCGCGACTGCGGCTGGAGCGTAACTCGCGTGGAGGGGCCGGAAGTTGCGGAGGCGGAGGGCGCGGAGCTGTTTCTTGAAATTTCGTCGAAGCGCCCAGCCGAGTCTTTCGCGCGCGCGGAGGCGAGGCGAAAGGCGCTCGCTGCGTGGGCGCGCGGAGGCCGTCTGCTCGTCGAGGACGACTACAACGGCGAACTGCGCTGGCGCGCGCGTCCCATCCCGGCGGCGCAGGCGCTCGCTTCCGACAACGCCGTCTACATCGGCAGCTTTTCTCAGATGCTGCTGCCATCCGTGCGCATAGCCTACATGGCGCTGCCCGCGCGAATCGCCGAACGCTGCGCCGCTGCGGCGAAGCTCTACGACCCTACCGCGGGCAAGGCGGAGCAGCTGGCGCTTGCGGAATATATCATAAGCGGAGGGCTGGAGCGCCATCTGCGCCGCTGCCGCAAAATTTACTTGCGCAAGAGCCGTTTGCTCGCCTCGGAGCTACGCGCGGCCCTCGGCGAAACGGGCTTCACGATTCTTGAAAGCTACACCGCCGCCGTCATTCCGTGCTGCGAGCCGGAAGCGGCGGCGCGTCTCGCCGCTGAGGCGGGCGCCGCCGTCGAGCGCTGGGAGGGCGGCGTCGCGCTCTTCTTCGCGGGAATACCGTCGAACGACATCCCCGCGGCGGTCTCGGCGCTCCGCGGCGCGTGGCTCGGTTCCGCGTTCTTTCCCTGCGCTTCGCGGTATAATAATTAAAATCGTTTTCAACGAACGGAGGTATCGGATGGAATTTTTCATGGAACTCTCGCCGCCGCTCCGCGCGTTCATAGCGGGGCTCTTCACCTGGGGCTTCACGGCGCTCGGCGCGTCCGGCGTCTTTCTCGCGAAGCGCCCGGGGCAGAAGACGCTCGACGTGATGCTTGGTTTCGCGGGCGGCGTTATGGTTGCGGCGAGCTTCTGGTCGCTTCTCGCGCCCGCGATAGAAATATCGGAGGAACTCGGCTATCCGGGCTGGCTCCCGCCCGTTGCGGGCTTCCTGGCGGGGGGCGGCGCGCTGCGGCTGCTCGACATGGCGATGCCTCATCTGCACCCCGCGATGGCCGAGACCGCGCCCGACGGCCCGCCCTCGTCGCTGCGGCGCACGACTCTGCTCGTGCTCGCGATAACTCTGCACAACATTCCAGAAGGGCTCGCGGTCGGGGTCGCCTTCGGCGCGATTGGCGCGATGCCGGAGGCGACGCTCGCCGGGGCCGTCGCGCTTGCGCTCGGCATGGGATTGCAGAACTTTCCCGAAGGGCTCGCCGTCTCGATGCCGCTGCGCCGCGAGGGGCTGACGCGGACGCGCGCCTTCTTCTACGGACAGCTCTCAGCTATTGTGGAACCGGTATTCGCGTTCGCAGGCGCTCTGCTCGTCTACGCCGCGCGGTCTGTTCTGCCCTTTGCGCTCGCCTTCGCCGCCGGGGCGATGATTTTCGTCGTCGTTGAGGAGACGGTGCCGGAGTCGCAGGCCTCGGGCAACGGCGACCTTGCGACGACGGGTTTCTTAATCGGCTTCGCCGTCATGATGGCGCTCGACGTAGCGCTCGGTTAGGCGAACTTCCGCGCGCGGCGGAGGCGCGCTTTATGCTATACTTAGACATTGTAGGATTGGCATTTTTGTCTTTGGATGCCACAGCCGCCGTTTCGGCGTGAAAATATTAAAAGGAGCAGAACTCCTTCGCAGAACCGCCCGGGAGGTATGATTTTGGAAAACCAGATAGCCCTAGTCGCCGGTGAAGGACTTCTTCCCGTCGCCATTGCGAGCCGGTTGACGGACCAGGGAACCCCGCCTGTCGTCTATTCGATAAGAGAACAGATAGGCGAGCTGTCGCAGTACGCGCTCGACGTCGTCAACATAACGAAACCGGATTTCGGCTTCACGATAAACGACATGAAGAAACGCGGCGTAAGGGACATCATCATGGCGGGCACTGTGTCGAAAACGCTCGTCTTCAAGCCGTCGCTTTTCGACCTCACGACGCAGCGCTTCCTCGCGAGCCTGGTTTTCCGCGACGACCACTCGATACTCGGCGCTATTGTGGACTTCCTCGAAAAGCAGGGCTTCCGCGTGCTGAGCTACCGCGACATAGTTCCCGACCTTCTCGCGAAGAAAGGGCGCGTCGCCGGGCGCGCGCCGTCGCGCGAGGAGCTCGACGACGCGCAGTACGGCTTCGGTATATGTAAAAAGGTCGTTCCGCTTTCGTTCGGGCAGACCGTCATAGTACACAAACGCTCCGTCATCGCGGTCGAGGCTATGGAGGGCACCGACGCGACTCTGCTGCGCGCGGGCTCTCTTTGCAGGGGCGGCACTGTCGCGAAGATGATGCGCCTTGACCAGGACGAACGCTACGACATTCCGACCGTAGGCCCCGATACTCTTATGCACATGGCGGAGGCGAAGCTCACTTGCCTCGCGCTGCACGCCGGCTGGACGCTCATACTGAACACAGAGGAATTTGCGCGCGTCGCGGAACGCGAGCGCATAGCCGTCATAGGAGTGGAAGTTTGTCGATCTTTATAAGCTCCGGCGAAGCGTCTGGCGACCACTACACGGCGCGCCTTGCCGCGAAGCTTCGCGAACGCGGCTACGCGGACGACATATGGGGCATGTGCGGCGTCGAATCGCGGAATGCCGGCGTCCGCGCCGAATGGAACGGCGAGCGGCTTCAGCTGCTCGGCCTCACGGAAGTTTTCTCCGCGATACCGTCGATATTCGCGCTGCGCCGCGAGATGGTGGAGCGCATAATTGAGCGCGCGCCTGAGGCCGTCGTAGTATGCGACAGCCCAGACTACCACATGAGGCTCATAGCGAAGCTGCGCGCTCGCGGCTACCGCGGCAAAATTTTCTATCTTTCGCCGCCGACCGTCTGGGCGTGGCGCAGCGGGCGCGCGGACGACCTTCGCCGCGACGTCGACGAGTGTCTGCCTTTATTTAAATTTGAACACGACTACCTGCTTTCGCGCGGCTGCGCGAGCGCGTGGAAGGGGCACCCGCTTTTGGAGGAATACAACCACCGTGTTGAGATGCAGGATCTCGGCGTCGATTATGAGCCGGGGAAGCTCGTCGCCTTCCTTCCGGGAAGCCGCGGAAGCGAGATAAAGTCCCTGCTCCCAATAATGGAAGAGGCGGCCTCGGCGCTCGGCGCAATGGGTTGGCGGCCGGTATTCTCCGTCGCGCCTGGGCTCAACCCTGCAGTGCGCGGCGAGATGATCGGGCGCTTCGCAGAAAAGGGAATATGCCATTACGACGGTCCGGGCGGAGCTCTGATGGAGACAGCTGAGTGCGCCGTCGGCGCGAGCGGCACTATAACGGTCGAAGCTTTGCTGCGCCGCCGCTACATGGTCGTCACGTACAGGCTCAACCCGATATCGGCTTTCGTGGCGCGCCGCGTCATAAAGACTAAATACTATGCGATGGCGAACATACTCGCTGGCTGCGAGATGTTCCCGGAGCTTTTGCAGGAGAATGCAACCGCCGCGAACCTCACTGACGCGGCGTTAGCTTGGCTGGAGGATCGCGGCGGCCTGCGCGGGCGCACCGGCGCGGTCATGGAACGCGCGCGCGCGACGCTGGGCGAAGAGGGCGTCTACGACTTCTGGTGCGCGCGCATAACGGGGGAGGCTGCGTAATGCTCAACCTGGCGAAGAAAGAGGAATGGCGGTCGTATTTCCGTCTGCTCAAATACTGCCTGCCGTACAAAAAGCGCCTTGCTTACGCGATATTCTGCATGGCGCTCTCCGCGATATTCGGCATCATACCGCCGTGGCTCATCAAGAACGTCGTCGACGACGTGCTGATTCAGAAAAAGCTATACATGCTCAACATCCTCTGCGTCGGCGTCGTCGCGCTCTATATACTCAAGGCCGTCTTCGCCTACGCGAACCTCTACCTCATGACGTGGGTCGGGCAGAAGGTCGTCATCGACATAAGGCTCGAGCTCTACGACCACACGCAGCGGCTCTCGCTGCTCACGCTCTACAAGAAGCGTTCTGGTGAATTCCTCTCGCGCATCACGAACGACGTCGCTACGCTGCAGAATATTTTGGGAAGCGTCATAGTCGACTTCGTCGTGCAGGGCGTGACTTTCATAGGCATCATCGGCCTGCTCCTCTTCCTCAACTGGAAGCTGACGCTCGCTACCTTCACGATAATCCCGGTCGCCGTCCTCGTTATAGACAATGCCTCCTCGAAGCTGCGCCGCGTCGGCGCTGTTATCCAAGAGCGGCTTGCGATGGTAGCGGCGATAGCGCAGGAGGCGCTGTCGTCCATCAAGATAGTGCGGTCCTTCGCGACGGAAGAAGAGGAGTACAAGCGGTTCGAAGCGGAAAGCAACCTGCATTTCAAGGCTCTCATGAAGGGTACGCAGGTGCGCGGCGTCCTTGAAGGCTTCGTCGAGGTCATACTAATCGCGGCCCTCGCGCTCATTCTCTGGATAGGCGGGCGCAGCGTCATCGCCGGTTCGCTCACGGCGGGCGGCCTCATAGCTTTCTGTACCTACGTCGGCCTGCTAGTCCAGCCGGTGCGAGTGTTAAGCCGCGTCGTCAGCACTGTGCAGCAGGGCGTCGCATCCGCAGACAGAGTTTTTGAAATACTCGACGAGGCGAATGAAGTGCCGCTAGCCGAACACCCGATATTCCATCAGAAGATGGAGGGGCGCGTGACGTTCGAGGACGTGCGTTTCTGCTACGACGAGTCGAAGCAGGTTCTCAAGGACGTCAGCTTCGAGATAAAACCCGGCGAGAAGATAGCCATCGTCGGCCCGACGGGCGCCGGCAAGTCTACGATAGCCGACCTCGTTATGCGTTTCTACGACCCGCAGTGGGGCGCGATCAAAATAGACGGCATCGACCTGCGCGACATTGAGCTGAAATCATACCGCCGCCAGATAGGAGTCGTGCCGCAGGACCCAGTGCTCATGAAGGGGACGCTTGCATACAACATCTGCTACGGCTTCAAAGGCGCAACTCGTGACGACCTTGTGCGCGCCGCGAAAATTGCTGGGATTTACGACTTTATCTCTACTCTGCCGTGCGGCTTCGACACCGAGGTCGGCGAGCGCGGCGTGACGCTCTCGGGCGGGCAGCGCCAGCGCGTCGCGATCGCACGTGCCGTCGTGCGCGACCCGCGCATACTGATAATGGACGAGGCGACATCGTCTCTCGACGCGCTCGTCGAACAGCAGGTGCAGGAGGCGATGCGCAACGCGATGGAGGGCCGCACCGCTATAGTTATCGCGCACCGACTTTCGACGATACGTGACGCCGACAGGATATTCGTGCTGCGCGACGGCGTGATAACCGAAACCGGAACACACGACGAGCTGCTGGCGCTTCACGGCCACTATTACAGGCTCTTCACCGCGGGCGAACACGTGGACGCGGAATAGAGAAATGTCCTGGATACTTCGCAGCTATCTCAAATACGCGCGCGGCGAGGGCGGCTCTCCTGTATGGGGCGTCCTCTGGCCCTGTCAGTTCGTGACTCGCGCGTGGATGAGGCTGCGGATAGGGTTCTACAAACGCGGGATATTCTCCGTCGCCGACCCAGTGCTCCCCGTCGTGAGCATCGGGAACAACTGCTTCGGCGGAACGAATAAAACGCCTATGGCAGAGTATGTCGTACGCCAGTTCACAGAAGCCGGAATAAAGGCCGGCCTTGTGAGCCGCGGTTACAGGACGAAGGAGCACCCGCCGCTCTGGATCGGTCAGGATAAAAAAAGCACGCGCCGCGACTTTGCGGGCGACGAGCCGCTCATGCTCTCGCGCCGCCTGCCGGACGCGAAGGTCGTCGTTTCGCGCAAGAGGATAGAGGGCGTCAAGCTGCTCGCGTCGCTCGGAGCGGAGATCGCCGTGACGGACGACACCTTCCAGCACAGGAAGATGGGGCGCGACGTGGATATAGTCCTAGTCGACTCGACCTGTCCTTTCGGCAACGGACATGTACTGCCGGTCGGCTCGATGCGCGAGCCGATGTCTGCCTTCCGCCGTGCGGACATAGTAGTGCTGACGAAGGCTAACCAGGCGAAAGTCGGCGCGACGGACGAAATTAGGGAAAAACTCGCGCCTTACGTGACGGATGACAAGATCTTCGTCGCAGACATAAAGCTCGAGTCGTGGATAGCTCGCGAGGCCGGCGGCGAAGAGCGCGCCGTTGAGGAAGAAAGCTTCGTGCCGCAGGGCAAATACATCGCGCTTTCAGCGATAGGCAACCCGGACGGATTTTACCAGTTTCTCGACGGACTCGGCGTCTCGGTCGCCGAAAGGCGGACATACCGCGACCACCACATACTCACAGAAAATGAGATATCGGAGCTTGAAAAGCTTGCCGCTGAGGTCGGAGCCGACGGTTTTGTCTGCACGGAGAAAGATTTGGCGAACATGCCGCGCAAGTTGAGCCTCAACCTCCCGCTCTACGTCCCTTGCATCAAGGTCGCGCTGCGCGACCCGATCGGTTTCCGCAGAAAAATTCTTGAAAAGCTGCGTCCTGCATTCCTCGTCGCATCTAACGGCAACGGCGAGGACGCGATAGGCGTCGTGCTTGCGAAGAAGCTAATGGCGCGTTTCCCGTGCGCAAGGGTCGACGCCTTCGCGCTGGTCGGCTCCGGCAAGCCTTACAAGCTGAACGGCGTCAACGTCGTCTCGCCGCCCGCCGACATGCCGAGCGGCGGCGTAGTGAAGTACCATGTGCGCGATCTTGTCGGAGACATGCGCCACGGCCTCGGCGGAGCGATAAGGAGCCAGATGAAGAAAATGCGCGAGCTTTACGGCAAGTACCGCACCCCCGTCTGCGTCGGAGACGTGTATCTGCTGCTCAGCGTGCTTTGGGGACAGGGTATGAAGCCGCTCTTCGTCGCCACCGCAAAGTCAGTCCACCTGAACGGACACATGCGCATAGAAAAATGGCTTATGCGCCGCCGCTGTATCCTTGTATGGACGCGCGATGAAGAAACCGCGCGCGAGCTCGTCAGCTGCGGCGTGCCGGCGGTCTTCCATGGGAACCCGATTATGGATCTTCTCGACGAGACGAACGAACCGGCCTTCGCGTGGAACGGCAAAGGCTTCAAGATACTGCTGCTGCCGGGCAGCCGCCCGCGCGCCTACGACGACATAAAGCTCGTGCTAGACGCCGTGACGCTTCTCGCGTCTAAGATGGAGTGCTGCTTCGTCATGGTATCGGCGCCGACGATAGATTTGAAAAAGATGACGGAGAACCTCGACGGATGGACGCTATCGGACGACGGCGCGGCGCTGTGCTCAGACGGCGTGTCCGTGACGATATGCCGAGCGCCGGTAGCCGCGGCGGCCTACGGCGCGGAGTTGCTCGTCGGCCTCGGCGGCACGGCGAACCAGCTTTGCGCCGGGCTCGGAGTACCTGTCGTCTCTATAATAGAGCGCGGCAAGCTGCGTCAGAAGAAGCTGCTGCGCGAGGCCGAGGTACTCGTGCCGGCCGAGCCTTCCGAGCTCGCGGCGGCGGCCGAAAGCATACTGACGAACCCGGAGCTGCGCCGCTCGATGCAGGAGGCCGGTATAAAGAACCTCGGACGCATGGGCGCGCTCGACAACGTAGTAGATTATTGCGCGGCTGAGCTGGGCTGGGAGGCCCGCTGCCGCGTCTATAAAAAATACAGTGAATATCTCTATTCGCTCGGCGAACGGGAAACGAAAGGCGAAGGAGCTGATGAAGATGTCCGCCTCAAATGACGTAAGAGTGGTGAAGGTCGGCAACGTCTCAGTCGGAGGGGGGACGCTCGCCGTGGCCGCAGGCCCGTGCGTGCTGGATACCTTCGAGGAGGCGCTTATGATCGCGAAGACGGTGAAGGAATACTGCGCCGAATTCGGCTTCGGCTATATATTCAAGGCATCCTTCGACAAAGCGAACCGGACCTCGATAAGGAGCTACCGCGGTCCAGGCATCGAAAAGGGGCTGGAATGGCTCTCTGAGATTGGGCGCGAGGCCGGCGTCCCCGTCGTCACGGACATCCATGAGCCGTGGCAGGCCGAGGCTGCGGCGAAGCACGTCGACCTGCTTCAGATACCGGCGTTCCTCTGCCGCCAGACGGATCTGCTCGCGGCGGCGAGCCGCACCGGCAAGCCGCTCAACGTGAAGAAAGCGCAGTTCATGGCGCCCGAGGACATGGCCTCGGTGCTTGGCAAATGCCGCGAGAGCGGCTGTGAGGACGTGATTCTATGCGAGCGCGGCACGGAGTTCGGCTACCATGAGCTTTCCGTGGATTTCCGCTCGCTGCCTGTCATGCGCTCGCTCGGCGTGCCGGTCATGTTCGACGCGACGCACAGCGTGCAGAAGCCTGGCGGTAAAGGCACGTGCAGCGGAGGCGACCGCTCGTTCGTCCTGCCGCTTATACGCGCGGCCGCCGCTACGGGAATCGACGCGCTCTTCATGGAGGTCCATCCGAAGCCGGAGAGCGCGAAATGCGACGGGCCGAACTCGATACCTCTTGCAAAGGTGCGCGAGGTTCTGCGCCAGACATACGAAATAGACAAAATCGTACGCGGGAAACTCGGCTTCTCGCGGCTTGACTGGGCGGAGGAATAGATGATGAGCCTTCCATACGAACGCGAAGAGAAAAAAATTTCCAACGACGAACTGATAACGACTGGGCGCGAAATCCTTCACAAGGAGGCCGCGTCGCTTGAAGCGGCGGCTGAGCGTTTAGGCGACGAAATCGCCCGCGCGGCGCATCTCGTCAGCCGCTGCCGCGGGCGCGTCGTAGTAACCGGGCTCGGCAAGTCTGGGCACGTAGGGCGCAAGAGCGCGGCGACATTCGCCTCGCTCGGCGTTCCGGCTTTCTTCCTGCACGCGACGGAAGGGGCGCACGGCGACCTCGGCATGGTATGCCGCGAAGACGTCGGCTACTTTCTCAGCAACAGCGGAGAAACGCACGAGCTTATAGACATCATCCCTTACTTCAAAAGAATCGGCGCGCCGATAATCGCCGTGACCGGCAATCCCGAGTCGTCGCTCGCGCGCGAGGCCGACGTTGTGCTAAACAGCCACGTCGAGTCGGAAGCCGACCCGCTCGGCCTCGCTCCGACGAGCAGCACGACGCTCCAAATGGCGATAGGCGACGCCGTCGCGGGCATGGCGACGCTTCTGCTCGGATTACAGAAGGAGGACTTCGCCCTTTTCCATCCTGGCGGCTCGCTCGGCAAACGCCTGCTGCTTCGTGTGCGAGACCTCATGGGCAGCGGCGACAAACTGCCTGTGACTAACGTCCATGCGCGTGTGCGCGACGCGATATTCGACATCACGAGCAAGGGCTACGGCGCGACGGCCATCGTGGACGACGGCGGACGGCTCGTCGGTGTGTTCACTGACGGAGACCTGCGCCGTTTCATAGAGAAGAACGGAGTCGAGGGACTTGAACTCCCAGTCTCGCAGGCTATGACTACGCATCCGCGCGTCATAGGTCCCGACCGCCTCGCGGTCGAAGCGGTGCGCATCGTCGAGCAGTGGGAAGTCTCGGCGCTCATCGTCGTCGACGACGAGAACAGGCCCGTCGGAATGGTGCACATCCACGAGATACTCAAAGCGGGGGTGGCGTAGCTGTCGCTGCTGCGTGGACTCTACGGGGCGGCGATAGACATATTCTTCGCGCTCTCGCATAAAAAGCTCAAGGCGAAATATACTGAGGGCAACGACGAGCGACAGGGGCTTATAGCGCCCAAAAAGCTCGCCGCGCTGCGCGAACGGCGGCCCGTCTGTGTTCACGCCGTCTCCGTCGGCGAAGTGCAGGCCGCCGTCCCCTTCATTAAGGCTGCACGGGAGGACGGCTGGGACGGCCCCTTCGTAATTTCGACGACGACGCAGACGGGCAAGGCCATGGCGGAGCGTCTCGGCAAAGATTTATACGACTTCCATATATATTACCCGTGGGATAAAACCCTCTTCGTGCGCCGCGCGCTAGACGCGCTGAACCCCGCGGCCTTCGCGGCGGCGGAGACGGAGCTCTGGCCGAATATGCTTTACGAATGCCGCAGACGCGGAATCCCGACGTTCCTTATCAACGGGCGCATATCTGATCGGACGTGGGCTCGCGTGCAGGGCGGCCTCGGACGTCCGCTTGCGCGCGGGGCTTACTCGCTCTTTTCCTCGCTCTTCCTTCGCGACGAAGAAGACAGGGAGAGGCTGACACGCATCGGAGTCGAAGAAAAAAAACTTTTCGTAACGGGCGACGGCAAGGTCGACGCGCTGCTTGCGCGCAGAAACAAAGCCGCGCGCGATAAACTGGCGGCCGAGCTTGGCGAGCCGGAACGCCAGATATTCATTGCGGGCAGCACGCACACAGGCGAGGATGAAAAAGTTCTAGCCGCTTTCGCCGTTCTTCGCGCGCATCATCCGGAAGCGCGGCTCGTCATCGCCCCGCGCCATCCGGAGCGCGCGGCGGCGGTCGCATCCCTTGTGCCTGCTGAGTACAAGACCGCGATGTTCTCCAGCTTGACCGCCGGTTGGGATGTGCTGATAATAGACCGCATAGGCGTGCTCTTCGACCTCTACGGCACGGCGCGTTCTGCGTTCGTCGGCGGAAGCTTCGCCGACAAGGGGGGCCAGAACATTCTTGAGCCCTTCTCGTGGGGCGTTCCAGTACAATATGGTCCGCACATGGAGGACTTCGCGCACGCGTCGCGCGCCTTCCTCGCTATGGGCGCGGCCTCGCAGGTCTCGAACGAAGACGGCCTGGCGTGCGCATGGCTCTCCGTCGCTGAAGAGGGCGAGGGCGGGCGCGAAAAATGGCTCGCCTTGAGCCGTGAATACTTCGACAAATCGCGCGGCGCGTCCGCGCGCACGTGGAAAATCATAAAAAAATATCTCTGAACGGAAGCGGAGGAAAGAAAAATGGCAATTAACCGCAGACTAATAGAGGAATTCTACAACGGACTCGACGAACGTTCGCGCGAAGCTCTCGACGCGGCGGTAAACAAGGTGGTCGATGCGAAAAAGCGCGGGGGCAAGGTAGCGGTAGTCACCGGCAGCGGCCCTAACCTCCACGAGGGCGTCACGACTCTCATCGCAGAGCTGATAACGAAGGGCGTCGTCGACGGCGTCACGACGAGCTCAGCCGTCGTCAACCACGAGATGGGCGGCGCGCTCGACCGCGTCAAGATGTGCGGCGCGGCGCAGCTCGGCATGGACGAGGGAAAAATGCCGCGCGGCAACGTCTTCGAGTTCACCGACATGACCGACGAAGAACTGGATGAGCTCGGAAAAGAAATGCTGCTCGACCGCGCGCTGCTCGCGAAGCGGCACGACGCCGAGGGACACATGGTCATCAAGGCAGCGGCTAACATGGCCTACCCGATGGGGCTGCGCACCGAGAGGCTCGCTGAAGAGATACTCTCGCTCTGCCGCCAGTCCGGCATGCCATTCGAGACGATAGCGGGCTGGGGCTGCGACCAGCGCACGATGCTCGGTGCGGGCGCGGAAAAGGGCGTCCCCGTCCTCGTCACCATACCGCAGCTTGTCGGCGGCGGGCATGTCGGCCTCTCAGTCGGCGACAGCATCCCAGTTGCTGAGCGTTCGCGCCGTATCGCGGACATGCTCGGCTCCGCCGACGTTATAATCGAGTCCGCCGTCGCTCTGACGCAGGAAATCCACGACGGCCCGTTCGAGACCTATACTGGCCACGGCATTTGGTCGTGGTGGCAGGGACAGCCTGTCTACAGCCTCAGGGAAAAGACGCTCGTGCGCTTCGACCTCGATGAAAACCTCCGCCGCGCGCAGGATCTCCAGAAATCCAGCGCAATGATACAAGAAGCGATCAACAAGGGGCTGCCGAAGACGAAAATTTCAAAAATCCCGTTCCGCATGGAAATGTCCGCCTTCGCGCGCCACGAGGGAAGCCTGCCGGTCATCGGCGACATAGGCATGATATGGCCGGTCTTCGCGCTGCGCATAGCGGACGCCCTCGGCATCGAGCTTGAGTTCATGAGCTACAAGCAGGAAACCGATGACGGCAAGGCTATGCGCGAGTGGATAGTTAAGAACGTGAAGCCGCTCGACCGCGAAAAGATGCTGCGGAAGTTCCGCGAGTGGAAAGCCGCGTGCTAAGATGACACAGCCTAAAATCCTCGGTGTCATCCCCGCGCGCTACGCTTCGTCGAGGCTTCCAGGCAAGCCGCTGCTGGAGATCGGCGGCAAGACGATGCTCGAACACGTCTACCGCCGTGCATGCGCCTCCGGCGTATTCTTCCGCGTCATAATAGCGACAGACGACAACAGAATATACGACGCAGCTGAGAAGTTCGGCGGCGACGTCGCTATGACGCGCGCCGACCACCCGGACGGATCAAGCCGCGCCGCCGAGATAGCCGCGAAGATCGACACAGACTACGTAATCAACATACAGGGCGACGAGCCCATGCTCGACCCGCGCATGCTCGGCGAACTTGCGCACGGTCTCACAGCCGACCCCGGAGCGGATTCGGCAACCGTATGCGTCCCGATCACAAAAGAAGAGGATTTCAACAACCCGAACATAGTCAAAGTCGCCCGAGCGCAGAACGGACGCGCCCTCTACTTCAGCCGCTCGCCTATACCGTTCCCAAGAAATCAGGCGGGATGTCCCGTGTGGGAGCACCTCGGCATATACGCATTCACGAAAGAATTTCTGCTGAAATTCGTATCGCTTCCGCCGACACCGCTGATGCAGACAGAGAGTCTCGAACAGCTTCGAATACTTGAACACGGCTACTCTATGACCGTCATTCCAACGAAATATCCCTCCGAAGGGCCGAACGTCAACACGCTTGAAGACCTCGAAGAGGTGCGCAGGATATTCGCGCAGAGGAAGAACGAAGAGAAATGACGGCAGGCGACGCGCTCAAGGTAATCGTCATACTGAGCGAGGGAATCCGCGGACACGTCAACCAGAGCCGCGGCGTCGCCTACTGGCTTTCCCGGCTTACAGGGGCTGAGGTGCTCGAGGCTGAAGTGCCGCAGCTTACCGGCACGGCGAAGGCGCGCGCTAAATCGTCGTCAAAGACGCTGCTCGGCGGCACGAGACGCGACGCGCGCGACTGGCTCGCAGCCAACGGCGGCGAGCAGCTCGTCCGCCGCGTCGGGCAATGGTTTGCTGAGCGCGGCGTGCAGGAGGGCGCGGGGGCGGCGCTCATACTCTCAGCAGGAAGCACGCCGGCCCCGTACAACATCGCGCTCGGCTACATATGGCGCTGCGCCTGCGCGACGATAATGACGCCGAGCGTCCTGGGCACGGAGCCGTTCGATTACGCGATAGTGCCGGAGCACGATTATCCGGAGCGCAAGCCTAACGTCTTCGTCACGCTCGGCTCGCCGAACAACGTCGTAAAAGAAAATTTAAAAAAAGAGGCCGAAGCGCTGCTTGCGTCACATCCTTCCGACGCCGCCGAAAAATGGTCGATACTCATCGGAGGCGACGACGCGAACTATGAAATAACGGCGGAGTGGGTGAAGAAACAGGTAGGCCAAATACTGAACCTCGCAGAGCACGCTGGGGCCGACGTCTTTATCACGACTTCGCGCCGCACGAGCGACGCCGCCTCAAAAATGGTGAAGACGCTCGCCTCGCATTCGCAGCGCGTAAAATACCTGCTCATCGCCGCGGAGGACGCCTTCAACCCGATTCCCGCGATGCTCGGATTCTCGACCGAGGTATTCTGCACGGAAGATTCCGTCAACATGGTCTCCGAGACTATAACCGGAGGACACCGCGCAGTGCTGATGCGCGTTGGCCACAAAAAAGGAATCAAAAGCCTGCTGCAACGCCTCACCGCCTCGCTCGTAAACTCCGGTGCGATACAGCCGAATATGCTGTGGGGCATACCTAAGTTCGACCTTGTTTTCGACCACTTTGCGCACGGCGGCGTACTCGTCGAGTACGGCGACTGGTTGCGGCTGCGCCGCGACGGCGCGGACGGAGGCGCGGAGGAGGCCGAGGACTTCAACGAAGCGCGCCGCGCCGCGCGCTGGATTTACGACAACTGGAAACTCTCATAAAAATTACAAAAAGCTGTGCTATAATCCGCAACACTTGCGGAAAACGAACAAACCGGCGCAGGCCGGGATTAAAAGAAAGGACTGGTAATATGAAGAAACTCTTAACGCTGGTACTCGCCGCCTCGATGATAGCGGGAGTCTCACAGTTTGCGCTTGCGGCTGAAGACGGCGACGCAAGCTCGATAATGGCTCAGATAAACTCCTTCAAGGCGACGAACCAGGAGAAGACCGGCGGAAATGTATCGAAGGACGAGGCTGAAACCAAGGCTCCCGCCCCTGCAGAAGAGAGCGAAGCGCCAGAGCAGGTTCAGCCTTCGCAGTCGGCGGAAACGTCCGAGACGCCCAACCCAGCCGCGGCCGCCGTCGACCAGATAGTGCGCGAAGCAGCAGCTCAGGCCGAGCAGGAGACTGGCAGCGCCGACAACAACCGCGGCGTAGTAGCGGCACAGGCGGAGGAGTCAGCGCCGAAGCCGCAGCAGGCCGCGCCCGCAGCCGAGGCGCAGCCAGCGGACGAATCTTCTGCCGAGCCTGCTGCAGTCCAGATCCCCGCACAGCCCGCAGCCTCGGTCGCAGCCCAGGTGGCTCCCGCCGAGTCCGCCGAAGTTCCAGCCGACCGTCCGCTGAACCCCTCGCCGATGCAGGCCGGAGAGCTGGAGACTAGAGAAAACCTCCTCGTCAGCGCCGACTGGCTCAAGGCCAACCTCAAAAACGTCGTGCTCATCGACTCGCGCCCTGAGAGCCTCTATCTCGGCGGACACATTCCAGGGGCCGTCAACGCGCCGTGGACCTACTTCGCGAACATGAACGCAAAGCAAGGCACAGACAAATGGGGAGTCATCTGGCCTGAGGCGACGATGGCGAAGCGCATAGGCGCGCTTGGAGTCAACGGTAAGAAGACCGTAATCGCCTACTGCGACGCCGGCGGCTGGGGACAGAGCGGCTGGACGCTCTGGATACTCCGCCAGGCTGGAATTAAGAACGCAAAGATTCTGGAAGGCGGCATAGGCGCGTGGAAGGCTGCGGGAGGGAAGCTCTCGAAGGATAAGGTCAAGGCCAAGACAGTCGCTTTCACGATAAGCAAGTATGTGCCGAACTACACGGCGACGACTCAGTGGATAAACGACAACCTCGGCAAACCGGGGCTCGCAATCATCGACGTACGCACGCAGCCTGAATTCGACGGAAAGATCCGCCCGTTCCAGGAAAAGCGCGCAGGACATCTCCCCGGCGCGATCAACATCTCGCGCGAGAACTTCGTGACCGAGCAGGGAGATTTCAAGAGCGCCGAGGAAGTTGCAGCGCTGCTCGCTCCATACGGGATAACAACCGATACGGAGATAGTCGTCTGCGACACGGCGGGCGTCCGCTCGGCCTTCGTGACGATGCTTCTGCGCTACGCAGGCTTCCATAAGAGCCAGAGCTACGACGCGGGTTTCCAGGCCTGGGCCGGCAACCCGGACCTTCCGATCGTAAAGCCGTAGCCGCCGCATAGGAAAAACGAAGAATATTACGAAGCCGCCGCGCGTAAGGACGCGGCGGCTTTTTCATGCGCGGCGCCGCCGCGTTCTCCGCCGCTGATTTCGCGGCGCCCCGTGATGCCTGCGGAATCGCGATGTTTTTAGCAGTTCCCGTCAAAGCGCCGGACGACGCGCGGCTCGCGCGTTTCTTCTGCGATTCGGCGCCGCGGCGGTAAATCTGCAAGAAAGCCTTCGCTCATAGATAAACGAAAAAAGCCGCCTGCCTGAGCCTGCGGCTTTTTTGTATGCGTTTAGTCGTTTTCGTAGATTTGCGGCGCGCGGCTGCGCTTGAGGATTGTTTCATAAACTTTATGCACGCAGCGCGGGCTTGCGGTGAGTCTGTGATTTTACCGTTACGGCCTCGCGCCGCCGGATTTGTCCTCGTCCCGTTCCTCTTCTGCTTCGAGCGTTTTTCTCTCATGTTCGAGCTCTTCGAGGTAGCCCTTCCAGAGCTTCAGCGCCGCGGCGGCGAATATTGTGCCGCATACGAGCCCAGCCGCGATAGGTACGGGCTTCGGCACGCCCATCGCGTAGCTGCCGAGCCCGCCGAGCGCGTAACCGTAGGCGACGATGGTAGATATTGAAAGGATCAGAACGATCAATCTCTTGTTCATGGCGATTATTTTACGGCTCGCGCGCACGGCTGTCAAAAATTTTCCACAAAGCCAGAATTGCTTCCTCTTTTGTTGCGTGTGTTGCGTGCGCGCGTTTTTATGCTAAGATTGTTAGTTGTGTTTGTTCTACACCGTGTGCGCAGGAAGCGTGCGCGTCAGTTTTAGGAGGATGTTTTAATAATGCTGCATCGGATGTATAACACCTCGTCGGATTCCGTGTACATAGAGCTGCGCGGAAAAATCTTGAGTCGCGAGCTAAAGCCCGCACAAAGGCTCCTCGAGGTTAAAATAGCAAACGAGATGGGGGTAAGCCGCACGCCGGTGCGCGAAGCGCTTCGCAGACTAGCCAACGAAGGGCTAGTGAAGATCGTGCCCAACAGCGGCGCGCGCGTCGCTTCGCCGAACGCCCACAAAATGGACAACTCATACTCCGTCCGCGAATATCTTGAAAATATGAGCGTCGAACTCGCCTGCCGCTCCGGCATGGACAAGCGGACGCTGGAGCGTCTTGACGGCCTTGTGCGCGACGGCGACGCAGCCTTCGAAAGCGGCGATACGGACGCTTTTCTAGCTGCGAACGCCGATTTTCACCGCGTTATCGCCGAAGCTGGGAAGAACTACGTGCTCAGCGAGTATGTGGACAATATAATACAGCGCACCAACGTTTATATTTATTTCTACAGCAAGTTCATTGAAGCGGAGAACAAGTCGTCCGGAGAGCACCGCGCGATTTTGCGCGCGATCGCCCAGCGCGACAGGATTGGCGCTCAGGAGCTTATGAGGGCGCATCTAAAGCGCGTCCATGTAATGTTCTCGGATGCCGCCGTGAAGGCGAAGGAAAACGAATAGAGGGGGACCGAAGAAACCATGCCTAATATGACGAATATACCGTCGTTTGACTTGACCCGCAACTATGCGCGCGTCAAGGAGGAAATTAATGTAGCCGTGCTGCGCGTGCTCGAAACGCAGCATTTCATACTCGGCTCGGAGGTCGAGGCGCTTGAGCGCGAGCTCGCCGCCTATCTTGAGGTCAAGAGCGCCGTCGGCTGCGCCTCTGGCACCGATGCTCTCGTGCTCGCCATGATGTCGCTGGATTTAAAGCCAGGCGACGAGGTTATCACGACGCCTTTTACATTTTTCGCGACCGCCAGCTGCATCACTCGCTGCGGCGGCACGCCGGTCTTCGCCGACGTAGACCCAGACACCTACAACGTCAAATCCGAAGACATCCTTGCAAAGATTACGCCGCGTACGAGGGCCGTGCTTCCGGTACATCTTTTCGGACAGATGTGCCCGCTGGAAGAGATTAAGGACGAACTTGCTTCCCGCAACATAGCCCTCGTCGAGGACTGCGCGCAGGCGATAGGCGCACACCGCATGATAGGCGGCCGCGTCGCGCGCAGCGGCTCTGTAGGAAAGATGGGCTGCTTCTCCTTCTTCCCAACGAAGAACCTCGGCTGCTACGGAGACGGCGGTATGGTCGCGATAGCCGACGATGAAGAACTTGCAGCGAGGGTGCGCCGCCTGCGCGTCCACGGAGCGGGGACTACTTACTTCCACGACGAGGTCGGCATCAACAGCCGGCTTGACGCCCTCCAGGCCGCGATTCTTCGCGTGCGCCTGCGCCATCTCGAGGGGTGGAACGAAGAGCGCCGCATCGTCGCCGGACGCTACATGATGTTGTTCGGAGAGAAGGGGCTGCTCGACTTTATAACGCCGCCTGCGGAGCTTCCGGGCGGACGCCATGTCTACCACCAGTACGTTGTGCGCGCAAAGCGCCGCGACGAACTCCAGAAACATCTCGCGGAACGCGGAATCACGACGCGCGTCTATTATCCGCTGCCGCTGCACCTTCAGCATTGCTTCGCCTACCTCGGCTACAAGAAGGGCGATTTTCCGACGGCTGAGGCGCTCGCCGACGATGTGCTTGCGCTGCCGATGTTCCCCGAGCTGCTGCCGGAGGAACAGGAGCGCGTAGTGGGTGAAATTGCCGGTTTTTACGCTAAACAGGCATAAGGGGCGGCAAATATCGTATAATAGAAGTAATTTTAAATAACTTGGAGGTGTGCGGATGTTCTATCCGTTTTTCGACCCTACTATGATTCTGCTCATCCCCGCGATCGTACTCTCGCTTTGGGCGCAGTTCAAGGTGAAGGGGGCGTTCTCCAGATACAGCGAAATCAGAGCGGTGAGCGGGCTCTCCGCTGAGGAAGTCTCGCGCAGGCTGCTCGACCGGAACGGCCTTTCCGGCGTGCGCATCGAGCGCGTGCCCGGCGAGCTTTCCGACCATTACGATCCCGGCGCGAAGGTGCTGCGTCTGTCCGACAGCGTCAACGCCAGCCGCAGTATCGCGGCGATAGGCGTCGCGGCGCACGAGGTCGGACATGCTGTGCAGGACAAAGAGAACTACGGCTTCCTCAGATTCCGCAATTCGATAGTGCCGGTCGTCAACCTCTGCTCGATGGCCTCCATGCCGCTCTTCTTTATCGGGCTGATTATAGGGTCGCTGAATCTTCTGAACCTCGGCATCGCGCTCTTCTGCGGCGTGCTCGTGTTCCATCTTGTGACTCTGCCGGTCGAGTTCGACGCGAGCGCCCGCGCGCTGCGCATGCTGCGCGAAACGAACATTCTCTCTCAGAAGGAGATAGGCGGGGCGAAGGCCGTACTCGACGCGGCTGCTCTGACCTACGTGGCGGCGCTAGTAATGACGGTGCTTCAACTCGTGAGGCTGATCGCGCTGAGCGGGCTGCGTCGCGACGAATAGCGTGCGGCGCGCAAGCAGCAAACAAAAACCTTCCGATTTTTATCGCCGGTCCAGACAGACCGGCGATTTTACGCCCGTATGTTATACAATAGTCAAATGAGAAAACCGTGCGTGCGTCGCGCGGCAAGGGGTTGAGATCATGAGAGGACTTGAAGCCGCTCTCGCCGTCTACGGCGAAGTGCGCGGCGGCGCTTTCGCATCCGAGGCGTTGCGCAAGGTGTACCAGGACATCGCGCCGGGCGACAGGAAGCTCGCCGCGACGCTGCTCTACTGTACGCTGCGCAGACAGAGCTTGTGGAAGACGATGCTGCTTAAATACTGCAAGCGGGGGCCGCGCGAGCTGCCGCCGCTTACATGGAACGCGCTGATGATAGGCATAGCGGGCATCGTCGAGTTACGCCACTTCGCGCTGCCGGTGCTGATAAACGGCCTCGTGCAGGCGATAAAAAACAACGGCGGGCAGAAGGACGTCGGCCTCGTCAACGCCGTGCTGCATACAGTCTCCGACGAATATCCGAGATTTCTAGAAAGCCTGAAAAAAAGCTCGGCGCTGCGCGACCAGGCGCTCTATTGGGGCGTACCCGGCTGGGCCGCCGCGCAGTGGTCGAAGGAGCTATCCATACAGGAGGCCAAGAAGCTCGTAAAGTCGAGCGGGATGAAGACGTATCTATCGCTGCGCCTTTCGGAGGGCGTCGACAGGGATGAGTACATAGCGGAGTACAACGCTTCGGGCCGCCATGCGTGGCCCTCTCCATTCATCGAGTGCTCCGTGCGCACCGCGGCGAACCCATTCCCTCTTGAACTTCCTGGCTTCGGTGAAGGCAAGATAATGCCGCAGAGCGAGTCGTCGATGCTCGCCGCCGAGACTCTGGCTAAGCGCGCCGCAGGAAAATATGTGCTCGACATGTGCTGCGGGCGCGGCGTAAAAACGGGCCAGCTCGCGGATATTATGCGCGGCGCGCGCATAGAGGCGTGGGATGTCTCCGAGCCTAAGATAAAGTCGGCGAAGTTCGAGATGATGCGCATGCGCGCGCAAGAACGCGTGAAATTTAAATGCGGCGACTCTCTGACGCTCGAGCCCGACGAAGCGCCGGACACTATACTGCTTGACGCGCCATGTTCCGGAAGCGGTACGTGGGGCAGGCATCCCGAGGCCAAATGGCGCTGTTCGCCGGAGCAGGTAGAAGAAAACGGAGAGCTTCAGCGCGAACTGCTCGAACGCGCCGTAAACTTCCTCGCGCCCGGCGGCGTCATCATGTACAGCACATGCAGCCTCTTCCGAACCGAAAACGAAAAGATAGTCGCCGACGTCATGAGCCGCCATCCGGAGCTCGTTGAGCTTCCGGTCGAACGGAGGGCGGAGTTCATGCGCCGCGGCAAACCATACGGAACCGTCATCATGCCCGCGCTGCCGTGGGTCGACGGATTTTACATGGCGATGCTCGCGAAGCGCCGCCACAGCTCCGCGGAGGTGGAATAAATGGGTAGAATACACCGCTTGGGGATGCTTGTCGCCTTCCTCGTTATAATCGGTTGCGCATACCTGGGCGTCAAGATGGTCTTCGTCGAGGACAAGAACGTCGATGTGCCCGGCGTTACTGGAATGCAGCTCGTCGACGCGCTCAACGCGCTTCAGACGCGCGGGCTTCTTGCGAAGGTCGACAAGGTCGACTCTTCGGCTCCGGAGGACACGGTGGTAGCGCAGAACCTGCGCGCGGGCGACAAAGTCTCCAAGGGCAAGGTCGTTCTGCTCCGCGTCAGCAAGGGCGGGGCGGCGCACGCGATACCAGACGTGCGCGGGCTCAAATTCGAAGAGGGGGTAAAGATGCTAAGCGACGCCGGCTTCAAGGTCGACCGCGTCGTGCGCGTGACCGACAAGCTCACGCCGTCGGGCACTGTGATTGCGCAGAACCCGGCTGCGCCGCAGCGCGTCTCGTCTAACTGCATGGTGATGCTGCTCGTCAGCAGCGGCGCGAAGGGTGAGAACTCCTTCGTCGCCGTCCCCGACCTGCGCGGCTACGGACAGCAGGCGGCTATAGACATGATTGAACAGCTCGGACTGCGCCTCGGACAGACCGCTGAGTCTCCTTCCGACGCAGTGCCGGAGGGCAGCGTGCTAGCCTCGCGTCCGAAGGCTGGAAGCCGGGTTCCAGCCGGTTCGCTCGTAAGCCTAACTTTTGCGCGCGCTCCGCTGCCGACCGACGCGCCGCCTGTTGAGGCGCCGCCTTCGAGCGACCAGGATCCCGCGCGCGCCGAGGCTGTGCGTAAGGTCGTGATAAAGGAGGCCAAGCCTGTGACGATACCGACGAAGCTGCCGCCGCGCGACGAAACGCAAGTGGCGACGGCCCCGCAGCAGTCGGCGCAGACGAAAACGCCGCCGGCTGTCGAGGCGCAGCCCGCGCAGCCGGCACAGCATGAAGAGCTGAAGGCGGAGCGCCCGACCGGCCCGCAGAAAACGGCTAAGGTGCGCTACCAGGTGCCGCCGCTCGCCAAGCCGCTCTCGCTCAAAATCGAGCTTATGGACGATTACGGCACGCGCGTGCTGAAGGACGGTACGGCAAAGAGCGGGGAATACATATCGCTCAACGTCCCGTACTCGGGAGAGGCGAGGGTGACGATATATCTCGGAGGCGAATTCGTATGGCAGGACCGCTACAACTAGCAGGACTCAAAAAAGGACGCCGCATGCTCATAGCGCCGTCGCTGCTCTCCGCCGACGCGCTCGACATCGGAGGACACATCGAGCGGCTTGAAGGCGAAGCCGACTGGCTCCACGTCGACATAATGGACGGCCATTTTGTGCCGAACCTCTCATACGGCCCGGCGCTCGTCAAAGCGTTGCGCAAACGCTGGCCAGAGGCATTCCTCGACGTCCACGTTATGGCAGAGCCGGCAGAGGGCTTCTTAGACATGTTCCTCTCCGCCGGCTCTTCGTTGCTGACGGTACACGCCGAAGCTGCGAAGCACATCCATCGGGCGCTACAAAAGATAAAGGATGCGGGCGTCCTCGCAGGCGTTTCGATAAACCCTGGAACTTCGGTTGTGCTGATTGAGCCCGTGCTCCACATAGCGGACCTCGTGCTCGTCATGTCCGTCAACCCAGGCTACGGAGGACAGTCCTTCATCGCCGAGACGCTCGACAAAGTCCGCGAACTGCGGATGCGCCGTGCTGAACTAGGCCTCGGCTATATCATCGAAATAGACGGGGGAGTGAACTTGGCGAACGCCGCCGCCGTCTGCGAGGCGGGCTGCGACGCCGCCGTCGCAGGCAATGCGGTATTCGGGCAGCCGAACCCGGCCGAAGTGATAAGAAAAATGCGCGCGTCGCTCGAATAACGGCGCAGGCGTACAATATAATCATTCAACTTCTCATAAAAACTTTGTCGGTCAGCTATCTTCTGCACCCGATGAAACGGGGCGGGCCCGCTGGCGCCTCCTGCTTTAATCGTTAGAGATGAAATCATGCGCATATATCTTCTTGCTGTCTCTAGCGTTTTGCGACGGAGGCTCTGGCCAGAAAATTGTCAGAGCGACATATGTTTGGTTATAAAGTTGAATGAGTATATACGCAAAAGGCCGCGGCTTAGCTCTGCGGCCTTTTGCGTACCCGAACGCCGATACCCGCCGGACATGGCGCGGCGGTGCGCCAAAAGTATTGGCGCGCGCAGGCGCCGTAATATTAGAATAAACGCCGTATAAATCCGCGCACCCACGCGCTGCGGAGGTGCGCACGCAAGGAGGCGAACTCCATCGCGCTCGACTGTCTTCAGGGAAATCCGAAAAGGCGCGCAAAACGCGGTGGAAAATAAAAAGCGCGCGCAGACTGCGTTCCGCTCAGGCGCTCAGAAAATGTTGGAATTATGCGAAACATCAGCAAGTCTTGTGAAAGGATCTCTGCGATATGAAAGCATCGGTAAAATTTAAAATTTGCGTCGACCTGCTGATGACAGCCGCGCTCTACGCATGCATGGCCTACATGCTTGTCGGCGAAGAGGCGCACGAATGGATAGGAAGCGGCCTCGCTCTGCTTGTCGTCCTGCATAATGTGTTTAACCGCAAATGGTACGCAGCGTTATACGCGGGACGCTGCACGCCGCTGCGGGCGTTTCAAACCGCCGTCAACCTGCTCTGCCTCGTCTCGATGGCTGCCGTATCGCTCAGCGGCGTGGCTATGTCGCGTTACGTATACGACATACCGTTCCTGAGCGGCGGCGCGTCGCTCGCGCGCACCGTCCATATGCTCTCCGCCTATTGGGGCTACTGTTTCATCTCACTGCACATCGGCCTTCACTGGAGCATGGCGCTAGGCATGATGAAGAACGCCGCCGTGTCGCAGGGCGCGCAGCGACGGTTCACGCCGGTTCTGCGAATTGTGGGAGCCGCAGCCGCGCTGCTCGGCGCGCACGCGCTAATGCGCCACAGACTGCTCGACTGCATGTTCCTTCGCAGCCCATTCGTCTTCTTCGACACCGGACGGCCGCTTTATTTATTCTTCCTTGACTACGCCGGGATAATGGCGTTTTGGGCGTGGGCCCCCACTATGCGCGGCTGCTGCTGACAAAAGCGGCGGCGCGGAAGGGAAAGTAGCGCACTGCACGCGCATGATGTTTCAACAATATGCCGGTCGCGTATTATTTAAACGTGAAGACACTTTGTGCGCAGGTTGTATCTTGGGCGCCGCTGTGTCTGTATCGACACCAAACTGTGCCGCAGCGCTCTTGCAGGCGTGCGTAAGTAATACCTTTGCACTTTTCTTTTTTTCAGTGCGGCCGTCAAAATAGGCTTATCTCTGCAAAATTCTTGGTGCTCCGCTATCCGTTCGCGCCCCTCTTCCTCTTCGACACGAGCGCGTAGAACGAGACCGAAATCAGCAGTACGAGTCCGTCTACGAAGCGCGTCCAGAACCCAGACCATCCGGAGCTTACTATTCCGGCCTCTATCGTACCCATCATTATTGATCCTACGACTGTACCCCAGACCGTACCGCTGCCGCCGTAGACAGACGTTCCGCCGATGAAGACCGATGCGAAGACGAGCAGCAGATAACCCTCGCCCTGCGTCGGCCACCAGTTGCCCATCTCGGCGGTCGCGAGGACGCCGGCGAGCCCGGCAGCGAAGCCGAGGTAGGCGAATACGCCTGTGCGCGCGGCGCTTACCGGCATCCCGAGCATTTTCGCGACATCTATGTCGTCGCCAATGAAGCGCAGGTCGTCGCCCCACGAGCTGCGGTGGTAGACGAGCGCCGTCGCGGCGGCAAAAAGCAAAGCCCAGACCGACTGCGCCGGCAGGAAGCCTCCGAGCCTGCCGACAAGCACGGCCATCTCCGGATTGTCCATCTTGAGTTCAATGCCGAGCGGTATTGCCGTTCCGCCCGAGAACAGCATTACGCAGCCGCGCCAGAAAAAGTCGAACCCTATCGTCGCGACTATCGCGGGCACGCCAGTGCGCGTAATCATAAAGCCGTTTACGAATCCGATCGCGAGCCCAGCCGCCACGCCCGCCGCCGCGCCGGCGAGAACGGAGCCGGTCGCCTTCGACGCGAGAGCGAATACAAAGCCCGACATAGCCATGTTCGATGCGAATGATAGATCCATTTCGCCTGTGACCACGACCAACGTCATCGCCGTCGCGACAATCATAATGAAGGGAATCGTCGAAAGGAAGGTCATGTATATGCTGCCCGAGAGGAATGCCCCCGGAGCGCGCAGCGCGAAGAATGCCCACAGCGCGAAGAGTACCGCGGTGATTATAAGCTGGTTTTTGCTGTTCTTTGCGAAGTCCGAAAAATTCATCTCTCCGCCTCCATCAGCCGCGCGAAGAGATCGTGCTCCGAAAGCTCGTCCTTGCGCCATTCGCCGAAAACTCTGCCGTGCGAGAGGATTACGAAGCGGTCGGCGACGCGGTGCGCGTGCTCTATCGTATGCGTGATGACGACGACGGAGCGCCCCTCGGACTTCAACAGCCTCATGAAGTCGAGAACCTTCTCTGCTTCGCTCACCGCGAGCGCCGTCGTCGGCTCGTCGAGGATGACTGCGCTCGCCTTGAAGTACATTGCGCGGCCGATCGCAAGCCCCTGACGCTCGCCGCCGGAAAGTGACGCCGCGGGAGTGTCTGGCGATATCCCAGCGCCAGAGAGGCCGAGACGCGCGATGATCTCCGCCGCCGCCTCGCGTTCGCGCTGTGTGTCGATAAGGCCGAAGCGCGTCTTGATGTGCCGCCCCGCGAAGAGATTACGCCAGAGCGGCTGCGACAGGCCGAGCGCCCTGTCCTGATAGACCGCCTCGACGCCGAGGCTGCGAGCTCGCGCGACGCTGAACTTCGTCACGCTCTCGCCGTTGATATAGACGGCGCCCGAGGTGGGAGCGTATAGGCCGGATATTATCTTTATCAGCGTTGACTTGCCCGCACCGTTGTCTCCGAGCAGCGCCGTGATCTCACCGCGCTCAAGGGAAAAGTCCACGCCCCGAAGGGCGTGGACTTTTCCGAAAGATTTGCGGATATCCCGCATCTCCAGGATTTTAGTCATATCCTCTAGCGTATAGCCTTCTCCGCGAGCGGCGCTATCTGATCGATGTTGTCCTTCGTCACGAAGCCGCCTGCCGTGTCCACATAAATTCCGCCGAAGCTGCCGCGCTTGTTGAGGACTATCTGATTGACAGCGAGGTAGGCCATCATGTAAGGCTGTCCTTCGGAGACGAGGCCGACGTAGCCGCTCTTGATAGCCTCGGCTGTCGCCGGCGAGAGGCTAAATCCGGCTATCCCGACGGAGCCGGGCCTGATGCCCGCCGAGCGCAGCGCCGTGCCGGCCTGCGCCGTCAGCGCGCCGTGGTCGATGACGATGAGTTTGCAGTCCTTGTGCGCCGCGATATAGCCGGTGAGTATCGGCGCGCCGAGAGTCGCTTCCTTGTTCGCCTCCGGCGAAATTTCAAGATAATCCACGCCGAGCCCCGCGTTCGTGTAAACGTCGACGAGAGCCTGCGCGCGGAGTCCGCGTCCGGGAACGCTCTTAAGCCCCCATACGAGCACCTTGTCGCCCTTCTTGAGCCCGAAGTGCGTAAGGCTGCGCTCGGCGAGCATCTTGCCTTGGCCGTAGTTGTCGACGCCGATATAGCTGTAGCCCTTAGCCTGATATTTCTCGAATGTCTTCGGCAGCGGCGTATCGACGCACATGACCTGGATGCCCTTGCCGATAGCCTCGCCGATCAGCGGCATATAGGCGTCGTCTCCCGGCGCTCCGATGACGACCATGCCGTCTGGGTTCGTCGCCATGCCCTGGCGGAAGTTCGTAATCATCTTCTCCGCGTTCCAGTCCGAGTAGACGAACTTGATCTCGATGCCGAGGTCGTCCGCGGCCTGCTGCGCGCCCTTCTGGAGCACGGTGGCGTAAGACTCTCCGGGGCTGCCGCCCGCGTCGAACCATACCGTGATTTTGTCTTCAGCATTTGCGCCGCCGCAGAAGATGATGAGCGCGGCCATGGCCGCAAGGCAGATTTTCTTCATTGATAACCACTCCAATTCTCAAATTTTGAAATGAACACACTGCGGCGGCATGCGACTTACCGCCGCTTTCGAGAGCCTGCCGCGCAGAGGAGTTCTTTACCGCGCCGTTTTCTGAGTCTGGAAGAGTTGTAGCGTTGCTAATCTTCTGCCGAGAACGGCGATACGGTGCTCCCTCCTGCTGCGTCGGAATGCATCACGTGCATTGCATTGAATAATCACAGGCTCGTAGACACCGCGCCGTCCCCCTTTTGTAAGATTATGTTTACTCATGATAACTGCGCCGTAGGTAAAAAACATTGTTCTGCTGCATAAAAAGCTCCCCGCTATAGTGAACAGCGCCCCTAACTTGGACATATTAAAAGCCCTCCAGGTTGACACTACGCAATCATGGTTCGAAATGGCTCCTGTATTCCAACGGAGCCATTTTTAATTTTACCTGTATTCGCTCG
>CAVEUD010000008.1:34403-91582 GCA_963618995.1 bacterium
TATCGTATGTAGTCGTCAATAACTTTTTTCGCTTCTTCGTAGTCTTTCAGCTTCACTATGTTTACAAGCTCGGATTTCAAATGGCTGAAGAAATTCTCCGCCGCAGTATTGTCGAAGCAGTTGCCTTTCCGGGACATCGACGGCTTTATCCCATATTGCAACGTCAATCTCTCATATAGTATTTTCGTCGATAGGTCTGGCAAAGGCCGGCTAGCCGCATGAGCTTTCATATTTGTCTTTTGACGAAAAAAGCGGTTCGCCTGTGACGATATCGACATATATGCCGCGCGGCGTCTATCTTGAGGTCTCCCGTCTCTTTTATCTCTCTCGGCGGAATGTGGCAGTAGCCGCCGGGATTTTTAGCGAGATAGCCCTGATGATATTCCTCCGCCTCATGGAATATTGAAAGAGGCTCGATTAGCACGTAAAAGCCCTCCGGCGACCGCGCGGTCTATCTCGGAAACCGTTTTTATATTTTCTCAGACTCTTCGTCGGTGCAAAAAACGCCGGTCTGGTATTGTTCGCCTACGACATTGCCTTGGCGGTTGGTAACGCTCGGGTCTATGGCTTTGAAGAAGGCGAACAGCAACGTCTCAAGCGAAAGCTGCTTAGGATTGTAGACGACGCGTACAGTCTCCTTATATCCCGCGCCGCCGCGACAGACTTCTTCATAGGTCACTTTTTGCTGTTCTTGCCGTTTGCATAACCGGATACGGCGTCCGTAACGCCAGGGTATTGCAACGACATAACTTTCAAGCCCCCAAAAACATCCTCCGGCTAGATATATGACGCTTTCCCCGTCTTTTTTATATAACCTGCGTCTGCCTTTGATGAGCTGTTTGCTTCTGCTGCGCAAGCCGCCGCCGATGTAAATAGAAGTGATGCTGTTATGTACGTCATGTTGTGTTTTCATTTATCACCTCTTATTATAATTATTTTAAATTCAATATAACAATAAACATTGGCGTTGTCAAAAACGGGAGAGGGGGACGCTTCACACTAATATTTTGCGGGGAACGGAGGTTGCGCTGCCGGAGATTTTGAGCGTCCGCCGCAGTGCTTTTCGCGCGGCATAAAAAAGGGGAGAGGCATGAGCCTACTCCCCCCCGTTGCATTACAGCGTTTTAAGGATTTCGTCTAGCGGTTTGCGCTGTTTGGGGTGTATAGTCCCGTCGGCTGCATAGCCTACGGCGATTATCGCGCGCACTGTGTCGCCCTCTGGGAGGCCTAGAAGCTTTATTACATCCTCGTTGGTGAAGCAGCCGATGACGCAGGTCGCAAGGCCCAGATCCGCGGCTTCGAGCACGAGGTAGGCGGTCGCCATGCCGACGTCGCCTTCGGAGAAGCGCTTAGCGTCGTGGTAGTGCTCCATGACTTTCCTCATGAGCTTCGGCTCTTCGACTTCCGATACGACGATGAAAGCCGGGGCTTTTTCGCTCCACGCGTTGAGCCCTATCTCCTGTGCGATTTTCGAGAGCGCGGCGCGTTTTTCTGCGTCGGTGACTATCGTGAAACGCCACGGCTGGCTGTTGCATCCGGAGGGCGCCAGCGAGGCCGTTTCGACGCAGCGGCGGAGAAGCTCCGGATTCACCGGATCTTCTTTGTAGCTGCGGCAGCTCTGCCTGCGTTCCGCAAGTTCACGGAAATTACCCATCTCGGAAGCTCCGCGTTAGAAGTCCAGCGTCTCGCCGGGCTTCATGATGACGACGTCGGCGCCCTGCGCAGTCTCTTTGACGTGAAGCTCGAATACAGCCGGGTTGGCCTTGATTGCCGGGAAGGTGTTGTAGTGCATCGGCACGACTTTGAGCGGGCGGATGAATCCTGTCGCGCGCGCGGCGTCTTCGTAGTCCATCGTGAAGTAGCCGCCGATCGGCAGGCAGGCGACGTCTATCTTTTCAGCTTCGAGGAGTTTCATTTCCATCGTGAGGCCGGTGTCGCCCGCGTGGTAGACTTTTCTCCCGTCTACTTCGATGACGAAGCCGCAGGCGACTCCGCCGTAACGCCCGCCGTCTGCGACTATCGGGTCTCCGTGCCACGCCGGCGTGAGCTTCACGCGGCCGAAGCCGAAGTGAGCGCGTCCGCCGATGTGCATGCCCTCAACCTTTACGCCCTGCTGCGCGAGCCAGCCGGCCGTCTCGTTGCAGGTGAATACGGTCGCTCCGGCGCGCTTAGCTATCTCGACGGTGTCGCCGATGTGGTCGCCGTGGCAGTGTGTGAGGAATATCGCGTTCACGTCGGTGAAGTCGGCGGCTTTCGCTGCCGCGAGCGGGTTGCCTGTGAGGAACGGGTCGATAAGGGCCTTTAGGCCGGTACCCTCTACGTAGAAGGCGCTGTGTCCAAGATAACGAAGTTTCGGCATTTTGATTTAACCTCCATACCATTGTATTTGTTGCGCGCTTTTATCAAAGCTGTTATAAATTATACCGCGTCGTGCAAGCCAATGCGCGTTTTCTGCGCCTTACGCCGCAATATAAAATCAGCGCTGCGTGCATGAGGGGAGACGGCGGGCATTTATGCCCGCCGTCTCCCATAGTATTGGGTGACGTTTGATACGAAAAGCCCCGGCCTAAAATTTGCCGGGGCTGTATTGCTGCTGTGTTTTTGTCCGGAGCGCTGCGCTTAGGCGAGCGGCTCTACTGCCTTTATAGAAAGCTCTTCGAGCTGCTTGGGTTCGACCTCGGAGGGAGCCTCGGTCATCGGGCACTGGGCCTTCTGGTTCTTCGGGAAGGCCATGACGTCGCGTATTGACTTGCTGTCGGTCATGAGCATGACGAGACGGTCGAGGCCTATTGCGAGTCCACCGTGGGGCGGCGTGCCGTAGCTGAGCCCTTCGAGCAGGAATCCGAAGCGTTCCTTTGCCGCCTCGGGCGTGAAGTTGAGCGCGCGGAAGGCGAGCTGCTGCATTTCGGGGTTGTGGATTCTTATAGAGCCGCCGCCAAGTTCCGTGCCGTTGAGCACGACGTCGTAGGCGCGTGAGCGTACCTTGCCGGGCTCGGTGAGCATATACTGCACGTCCTCGTCCATCGGCGCGGTGAAGGGATGGTGGACGGCGGTGTAGCGTCCGCTTTCGTCGTCCCATTCAAAGAGCGGGAACTCCGTTACCCAGAGGAAACGGAAGCCCTCCTCGACCATGCCGCGCGCGCGGCCGAGCTCGAGGCGTATCTGCCCGAGTATCTCGCAGGCCTTGCGCCAGCTTTCGTCGGCCATGATGAAGAGCGCGTCGCCGTTTTCTATGCTGGAGAGCTCGCGCAGCTTCGCGAGCTGATCTTCGTTGAGGAACTTGACGAGCGGCCCTTTGAGCTCGCCTTCCTTGACCTGGAAGTTCGCCATGCCCTTTGCGCCGAGCGATTTCGCGCGGCCTTCGAGCTCGGACAGTTCCTTGCGAGAGAGCGTCGCGCCGCCGGGCAGGCGGAGCCCCTTTATCGTGCCGCCGTTCGCGACGAGCTGCGCGAAGGGGTTCTCGCCGTCTTTGAAGACCTCTTCGAGACCGATCATCTCCATCGGGATGCGCATATCAGGTTTGTCTATGCCGTATTTGTTCATAGCTTCATCCCAGGTCATGCGCAGGAACGGCGTCTTGACTTCGACGCCGTTTATCTCTTTGAAGAGGCCGGCGAGGTAGTTCTCCACGAGGGTCATTATGTCCTCTTCTGTGATGAAGCTCATCTCGAGGTCGAGCTGCGTGAACTCGGGCTGACGGTCGGCGCGAAGGTCCTCGTCGCGGAAGCACTTGACTATCTGCATGTAGCGGTCGCAGCCGGCGACCATAAGGAGCTGTTTAAAGAGCTGCGGCGACTGCGGCAGAGCGTAGAAGCAGCCCGGATTGACGCGGCTCGGCACGAGGTAGTCGCGCGCGCCCTCGGGCGTGGACTTCGTGAGCATCGGCGTCTCTATGTCGATGAAGCCGTTGTCTGCGAAATAGTTGCGCGTGTAGTGCGTGACGTCGTGGCGGATACGCAGGTTGCGCTGCATCGAATCGCGGCGGATGTCGAGATAGCGGTACTTCATGCGCAGGTCTTCGTTGACGTCGTCGGCGTTGTCGAGTTCGAAAGGCGGCAGTTTCGACGGCGCTAGGACTATGAAGTCCTCGACTAGAAGTTCTACTTCGCCTGTCGCGAGCTCGGGGTTCTCCGTCCCCTCGGGGCGTTTGCGGAGCGTGCCTTTGACGGCGAGCACGTATTCGCTGCGCAGCGCGCCAGCACGGTCATGCGCGTCTGCGTTGAGCTCCGGGTTGAACACTATCTGCGTAATTCCGGTCTTGTCCCAAAGCTCTATGAAGATTATCCCTCCGAGGTCGCGGCGACATCTGAGCCAGCCGTTGAGGACGGCCTTTTCCCCTGCGTCTTCGGCGCGCGGCGTTCCGCAGTACATCGTCCTGCGCCACGATGCGTCAAAATATCTTTCCATTGATTTAAGATCCTCTCCGGTTTATATGATTAAGATTTTTATTCGTTAAGCTTTTAGCTTGTTTATAAGCTGTTCGCGCGTAAGCTCTTCCTGCGTGCCAGCGCCCATGTCCTTTAGCGTGACGACGCCCTTTTCGAGCTCGCTCGCGCCGAGTATGCAGGCGTAGCGCGCCGTGTTGCCCGCGCTCTTCATCTGGCCTTTCATGCCGCGCCCCATGTAGTCGAGGTCTGCAGATATGCGGTTCATGCGCAGCTCGCGCGCGAGCGCCATCGCCTCTGTGCGCGCTGTGGCGTCCGCCGCGACGACGTAGGCTCTGATCTCCGGTTTTTTGCCGAAAGTGCAGCCTTGCGCTTCCATCGTTATGATGACGCGCTCGATGCCGGAAGCGAAACCGACGCCGGGGACGTGCGGTCCGCCGATGGACTCAGCGAGGTTGTCGTAGCGCCCGCCGCCGCAGACGGCGTTCTGCGAGCCGAGGTCGCCGGACTGGATTTCGTAGGCGGTCTTCGTATAGTAGTCGAGGCCGCGCACGAGGCGCTTGTCGAGGACGACCGACGCGCCTATCCTGTCGAGGCCGCGGCGAAGCTGCGCGAAGTGCTCCTTGCATTCATCGCAGAGATACTCCATGACTGCGGGCGCGCCTTCGGTGATTTCCCTGCATATCTGGCTCTTGCAGTCAAGGATGCGCAGCGGGTTTCTGTCGAAGCGGCTCTTGCAGGTGTCGCAGAGCTCGTCGTAGCGCGAACGCAGATAGTCTTGCAGCGCCTTGCGGTAGACGGGGCGGCACTTCGGGCAGCCGACGGAGTTGAGAATGACTTGAAGGTTGGAAAGGCCGAGCCTGCGGTAGAGCTCCATCGAGAAGTCTATGACCTCGAGGTCCACGTATGCGTCCTGTGCGCCGAGCGCCTCGACGTCGAGCTGCACGAACTGGCGGTAGCGCCCCTTCTGCGGGCGCTCGTAGCGGAACATCGGCCCGATGCTCCAGAGTTTCGCGGGCTGCGCGCCCTTGTTCATTTCGTTCTCGAGGTACGAGCGGACCATGGAGGCGGTGAGCTCCGGACGGAGCGTAATGCTGCGTCCTCCCTTGTCCGTGAAGGTGTACATTTCCTTTTCTACGACGTCGGTCGTTTCGCCGACCCCGCGGCAGAAGAGCTCCGTATGTTCGAAGATGGGGAGATGAACTTCCTTATATCCGTAATCGTCCGCGACGTCGCGGAACGTCTGAGTCACATAGGCCCATTTCCACGATTCGTCGCCGAGTATGTCCCTCGTGCCGCGCGGAGCCTTTACTGCTTCCATCACAACCGCCTCCCAGTAATTTTAGACGGGCGGGATTGTCCCCGCCGGAATATCTTTCAAAAAAGCCGCGGCGCGCGCACGGATGCCGCGCCGTTCAAACTACTATATTACTTTATAACCGCACGGATAGACAAGTGCGCGGCGGCAAATTTGCACCGCGCGCGGAAGTTCCGGCTTTCCAGTCAGCTTATCGTTTGTCCGTATCCGTTACCGCGCCGTCGCTCCAGTAGTATTTCGTCACTGGTTTTTTGCCGCCGTCGAGAGGTTTAGCCGCCGCGCCTAACCACGCGGCGTCGGTCGCGGACGGGTTGCCGCATCTGACGCGCAGAGGGCGCGAGGCGTTCACGCGGAATTCCTGTTTCTCGCCGGGCTTCATGATTCCCTGGTAGAGCACCTTGTCTCCCTCGCTGATGCGCAGCCAGCTGTCGGCGCGCGCCGTCAGCGTCAGAAGCGGCGTTATTGAGGCGGGGTTGGCGGCCTGCGCCGGGGCGACCGGCTTCTGAACCGCGGGCTTGTTGGTGGGCGCACTTGCCGCCGCGGACTGCTCTGGTTCGGAAGCAGACTGTTTCCCGTCCATCCAGCTTAAATCGACGGAGGCTGGCGCTGGGGGCAGCACTGCTATCGCCGCATCTGATGAAACATCCGCCGAGGCTGCGCGCTGCTCCTGCCGCTTGCGGACTATCGGCGCGGTACCGCCCTCGAGCGGCGTCGTCGCGGACGTCGATATCTCGCCGCGGTAGCGCAGCGTCACCCAGACCGCCGCCGCAAGCGAGATTACTACGAGCAGGTATATCCAGAAGCGCGGCGAGCGGCGGAAGACGCCGGGCGTCACCGCCATGTCGGGCTCTTCGTTCGAGGCATTGAAGTCTGCGATCGTGACGTTTACGCTGCGCGTTAGCGGGTCATACTTAGCCCACATGTCCGGCGCGTTTAGAAACGTGCAGTACTGGCGCAGGAAGCTGCGGCAGTATGGGCCCCTCGGCAGTTCGCCGAGCCGTCCCTCTTCTATCGCGGAAATATATTTTTTTTGTATCTTCGTGGCGTCGGAGGCTTGCGAGAGCGTTATGCACTGCGCCTCGCGAAGCTCTTTCAGCTTTCTCCCAAGTTCGTCAATTTTTTGCGTTCTTGTCTCTGCGCCGTTCGTCTTCGTGTTTTTCTCGTCAGCCATTCTCTATCCCCCACGCAATGTTGTTGGGCGGCGTGTGTCTGCAACATTTGTAAAAATCCGCGCGCCTGATTCCGTGCAATAAATGATAGCCTATAAGGGCGAAAAATAGAATAAGGAATATGCCGCCGTTGGCGGGCTGTGTTGCCGCACCGCACGCCATGTGCTAATATGCGCGTAGAAGCGCCGAAATTTTGCTCGGGAGGCGTGAAAATGAGATTTTTTGTTGTTCTGCTTGCGGCTGCGATCGCCGCTCTTTCGTGCTTTCCCGTTCCATGCGCCGCGCTGGCCGCGCTTCCGCAGAAAACAGAGCGCGCCGCCGTCGCAGGCGTTCTGCCTTTTCCTTCCGTGCTATGCCTCTATCTCGGCTCCGCCGAAAAAATAATCGCGATACCGCCCGCGTCGATGAGCGCGGCGCGCGAAGGGCTGCTAGGCGAATTGTTTCCTGGGATACTGAAAGCCGAGACTTCGTTCGCCTCGGGGACGGGCGCGAACATCGAAGAGCTTATGACGCTGCGTCCCGACGCGGTCTTTTATCTCGAAGCCGACAAAAGCTTTGGCCGAGCGCTCGAAAACGCCGGACTCGCGGGCGTTCCCGTCTCTCCGTCGAAGTGGGGCTACGACGTGCTGCGCACCTACGAGGAGTGGATTAAGCTGCTCGCCGGGATTTTTCCGGAGCGCGCGGCGGCGGGGGAGAAGGCCGTCGCCTACGGGCGGCGCGCGCTTGATCTGACGAAATCGCGAGCGTCGCTCATCCAGCCGGACGAGCGGAAGAAGGTGCTTTTCATCGTGCGCGAGGAAAACGGGCGCATCGTCACCTCGGGGAAAAATTTCTTCGGACAGTACTGGTGCGAGTCGATAGGCGCGGAGAACGCTGCGTCGGAGATAACGGCGGAGCGCTCGAACGCCGTCGTCACGATTGAGCAGGTTTATAAATGGAATCCAGACGTAATATTTATTACGAACTTCACGAAGCTCCGGCCGCGCGCCCTGCTTTCCGCGCCAGAGTGGAAGCCTGTCGAGGCCGTACGCCGCGGCGCGGTCTATAAGATGCCGCTCGCGCTTTACCGCACCTACACGCCCGGCCCCGACGCGCCGCTGACGCTTCTATGGCTCGCGTGCGCCGTATATCCAGAGTCCTTCGGCGACGTCGACGTGCCGAAGCAGGCGGTGAAGTATTATAAGGAAATTTTCGGCCTCGACGTGAGCGAGAGCCGCGCGCGCGAAATCTTCGGCGCGCCGCAAAACGGGGGCGCGGGCAGTTGAACAGGCACGCTGCGCTGATTCTGCTCTGCGCCGCCGCGCTCGTGCTCGCGCCCTTCGCCGCTCTCTGCTTCGGACGTTTCCCGGTGTCGTCTGGCGACGCGCTTTCGGCGCTCTTTCCTCAGCTTTTCGGAGAAAGCGAAAACGCGGAGCTGACGCGCAACGTCCTGCTCAACATCCGCCTGCCGCGCGTCGCGCTCGCGATGCTCGCGGGCGCTGGGCTCGCCGTCTCTGGCGCGGCCTTTCAGTCGCTCTTCTCGAACCCGCTCGCGACCCCAGACACTCTCGGCGTGGCTACAGGCGCGTCGTTCGGCGCTGTGCTCGGCATACTCGCAGGATTTTCCCCCGCCTTCGTCCAGTTCTCGGCCTTCGCGGCTGGGCTCGCCGCAGTCGCGCTCGTGCTCGCCGTAAGCCGCGTGCGCGGCTCGTCTCCCGTCATAATGATGATACTGGCCGGCATGGTCGTCGGCGCGCTATTCTCCGCGCTCGTCTCCCTCGTAAAATTCGCCGCCGACCCGCAGGACGTGCTGCCAGCGATAACCTTTTGGCTCATGGGCAGCCTCTCCGGCGCGACGCGCGAAAGCCTTGCGCTCGGTTCGCCCGCTATAGTCCTCGGCGTTTTGATAATCTGGCTCGCGCGCTGGCGGCTCAACGCCGCCTCGCTATCCGACGACGAGGCCGTCGCGCTCGGCGTGAACCTGCGTCGCCTACGCGTCGCGGTAATCGCCGGAGCCGCTCTGATAACCGGGGCCGTCGTCTCAATGTGCGGCCTTATCGGCTGGGTCGGTCTGCTCGTGCCGCACGCCTCGCGTATGCTTTTCGGCGCAGACAACAGGCGCGTCGTTCCCGCGAGCCTCGTCCTCGGCGCGCTCTTTATGCTAGCGATAGACACGGCGGCGCGCAGCGCCGCTGCCTCGGAGATTCCCGCCTCGATACTGACCTCGATAATAGGCGCGCCCTTCTTCATTTTTCTGCTGCGGCGCAGCGGGGGGATCAGAGAATGATCTTCGAGACTCGCGGCGGCGCGTTCCGTTACGGCGCGGGCGGCTGCGTGCTGCGCGACGTTAATTTCAGCCTCGGAAACGGAGAACGGCTTTCGATACTCGGCGCGAACGGCGCTGGAAAGACGACGCTCATCCGCTGCGCCGCCGGCCTTCGCGCGTGGAGCGAGGGGGCGACCTATCTCGACGGCGCGGACGTCCGCAGCCTGCCGCCGCGCGAGTTCCGCCGCCGCGTCGGCTACGTGCCGCAGGCGCGCCCATCGGCCTTCGTCTACACCGTAATGGAGATGGTTCTGCTTGGGCGGCTGCCATGCATAGGGCCTTTCGCGTCGCCCTCCGCAGATGACGGGCGAAAGGCGCGCGAGGCGCTGGAGCTCGCTGGGATTTCCCATTTGAAGGATAGGCTTTGCAGCCGTATAAGCGGCGGCGAATATCAGCTCGTCGTCTTAGCACGCGCTCTCGCCTCTGAGCCGGAGCTGCTAATCCTCGACGAGCCGGAGTCGAACCTCGACTTTCGGAACCAGGCGAGGCTGCTCGGAATCGTCGCCTCGCTCTGCCGCGGGCGCGGAATGAGCGCGCTGTTCAGCACGCACTACCCTGAGCACGCGCTCGAGCTCTCCTGCAAATCTCTGATGGTTATGCCAGGCGGTTTGACTCTCTTTGGCGCGTCGGAGAAGATCGTGACGGAAGAGCGTCTCCGAGCGGCCTTCGGCGTCCCGGCAGTTCTGCGCTGCTTCGAAGCCTTTGGACGGGAGCGCATAGCCGTCGCAGCCGAGTACGAAGGAGACTGCGCGCGGTAAATACAGGGGCGGCGCGCGCAGTTCATGGTTTTCGCGTTAAGTCGGCCTTTATACAAAAATTTGTATTCTTGACAAAAAAGTATTTGCGCGTATCCTTAAAAGCGGACGATATAAAATTCTACAACCGGAGGAGCGTTTGCAATGCTTATACTGACGAGGGAAGATATTCTGAAGGTTTTCTCGATGCGCGACGCGATCGAGGCGGACAAGAAGGCTTTCGTGCTGCACACGGAGGGACGCGCCGTCGTGCCTCTGCGCATAAATATCGACAACGAGGCGCGCGACGGTCAGATTATGTTCATGCCGGCCTACGTAGGCGGCGAGATGAACGCTGGCGGAGTAAAGATAGTTTCGTGCTTCACTGGAAACCGCAGTAAAGGGCTGCCTGTAATACCGGCGACTATGGCCGTCGTAGACGGCGGCACAGGCGTCGTTTCGGCGATACTCGACGGCACGACGCTGACTCAGCTGCGCACGGCGGCGATTTCCGGCGCGGCGATAGAGCTGCTTGCCAACGCCGAGGCGAGCGTCGGCGCGCTCTTCGGCACCGGCGGCCAGGCCCCCGCGCAGCTCGAAGCGCTCATGACCGCGCGCAGACTCTCCGAGGTGCGCGTGTACGACGCGCTGGAGTGCAGAGCCGAAGCTTTCGCCGCGCAGTACGCGCCGCTTGCCGAAAAGTTCGGCACGAAGCTCGTTCCCGCCCCGACGCCTAAGGCGGCCGTGACGGACGCGGACGTAATCACCGCCGTTACGACTTCGCGCGAGCCGGTATTCGACGCCGTGGACATAAAGGACGGCTGCCACGTCACGGGGGTTGGAGCCTACACGCCCGAGATGCGCGAAATACCGGCGGAGCTGCTCGCGCGCGCGTCGCGTATTTTCGTCGACAACCGCGAGGCTGTGCTGGCAGAGGCCGGCGACCTCATCATCGCGGAGCGCGAAGGAAAGTTCCGCCAGGATATGATAGCTGGCGAGCTCGGCGAGCTTCTCCTGGGCCGCGTCGAAGGCCGCCGTTCGCCTAAGGACGTTACGATAATGAAGACAGTCGGCTTCGCGACTCTCGACGTGGTCGCAGCCGCGGAAATCGTGAAAAAGGCGAAGGCCGCGGGCGTGGGCCTCGAAGTCGCGATGTAGCGGAAGCGCGACGCGGACGCACTTTGCGCGCCGCCGCCGCAAATGTATAATAGGCGGAGAGTCTCGGCTCTTCGCCTTAATTTTTTATTATGGAGGCAACGCTATGTCAGAAAACTGCCATCCGCTGCTCGCGCCGTTCGTCCCGCTCGTCGCCCTGCTCGGCGAGGCGCTAGGCTCGGAATACGAGATAATACTGCACGACCTCACGCAGGAGGGGACGAAGATAATCGCATCGACCAACGAACGGCTCTCCGGGCGCGGCAAGGACGCGCCGCTTACGGAGTTTGGACGCTTCCTAATAACGAGCCCAGAGGTCGACGGCCTCGACTACATCGCTAACTATCCCGCCGAGGCGCCGAACGGGCGGCGTATGCGGTCAAGCGTGCTGCTGATACGGGACTCGGAACGTGTGCTCGTCGGCATGCTCTGCGTCAACTACGACACGACGAAGGCGAAGCTGCTGCTCGACGCGGTGTCGTTCCTTACCGCTGTGCGTCCGCTCTCGTTCAAGGGCGCGCAGGTCGAGCGCTTCGAAGCGCCGGAGGACGAGGCGGCCTTCGTAGCCGAGGCGCGCCGCCGTATGGGCTGTCCGCTGGAATACCTGGCGAGCGACGAGCGCCGCGAGTGCATAAAATATCTCGACGAGCGCGGCTTTTTCAAGCTCAAGGGCTCTATAGACTATCTTGCGAAAGAGATGGGCAAGAGCCGCTTCACGCTCTACGCGGATCTGCGCGCCGTGAGGAAGCGCGGCGGCGTGGGATAGGGGAGGGCGCTCGGAGTGGACGTACGGACGCGGAATCTTATTGAAATACATCTCTCCGTCGTGCTCTTCGGACTCACGGGGCTCTTCGGCAAATTTATCAGCCTGTCCGCGCCTTACATTGTGCTCGGGCGTGTATTCTTCGCCTCGGTCTCCATGGGGCTTTACTTCCTTTTCAGGAAAAAGGACGTGCGCCTCGCGCGCGCCGCGGATTACGCGGCGATCGCCGCCGTCGGGGCGGTGCTCGCGCTGCACTGGACGGCCTTCTATCTTTCCGTCAAGCTCTCGACGGTTGCTATAGGCGTGCTGACCTTCGCCGCCTACCCGATTTTTGTCACTTTTCTTGAACCTTTCTTCTTCCGTGAAAAACTTCGAGGCGCGGACGTGCTCGCGGCATTCGTGATGTTCGGCGGCGTCCTGCTGGTCGTGCCGCGTCTCGGCGCAGGGCCGGGCATGACGGCCGGGATGATCTGGGGCATGGTCAGCAGCGTATCCTACGCCGTTATGTCGCTGCTCAACCGCAAGTTCGTCTCGCGTTACGAGGGCAGCGTCGTCGCCTTTTACGAGCAGGGTACGGCGGCTCTGATGATGCTGCCGCTTCTGCTATTTGAAAGGCCGCATGCGACGGCGCTCGACTGGGCGCTGCTCGTCGTCCTCGGCGTCGTACTGACCGGCGTGGCGCACTCGCTTTTCATCAGCGGAATGCGCAGTGTGCGCGCGCAGACGGCGGGCGTGATAGCGAGCTTGGAAAGCGTCTACGGCATAGCAGCCGCGGCTCTCTGCCTCGGCGAATTCCCGACGCTGCGCGAGCTGGCCGGCGGCGCGGTGATTTTAGGCACGGCCTTCGTCTCGACCATGCGCTCGTCTAAAGAAGGCGCGCGCGATTCGTAATTTGCGCATAAAAACCGCGCGCCGTCCGATATGCAGCGGAACGGCGCGCGGTTTTTGTTTGTCGTCTGTGAGGCGGTTATCTTTCTTTTGCTTTTTCCTTCTCCTCCGAACGCAGCTTTTCGACGAAGCGCGCTATGCGCGTCATGGCCTCTTTGAGCTCTTCGACGGAGTAACAATAGGAGATGCGCACGTGCTTGTCGCCGGATTTGCCGAAGGCCGAGCCGGGGACGACGGCGACGTTCTCTGACTTCAAAAGCTTTTCGCAGAACTCGTCGGAGCTCATGCCGAATTCTGAGATGTCCGGGAAGGCGTAGAATGCCCCGTATGGCTCGAAGCATGGCAGCCCCATCTCCGCGAACGCCTCCATCAAGAAGCGGCGGCGCTGGTTGTAGGACTCAGTCATCATCTCGGTGTCCTTGTCTCCGTTGCGCAGCGCCGATATCGCGGCGTACTGGCTCATCGTCGGCGCGGACATTATGCCGAACTGGTGTATCTTGAGCATATACTCCATGAGCGGCGCGGGCGCGCATGCCCAGCCGAGACGCCAGCCGGTCATAGCGAAGGACTTCGAGAAGCCGTTTATAACGACTGTGCGCTCATGCATTCCTGGCAGCGAAGCGATGCTGACGTGTCGCTCCTTGTAGCAGAGTTCGCTGTATATCTCGTCGGAAATGACGAGCAGGTCGTGCTTGAGTACCACGGGTACGAGCTTTTCGAGGTCTGCGCGCTCCATTATCGCGCCCGTCGGGTTGTTCGGGTACGAGATGAGAAGCGCCTTCGTCTTCGGCGTGATCGCAGCTTCGAGCCGCTCTGGCTGGAGACGGAACTCCGTCTCCGCGGAGAGCTCTATCGGCACTGGCACGCCGTCGGCGAGCCTTATGCACGGTTCGTAAGATACGTAGCCAGGCTCTGGATAGACGACCTCGTCGCCGGGGTTCAGCGTCGCGCGGAAGGCTATGTCTATCGCCTCGCTGCCGCCGACGGTGAGGATTATCTCATGCTTAGGGTCGTAGACGAGGCCGTACTTGCGCAGCATGAAGTCGGCTATCTCCTCGCGCAGCTCGGGCAGCCCGGAGTTCGAGGTATAGAAAGTGCGTCCCTTCTGGAGCGCGTAAATACCCTCCTCGCGGATGTGCCACGGAGTGTCGAAGTCCGGCTCTCCGACGCCGAGCGAGATGACGTCCGGTATCTCGCTCGCTATGTCGAAGAGGCGGCGTATGCCGGAAGGCTTGATTTGCTTTATTTTGTCGCAAATAAAATCTCTCATGGCATCATCATTACTCGCTGGTCTTTTTTCTGTTCGACTAGAGTCGTGCTGTGATCCTTATAGCGCACGAGGACGATATGCGTCGCGGTGCTCTGCACCTCGTCCATGACCGCGAGGCGGGTCGATACGAAGTTCGCGATTTCCTTCATCGTCGCTTTCTTGAGTATTACGGAGAAGTCGTAGGCTCCGGACATCAGATAAAGCGACTCGACCTCGGGATACTGGTATATTTTTTCGGCGATGCTGTCGTAGCCGTGGCCGCGCTGCGGCATGACCTTCAGCTCGACGAGCGCTGAGATCTTTTCGTCGTCCGTCTTGTCCCAGTTTACGAGCGCGTGGTAGCCGCAGATGACGCGCTCCTTCTCGAGCCGTTTTATCTCGTTTTCCGTCTCTTCGAGGCCGAGGCCGAGCATCACGGCGATATCTTTCGGCGTGTATCTCGCGTTGGCTTCGAGCAGGCGGAGTATTTCTTCTCTCTTCTTGTTATCCATCAACAGATGCCCTCCGAACTTAAGCGGTATGGAAAGTAATTCTGACGCCTGAACCGCCGCGCGTCAAGCGGTTGAATTTTAAAAAATTTTGTCAGGCCGCGAAATTTGTCATAAAAACAGGCCGCGCCCATGGTTTCAGGCGGGCCCGTGAGTCTGTGCGTTATTCGGCGGCGTTGAGGCACAGAGCCGTTTTATAGAGAAGTTCTACGGCTATGGGCAAAGCCGCCTCGTCTAGGTCGAAGGCTCCGTTGTGATGTCCTGCCGCTGCGCTTGAGCCGACGCAGACGTATGTCGCCAGGCCGCCGCTTTTCTGCGTCTCGCGCATATACCAGCAGGCGTCGTCGCTGCCGGGCATACGGCGGAAGAGGTCGGCCTTCGTCACGCCTGGAAGGCGCAGCGCCTCGTCCGCGACGAGCTTCGCGAGCTTTTCGTCGCTTTCGGCTGTTATCGTCTCGCCCTGTTTTTTTATCGCAAGCTCCGTGCCGTACATCTGTGCCGCACCTGTGAGCGCCGTTTCCGCGCGTTCGTATGCGTAGGCGGCTATTTCGTCGCTCCCTCCGCGCGTCTCTATTTTCATAAGCGCGTGCGGCGGCACGACGTTGCGTCCCTCGCCGGCGTTGAGCACGCCGACGTTGACGCGCATGGCTCCGCCTGAATGCGGCGGTATCGAGTGTATTGCGAGCGCCGCTTGCGCCGCGGCGAGCAGCGCGTTGCGCCCGCGCTCCGGTTCGCTGCCCGCGTGGGCCGCAGTCCCATGAAAATCAGCGTCGAATTTCGTCGAGCAGAGGAAGCCGCCCGTCCCGCCGCATATATGCCCGGTCGGAAGGCCGAGGCCCAAGTGCATGGCTATAAAATAGTCCGCGCCGCGCGCGAGGTGCGCGAAAGCGTAGCCGCCGCGCACGCCCTCCTCGGCGGGCTGGAATACGAATCTTATCGTGCCTCGCAGACTTTCGCGCGAATTTATAAGCATCTCTGCGAGCGCGAGTCCGACTGCCGCGTGCCCGTCGTGCCCGCACGAGTGCGAACACCCCGCGTTGACCGAGGCGAAGCCGAGCGCCGCGGGGCGGTGCGAAGGTTCTGTGCTTTCCGTGGTCTCGACGCAGTCTATATCAAAGCGCATGACGGTCAGCGGCGCGCCCTCTCCGAGCTCAGCGCAGAGCCCCGTGTACTCGCCCATGCGCGCGAGCGTCTCCGCTGGCGCGCATTGCTCGAGCGCGCGCCGCTTTTCCGCATTCACGTCGACGTCGCGCCCCATTACGCGGGACGGCTCTACAAACTCGTCCGCCAAGCGCACGTTCCAGCCGAGCCGCTCAAGAACATCCGCGCACACGACCGTCGTGCGGAACTCCGCCCAGCCGCGCTCGGGGTGCTTGTGGAAGTCGCGGCGGCGCGCCGTCGTTTCGTTTATGATTTTCTGCGGTATCATTGTTATTTCAGCGCCTCGTTCCATTCGGCCTCTTTGAAGCCGGCCAGCACGCGGCTTTCAGTCACGACGAGCGGGCGCTTGACGAGCATCCCGTCCGTTGCGAGCAACTCTATCTGCTCGTCTTCCGTCATCGACGGCAGTTTGTCCTTGATTCCGAGGTCTTTATATAAGTTGCCGCTCGCGTTGAAGAATTTTTTCAGCGGCAGCCCAGAGAGCCTGTGCCACGCGCGCAGCTCCCCTGCGCTTGGGTTGTCTGTCTTGATGTCGCGTTCGGCATATTCTATGCCGTTTGCATCCAGCCAGTCTCTCGCCTTCCTGCACGTGGAACACTTCGGATAACAGAGAAAAAGCATCGGCGTCACCTCAAATATAGTCTTTACTTAATTTTATGGTTTTCTGCGCGCGGCCCGGCGTTTAATAAAATCCCCCGCCCGCTTGGGCGGGGCGTACGTATCAGGGCAAAGCGCGGCTCGATCCGGTTACAGCGTCGGATAGGCTCCCGGGCCGAGAGGCAGATTAAAGAGATACCATATAATTATCTGCACGGTGAAGCAGATAAGGTAAGCTATGGAGTACGGCATCGCCAGTGAAAGCACCGTCCCTATACCGACGTCGCGCGTTTCGTGTTTCGGCCTGTACTGCTCCATGAGGCCTATTACGACAGGCAGGTAGTAGGACAGCGGCGATATTATGTTAGTCGACGAGTCGCCGATGCGGTATGCCATCTGCGTAAGTGCCGGGCTGAAGCCTACGACTGAGAACATCGGGACAAATATCGGTGCCAATATCAGCCACTTGGCGGAGCCGCTTATCATGAAGAGGTTTACAAAGCACGAAAACAGTATGAACATTATAATCAGCGGTATGCCGCCCAGGTTTATCGCCTTGAGTCCCTCGGCGCCCTTGACCGCTAGTATCGTCGTGAGGTTGCTTTGAGCGAAGAGGCTCACGAACATTGATGCGGGCAGCACGACGACGAAGAAGCTGAGCCCGCCGGCCAATCCCTGCTGCATGAGTTTCGGAATGTCGTTCTTGGTCTTTATGGTCTTTGCCCCGTAGGCGTATGCGATGCCGGTGAAGAAAAAGAAAAAGAAGATAACCGGCACAAGCCCGCTCAACAGCGGCGAAGAGGGCAGTATCGTACCCGTCTTTGGGTTACGGAAAAACGCCCCTGTTGGCACTGTCAGAGCAAGGAACAATATTATCAGCGCGACGGCCGCGTAGCCGGCCCATTTGAGGCCTCTGTTTTCATCTGCGGTCACTTTGTGTTTTTCAAGCTCAGCGGTGTCTATTTCGTAACTGCCTCCGCCCAAAATTTTTGTCGTGTATTTTTCCGTGACGATTGTGGTCGCCAACGTAAGCGTAATTGTGCTGACGACGAGGAAGTACCAGTTGATCAGAGGGTTGGTCGGGGCGGATATGCCGGCGCCTGTCGCGACCGATTCCGTGATTCCCGCAAGCAGAGCGTCCGTCCCTGCGATGAAGAAGTTTGCGGTAAATCCGCCGCAGCCGGCGGCAAAGCCGGTGATGACGCCGATCCACGGATTTTTGCCGAGCGCTTTGAACACTGCGCCACCTATCGCCGGGGTGAAAATGATGCCGGCGTCTGAAGCGAGGTTGGCGTTTATCCCTATGCATGCGAGCGTTGCCGATACTGCCCACGAAGGCGCGCCCAGTATAGTCTTGCGCATGAAGGCTGAGATAAGGCCGCTCTGCTCAAGCAGTCCGATGCCGAGCGTCATTACCATAATCAAGCCGAACGGGGCGAAGTTGACGTAGGTCTTGACGAAATCGGCGAAGAGCTTGTGCATCTGGGGATAACTCATTAAGTTCACGACGGTGACCGTAGTCGCCTCGGCGGCCGCGCCGCCGCTCTTACCAGCCGCCATGTATGTGACCGACAGTCCGGCCTTCGAGCAGACCGCCGAAAGCACGATGATTATCAGCGTCAGATAGACGAAGAGCCAAAACGGGTGCGGCAGTTTATTTCCTATGACCTCAATGAAATATATAAACTTGTCAAAACCGTTTTTCTTTTCATTCTGCATTGTCATCCCTCCTATAGTTGATATGTCGGTATGTTATTTCTTCAGCGAAAGCTGTTCCACCGTGTACGCCGCGGCTGCCGAGATGTAGCGTATCCCTATGCCGAGGGCCTTTATATCGGGCAGGAACTTGTCGTTGTGAAGCGGCGGCATATCCTTGGCCGCTACGTTTGCGGGGCGGCACCCCAGCATCGCAAAGGCGGAAGGCACCGCGAGCGAATAAAAAGCGAAATCCTCTCCGATCGGCGGAAGCGCCATCTCTCCGCAAAGCGCGCCTTCACCGAATGAATTTATCGCCGCTTGACGCGCCAGAGATACAATCTCGGGAGAGTTCATAACGGACGGGTATCCCTTCACGTATTCGACTTCGGCCGAGGCGCCGTACGATTCAGCCGTGCCTTTTGCCGTCCGCTCTATCCAGAACGGCATCTTCTCCCGAACCGACGGATTGAAAGTTCTCACCGTCCCGTCCAGCAAAGCATTTTCTGCGATGACGTTATAGCGGCTGCCGCCCGTCATTGTCCCGATAGTGATTACGGCGCTCTCCTTGGGTGGAACGTTGCGTGCGACTATGCCCTGAAGGGCGACGACTGTCGCGCCGACAGCCAATACGGCGTCGATCCCTTCGTCCGGTATCGCTCCGTGTGAAGCGCGCCCCTTTATATTGATCGTCAAATGGTCCGAAGCCGCCGAGACCGCGCCGCATTGGAGGCCGATCGTTCCGGTCTCAAGCGAAGGCCATAGATGCATTCCGAGGACGGCGTCTATTTGGGGATTTTCAAGAACGCCGGCCTCAATCATTCCCTGCGCGCCGCCGCGCGGCGTCTTTTCTTCTGCCGGCTGAAAAATAAACCTTATGCTCCCTTTAAGCCTGTCTTTCATTTCGCACAGCACTTTCGCGGCGCCGAGCAGCATGGCTGTGTGGCCGTCGTGTCCGCAGGCGTGCATCAACATCGGTTTTTCCGAGGCGTAGTCCGCGCCGCTTTTTTCTTCTATATTCAGCGCGTCCATATCCGCGCGCAGCGCCACCGTGGCCGGGCCGCCGCCCTTGAGCAGGGCTGTGACTCCGTAACCGCCTACGTTCGTTTTTATTTCGTCAAACGGCAGCCGCGACAAAACATCGAAGACGAACGCGGATGTTTCCTTTTCGTCGTAACTCGCCTCCGGATGCCGGTGCAGGTGCTTATAACAGGCTATCGTTTCTTCGCGATATTTTTCCTCTAAAACAGCGATTGTCGAATACATAGTTCGCCTCCTTCTGCTCTCCGCTTCTGTAGGGACAAAGACGGATAACAAGAGATGTTTTTCCCGCAGTTTGCAGGGCCGGCTTTTTAAAGGCGCATCGTTCGCATAAATCAGAAATTGCAGTTTGTGCTTTTCATTCCGTTTTACGATTGTCGGGCATTTAGGCCGGAAACACGACGAATAGGATGCGCGTTTGAAGTTACAACCCTTCGCAAAGGCACAGATAACGCAGATAAATAGGCACTTCCTCCATAACCCTCGCCTCCTTCCCTCTTTATCCGTAAATGGTGAAAAATATAAAGATATCTGTCTCTTACTCTGATAAAATGAACTTATTTTTTTTTTTTTTTTTTTTTATAGCATGGTAATGTAATAAAATAAAAGCAATGCATGAGCCGCGAGCCGCATTTTTGTGCGGGCTGCGCGCGTAACGGCGTATCTGGGCCGACGCCGCCAGATGAGCCGCGAGCCGCCTTTTGTGCGGGCTGCGCGTTCCTTCGAGTTTTAGAAGTAATCGGAGATGTACGGCGTCTGCTGTTCGATGGCGTCCTCTAGCATATCTATGACTTCGCCGTTCGAGCGTATGCGCCCGATCTTCGAGAGATAGTCAGGGCGCTTGTAGCCCATCAGCATCGTCGTCATAGTCTGTATGTTTATCTCGTCGGCGCACTGTTCCGGTATGCGCTCTGCGCTCCCGACGCCCTCCTTAGAGATTGAAAGGCGAAAGCCGCCCTGGTTGCATTTCATTATAGGGTCCGAGAGCGTGAACTTCCACTCGCGGTCAACGATGTCGGCTTTAAATGGGTAGTCAGCGATGAAGGACTGGAAATCGACGATGCGCGCCATGTAGTAGGGCGAGATCGTCTCCGTTATGCTCGCGTCCTCAAGCAGAAATGCGAGCGGCTCGTCCGTGTAGGTGTCGCCCTTAACCTGGTCGATCATAGAGAAGTGCGCCGAGACGAAATTCCATAGTCCGGCGCGCGCGTCCTCGTTGTTAAAGATCATGTCCTTGATGTGGAAGATCTCGTTCGCTATCCAGTATATGACGTAACCGTCCGGCTCGTTGTGTTCGTTGTAGTAGACCGCCGCCATTATGTCGTCCGGATCCCATAGCCAGTATTCGTTCCACGCAAGTTCGTCGCGCAGCACCGCGCCGTGCGTGCGCATCGCGTAACGCTCGTAGGTCTCCTTGAGCTCAGGGCCGTCCGTCTTGACGCGGCGGACGTCGCCGACTACTTGGCGGCTCTTCGGAAGCTGGTAGTCCTCTATCTCGTATGAAATCTTGTCGGAGATTATCTCCCAGCCCTTGCGCCTGTAATAAGGTATGGAATAGGGGTAAAGGTACGAAATATATTGCCCGCGCTTTTTCATGTTTTTAAGCGCCTGCTCGAGCAGCTTATGCATGAGCCCCATGTTCGAGTACTCCGGGTAGGTTCCAACGCCAGTCAGGCCGCCCATCTTGTAAGTTTTGTCGAATACGCGCACCCGCATCGGATAGACCGCGGCCTGCGATACGAGCATGTCGTTGTCGAACCAGCCTATTACGTCGGCCTTCTTCATCGTCGGGAACTTCGCGTGGATGATTTCCTTCTCCTGCCAGCCGACGGAGTGCAGCTCCTGGTCCGTTACCTGAAAGACGTAGCGGAGCAACGCGTTGTACTGCTCCATGTACTCGCTTCCGACCGGCTTCATCTTTAAATTTTTCTTATTCATGACACGCCTCTTTCCTCGCGGTTTTCTGTCAAACGTCCGAGCTTTTCATACTTTTAGCATTATACACGTTCGTCCACCGCCGCGCAGAATAAAAAATCCGGCCCGAAGGCCGGATTCACATTTTTCGCTATTTGTCGAGCGCTTCTAGCTTTTCAATCGCCTTGTCAAGGAAGTCCGCGGAATAGTACTCTATATTGCCCGCGTCGCAGAGCGCCGCGAGCTCCGGCGCTATTGGGATTTCTCCGAGGAAGTCGAGGCCGTACTTCGCCGCCGTCTCCTTCGTGCGCCCTTCGCCGAATATTTTGATTTTCTTGCCGCAGTCCGGGCACTGGACGTAGCTCATGTTTTCGATGACTCCGATGATCGGTATGTTCATCTCCTTCGCCATGCGCAGCGCCTTCTCGACGATGAGCGAGACGAGCTCCTGCGGCGAGGCGACTATTATGATGCCGTCGACAGGAAGCGACTGGAACACCGTCAGCGGCACGTCGCCCGTTCCCGGCGGCATATCGACGAAAAGATAATCCTCATAGCTCCATATTACGTCGCTCCAGAACTGCTTAACGACCTCCGCGATCGCTGGCCCTCGCCATATGACGGGCGTCGCCTTGTCCTCCATCAGGAGGTTGACCGACATTATGTCGCTGCCGCCCTTTGTTCGGCATGGCAGTATGCCGGACTCGTTCGCCACGGCTAGCGCGTCGACGCCGAACATCTTCGGTATCGACGGCCCAGTTATGTCGGCGTCAAGGATTCCGCACTGGCGTCCCTTCTTTTGCATCGCGGAGGCGAGCAGTGAAGTGACGAGCGATTTGCCGACGCCGCCCTTGCCGCTGACGACGCCGATGACTTTCTTAACGTCGCTCAGAGCGTTCGCCGCGACGCGGAAATCAGGCTTGCCAGCCTCGGAGCATTTCTGCTGGCAGCTTCCGCAGTCGTGCGAACAGTTTTCCTGTGCCATTAAGCGCATCTCCTTTTATAGAAATTTGAACGGGCGCCCTTCCTCAAGCGCCCCGCCTGCGTCATGAGTGAATATTAGCCGCCGCGCGCAAGGATGTCAAATATAGTCAGAGTCTGCGCGCCGCACCGCCGTTATAAAGCGTACTCGTATAGCAGAAAATCAGTCAGCCCGGTGTCTTCGTAGAAGAGCTTCACGCGCGATACGAAGCGGAAGCCCTCGGACTCGTATAGCTTTAAGGCGGGAAGGTTGCCGTCGAGCACGTCGAGGCGCAGGGCCTTATGCCCAAGGCCGCGCGCAATGTCCTCAGCAGTCGCTACGAGCCCGCGTGCGAAGCCGCGCCCGTGATGCGAAGGCAGTACGCCGAGCGCGTGTATCACGGAAAATTCTCCGCGCGCCGCGTTCACGCCCCACGGCGCTCCTTCGTATCCTTCCGCCCCCTCGCCGTTTACCGCCATCGCCCCTATTATTTCGCCGCTGAGCAGGCCGACATAGAGCTCGCCGCGTTCTATCGACGAGCGAATGAAATCGTCGGAGGGGTAAACGGACTTCTCCCAGCGCGGGTGAAATTCCGAGCTCTCCATCATATCTATGAGTTCATGGTAAAAGCCGCGGACCTTCTCAAATTCGTCCGCGCGCGCCGCGCGTATGGCAAGCACAGCATCCACCTCCGGCTTCAAGCAGTCCTTTATATTATAGTGCCTGGAAGCGGTCGGCAGGATATAAAAAAGGCCGCGTCTGAAATACGCGGCCTTTTTGCTTTGCTGACTGCGTGCAGCCTTTGGTTAGGCTTTTACGCCGACCATGATGTCGGAGGCTTTGATGACGGCGCGGACTTCTTTGCCTGCGGCGAGGCCGAGGCGCTTGGCGCTCGACATGGTGATGATGGAGGTGATTTTCTCTCCGCCAGAGAGCGTGACGTCCACTTCACAGTTTACCGCACCGTCCTTGACGGCGTCGACGGTGCCCTTGAGCTGGTTGCGGGCCGAGAGTTTGAGGCCGCCGTCGTCAAGGTCGCCTATCATCACGTTCGTCGCCTTGATGACCGCGTAGGCCTCCGCCCCTTCCTTGAGGCCGAGGTCCTCGCAGCTCGTCTCGGTGATTATAGAGGTGAGCATGGTCCCGTCCGCAAGGCGGAGGGATACTTCGTCGTTTACCGCGCCTTTTTTGACGGCGGCTACCGCAGCTTTAAGCTGATTGCGTGCACTGAGATTCATTTAAAATTTCTCCTTCTCTTTCTTAAAAATTCATCTCGTATATCATATGCATTTCAGTGTGTCTAAATCAAGTTTTGCGCCGTAAAAACGAGATGTGTTTCGTAAATGTCTGTTTTTACTTCGCGGCCTGCTGTTCTTCGAGAGCCTTTATGCGAAGCGGGTATTCTTTAGCCGCGATACATGTTTCTGGCTGTGGTTCTTCGCTGAGGGCTCTGAGCGCCTTGAGCGCCGCCTGCGCGCTTGTGTGGCGTATCGCGAAGGCTTCGGCCTCGGCCGAGGCTTCGCAGAGCTCGCCCGCTTCGACCGCCTTCTCGCGCGCCGTGCGGATGTGGTTCATCGTCTCGCCGGTGGTTAGCGCGTAATGGACGAGGCCGAGCTCGTACCAGAGCGAGTACATCGTTTCGGGGTTCAGCGCCTGTATGCCGGCGTATGTGTCTGCGTCGACGTAGATGCTGTTTATGTAGGTCTTGCCGCGCACCTCTTGCGTTGCGAAGGTATTCATCTCCTCGTTGGAGAGACCGAGCTCCCACGGGCGCAGGCATGTGGTCATGCGCGCGTCGCCGGACTGGCGCAGTATCTCGCCGTTGAGGCGCACGAAGGCCGCTATCTTAGCTGTGCGTATCTCTATCGCGCCGGCGACGGCCTGGTTAAGTTTTATCTGCGTTACGGGAATATGTGAAAGTTTGAGTGTGTAGATCTTGCTCATGATACCCATCCTTATGTGAAAATCAAACAGCGATAGATTATAGCAATAATTTCGCGTCAGTAAAGCGCGCAGTTGCGCGCTGCGGCGGAGCGCAGAAAAACGGCGCGGCTTCGCGTGCCGCGCCGTTCCGTTTTTGGAAGTTTGTTAAGCTATTTGAGACGAGTCGCGCGCGTCGCGTTGAGTATCGCGAGCAGCGCGACGCCGACGTCCGCAAAGACGGCCTCCCATAGTCCGGCGTGGCCTGACGCTCCAAGGATGAGGATTACCCCCTTGACTCCGAGCGCCAATGCGACGTTCTGCCAGACTATCGCACGCGTCTTCTTCGCTATGCGCAGCAGGTCTGCGACCTTTGCGGGCGAGTCGTCGAGGATTACCGCGTCCGCCACCTCGACCGCTACCTGGGAGCCGAAGCCGCCCATCGCTATGCCTGTCTCGGAGGTTACGAGGACGGGACCGTCGTTCACTCCGTCGCCGACGTATATCGTTTTCGTCGTGTCGCCGCCGCAGATTTCCTTCAGCGCGTCCACCTTGTCGCCGGGCAGCAGCTCTGCGCGCCAGCCGTCGAGCGAGAGCTCTTTTGCGACGCGCTCTGCCGTTTCCTTGCGGTCGCCGGTGAGCATGTAGACTCCCTTGATCCCAAGCGTGCGCAGTTCTTTGACCGCCTCCGCGGATTCTGGGCGCACTGCGTCTGAGACCGTTATCACGCCGAGATAGCGCCCGTTCTTCATGACGTAGGCTACTGTCCCCTGCTCGTCGACTGGCGGCGGAGTCGCGCCGTATTCCTCAAGCAGGGCGGCGTTCCCGGAAATTATCGTGCAGCCGTCCAATTTGCAGACCATGCCGCGGCCCGGGAGCTGCGTTATCGACGATCCTTTGGGCGCGAGCTTCGTTCCAGCGGCCTCTGCTATCGCGCGCGCCACCGGATGCGGCGATCCGCTTTCCGCAAGCGCCGCGGTTGAAAGCAGCTCCTCGCGCGTCACGCCGTCGGCCGGCATTATCTTAGAGACGCGGAAGCGCCCGTAGGTGAGCGTCCCCGTTTTGTCGAAGACGGCGCTATCGACCTTGCCGAGCGCGTCGAATACGTTCGCACCTTTGACGAGTATGCCGTGCTTTGATGCCGCGCCTATGCCGCCGAAGTAGCCGAGCGGTATCGATATGACGAGCGCGCATGGGCACGATATAACGAGCAGTACGAGGCCGCGGTAGATGGATTCATGCCAGTCTGCGCCGCCAGCGAAGTGAGAGGCTAGCATCACCGCCGCGGCGGCGAAGAACACCGCAGGCGTGTACCATTTCGCGAATTTCGTGATGAAGCGCTCGGTCGGCGCTTTGCGTTCGACGGCGTTCTGCACCATTTCGAGCATGCGCGCTATCGTCGAGTCCTCAAACGGCCCGGCCGCTTCCACAAGCAGCAGACCGTCTAGCGAGAGCGAACCGCCGTGTACCTGCGCTCCTGGGCTGACCGGTACAGGCATCGACTCGCCCGTTATCGCCGAGCAGTCGAGCTGCGACTCGCCGCTGACGATTACGCCGTCGATTGGGATTATTTCGCCGGGCAGGACCTGCACGACGTCGCCTTTTTTTATTTCCTGCGGCTCTTTTTCCAAAGTCTCGCCGTCTCTGATGATGCGCGCCGTCACGGGCTTCTCTGCGAGCAGCGCCTTTATCGAGCGGCGCGAGTTAGAGGCCGCGCGCTCCTGGAAGGCCTCGCCGAGGCGGTAGAACAGCATTACGCCGACCGTCTCGCATGTTTCGCCTATCGCGAAGGCGGCGAGCGTCGCACCGCCCATCAGTGTGAATTCGTTGAAGAAATCGCCGCGCAGCAGCGCGCGGAAGGCCGTCTTCAGCACAGGCCAGCCGGTTATAATGTAGAGTACGGCGAAAACCGCATGCAGCAGGCTGTGCGTGCTTTCGTCGCGGAAAAGGTGCAGCTCCTCGACAGCAAAAGCAGCGAAAAATATCGCGCCGGTCACTGCAAGGAAAATTATCTCTCGGCGGAACTCCGCGCCTGCGCGCCGTTCGTCTTCCTCCGTCTCCTGAAATATGCGCTCCGCGGCGTGACACGAAGCGCAGCAGCAGCCGTCGTCGTGGCCGTGCGCGTGATGGTGGTCGTGTCCGCATTCGTGCCCGTGTTCATGCTCGTGTGCATGGCCGCAGCCGCAGGAGCAGCCTTCTTCGTGCTTGTGTTTATGCTTGTGTTCGTCGCCCATTATTAAGCCTTTCGCAAAAAAGAGGCCGCCGTTCCGGCGGCCCATGCTTTATTCTGCGTATCCTATTGCGTCGCCCTTTTTGACGCGCCCGCCCTCGAGCACCTTCGTGAAAATGCCCTTCTTCGGCATTATACACTCTCCCGTCTGCTTGAAAACCTCGCAGTGCGAATGACATTCCTTGCCTATCTGCGAGACTTCGAGCAGAGTCTCGCCGACCTTCAAGCGGTCGCCGATTTTCAGCGCTCCGAGGTCGAAGCCCTCGGTCGTGAGGTTTTCCGCGAAACTGCCAGGCACCAGGTTCGGAAGTTTCGCCATCATAGTGCGGATGTCCTCCATCGCGATGAGGCTAACCTGCCTGTGCATGAAGCCCGCGTGCGCGTCGCCTTCTAGGCCTATGCCTTCGATCAGAGTCCCTTCGCCGATGTCGTGCTTTATCATGCCCTTTTTCGGGGCGCTGCACACGGCTATAATGCGCCCTTTCTCCGCGCGGTTACTCTGCAGCTCTGTCATGCTCGCTCACGAACCTTTCTTCCTCTTCTTCATCGGCCTCGCAGCCGCAGGCTATGCAGGTCTTCGGCACGCTCAGCCCCTCCGGCAGTTTCCCGTCGCGGCGCATATAGTAGTCGGCCGCGGCGGCCTGTATGCCCTCCTGCGCGAGCAGCGAGCAATGCAGCTTCGCCGGAGGCAGCCCGCCGAGCTCGTCGGCGACCTCTTTATTCGTAATCTTCAGCGCGTTTTGCAGCGTGCGCCCCTTCGCGAGCTCCGTCACCATAGAGCTGGTCGCTATCGCTGCCGCGCAGCCGAAGGTCTCGAATTTAATATCCTCGATGACCTCGTTCTGCGGATTTATTTTTAGGTAAATCTTCATCACGTCGCCGCACTTGGGGTTGCCGACCTCGCCTACAGCGTCGGCGTCCTCGATACGTCCCGCATTGCGCGGGTTCATGAAGTAGTCCACTACCTTCTGATTGTACATATTTTCCTCCTCCTTGCCCCGTTACTTTTTATTATAAAACGGAGACATCGCGCGCAGCTTCTCGACGATCCTCGGGAACTGATCAAGCACATAGTCGACGTCTCCCTTTGTGGTCTCGTGGCTCATCGTCATGCGGACTGAGCCGTGCGCGGTTGCGTGGTCGAGCCCCGTCGCGAGCAGCACGTAGCTCGGCTCGAGGCTGCCGGATGTGCAGGCGGAGCCGCTCGATGCGTAGATGCCCGCAGCGTCGAGCAACAGGAGCATCCCTTCGCCCTCGATATATTTTATCGTGAAGCTCGCGTGGAATGGCAGGCGGTCGTTTCCGATCGCGCCGGTCAGCTGCGACTCAGGTATGCGCGAGAGCACGCCCTCGATTAGATAGTCGCGCAGCGCGGCGAGCTTCCTGTCTTCGCCAGCGTCGAGCCGCTCCTTCGCGATTTCCGCGGCCTTGCCGAAGCCGACGATGCCGGGGACGTTTTCCGTGCCGGAGCGAAGGCCGAACTCCTGCCCGCCGCCGTGCAGCGTCGGGATGAGCTTTATGCCGCGGCGTACATAGAGAGCGCCGAGCCCCTTCGGGCCGTACATCTTGTGCGCCGCCATTGTCATCATGTCGACCGGCAGCTCCTTCACGTCAACCTTGATATGCCCCGCGGCCTGCACGCCGTCGGTGTGGAACATGACGCCGTGCGCGCGGCAGACTTCGCCGAGCGCGCGAACCGGCTGTATAGTCCCGATCTCGTTGTTCGCCGCCATTATCGTCGCGAGTATTGTGTTGGGGCGGATGGCCTTTTCAAGGTCTTCCGGCGACACCATGCCGCGCGAGTCGACGGGTAATATTGTGTATTCAAAGCCCATTTTCCCGAGCCACTTTACCGTGTCGAGAATCGCGTGGTGCTCTATCGCGCTCGTGATTATGTGATTTCCCTTGCCGCGCTCGCGCAGCGCCCATGCCGCGCCTTTAATCGCGAGGTTGTCCGCCTCGCTGCCCGCGCCTGTGAAAATTATATCCGTCGGCTCCGCGTTTATAAGCTCCGCGACTTTCGCGCGCGCGTCGTCGACCGCCTCGCGCGCCTCGCGCCCGAGCCTGTGCAGGCTGTTCGGGTTGCCGTAGCGCTCCGAGAAGTAGGGGAGCATAGCCTCCGTCACCCTCGGATCCGCCCTCGTAGTTGCTGAATTGTCAAGATATACTTCGCGTGGTTCCATCTCCGTCACCTCGTCATGCTTTCTGTATTTTAACCTTACGGCCGCAGCGGCACTCCGGTCCGTGACGGCCGTCTTCCGATTTGTCTACAAGGTCCTGGAACGTCGTACCGTCATAGACCGCTTCGAGCGCCTCCTGCGCACTCTCCCAGAGCGGGCGGAAGACGCAGCTTCCGTAGACGGAACAGGCGTCTCCATCGCCGCCGCATTCCACCGGGCGGAAATCGCCCTGCACGAAGCGGATGACCTCGCCGACCGTTATCTCAGACGCAGGGCGCGCGAGGAAATATCCGCCGTCCTTGCCGCGCGCGGAATCGACGAAGCCGGCGCCTTTCAGTCCGTTCAGGATGTTTTCGAGAAAGCGCACGGGAATGCCCTGCGCTTCGGCGACTGCCCCTATCTTGCAGGGCCCCGCGCCGCGTCTGGCAAGCTCGTATATAGCGCGCAGCGCGTATTGGCATTTCTGTGTGATTGTCACAAACATCACCTTCTCTATCAACTTGGTGAAGATTACTACGCGCCGCGGCTTTTGTCAACAACTTGCGAAGATTTTTCCGCTTTGCGGTGAGTTCGGTGAATTTGCGGCGCTGGATCGGTTTCCGCGCGCCGCCGTGGATTTGACGAACTTTCACCGATCAGCCGGCTTCGCCGTTGCTTCATGCAGCAGACGCGTGCCGACGCCGCGCGCTATAATTAGTGGAAGAAGCGAAAATCTTAGCGGAGGTTATGATGATGAAGCTTGTCACGATAGAATACAGAGGGCGGCGTTCCGTCGCCGCCGTCATAGCGCGCGGATATGTCGCGCTCGACGTCCTGAACGAGGAGAAACGCTCCGACTGGCCCACCGATATGAAGAAGCTCGTCGAAAGCGGCGACGCCGAGCGGCTCGCGTCGTGGTACCGCGCGGGCGGGAAGACGATACTCGAGAACATGAGCCGCACGCTCATAGTGCCGCCAGACGAGGCGCGCGAGACCGGCGAGGTTTACGAGACGGGGGACTAGAAGCCGCCGACCGCCGAAATAAAGGCGAAGAGGTTCGCGAGCTCGGCGACGAGCGCCGCGAATGGCAGATGTATGACGAGGAGGTTGCAACGTCGTTTCCGCGCGCTCCGGTTCGCTACATTTCGGGCAGTAGCGCGCGCACTTCGCGCGCGTGTCAACGAAAAAGTGCCTGCTCTAGTAGTTTACGCCGCACCGTGTCCGCGAGTACGCGGGCGCGTAGATGACGACGGCAAGTCCGCGTCTGTACCAATCGCACCTGAGGCATAGAGACATAACTTAAAAAGTCATCGCTCATTAATTAAAAATTCTTATATGATAAATGCACTATAAATTATTGAATGTAGTATAATGTTATGACAAAAATTTTTTACGGAGGTCTTTGTTATGTTAGACGAGAAACAGACACAAGAAGTGAATCAGCAGAATGCCGAAAATGATACCCCACCCACGGGGGGGGGGGGGTAAATGTCCTTGCTCTCATATGTGATGTTATAGTTGCAGGATTTTTCTCGCTGGAAATTGGATCAAAAATTGGCGTGCTGGGTGGAATATTCTTTTTTATAGTATCTTCGATATTTGGATATTTCGGGATAAAAGTTGGATTATTTTTCCGTAACATACTAAAGCCTGATTATGTAATCGGTACTACTGGTGGTATTGTTAAAGCCAAGATTTTTTGGGCAATCGGTCCACAGTTAATCGGTTTAATTTGTGGCATTATGCTAGCAGGTGAAGTAGTCGGGATTTTCTATAAACTATAAATAAACAATAATATTAAACTGTTCTGCTATTTTTCCATAAAAGTTCAGTTTAATTATGAAGAAAAAGCCCCGCGTTTCGCGGGGCTTTCGTGCGTTATGCTCTTTGGAAAACTAGAATCCCACATCCTCGGCGTTCTGCATGCCGTCGTAGCTTCCGTGTACCGTTCGGTCTTTGCGGAGTTGTATCTGCGGCATACCGACGACGACTATGCCGGAGGCAGGGTCGACGTGGTAGCGCTCTGCGTCGGCTACGGGGTCGAAACCTATCGACGTGCCGGCGGGTATGCAGTTGTGCGCGTCTACGATGACGCGGCGCAGACGGCAGTCTTCGCCAATCTCGACTCCCTGTCCGATTATGCACTCTTCGACGATGGAACCGGCGTTGATGATGCAGTTGCGCGAAAGCACGCTCTTACGCACGTAGGCCCCAAGAACGCGGCTCGCTTCTGCACGAAGACATCCATCGACGGAGCAGGAGTGGTCTTTGTCGGGGTAGGTAAGTCCGGGCGGATCGGAGAACGACACCGTTCTTATCGGCCACTGAGGGTTGTAGAGCGAAAGCGGCGACTCGTGGTGCAAAAGATCCATGTGGGCCTCCCAGTAGGCCTTGATGCTTCCTACGTCCTTCCAATATGGCTTGTCGTCGCCGGGCAGCACGTTTGTCGAGAAGTCGTAGGCCATGAGCTTATGCGTGCCGAAGAGGCGCGGCAGTATGTCACGGCCGAAGTCGTGCTGGCTGTCCTTGCGTTCGCTGTCGGAAAGAACGGATTCTTCCAGTGTCTCTCGTTCAAAGATGTAGTTGCCCATCGAGACGTAGCTGAAGCCCGGGCGTCCCGGGATCTCCGGCGGGACTGCCGGCTTTTCTACGAAATCTATAATGCGTCCCGTCTCGTCGGTGGCGATGCATCCGAACTGGCTCGCCTCTGAGGAGGGAACGACGTACGCCGCTACAGTTACGTCGGCGTTGTTGTCCATGTGATAAGCGAGCATCTGCTCGACGTCCATCTTGTAGATATGGTCAGCAGCGAAGATGCAGACGCGGTCTGCGTCGAAGAGAGTGACAAGGTGCATGTTCTGGAATATCGCGTCGGCCGTGCCTTCATACCAACGCTCCCCGTCCCACATCTGAGCCGGGACTACGTTGACGAAAAAGTCTCTGCCGCGAAGAGCGTCGCCGAACTGCCATCCCTTGCCTATGTGCTCGTGTAGCGACTGGCTTTTGAACTGGATGAGGCAATAGATTGAAAACAGGCCGCTGTTTACCATGTTCGAGAGCGCGAAGTCGATGATGCGGTATTTCGCTGCGAAGGGAACCGCCGGCTTTGCACGGTAGCGTGTGAGGGGCATAAGCCGTTCGCCTTTTCCGCCTGCGAGGATCATGCCGAGTACGCGTCCGTATTTCCCGTGGATCATGATAAATTCCTCCCTTTCTTTAAGGATATTCTGTGATATTAATAACTTTCTTTTCTTCTCTGGCCTTTATTATAATTGTTCCGCTGCGATACGTCTATCATACAAGGGGCGTTTTGCCAGTCACAGCCTTTATTCACCCTATTCCGACTTGAGTATCTTCCTGTAGAGCTCCGCATACTCAGCCGCCGAGACGTTCCACGAGAAGTCGCTTTTCATCGCGCTTCGCATGATTCTGTTCCAGCGCTCTGCGTCGTGCTTTGCGGCGAGAGCGCGGCTCAGCGCTTTCTCAAGTTCGTCGATGCGGTAGTCGGTGAAGAGGAAGCCTGTGCCGTCCTGCGAGCCGTCGGCATCGATTATTGTGTCGGCGAGCCCGCCCGTCACACGCGCCACAGGTACGGTGCCGTAGGCGAAAGCGATAAGCTGCGAAAGGCCGCAAGGCTCGAAAAGCGACGGCATAACAAGTATGTCGCCGCCGGCGTAGGCGAAGTGCGCAGTCTCCTCGCTGAAGCCCGTGACGGTGCGTACGCTGTCCGAGTGCGCTGAGCGGAAGTCTTCGAGACGATGGTTGAACATCTCGCTGCCGGAGCCGACGATCAGCGCGTATATCCTGTCCGGCATGAAGCGCGCGAGCGCGTCGAGCATGATGTCGATGCCCTTTTGCTCCGTAAGGCGTCCTACAAATATGACGAGCGGGCGTCCGTCGTCGCTCCAGTCGAATTTTTCCATTAGAGCGCGACGGCAGGCTTTTTTGCCCTCGACGTCGTCAGCGTCGTAGTGTGCTGGAATTAGCGCGTCTGTGCGCGGGTTCCACACGTCGTAGTCGATGCCGTTTAAAATGCCGTGAAGCTTGTTTTTGTTGGCCGCCATTACGCCGTCGAGGCCGAAGCCTCCGTCGCGCGTCTGGATGTCCCATGAGTAACTTGGACTCACGGTCGTCACTGCGTCTGCATTGTTGATCGCGCCCTTCATGAGGTTCACCTGGCCGTAGAATTCAAAGGTGCCCCAGTAGGAGTCTGGACGGAAGCCCCAGCCGTTGAGGCAGTCGTATGAGAATAGTCCTTGGTGCGCGATGTTGTGTATTGTGTAGACGGTGTCGTAATCGGCTGCTTCTGCGGCGTAATGCCTGTGCCAACGCAACGCCGAGGGAACGGCAGCCGTCGGCCAGTCGTGCGAGTGGATTATGTAAGGTTTCCACTTCGCGGCGCGCTCGAGCTCCATAGCCGCGAACGAGAGGAAGAGCATAGGCTCGGCTGTAACTGCGTTGAGTGGGTCTGGATATATAGCCTCGTTCGAGTACAGTTCGTTGTTTTCTAGTATGTAGACGGGCGTCCCTGCGACGGTGGCGCGCCAAACGCGCGCGGTGACCGAGCGCCAGTTTATAGCTGCCGATATCGTTCCAAGCGGCCGCTGAGGCAGCGCGCCCATGTCCATCGCTTTGTCTAGGACGCCTGGCCATGCCGGCGTGACGACGCGGGCGTCGACGCCCACACCTCGCAGCGCCTTCGGCAAGGCCCCAGTGACGTCGCCGAGGCCTCCCTTCTTTGAAAGCGGCGCGCACTCGGGCGCAACATGAAGGACCTTTATCTGAGGCGCCTTCTCCTGATGTATTTCTTTATTAGTGTCCGCGGAAAACAGTACCATAGGCTTTCTCACAGTATTCATGCACCACCCTATGCGTATTGAAATAACTTGCGTTGACAGCGATTGCAAGCTTCATCATCTTGATCCATTCCTTACGGTTCTCATAGTATGTCGGGATTATCTTCTGTTCGAGCTTGTTGTAGAGGTCGACGGCGTCCTCGGCTTCGTTGTATTCGACGAGACTGTTCTCGGTTGGATCGGGGCCTATGGCCCATCCGGTCTTATCTTCGATACAGCCCTCTATCCACCATCCGTCCAGAACGGAGAAATTCATTACTCCGTTGTGCACGCACTTCATGCCGCTGGTCCCCGACGCTTCGCGCGGACGCACCGGCGTGTTGAGCCAAAGGTCTACGCCCGACGTTATAAGTTTTGCCGGCCCCATATTGTAGTTCTCTATGAATACGACTGGAAGTTTCGAGCCGAGCTCCTTTGAAACTTGATTGATGTGCTGGAGCATGTCCTTGCCAGGCTCGTCGTGCGGGTGCGCCTTGCCGGAGAATATGAACTGCACCTTGCCTCCGGCTACATCTATTAGGCGTTTTATGTCGGTGAATACTAGGTCGGCGCGCTTGTATGTCGCTGCGCGGCGCGCGAAGCCTATCGTCAGCACGTCGGGGTCGAGCTCGATGCCTGTCTCTTCGAGGACGAAGGCGAGAAGTTTCATCTTGGCGGATTGGTGCGCGTTCCATATCTCGTCGTCAGAAATGTGCAGCGCCTGCATAAGGCGCGACGGGTCGTTGCCCCAGCCGGGGATGTGGCGGTCGTAGACACGCGCGAACGACGGCGAGGTCCATGTCGTTGAGTGGACGCCGTTCGTTATCCAGTCTATCGACTGGTCGCCGAACATCTCGCGGCTCACCATGGCGTGCTTGTGGGAGACCCCGTTGACGTAGCGGCTGAACTTGAGCGCAAGGTCGGTCATAGAAAGGCCGCTGCCGCCGATGTGCTGGCGCAGTATCTGTCCGAAGTTGCCGTCGAGCACCTCGTTGATGAGGTCGTAGGAGAAAAAGTCGTGACCGGCGGCGACTGGCGTGTGCGTCGTGAATATGACCTGGCTCTTGACCTTCTTAATATCGCCGTAGCCCTGTTCGCGCAGCAGCTCAAGCGTAAGGAATCCGGCGTGTCCTTCGTTGAGATGGAATGTTTTGATGTTTCGGAAGCCGAGGTCGCGCAGAATACGCAGACCGCCGATGCCGAGTATCAGCTCCTGGCAGAGACGGTAACGGTTGTCTCCGCCGTAAAGCTCCGCGGTGAACTGCCTGTCCTCAGGTGTATTTTCAGGAAGGTCGGTGTCGAGGAAGAGTATCGGCAGCGTGTAGCCGGACTGGCCGACCAGCGTGTACGTCCATACGCCGATCGTGACTGGCCTATGGTTCATCGTTATCGTAACGCGGTTGGGCAGCTGCGTCATGAAGTCACGCGGATTCCATTCCACCGGATATTCCGTTTGGCGTCCGTTTTTGTCTATCTTCTGCGCGAAATATCCTTTTTTGTAGAGCAGAGTGATGCCGACCATGGGCACGCCCATGTCAGCGCCGCTTTTCAGAATGTCTCCGGCCAGCACTCCCAGCCCTCCCGAGTATGTCGGTATTTCGGGCTTCAGTGCTATTTCCATCGAAAAATATGCCGTATTCCTGAAAGCGGGGTCGCTGTCCTGCGATTCCAACAGCGACGCAGCGAGGTTGTTGCCGTATCTCATTTCTTTTATCTTCTCCAGTCTATCCGTTTCTTCTTCCTTCGCCGCAAGCTCCTCAAACTCCGCATGCGGCGCGACGCACTTCGTTATGACCGAAGCGGCGTCTGGATATTCCTTCGTGTTGCCCTTTGCTTTTCTGAGGTTTTCTATAAGCGGGGCGACGTAATCTTTGCGCCCCGATACCTCTTCGGCTATCTCCGCTGCGCGCAGCGCGTAGGAGAGCATCTGTCTAGCCTCGACGCCGGAGACGTCGCTGAAGAACCAGGCGCATGACGTGTACATGAACATTCGCATGCGCTGCATCTCCACGAGCGACGAAAGCCGCATCGCCTCGGAATCCGTCACGCCCTCGAACCTTTCGGCGAAAAACGCCCTTCTGTTATCGCGTATTTCTTCGCCTGTCAACGGCAGACCGCATGTGTAAAGCGCTATCGCCTCGTTGCGCAGCCGCCACGGGTCGTCGTATCTTGAGACTTCAGCCTCGTAGAGCTCATCGACAGAAGCTGCGAGCGCGTCAAAGGCTGCGCGCACAGGGCCGCGCCATTTCTGGTTCCAGCCATCGCCGCCGCCCGCGCGGCATCCGCAGTCCGAGCGCCAGCGTTCCACGCCGTGGACGCACGACCACGACGAGTTCTCTACGACGACACATCTGGCCTTTGGCGGGTATTTTTCTAGGAATTCGTCGAGCGCGGGCGTGGCTACGCGGTTGTCTGAGTCAGTGAGTTCGAAGAGGCGCGCAAGCGCCATTTCTCCGAATTTGTGGTGGTGTCCGTAGCTTTCGCCGTCTGTCGCCGCTATCAGGAGACGGTTTTCCCCCTCGGCGGCGGCCTTTACCATAGCTTCTTTGAATGCGTCGCCGTTGTCGAGCAGCCCGCCGAAGGCTATGTCGCGCGCTATGCCGGCGTGATAAAAGATTACGGTTATAGCGTGTCCCGACGGCAACTCGCAGCGATACGGGCGCGTCACGTCTAGGTTTGCGCCGCCCGGCGTTTCTACAGTGCCGGCTTCTGTGACGACCGCTTTGCACTGCGACGGCGCGAGTATCACATATTCGATACCGCACGACGCTAGCGTTTCAAGCGTCGGCGTATCGACGGCGCACTCGGGCAGCCACATGCCCTTCGGCTTGCGGCCGTAGCGGTATTTGAAATCTTCGATCCCCCATACGGTCTGCGTCAGCTTGTCGCGCTCCGTCGCGAGCGGCATGATGATATGGTTGTAAGCTTGGGCCATGGCCCGTTCTTGTGAATTGATTATGATTCCGTTGAGCGTGGGGTAATTGCCTTCGATCCACCTGTGGAGCGTCGGCCCAAAGTCGAAGCTCAGCTTCGTGTAGTTGTTGTAGACAGCCCTGATGCGCCCGTCCGCGTCAAGTAGCTTTGCGCAGCTGTTCGGCGTGTAGCATTCGGCGCATACGCGCTCGTTCCAATCGTGCGCCGGTTCAGCAGTTTGATCGCGAAGCACGGAACCTGTCCACGGGTTCTCGCGCGGAGGCTGGTAGAAGTGTCCGTGTATGCCGATGTTAATCAAAAAAGAAGAGCCCCCTCAGTAGAGATGATAATAATCTCTCTCACAACATGATATGATTATACTATTAAGAAGAGCGAATTGTATAAATCATTTGTAAATACCGCCGCAGGCGGAGACGAGGAGGTTGGGGGTAAATGCTTGAGGATCTTTCGGCGCACGTCCTCGATATTGCGGAGAACAGTACGAGGGCCGGGGCCACTGAAATAGAGATAACGATAGAAGAGAACGCGGAAAAAGATCTGCTTCTTTTCTCCGTTAGGGACAACGGGCGCGGCATGAGTCCGGAGTTCGTGGCGAAGGTGACGGACCCGTTCACTACGACGCGGACGACTCGGCGCGTCGGTATGGGGCTGCCTTTCCTGCGCCAATCCGCGGAGCTCTGCGGCGGCGCTCTGACGATTGAGTCGTCCGTCGGCGCAGGCACGACTGTGACCGCTACATTCGGTCTCAGCTGCGTCGACCGCCCGCCGCTCGGCGATATGCCGTCGACGGTGATGACGCTTGTCATGGGGGCGCCGCTGATCCACTGGAAATACCGCCACGTCATCGACGGCCGCGAATTTCTGCTCGACACCGACGAGATAGTCGAGGCGCTCGACGGCGACCGCGAGATGCTCGCTTCGCCCGACGTCGGACTCTGGCTGCGGGACAACCTGTGCGACGAGCTCGCGGCTCTAGCCGCCGAAAATTGACGGAAGTACGCCGCGTTCGAAAAAACGCTGAAAGTTTGAGCGCCACTTGTTTTTTTTCATATCGCGGCTATAATCATATCCAGAGATTAGATATTTAATCTTTCGCCCTGCTGAGTACGTGTGATATTGGGTGAGTCTTGAGCCAACAAATTGATCCCGTTAGGCGCTTCGTCCGACTGCGGCGGAGATGCTTCGAACATCGACCAAGTTAGGCGGACATTTAGCCTATATCCTGTTAGGAACGGGTCAAGGCCTCCAATACACGGCCCCGCGGGGTTTTCTTTTGCCCTGTCGCCGCCGCCCCTCTCGAGCGGCGGCGGCTTTCTTTTTTATTTGAGAAAAAATTATCTGGTAATTTGAGCTATAATATAGTTGCGTGGCGTCCTGCCCCCTTTGCACGGCGACGCGTTTTATTTATCCGAGCAACCGGATTTACTGTTTTGGAGGCTTGTCATGGATATAGATATCAAATCGCCCTTCTGGTCGCCGGCGGGCGCTTCTGGCTTTGTTCTCGACTGGGACGGAGTAATAGCGGAAACGCGGCTTGATTTCACGCCGCTGCGTGAAAAGTATTACGGCGGCAGGCGCGCGATGCTTCTCGAAGATGCCCGCACGCTTACGGCGGATGTCCGCGAGGAATTCTTCGCCGAGCTCGTCGCGCTTGAAATGGCTGGAGCGGACAAGGCCGAACCCGTAGAGGGCGCGCCGGAGCTGCTTGCATGGTTTGAAGACAACGGCGTACCCTACTGCATAGTATCGAGAAACTGTATGGACGTCATAAAGCGCGGCGCAGAGGTGATCGGCGTCGACCTGCCGGAAAAAACATGGGGGCGCGACAACTCGCGCTGGGTCAAGCCTGACCCTCGCGCGCTCTACGCGGCGGCGGAGGCGATAGGCGCGGAGCCGCACCGCTGCGTCTATGTCGGCGACTTTCTCTACGACCTTCAAGGAGCGCGCCGCGCCGGGATGCGCGCCGTGCTGGTCCAGCGCGAAAACCCCGAGTGGGGCGCGTGGGCCGACGTAACATACCCGAAGATGACGGACCTGGTAGCCGAACTGCGCGAGCCTAAGCCGCTAGTGCCGTGGGAATACCGCGAGATTTTCGCGAAAAAGAGCGAGCACTGGCTCGTCAACGCTTCGGCTCTGACATTCGCCCTCCCGGACGCGCCGTCGCCGACTGTGGACTGCTGGCTTACTCGCGCCGCGGCGCTCGGCGTCGGCAAAATTTTCATCGAGCCGGACAGGACGCTCACCCCCGACGACTGGAAGAAAAGCCCGTCGCTCGACACCGCCTTCATGGGACTGCCTCTGCACGAGGCCGCACGCCGTTTCCTCGCGCCGCGCTTCCCGCTCGCCGAGGTCGTGACGGAGTGCGAAGAGCCGCTCAACGCGCCTAAAAATTCGCTCGACCTTCAGCGTTACCTGGAGCGCAAGAAAATATAGCCATGCCAGAAGGAAGCCTCTTCGGCGAGACGGAGCAGCTTCGCTTCGAAGTCCCGCTCGCCGAGCGCATGAGGCCCGCGTCGCTCGACGAGTACGCCGGGCAGAGGCACATACTCGGACGCGACAAAGCGCTGCGCCTCCTGCTCGAATGCGGCAGGGTGCCGAGCTGCATACTCTACGGCCCCCCGGGCGTTGGAAAGACGACTCTCGTGCGTCTCATGGCGAAGGTCACAGGCCGCGAGCTGCTCGAAATAAACGCCGTCAGCGCGAAGGTCGAGACGCTGCGCGACCTGCTCGGCGAGGCCGCGGCTTCGAAGGCCTCGTCGGGGCGCTCCGCGATAGCTTTCGTAGACGAGATATACCACTTCAACAAAAAACAGCAGAACGTCCTTCTCCCCTCGGTCGAGGCGGGCGGGCTCATACTTGTCGGCACGACGACGGAAAACCCGTGGTTCGAGATAAACAAGACGCTCCTCTCGCGCATGGTCGTCTATACGCTCGAGCCGCTCAGGACGGAAGATATATGCGCGCTGCTCGAACGCGCGCTGAACGATAAGGAGCGCGGCCTCGGCCGCCTCGGCGTGACAGCGGACAAAAAACTGCTCGAAAAGATAGCCGCGCTCGCCGGCGGCGACGCGCGGCAGGCGCTCACGCGGCTCGAAGCGTCCGTCTCCGCCGCAGCGATGGGCGGCGGCTCCGTCCTCACCGAAGAAATAATCGCGCAGAGCACGGGCCGCGCGATACAGCGCTACGACAGGGACTCCAACGACCATTACGCGGTCATCTCCGCGCTCATCAAAAGCATCCGCGGCTCAGACCCAGACGCCGCTCTCTACTGGCTGGCGCGAATGCTTGAAGCCGGCGACGACCTGCGCTTCATCACGCGCCGTCTCTGCATTCTCGCCTCCGAGGACGTCGGCCTCGCCGACCCCATGGCGCTCGTCGTCGCGCAGAACGCCGCCGCCGCCGTAGACCGCGTCGGAATGCCCGAGGCGAGCATAATACTCGGCGAAGCGGTAATATACTTAGCCGCCGCGCCGAAGAGCAACAGCGCCTACCTAGCGATAGCGGCGGCGCAGAAAAACGTGCGCGAAGGCAACATCCTAGAAGTGCCGAGCCACCTGCGCAATGACGGCGAAGGCTACGTCTATCCGCACGACAGCCCCGCACACTGGACCCCGCAGGCATATCTTCCCGAGGTGCGCCGCTTCTACTACCCCGGAAAACTCGGCGCGGAACAGCGCATCGAAGAACGCTTCAAACGCCTCTGGAAACGATTCTCAGCCGAGGACGAAACGGAGCAAAAATCCTGAAATCCCGCCGCAGGTCATAAAATGCGAAAACGCCGCCGCGTATATCATCGCGGCGGCGTTTTATGCAAACTGCGTTATTTCTTTGAATCGGCGTCGACCTTCAGCGACAGCAGATAAATCACGTCCGAAAGCCTGTTCAGGAACCTGTAGCTCTGCTCGCTGATATCGCCGTCGCGGAACAGCGGCGTCGCGGCGCGTTCTGCGCGCCGCGCGATAGTGCGCGCGAGGTGCAGCGCTGCGCCGCATTTCGTGTCGCCTGGACGCACGAAAGCCATCGTGTCGTCGGGAAGCGCATCCTTCACTCTGTCGGACATGCTTTCGAGAATCATCGGATCAGGCTCGTCGTAATCGCATTTAGCAAAATAGGCCATCGCGCCGAAGAGATAATCTTCGATGAAATAAATATCCTGCGCCGTCTTCTCGTCCTCGCAGAATGCGCGCGCCATCCCGAGCGCCGCCTGACACTCGTCCACCGTCCCGTAAAGCTCGACGCGGCGGTCGTCCTTAGCGACGCGCTCGCCGTTCGCGAGCGATGTCGTCCCCTTGTCTCCGCCTTTAGTGGTTATGATCAGCTTCGCCATCTTCATTCACTCCTTCGTGTTCTTCGTCCGCGCATCCGCCGCAGCTCCCGCTCCCGCAGTCGCCGCAGTGACACGCGCATTCATGCTGCGACTTGAAAGCCACGCGCAGCGCCGCCTCCATGAAAAATTCTTCCGGCAGCGCCTGGCAGACCTCGCCGCCGAAACTTGTGAAAGTCCGGCACGGGAACTCCTGTCCGTCCGGAGTCCGGCACTCGGAGCAAGGCGTGAAGTCGAGCTCCAGCATCAGCAGATTTTCAATCGGCGTTTCTGGCGTGTCGTTCTCAGGACAGGCAATAGTCACCATGTTCGCCGTCATCAGATTGTCCTGCGTCAAATCTTCAAGCTCAACCTTGCGCAGCTTGAGCTGGTATCCGAGCGGCGCGAGCTTCGGAGCCATGCGTGTGGCGAAATGCACGAGATTGTCCCAAGTCTGTCTCCACGGCGTCGGGGCGATGTCCTTCATCGTATAATGCGACAGGGTTATGGTCTTCACTCAAACCCCTCCTAACGTATTTGTCCAAACGCTATTATATTATAATTCCGCCGCGCCCGCCCAGCCGCCCGCGCGCAGAAGCCGCGAAAAAATTCGCCCGCGCCGCTGCGAAAAAGGTGTTGACAGATGACCGCTCCATCTGTAAAATACTTGCTTGTTGGGCGGTTAGTTCAGAGGTAGAACGCTTCCTTGACACGGAAGAGGTCAGAAGTTCAATTCTTCTATCGCCCACCATTTTTAGCCAGTGATAGCGCGGCTTCGCAGAGTTCGAGGCCGCGCTAATTTTTTTGTCTTTTTCCCATCAACCACTTGTCAACCACTTTCAGGCACCGCCTCCCTTTTTTACATAAATTTTTCGTCCATATACCGGCTCCATATCTCCGTGTCCCCGAATTACGCCCGAAACAAACTCGTATCCTTGATTATAGACAAGGAAGTATGCCTTGGAAAGATTTACAGGGGGTTAACACATATGGCCAAGGAAAAGGGACAGACGAGAAAATATATAAGCGAGAAAGAGGTGGCGGAATACCTCGGTATCGCGGAGAGGACACTGCGTAGCTGGCGCAGCAACGGACGAATCGACAATAAGGGCACGCCTCCGCCGCGCGCCTATGTTCGCGGCAAGCACGTGTATTACGAACTCGGCGAGCTTGAAGAATGGATCAGATGCGGCGCTGAGGACGGACACGGCGCGCGTGAGAACGCTGCGTCTGAGACAATCATGGAGGAGAAGCGTATGAACGAAGAAAAGAACCACAGAGAAAGCAGTATGACGGCAGATCACAGATTGGTACCGACGATAGACGAGATAAAGCGTTATATCGGCGACAGCCGCGTCGTCGCCTTCGACCTTGAGACAGCGCCAGATGCCCCATATCGCGGTAAAGATAAGGCGGCTCTCGACCCGGCGAAGGCGCATATAGTCGGTTGTTCATTCTCCGTGCGTCCCGGAACTGGTATCTATGTCCCCATAGCGTGCCATCCCTTTTATTGCGGCGTCGATAGAGACGAATTAGCAGCGTTTATGCGGGAGCTCATGCTGAACCCACGGATAGTCAAAATCGCCCACAACCTAGCATTCGAGTCGATGATGCTCTATAAGGAATTCGGCATCGTGATACAGGAACCAGTCTACGACACGATGTGCGCGGCGCAGCTGGTGTATCACGGGGATAACAAGTTCCGTAGGCTGGGCGAATGCGGTCTGAAGCAGCTTGCCCGCGAGCTTTTCAAGGTGAACCTGCCGACCTTTGAAGAGACGACAGTGGGAAAGCATTTCGACGAACTCGACCCGAACGACGAAAAAACCGTGGGCTACGCAGCTAGGGACGCTGACTTTGCACTGATGCTGCATTACAAGTTTAATAAGGAGTTTCACGAGTACATTTCCAGGCACAGGGGGATTGTAGAGGGCATAGAAAGCCCTACGTCCGTCTACACCGGCCTAATGAAGGCCAACGGACTTACGCTTGACACTGCCCTTATGGATCATTACAGCCAAAAAGCCGAGGCTGAGATGAAGCGTCTGCGTGAAGAAATCCGGCTCATCATTGGCGGAGTCAACATCGGTAAATGCGGCACCACTAACAAACTCAAGGAATATCTATTTAAGGACAAAAATCTGCCGGTCGTCAAACGTACGGAGAAAGACAAGGTCGCGCTGGACGAAGAGGCGCTTGCCTTACTTCAAGAGTACTGCGAATCAGGCAAAGCCAACAGAGAACAATCCGCTCTATTGCCGCTTTTCCCACTGCTTTGCGAATATCGAAGCTGGGCAAAAATACACAGGACATACATAGAAGGGTATAAGAAACACATCAACTCAGAGACAGGGCGTATCCATCCAGAAATGCTGTCGCTCTCGACCGCGACCGGCCGTATGAGCTGCAGCTGCCCTAACGTGCAGAACATGCCGCGGAAAGATAACGACCCGGTAGGCGTCCGGAAGTTTATAAGCGCCCCCCAGGGGTATTGCTACATCGCGGCAGACTATTCACAGATCGAGCTCAGAGTCGGGGCGTTTTATTGCTGTGACCCGAAAATGCTGCAAATATACGGCGACGACGGCGACATACATGCGTTGACGACTTCGATTATCTACGGAATCACCTACGAGGAAGCCACAGACAAGCATAACCCGTTCTACAAAGAACGCAGAGTAATAGCCAAAATTGTCAACTTCGGGATCTTCTACGGCCTTTACCCCAAAGGTTTACGAAAGACGCTGAAGTTTAAGGCGGGGATAGACAAGAGCGAAGAAGAGTGCGCCGACATAATAGGTAGCATTAAGCGTGGATATAGGATGTTATCTGTCTGGCAGGAAGCGACAAAAGCCAAGGCGAAGCAAGGCTATGTCGAGACATGGCTCGGCCGGCGCAGACACCTGCCGGATATACGGTCTAATTACTTGGGCAGAAAATCTTACCCCGAACGCTGCGCCCTGAACACGCCGATTCAGGGTACCGCAGCGGATATCATAAAGCTCGCTATGGCTCGTATCCTTAAAGGTCTGCCGGAGCGCGAATGGCTCAAGCCCGTGCTGCAGATCCACGACGAGCTCCTCTTCCTTGTGCCGGAAGACAGAGTGCGCGAGGCGGCCGATTTCATCCGCGACTGCATGGAGGCCAAACCGTTCGACGGATTTAATATTCCGCTGAAGGTAGAGTTGTCTAGGGGCAAGAACTATGGAGAGATGGACGAACTGGAGGACTGATACCGGAGATATCTGCATGATCCAGAGTGGTACCACCTGCGCCGTGACGGCTGTGCCGTCCGGTGCAGGCGGTGAACAGGGCGCAGCGGCGGTTACCGCCGCTGCTGTTCTTAAGAGCATATTTACTCCGGAAGATAAGGCCTTCTTCCGGGTGGCGACAACAAGGAGGGCAGCACGTTCTGCAGAATATGGAGTCGCCGTTCAGAAAGCATAACGAGATGTGTTTGGCCTGTCCTTCTCCGGCAATTACTGCGGGCGGGCAACTAACATAATTAAAGCTAGGAACGTCAGTGGTTCCGTACTACGGCGAAATGGTAGAACTAAAGGAGACTGATACTCATGAATGAGAATGTAAACAAGGCTGAGGACATGAACATGGTGCAGGCCGGCAGTAACGGCGTCGTGACGGCTGTGCCGTTCGGTGCTGCGGGCGAACAGGGCGAAGCTGCGGCGGCGACCGCCGCAGACATTCTGAACAGTTTGTTTGCCCCGGAAGACACGATCGGTCTTCGGGTATTTGACGACAAAAAGGGCAGTGCGTTCCACGGGTTGAAACTTGAGTGTAAGTGCCGGGACTATCTCCAAGAGATGGAGCCGCAGCTTAGAGAGCACAACTTGCAGAATCGCGGAGTGTTCTTCGTAGTCAACTCCGGCGGGCAGACGGACGACGCAATCACACGCGTCAACGCGCAGTTCGTAGAGATGGACGACGGCACGTTTGAAGAACAGTGGGAGAAGATCAACTGTTTCCCGCTGCCTCCGTCAACGGTGGTACAAACGCGCAAATCTCTTCACGTGTACTGGTTCATGGAGAAGGCCGACGTTGGACGTTTCCGCGAGATTCAAAAGCTCCTTGTGCGATGGTTCGACGGCGACCCAGCCTGTGTGAACGAGTCTCGCGTCATGCGCCTGCCGGGATTCTGCCACTGCAAGACAGATACGCCGGTTATGATCCGCTGCGTCTGTTTCCATCCGGAGCGACGGTACACGCAGGAACAGCTGCTGGCCGTGCTGCCGGAGCCGGAAGAAAGTAAACCGGCCCAGACTGCGCATAAGTGCGGCGTGGCAAAAGGTATAGAAGCGGTCATGCGCGGGTGCCAGTTTATACAGCACTGCCGCGATAATGCATCCGACCTTCCCGAGCCTCTGTGGCACGCAATGATTACCAACCTTGCGCAGTTTGATGACGAAGGCCGCGAAATGATTCATAAGCTGTCTGAGCCGTACCCAGGCTATACTGCGGAAGAGACGGACCGGAAGATAGACAATTTCCTGGAGAGCGGAACCGGGCCTATGACCTGCGAGAAGATCTGCGAGCGGGGCTTCAAGTGCACCAAGTTCGATCAGGGCGGCTGCGGCGTAAAGTCCCCCGCGGCGCTGCGCTTCAAGCCGCTGGACACCGAGGATCTGCTTGATATACTGCACGGACTGCCGGTCAGTGAGGATATTCTGAGGGATATAAAGACGGCTAAGAGTTTTGTCGCGGATTATTTAGGCAGCCAAGACCCTGTCGTCGCGGAAGCTGTTATCAGCGAGAAGATACGCGAGCATTTCAGGCTGAAACCAGGCATGTTAAGATCGCTGCTCGCCGAGTACCGCAACGCGCGTAAAACGTCTCCTCGGGAAAAGTGTAGTCAATCCGGATCTAATTTGCCGGAATGGTATGAGGCGACTAATGCCGGCATACGTTTTTTGCCTGGAGTACTGGCAAAGGAACTTGCAGCCAGTCAGAATGTGTTTTATGCAGCAGGGCAGTACTACCGTTATCACAACGGAGTCTACCGTGATATGGAAAAAATAGAAGCGCAGCGGATTGTGCAAAGTAAAATGCTCCCGTCAGAGACAAAGATGCTGCATATAATAGACGCGGAGGAGCAATGGCGGCTTATGATACGCAAGAGCCCGGATGACATAAATCCCGATCCCTGCGTCATTAACCTCCAAAACGGCCTGTACAGCGTAACGGGCGATAAGCTGAATCCGCATGATCCGGAATATCCCTCAACAATTCAGCTGCCGGTAAACTATGTCGAGAACGCCGAATGTTCACGGTTCGTGAAGTTTCTGAAAGAAGCGATGTGCGACGACGAAGAGCAAATTGAGCTTGTACAGGAGATTATGGGATACTGTATTGCACCAATAACGTCTGCACAGAAGAGTTTCATCTTTATGGGCGCGGCCGCAGCCGGTAAAAGCGTGCTTCTCAGCGTAATTGGCGACATACTGCTGGGCAGACAGAATGTCTCCCACATCTCCTGGCAGGCGCTTAACGAGCGATTCAAGCCGGCGGAGCTATTCGGTAAGCTTGCGAATATTTTTGCAGACTTGCCGACGAAGAACATCGACGACAACGGCGTTTTCAAAGGCTTGGTCGGCGAAGACTATATAACTGTCGAGAAAAAACACAAAGATCCGTTCTGCTTTAAATCGACTGCAAGGTTTCTTTTTTTCTGCAACACAATACCAAGGAATTACGGCGACAAGTCGGAAGGATTTTACCGCAGGCTGGTTATCATACCCTTCAAACGGACTGTGCCTGAGCAGGACCGGAATCCGTATCTCCTGGATGAACTTCGCGCCGAAGCGGACGGCATATTTATGTTCGCCCTCGCAGGGTTAAAACGGCTTATGAAGAACAACTATCAATTCTCCGTGACTCAAACGAATGTAGACGCGCTGCAGCGATACTGCGAAGAATCCGACTCCGTGCTGTCGTTCGTGAAGGACTGCTGTGAGCTGAAACCTGATAAGGCCATAGGCTCCACTGAGTTGTACCACATTTACCGTGCGTACTGTGAGGAATCCGGCATGAAGGCTTATTCTCAAAAAACCTTCGTACAGCAGCTGACCGTCGCTTACCCCGACGTCACTCGTGCGAAGGACACGATAGGGAGGCGGCGCGTGCTGAAGGGTATAGTTCGCGCGGACGAATTCGGCGACGACGATTTAGAGGACTTAGACGATAAGGACGCCATGGCAATTTAGCGCATAGCGCACCATAACCGGGAAATAACGACATATCCACGAGTAAGCTGTTTTTCTGCCTTATATTTTATATTGAATGCTTTGTGAAGCTTACTCTTTTTGACTTTTTATCATCAACATTATTATTATCTTTCGACGGATGTGTCGTTTTCTATAGTCCCGATATCCATGATATGCATCGCACCGCGAAGGCGCTGCCTGCCGTATGCCGGGTATGCAGCTGACAAGACGTCACGGTACGCAGGGGACAGTCTCCAATCAAACTGAATGTCGGGCTGGCATTATACTTTACGTCTTTTTTATAGATTTCTACATATATTTTATCGATACTTCATCCTTTCACCACAACCTTTAGCCAAGTAAATCACCCGGACGACGTACATCCCGCGCCCGCCCCGCATAAGTAATTTCAAGCGAGAGCGACTTATATACTCATATTCAGAGACGAAAGTTTCGTAATTTCGGACCGTATACCTTAGGCCGGTCCCAAGACGGAGGCTACTGATATGTACAATAATAAAGAGAGCTGGAAGTCCGGCGAAGGAGTATCTGTAATAATGAGCCATGACGCGCTCATGGACTTAATAACGGGGATCAACGGTGCGCGGCCGTCAGAGAAGCCGACTCGTAAGTGTAAGTTCTGCTTAGGCATAGAGGAGGACAGTGATACGTGCCTATGCTGCGGACTGGATGAACCGGTCTGTGTGATTATAATCACAGACAAGGATAAGAGGCGTACAGTGCGGATTATGGCGTGTCCTTCTTATTATATTGTCTATGAGGTTTGTCAGGACGGGACAAAAGTCCGGCTCTTCAAAGGCAAGCGCGGGACAGTCTATGGGCTTTGGAAGCGGATCGCGGAAGAGAAGAGCCGTAAGGCATAACGTCGTCTTCACACAGTCCGTAGAATAATTCAACATTTGGGATATGTAATCCGGGGGCGTCTTATTTCAGCGTCCCCGGATTATTTTCGGACAGCGTTTTTAGACGACAGCTCGCCGGCTCATATCTGATCCGGTTGCAATAATAAATATTTTTTCTATATATTTCTACCCCCAACCCTTGTTTAGCCTCTCTGCGGTATGCCACAATATACTTGTCAGGGAAGGAACGCGGAGCGTCAGCAAAACCCCGAGAAACTCGAATAATCAGAAAAACACGGACTGAGCGATACGCCGTGCTGGATGTGCTTTGCCTTGACGTTGATGCACATCTGATACTTGAGGAAGGGAAATGAGGCCATGACAGGTGAAATTGGATATTTTGATGCGGAGAACATCTGGGAGCGCGGAGGCCTGTTGCTGGGCGGCAAGGCTGAGCGTGAGAACACAGTTAACTATCTCTTGGGGCAATGGAATCATAATGCTGGCGAATCGCTTGTAGTGCTAGACCCGGACGGTAGGCTCTATGAGCGTTATGGAGGCAGAGGCTTCCTTGTGGATCTAGCAAGTGCGAACAGCGTCATCCCCGACGTTTACGCGCCGGTACTGGATCACAGCAGGTTCGGGCGGACACCTGCATTGTCCGCAAAGCTCATCGCCGACGTGGTTGTGCGAGAGAAGCAGGACAGAACGAGCAACGACGCATTTTGGTCACAGAGCGGGCGTCTGCTGATTGAAGAGTATCTCGCATACTGTCTCCTGTCGTCTCACTTATACAAGCGAAACGATATGAGTATCGGCAGCGTGACGCTCGACTTCGGTCTTGCGCACGAGTATCTTAGCGGACTCATGAGAAAGTTTATCTCTTGCGGCGTTGATGAGACCGATCGCTGGAGACCGCCGAGTGAAAGAAGTCGCCCCGTGGACTTCTCGAGGAGCAAACAAGATTCTCCGCCCCAGCTGACAGACGAAGAGACGGAGTTCCAAGATGTGCTCGCATACTTCTATGGCGACGGGACGATACCGTTCGGAGACACGCTTGCCGTATATAACAAGAACTCACAGACAGCTACAGCGGGCAACATCATGCGGACGGCGCAGGCGATGGGCAGATATTTGTTCGAATTTAACCAGCGTCTATACGATGAGGACGATTATTACGAGACGCTCGCTCGGGCAGACCTCGGCCAGTTTGTCTCAGGCGAGGGAGACGGGGATAAGAACATTATATTCGCGGTGAACGGCGTGGACAGGAACATTGCCTCCACATCCGCACTTCTGACGCTTCTAGGCTGCGCGGCGGCAGCGGACGAATGTAGAAGACAGGTGACATGTCTTGTTCCGGATATCTCCGTCTGGGATATCTTCGATGGACTCTTAAAGATAACGGAAATATTCCCCAAGGCGCTTAAGTTCGTCATCGGCTGCGGAGACTTCATTAGAGCCGCGCGCCGCACAGATATGTCAGCAATTGCCTATTTCGACAGGCTGGCAGGGGGAACAGGTGAGAACATTGTGTGGCACAAGAGTAATGACGAGTTCCTGAAACAGGCGTTCAAAGAACGAGGCTCAGGTCTCTCTCTTATGTACGGCCTCTCCGACCTCGGCGGGAACGGGCTCGCGGCGGTGGAACGTGACGGCAATATAGAGTATGTCTACATACCCGAAGTGGACGACGCCGGAACAGCTCCTGCGGTGAGGGAAGAATACTCTAGGAAGGATTCTGCGCCGCGCAGCCTCTGGTACTACTTCGACACGAGGCCGGAACTGGAGCTGACGGAGCAGAAAGAGGAACAGAAGGACGAAAAACAACTGGGTGAACTGAATATGGACATGGATAAGCTCGTCGAAGAAATCTGGGGTACAAGCGGCGACTCCGAGAACTAGCAGCCGCAGCTGTCAGACGGTAAAGGTATAAGACCAGAAGGAGGACATAATAATGGATGTAACAATTCGGAATCCAACAATAGAATCGAAATATATACCGGTACCGGTGCGCCGCGAGCTTCCGCCTCTCTGCCGGATGTGCGGAAAGGAATTGACTTCTGAGGAACACATCAATGGGGAAATACGCTTCGACCAGGGAAAGCTGGAGCAGGTTGCAACAGTATTATCGTCTAAAGGTCATAACAACGTCGCGCTCATCGGAAAGGCTGGAACAGGCAAGACAGCCCTCGTATCTGCCCTATCCGCTGAGGTAGCTGCGGGGAGGTACAAGACGCTTACGGGACGCAGAATTGTGGAAATTGATATAGACCAACTCCTGAACAACGTCTTCACGCTATCGGAAAGAGGCATTCGCATAGCTAACCTGCTTATCGAAGCCGAACGCGAGCGCATCATTCTGTTCATAGACGAGGGACACAGACTCTATGGAAACGGTGAATCAAACAATCTCGCAAATATTATGAAGCCGTTCCTCACGAGAGACAGGTTGCAAGTCATTATCGCTACGACGATAGACGAATATAACCTGTTCATTGCCCAAGATCCCGCCTTCCGGCGTCGTTTCGAGCCCGTCGTCCACAAAGAACCAAACGCCGAAGAGACGCTTGAGATACTGAAACACGTAATCAGTAAGCGTCACCCGGACGTGACGGCGGAGGACGAGGCGCTGAAGGAGATTGTCAGCCTAGGTAACAGGTACGTTCTGGACCGGAATAATCCCGACAAGTCTCTTGCCCTATTGGATACGGCCGTCGCGTGGGAGGCGAACCGCTTCGGGAAGAAGGAAATAACCCAAGACGTGGTGCGCGAGGTAGTATCTTCCCGCATAGGCGTCCCGAAAGCGTCTCTCTGCGCCAACATGAAGAGCGGCCTTGACGGTATGGAGACATATCTGAATGAGAAATTCCCCGGCTGGGAAGACGTATGCAGTAAAATGACGGAAAGCCTGGCGAAAGCCCTAACAAGGGGGCTCAGACAGCACGGCCCTCTTTCTGCGACCGTGCTGTGCGGACCGGATAAACGTCTTATGCTCGACGCTGCTAAAGCCGCCGTGCGGAAGCTGGGATACGTTGGAGAAGGTGCTGTGTACACGATAGATGTGAATAGGGCAGACCCGGCGGATCCGTTCACTGCATGCGTGCGGAAGAATCCCAACACGGCGATAATCTTCACTGGGGCAAACATCGCCACGCCGCCGCAGGTGCTCGGCAGGTTGCGCGAGGTGCTTGTCGGAGGCGTGCTCAAGAGCGAGAACAATCTGACAGCTAGCTACAGGCACTCAAATGTCTTCGTCATATGCGAGGGCGAGGCGAAGAAGACGAATGCCGTTGGATTCGTCCGCGATGACAGAAGCTCTTACTCCATAGACGGAGACACCGCGTGCGTCCTGGAGGCTATAGGCGCGGACCGAAACGGCGTAATCACAGCCGGCGCTCCCGACGCCGGAAAGATAAACGACATATACGAAAGGGTCTTTCTGCCCCTTCTGACCCGAAGCGCCGCCAAATGTGGGTGTAACGCCTGCATAGAACTTACAGAAACCGCCAGGGTAGAGATGCTGAAACGGCTCCGCTCCGTAACAGCATGGTCTTCGATGTACGACGCCATAGAGGAGATAGTGCTTGCTGTCATAGCGGAGAGGCCGGACGGAGAGGCAGAACAGACTGTGATAATAGACTATGATGACGGAAGATTCCGCGCAGAAGAGAAAAGACCTCTGCCTCAGGATGTCGAGGCAAGAGAATAGTACGGGATAACACATGGCACGCGGCTTGCGCCTGGACACGGCGCAGGCCGCATATTTTTTCACCGTACAGCCTACTGTCGCCGGAAACAGCCCGCAGATCATGCGTACAATCTTCCACGCTGGACACTTCGGACACATGGACAGGACATTTGCTATTGTATAAGAAATTTTTGACATAATAATGTGACGATAGCAATGATAAAATATTATGCAGATAACATAAATAGGGAATAAATATAGAGAGTGCAAAACACGTGTCCGAAGTGTCCGAGGCGTCCGTGCCGTGGCGCGCCATATCACTCAACTCCGTCCGCATATGGCGAGGTATGCGATTTCGCCGCGCTCGCAGCGAGCGTTCATCTCGTGAGGCCGCTTGTCTCTGACGTGCGACATAGTCTGTACCCCAGATAAATAATATATTCATGAGTTAGTAACTTACGAGTATATATGGTGCGGGATGATGCGCGGTCAAACCGGATAGCTGAAAGGAGTAAAGAGCGTAACGCAACGCAGAGGAGCCACCAAACAGCCTTGTTTTACATCCTTCACGTATGCCACAATATAGAAGGAGGGATAAAAATGCCGAGGCCCGGTCGGGGTAATCCGCCCATCTGTGCTCCATCTGGGGCGGAGAGGGCACGTCTACACAATCGCGGGCAAGAGGTTCTGGTGCTTCGGCGGGGCGACGAGCATCGACAAGAGGTATCGTACCGAAGGGCGCACCTGGTGGCCGCAGGAGGAGCCTACGGATGAACAGATGGCCTACGGGCTGTCGCAGATTGAAGAATACGGAGGCAAATTCGACTTCATAGTCACGCACGACTGCCCGTCGCGAGTGCTTGACGCCTGTTGGCACAGATTCAGAGCCCACAACAGTATAGGCAAGGTCATTCCGGGCATCGCCGGGCTGTATCTGGAGCAGGTCGCGGATCTGGTGAGCGCTAAGTGCTGGTACTTCGGGCATTATCATACGGATTGCAACTATGAATGCGAGACCGGATCAGGCTATACAGGCTATATGAGATTCAGGGCTTTGTACAGAGACATCGTCCGTGTCTGTTGAATATCTCCTTATATTACAATTTCCTGGATACGAGTCCTTAATAGAATTATATTAAGGAATATATAAGGCTATGCAATAAGTGAATGATGACGATCACGCCGTTGTAGACAACAAAGGATTTGAAGTTATCATCCTTAAAATCATAAAAATACATGCATATAAAATAAAAAACGAAAAGATACTTTCGACAAAATGAGCGGCAAAGTTAGAAAATCCCATGCCGCAGGATAAAATACAGTGGGTGGCGAAAAAAGTATACTTTTCTCACCGCTCCAAGATTGACATCTGGGCGGAGGTTTGGCACAATATATGGGAGCCAAACAGGTGATTTTGGCTAGTGTTTAATGTGCAAGACGCAAGTTTTTGAAGATGTGAGAAGATGGCGAAAAAAGTATAGGTTCTTCGCCACACAGACGGACAAGAAGGATGCGGCAGACAGTGATAGACCTATTTGAGCACAACCAGACTGCATACGAAAAAGTCCGCGCCATACTCGCCGCGCGCGGCAAAGCCGCCGTCGTCCATCCTACCGGCACGGGCAAATCCTTCATCGCCTTCAAACTCGCGGAAGAAAATCCGTCGTCTCATGTCTTGTGGCTGTCACCCAGCGAATACATCTTCCGTACGCAGCTGGAAAACTTGAAACGTGCCTGCGACGTTGAGCTTAGCAACATCTCGTTCCTGACCTACGCCAAGCTCATGCTTGCGGATTCGGAAGCCATGCCAGAGTACGTGCCGGAATACATAATCCTCGACGAATTCCACCGCTGCGGAGCAGAAATGTGGGGTAGAAGCGTAGACAGACTTTTATCCGTCTATCCTCATACGCCTGTGCTCGGGCTTAGTGCGACAAACATACGCTACCTCGACAACCACCGCGATATGGCCGACGAGCTATTCGACGGCAACATAGCTTCCGAAATGACCCTAGGTGAAGCCGTAGTAAGAGGCATCCTGACGCCTCCTGAATACGTCCTGTCTATCTACTCCTGCACCAAAGACATAGAAAAATATCAAACGCGCATCCGCAAGGCGAAAACCAAAGCCATGCGCGACGAAGCACAGAAAAAGCTTGACGCCCTCCGCCGTTCGCTAGAGAATGCCGAAGGCTTGGACCTCATGTTCCAAAAGCACATAAAAGAGAGAAACGGCAAATACATAATCTTCTGCTCGAACGTAGAACACCTTCGCGAAACAGAGACACATATACACGAATGGTTCAAAGGTATAGACGCCAATCCCGCAGTCTACAAAGCCTACTCCGAAGACGCGGAATCCTCAAAAGCATTCGACATGTTCCGTAACGACACGTCGTCTCACCTGAAACTCCTCCTCTGCATAGACATGCTCAACGAAGGAGTCCACATAGACGGAATATCCGGAGTAATTCTTCTGCGCCCGACAGTGTCACCCATAATCTACAAACAGCAGATAGGCCGGGCCTTAGCCGCAGGCAGCAGAAAAAACTCCGTCATCATAGACGTGGTAAACAACATAGAAAACCTATACAGCGTCGCGGCAATCCAGCAGGAAATGACCGACGCCATAAACTACTACAGAGGCATAGGACAGGAAAACAGAATAGTCAACGAGACATTCACCATAACCGACGAAACCAGAGACAGCAGACAGCTATTCTGCGAACTTGAAGAGACCTTGTCCGCCTCATGGGATTCCATGTACCTGCTGGCTAAAGGCTACTACGAAAAACATCATAACCTAGATATAGAAAAACGCTACAAAACTCCAGAAGGCTATGCCCTAGGTTCGTGGCTCGACACACAAAGACGCGTTCGCTCCGGCAAAATACACGGCATACTCACAGAAGAAAGAAGAGAAAAACTCGACAGTATAGGCATGGACTGGCGCGGCAAATACGACCTTGCCTGGGACAAGTACTACAACGCCCTCTGCAAATACAAATATGAGTTCGGCAACATAGACATAAAAGCCAATTACGTCACGCCAGACGGCATAGAACTCGGCGCGTGGATATCCAACCTCCGCACCGCGAAAAACAGCCGCCGCAGGGGCTACTACCTCACAGATGAACGCATAGCCCAGCTCAACACACTTGGTATGATCTGGGGCAAACTCGACTACCAGTGGGAGAAATATTACCAGGCATGCATGGACTACTATGTCAAGCACAACGATTTGAACGTTCCTTCCAATTACAAGACCAGCGATGGGCTTCGTATTGGCGCATGGCTTGGTAGAATGCGCAAAGCCAGAGACGGAAGACTCAAAGGCGCGCAGACGCTCACCAAAGACCAGATACAGCGTCTCGACGCCATAGGCATGGAATGGCAGGACTCCTTCACGCAAAGATGGGAATACGGCTACGCGAAAGCCAAAGAATACTATGCCCAGCACGATAACATAGACGTGCCCACCATGTACATGACTGAAGACGGATTCCCCTTAGGCAAATGGCTAAAAGGCCACGTACAGACCAACGACAAAACCGGCAGGTTATCCATAAAGCTGACCCCGGAGCGTAAGGCGAAGCTCGACGCACTCGGCTTCAAGTGGGACACGGAAGACTCATGGGCCAGACGCATAGCCGCCTGCAAAGAATACAAAGCCGAACACGGCGACTTAAACGTCTCGCAGCAATACGTGACGACAGACGGCATATGGCTCGGCAAATGGCTATACGAATGCCGCAGAGCTTACAAAGGCGAACTCAACCAGAGACAGAAGAGCTTGACCGAAGAGCAGATACAGGAGCTAGACGCCCTAGGCATGGACTGGCGTACGCCCGCAGAACGCGCATGGGAAGAAAAATACCAAGCCGCCACGGCAATGCTTGAAAAGATGAAACTAATGAACATTACGGCTAAATCAGACGGCACGAACAGCAAAGCCATCAGAACGGCATTCAACGCGGAATACCCGCCGAGCCACAGTTTAAGGCAGTGGATAAGCAGGCAAAAAAGCCTCCTGCGCCAAGGGAAGCTCTCGAACGAGCAGATAAACAAACTTCACGCGCTGAAGGTAACGGCAAGCATGCCTCTATCGAAGGCGTTATAGACGTAGGGACTTAGAACAAGGAACAGAATACGGCACTACTGGAGATGCAGAAATGACGAAGAGACTGGACAAACGAATCCTACTATCCTACCCGCACATGAGCGGAGACGAGCTTCGCCTCGTAAAAGACGCGTTTGAGTCCAACTGGATAGCGCCCCTCGGTTCGCATGTAGACGCCTTTGAAAAAGAGACAGCCGCGTACGCCGGAGTAAAATCTGCACTTGCCGTATCCAGCGGAAGCGCCGCGATACACCTTGGGCTTCGCCTGCTTGACGTAAAAGCCGGAGACACAGTCTTCTGCTCGACGCTCACGTTCATTGCTTCCGTAGCCCCTGCCATCTACCAGAACGCCGTGCCGGTATTCATAGACTCCGATGAAGAGACATGGAACATGTCGCCTACAGCTCTTCAGAAAGCATTCGACGACGCCGTGAAAACAGGCAAAATGCCCAAATGTGTAATAGTAGCCGAGCTCTACGGACAGCCGCCCAAAATGGACGAAATATCCGCCATCTGTGATAAATACAACGTCCCAATACTCGAAGACTCAGCCGAAGCTTTGGGCGCGATATACGGCGGCAAAAAATGCGGCTCATTCGGCAAAGTTGGCGTATATTCCTATAACGGCAACAAAATAATAACGACCTCCGGCGGCGGAATGCTCCTCTCCGACGACGAAGAATACATAGAAAAAGCTAGATTCTGGTCCACACAGGCCAGAGACAAAGCCCTGTGGTACGAACACACAGAAATAGGCTACAACTACAGAATGAGCAACATCCTTGCCGCCATAGGCAGAGGGCAGATGCTCCATCTTGAAGAACGCATAGACAGAAGAAGAGTCATATACAGGAAATACAAACAAGAACTGGAAAAGATCCCTGGCATAAAACTCATGCCCGAGACTCCGAACTGTCGCTCCATCCAATGGCTCACGGCGATAACAGTAGACAAAGAAACGACGGGCAAAACGTTCATGGACGTAATCAACTACTTAAACGACCAGAACATAGAAAGCCGCCCGGTATGGAAGCCTATGCATTTGCAGCCGTATTTCAAAGAAAGAGACGCCAAGTACTTCACACACGGCGAAGGAGACGGCGCAAGTGTATCGTACAAGCTTTTCAACACAGGTATCTGTCTGCCATCAGCATCGGCTATGACCGATGAGGAACAGGCATACGTAATAGAAATCATAAAAGAGGCAGTAACGCGTTAGCTCTTATATGTAATGTAGGGCAATGGAACGGAAAATAGGATTTTACGAAAAAAATATAAAGCGACCACTAGATATTGTTGTGGCTTTATGTGCATTAATTGTATTCTCTCCACTCTTAGTGCTTACGGGCATGTTGGTGAGATTTAAGTTGGGGAGTCCAGTTATCTTTTGTCAAGAACGCCCTGGAAGGATAGATCCTAAAACAGGTAATGAAAAAATCTTCAGGTTATATAAGTTCCGTTCTATGACAGACGAAAGGACAAAGGACGGTAATTTGTTACCGGATAATGAGAGATTGACCTCTTTTGGCAAAACGCTGAGAGCCAGTTCTATTGACGAGCTTTTGGAGTTATTTAATGTGATTAAAGGTGATATGTCGCTCGTAGGTCCAAGACCATTGTTGATTAAGTATCTGCCTTATTACACAGAGGAAGAGCGCACGCGCCATACAGTTAGGCCAGGATTGACAGGGTTAGCTCAAATATCTGGTAGGAATGCATTAACCTGGAACGATAGACTGTCGTTAGATGTCACATATGTTAGAGAAATTACATTTATCGGTGACGCTAAAATAATATTTAAAACAATATTAAAAGTAATAAAAAAAGAAAATGTTGTAGATGCTGGCAATTTTAAAATGCTGGATTTAGATCAAGAAAGGGAAAACTCTGATGCAATTAATAAGAATTACAGAGGATATATTTGATAGTTGGCGTGATCAAATAGAAGAACTATTAAGTGATTCTGTCAGGATTAATTTCCCTGATTATTATGTATGCGAAAACTACATTATAAATAGATGTAATCAGTTAAAGACTTATTTACACGATGGAAGTGGCACCG
>CAVEUD010000009.1:0-91343 GCA_963618995.1 bacterium
GTACCTATGTTAAGATGCGGCTTATTACGTACAAAATGTTCCTTTGCCATAACTGAGAAATGCCTCCCTGTTTTTGTTTCTACGTTTTATTATGCCCCTTCGGGGCTCGTATTCTTTTAGCCGCGGAGGCGCCTCCTCCGCTCGCATATCTCCAACACCAAAAGAGACCCGGGAACCAGAGCCGGATCTCTACAGGATATGTAGATGGATTATAGCTTACAATGATTTTTCTTGCAATACCTTAATTATTGGTGCGCGCGAGGTATTCCTTGACTTTTTCAAAAGTTTCTTGGCTTACAATATGTTCTATGCGGCACGCGTCGACCTCGGCGGTTTCGTGCGACACTCCGAGAACCTCGGCAAGGAATTTGGTTATGCAGCGATGGCGCTCGTAAATCGCGCCTGCGCGTTCGAGGCCGGTCTCCGTCAAGCTGAGCTCGCCGTTGTCCTCTACCGTCACGTATCCGTCGTCCTTCAGTATGCCTATAGCGCGGCTCACGCTCGGTTTGCTGAATGAAAGGGCGCGCGCCACATCGACGGAGTGGACAGAACCGTTTTTATTTTTGAGCACCAATATGGTTTCGAGATACATTTCGCCGGATTCCTGCATTGAAATCACCGCCGTTCAATAGATGCCATCGTATGGACGACCCGGCTTTATTCTACCCCAAACAGCGGTGGCGGCGCAATGCCGAAGACCAAAGATATGCAGTCGTTAACCGGGAAAACCGCGCTTATGCGCAAGCGCAAGCTGACGCCTAACAGCAAATTGCAGGACGACAAAGATGCGCGCCGCCCGCGCTTTTAGGCTATACTTGCAAGCGGGAACGGGGGATGAAATATGCTCGAAAATTATTTTTCCAAGAAAAAGCCGGACGTCGAGGACGTTGTGCGCTACGTTACGGAGCTAGGCGGACGTCGGCCCGCGGTCAAACGTTTTCCGGCGCGGCCCGCGGCTTTCGGCTCGTTCGGGGCGCTCGACCATCGAATAGTGAACGCGCTGAAGCGCCGCGGCGTCGAGGCGCTCTACCTGCATCAGAGCGAGGCCGTCGCCTGCTCGCTCGCCGGCGAGGACTGCGTTATAGCTACGCCTACGGCCTCCGGCAAGACGTTCTGCTACAATCTCCCCGTGCTGCACGCGGTTCTGCAAAATCCTTCGGCGCGCGCTCTCTATCTGTTCCCGACGAAAGCGCTCGCCCAGGACCAGCTAGCGGAGCTCGGCGAGCTCTCGTCGTTCGCAGACGGCAAGATTCACGGCTTCGTCTACGACGGCGATACGGAACCGGTCAAGCGCCGCCTCGCGCGCACTGAAGGCCACGTCGTCATTACGAACCCCGATATGCTGAACTCCGGCATCCTTCCCCACCACACGAAATGGTCCGACTACTTCCAGAACCTTAAATACATAGTCGTTGATGAACTACACACCTACCGCGGTATTTTCGGCTCCCACCTCGCGAACCTCTTCTGCCGCCTCGCGCGTATATGCGAATTCTACGGTTCGCACCCGACCTTCATCTGCTGTTCCGCGACGATTGCGAACCCCGCCGAGCACGCCGAGGCCTTGACGGGGCGCAAAATGAAGCTGATAACGGAGAGCGGCGCACCGATGTCCGAAAGGGAGCTCGTCATCTACAATCCGCCGATCGTAGACTACAACACCGGGATGCGCCGCTCGTCGCTCTTCGAGACGGCGCGCATAGCGACCGAAGCGCTCTCGCTCGGTATCAGCACGATCGTCTTTACGCGCTCGCGCCTCAACGTCGAGCTGCTGCTGACCTCGATCCGCGGCGGCCTTGCAAAGCGCGGCGCAGACCCGATGATGATCATGGGCTATCGCGGCGGCTATCTGCCTAAAGAGCGGCGCAAAATCGAGGCCGACCTGCGCAGCGGCGCTATCCGCGGAGTCGTATCGACGAACGCGCTCGAGCTCGGCATTGACATCGGTTCGCTCGGCCTCGCGGTGCTGCACGGCTATCCTGGCAGCATCGCATCCGCGTGGCAGCAGATAGGGCGGGCCGGGCGGCGCGGCGGTCTATCGGCGGCGGTGCTCGTCGCCTCTGCGGACCCGCTCGACCAGTTCCTTGCATCGCGCCCCGAGTGGTTCTACGGCGCGCCCGCGGAGAAGGCGCGCATCGACCCGTACAACCCTTACATACAGGTGAGCCACGTCAAGTGCTCGGCCTTCGAGCTGCCTTTCGCGGCGGGAGAAAAATTCGGCGCGCAGAACGTCGACGAGATTCTCGACTACCTCGCGGAACACGGCGTGCTGCACAAGGTCCCCGCGGAGGACGGCGGGCGCTACTACTGGCAGGATGACTCATACCCCGCTTCAGGCCTTTCGCTGCGCAGCGCAACCAGCGAGAACTACACGATAACCGACATAACGATCCCGCAGAAGCCGAAGGTTGTCGGCACGATGGATCGCCGCTCAGCGCCGACGCTGATATTCCCCGACGCGATATATTTCCACGGCGGGCGCTCCTACATAGTTGAAACTCTCGACACGGAGAAAATGCAGTGCTTCATCCGCGAACTCGACGCAGAATACTACACGGACGGCGACGCGGCGCTGCGCATCAACATCACGGACGATTTCGAGACGCAGGGAAATTACGGTTGGGGCGAGGTGCTCGTGACCGAAACGCCGACGATATTCAAGAAAATAAAGCTCGCGACGCACGAGAACGCCGGCTTTGGGCAGATAAATCTTCCCGAAGAGCAGATGCACACGACAGCCTGCTGGATAATGATGCCGGTAAGCCGCTCTGAGGACGCTGAGCTGAAGGTCGCTATGGAGGGGCTGGAGCACCTTCTGCGCAACGCCGCGCCGCTTTTCCTCATGTGCGACAGGTCCGACATCCGCGTGACGAGCCGCGTCAAGGACCCGCAGTTGCGCCGTCCCGCGATATACATCATCGACAACATTCCAGGCGGCGTCGGCCTCGCTGAGGGAGCTTTTGAAGTGAAGGACGAGCTGGTGCGCGCGGCGCTCGGGATGCTGAACTCATGCCAGTGCAGAAACGGCTGTCCCGCCTGCGTAGGCGTCTTCGGCGGCGAATACGACGTGAAGGGCGCCGTGCGCGCGCTTGCTGAAGAGATTCTGAGCGGGAAATAACGGCAAAAAAGGAGGAAGCGCGGCGCTTCCTCCAAAAATTTTCAGCGCCGCCCGCTTTTTAGAAAAGAGTGAAACAGGTCTTGATCAGACCGATCTCGTCGAACTGTTCTATCATCTCGAAAAGACCGACCGCGGCGGCAAAACAGAGCGCGTCACATACCTCTCGGCGGAATACTTTCACGTTGACCACATACTGCCCGGGTTCGCGCAGAAGACGCGGGTGCGGGATAAAGCGCGGCACTCTCTCCATGTAGGCGCGGTATTCATCCCCATAGATAGAAAGCAAGCCGCTCCTCCTCGCGCTTTATCGTGATCGGGTATATGACGGCGAACGCGGCCACGATAACCGCCGCGAGCGTCAGGTACTCCGTACAAAGGCCCACGCCGACCCCGCCGAGCAGGCTGAAAAAGTACAGCGGGTTGCGGCACATCGAGTATGGGCCTGAGGTTATAAGTTTGTCCGTCTTATACCCAGCGATGTAGAGCGCGCACCAGAGACGCCCCACAGTGGCCGCTCCGACCAATACGCAGCCTACAAGCATCATCGCGCCCGGTATCGCAGGGTACGTCCACTCAAGAGCGTTGTTAGAAAATGTAAAAACAAGGATAAAAACTGCTGCAAGCATCTGCGACAGCTTCGTCCTATAATGTTCAACAAATTCCATCATTTTTTCGTCACGCTTCTTTCAAATAATTTTCAACTTCGTTTTGGAATAGCACGAAATGTAAGATAAGCGAAAGAAAACTTTTTGCGTCAACGTAACGATATTGTAACAGTTTGCCGTGCGTTGGGCGGCGGCTAAATTCCGAGCAGCCGCCTCGCGTTGCCGCCGAGTATCAGCTCTTTTTCCTCGGCGCTTATGTTCAGGCTGTCGATGAATTCGAGCTCATGCAGCGGCAGGTGCCACGGGAAGTCGCTGCCGAATAGTATCTTGCCCGCACCGTGCGCGCGAATCATTTTTTCCATCGTCGCTTTATCGATCCACGGGTCGGCGGTATAGGCCGTGTCGAAATACAGATCGGCCTTGCCTGCAAGCAGTTCCATGACTTCGTTCTGGATGTGCAGGCCGCCCATGTGCGCGGCGACTATCTTGATACCAGGGAAATTTTTCAAAATGTGCAGCAGCATCTGCGGCGAGCAGCGCTCTTCGTCGCGGTAGGTCGCGTCCCATCCCGCGTGGAAGACGGCGACGAGGTTCAGCGCGCGGATGAGGTCGTACATGGGCATCGAGCTTTCGAGGTCCGCGTCCACGCGCTGGAGCGCGGGGTGGAACTTTACGCCGCGCAGCCCCTCGTCGGAAATCTTCCAAATATATTCGAGGGCGCTCTCCGAGCCGGGGACGACCGAGCCGAAGGAAATAAACGGGGCTTTATCAGTCTCCTTTGCAAATTCCAGCACATGCTGGTGCTGGCTTTCCTTCGTGGCGATGTGGAGCAGTACGCTCTTGTCGATTCCGGCGCTTTTCATCGCCGCGCGCAGGTCTGCGACGGCCGCCTCCGATGAGTACGGCACGCCGCTCTGTTCGTGGAGTTTCAGCATCGCTGGATGCGCAAGCTTATCGGGAAACACGTGAGTATGAAAATCTATAATCATGAAAAAACTATACCACGTTTTCGCAATTACGGCGCAGGCGGGCCGCAATTTTTCGCGCCGCTGTTGTAATATAATGCGGCGTAGACGATTCAAGACTCGGAGGTGTCGCTTTGCAAATAATCATGGCTTTATTGCTCGACGCCGTTTTCGGAGACCCGCGCAGAATTCCGCACCCCGTCGCGGGCATCGGGCGGCTGATAAGCTTTTACGAGAAATTCTTCTACGGAAGCCGCGGCGCTAAGGCGGGCGGCGCGATGCTCTGCGCGGCGGTGCTCGTCACCGTCGGCGCGGCCGTCTCGCTCGTCCTGTCGTTCGCTTCGTTCGTAGGCGAGTGGGCATACGCGGCGGTCAACATCTACCTGCTCTACGCGGCGATAGCCTTCAAGTCGCTCAAGGACGAATCCGCGCCCGTCGCGCGGCTACTCGCGGAGGACGACCTCGAGGGCGCGAGATGCCAGGTCGGCCGCATCGTCGGGCGCGACACGGAGCGGCTCTCCGAGGGCGGCGTCGTGCGCGCGGCGGTCGAGACGATCGCCGAAAGCTACATAGACGGCATCGTCTCCGTGCTCTTCTACATGGCGATAGGACATCTGCTCGGCGGGCAGGAGGCGCTCTTCGCGTGGCTCTTCAAGGCCGCGAGCACGATGGATTCGATGATAGGCTACGACGACGCGCGCTATCACGACTTCGGCTACGCGGCGGCGAAGCTCGACGACGTTCTCAACTTCATCCCCGCGCGCATAGGCGGTGTCATAGCCGTAGCCGCGGGCGCGCTCGCCAACATGGACTACAAGCGCGCGTGGCGCATCTTCCTGCGCGACAGGCGCAACCACAAAAGCCCGAACAGCGCGCACGGCGAAAGCGTATTCGCCGGGCTGCTCGGCATACAGCTCGGCGGCGGCGCATTCTACGGCGGCGAGTGGGAGCCGCGGCCCACGCTCGGCGACGACCTGCGCGAGCCGGAGCCGGACGACATCTTCCGCGCGCAGTACGTTCTCAACATAGCGGTCGCGATATGCGCCGTCCTGATTTTCGCGATAAGGTAGAAAAATAATGGAGTTCCGCGCGCACGGGGCCAACCCCGAAAAACTCTACGCCGCCGCGGGCATCGAAAAACCCGCGAAAATTTACGACTTCAGCACCAACACCAACGCAGTGCCGCAGCGCGAGGGCTTCGTCCCCGACCTGCGCGCCGCGCTCGAGGACTACCCCGACGACGGCTGCTTTGCGCTCCGCGCCGCGCTCTCGCGCGAGTTCGGCGTCCCCGCGGAAAACATAGCCGTCACGAGCGGCTCCAACGAAGCCATCTACATAATCGCCTCCTACGCGGCGGCGCGCGAAAATCTCATCCTTCAGCCGGTCTACGGCGAATACCGCACGGCGCTCGCCGCCTACGGCGCGCGGACGCGGAACATATTTTCGCTCGCGGAGGCCGAAGGCGCGCGCGGCGCTACGGTCTGGCTCTGCAACCCCTGCAACCCGACCGGCGCGCTGATTTCCGACGCGGAGCTCGACGCTGCGGCGGAGCGCAATCCCGAGACGATTTTCATAATCGACGAAGCATACCGCGATTTCGTCTGGACGCAGGAGCTTCCGCGCGCGGCGAAAATTCTGCCGAACGTCGTGCGGCTGCGCTCGCTGACGAAAATTTACGACCTCTGCGGCGCGCGCGCCGGCGCGCTCGTAGCTCACGAAGATATCGTGAAAAAGATAAACGCGCGCCGCCCCGAGTGGAGCGTATCCGGCCTCGCGCAGCAGGCGGCGCTCTGGCGCGCGGGCGACGAAACGCTCAAAAGCCGCACGCGCGAATACTACGCGCGCGAAATTCCGCGGCTGACCGCGGCTCTGCGCGAGGCGGGCTACTCCGTGCGCCCGACCTGCGCCAACTTCTTCCTCGTGGAAATACCGGACGACGAGGATTTCATACGCTTCATGCTCAAGCGCGGCATAGTCGTCCGCCACACGCGGAACTTCGCGGGGCTCGACGGCAGGTTCGTCCGTATAGCGGCGCGGACACAAAGCGAGGACGATTTGCTGATTGAAGCGGCGCGAGAGTACGCGGCGGCGCGCAATATAAAACAAAATTAAATTATAATAAAAAAATATAAACAACTAAAACGCCCCCAAAATTATCCCCGTATAATTTCCCCCTCGCCATTTGCCCGGACACAGGTCTGTCCGCCATCCTTCCTATAATGGCTATATGACATACGCGAGCCGCGGCGTTGTCAAAAATCAGGAAGGACGGGAAAAGCCGTGATTGCCGTTTTAGCGTTCATTTTCATAACTCTATTTCTCGTGGATCAAATCATAGGCTTAACGCTGCACATAATCCCCGGGCGTGTCGGAGCTTATCCTCTACGTTATGGTTATTCTATGCATAGGCAGACTCAAGGGAAAATAATCAAATATACCGCGCTTGCCGCGCAGTTTGCTTTTCCCCGGACACACGTCTGTCCACTCCGTTACGTATAATGTCCTCATAAGATAAAAACGGGGGCGCATGGGATGGACAACACGAAACAGGGAAGGCTGCTTGAAATATTCTTCCGAAGCCTGCGCGGGGAAGACCTCTCCGTCAAAAAACTCGCCGCGGAATACGGCGTCTCGACGAAAAGCGTCAGCCGCGACATAGGCGACCTCAAAGCCTTCCTCGCGGACCACCGAGAACTCGTGGGCAACACGGAGCTCGAATACAGCAGCCAGGAAAAATGCTACCGGCTCTACATGGACGAATTCCTCACCAACAAAGAGCTCTTCGCGCTCGTCGAAGTTATGATCGGCGCGCGCGCATTCTCCAAAGAAGAGCTGCTCACCCTCACCGGCAAACTCAAAAAATTCACCACCACGGAAGACCGCCCGAAACTCGACGAACTCATCCGCAAAGAGCTCTACCACTACGCGGAAGTAAAACACGACTGCGAAAGCGTGCAGGAGACGCTGTGGAAACTCGTCGGCTGCATCGCCGGCAAGCGCGAAATAACCATAGAATACTACCGCATGGACCGCGCCTGCAAAACGCACCGCATCCGCCCCGCCTCCGTCATGTTCGCCGACCACTACTTCTACCTCATAGCTTTCCCCGCCGGAGAAGACGAAGAACGCGGCAAGCCCCTATACTTCCGCGCAGACCGCATAAAACGCATAGTGGAACACCGCGGGACGCGGGACGAGGCAGAAACGCCGGAATTCGACGAAGGCCTCCTCCGCAAACGCAGCCTCTTCATGTGGCCCGGAAAACTCAGGACGATACGCTTTGAATTCTCCGGCCCCTCCGTGCAGGCCGTCCTCGACAAACTTCCGACCGCGAAAATAATCGAACGCAGCGGCGGCAAATACACCCTCGAAGCCGAAGTCTACGGCGACGGCATAAAAATGTGGCTCCTCAGCCAAGGCGGCTGGGTAAAAGTAACCGCGCCCGGCGAGTTTGTCGAAGAGATGAAAAAAGAAATTGCGGCGATGGGCGCGCAGTACGGAGAAAAACCAAAAATTCCAAACAATGGCACAAACATCTGATAAGTTGCCGAACAAAAGCGCATAAACGAAAGATGAATATAGACTTGCGCGGCTAAGTAAAAAACCCTATAATCAACACGATGTAGTAAAGTTGATGAATCAAAAAAAAAAAAATAGAGTTTATATTTAGAAATTCGGTGAAATTAAGTGGAATTTGTTTGCGACAAATGCGGAATATGCTGCCAGTCCCTGAAGGTGGCGGAATTATACAAAGACCTGGACGACGGTACGGGCGTATGCAAATACTTCGACAAAACGACGAAGCTCTGCACGATATACGCGAACAGGCCGGAGAAATGCAGCGTAGAGAGGATGTACAAATATTTTGCTGACACATACTCGTATGACGAGTATATAAGGCTCAATACAAAGAGCTGTGAAAAACTGAAGCAGAGTTTTTATAGTTCCCATAACATTAAAGAGAACCATAGCACGGCGTAGACAAATTATGCTGGGCATTGAAAAAGGATACAGTTATGGATATGTGTATAGATGGGATAATACATATTTTATCGCACATAAGTGGAGGATAAAATGTTCGCTTTTCTAAAAAAGAAAAAGATAGAAAATGAAGAACCGATGGATTTAGTCGTTAAAATCCGCAAAAGTGAAGACGAAGATAAACAAGAGGATGAATCAAGAGACGCATCAATTGTAGCGTCGACAGGTTTCGTCACTACGGAGTCGGCTAGGCAATCGACAGCGGCGGCGGCCCAAAAATTCGCCAAGCCGGAGAAATATGACCGTCGGCTTTTGGATGACGGTGTTGCTAAGAAAAACGTAAAACAAAATGCTTTCAAGTCCAACGTCGAAGTCCGAGACCCCTATACAGGTAAGAAATTGACGCTGACTAAAGCTGAAGCACGCCAGAAATACGGCAAGAATTGGCAAGAACACCTAGCCGAAGCCGACCATAGGATCTCGCTTGAACAAAGACACGAACAGACAAAAGACAATCCGTGGCTGACGAATCAAGACGTTAAGGCTTCCTCGAATAGTCCAGAGAATTTAGAAGTTGTTTCTAGAAAAGTAAATAACTCCAAACGCAGTCGTTCTGCCAATGATTATGTAGATGATGAGAAATACTTAAAGAAAACGGGAGTCAAAATTTCTGATCAGGCCAAAAGTAACCTAAAAGAGGGCGCGCAGAATGCGCAAAAAGCCATCAATCGTAAAGATACGGTAGCTGTAGTTAAAAACATAGCAGGGACTTTTCACGAGTCAGGAAAGGCTGCGGCATATAGCGGCGGGGCAACTTGCTTAACTATGTCAAGCATTATGAATATAACGGCGGTAATTAAGGGCGAAAAATCGCTTGATGACGCTCTTGCCGACACTGCGGTTGATACCGGGAAGACGGTCGCCATAAGTTACGTGGCGGGCGGCGGATTGACCACTATATCACATACGCTGTCGAATTCGTCTTCGAAATTTATCAGCTCCCTTGCAAAGCCAAACATCCCCGGCAATGTTATTACCGCCGTAATATTAACGGGAAACACGATAACAAGATATATGAGCGGCGAAATATCAACGCAGCAGTGCCTGCTTGAATTAGGGGATAAAGGGCTTAATTTTATAACTACGCCCTACTCTATGGCTATCGGACAAACGCTAATTCCAATTCCTATTGTAGGCGCGGCCGTTGGAGCATTGGTCGGTTCTATGCTTACAAGCAGTTTGTTCTCTAGGTTGATGGAAAGACTTCAAGAAAAGGAGCTTGAGCATCAGGAACGGCTGAGGATAATTGCGGAATGCGAGAGAACTAAACAGGCTGAACGCAAATTCCGCGAGGAATTGGAAGAGTTAATCAACTCGTATTTTAAAGAGTATCGATCTTGCTTTGACGAAGCTCTTACTATGATAGACAGGTCATTTGCGTCAGAGGACGCGGACGGCATAATCGCCGGAGCAAATAAAATAACGCGCAAACTGGGCGGGAAAGTATCTTTCAATAACATGAAAGAATTCGAAAATTTTCTTGTTGATGATGCTGTTGATGTCTTGTAAGGAGGAAATAATATGGCGTTGCCTTTAATTTTGCTCGGCGGCCTATCCGTATTGGGGATCGGAGGGCACCTGAGTGCCAAAGAGAAGAACGAGCAAGCACAGCAAATAGCGGATGAAGCTAAGCGTTTGTATGATAATGCAAGAAACTCTTTAGAGGAAGCACAAGAACGGACGCAAGATTCACTGTTGGCTTTAGGAACCACAAAAAAACAGGTTTTGGATACTTCAATCGCGCAGTTTATGACGGCATACAATCGTGTAAAGGAGGCGGAATTGAGCGCCCCTGGTGAAATTAACGAACTTAAAAATTTTATGATAGATGAACAAGGTATCTTACAATTAAAGGAAATGTCAAATATCTACGAATCTGCGTTATCCAGCGGAGCAGCCGGCGCAGCTACTGGCGCGCTTGTTGCTTTAGCCGCGAGCGGCGCTCTGTCCACCGTGACCAGTACACTGTCCATTGCGGGCTCACTGTTGACAGTCGGTGAATTTAGTATGGCTACAGGCTTAGCTGGTTCTGCTGTGTCTTTGGGTGCAGCGGCGACCCCATTTGCCGCCATTGCGGCTCCGGTTGTACTGTTTTCTGGTATAAGCGCTGACATGAAAGCAGACGAAAATATAGAAAAAGCCAAAACTATGTATGCCGAGGCAGAAGCTGCGGCAGAAAAAATGAAAACGTCCGAAGTGCTTTGCGACGCGATTTCCGAAAAAGCCGAGATGTTCAACGATTTGCTGCTTGAGTTAGACAAAAGATTTTCCTACTGTACGGCGTTGCTTGATGGCGTTACCAAAAAGAGAATGGGATTTTTTTCGCGTAAAGTCAACGCTAAAAAATTAACTGACGAAGAAAAGAAATTACTTGCTATTACGCGCGCATTAGCCGGAGCTGTTAAAAACGTTATTTCCACGCCTATACTTACGGATAATGGAGAGATAACATCTGAATCACAAGACTTATACGAATCGACAACCGTGCAGTTACCGGCAATCACAGAATCGGTAAAGGAAATTGAAAATACCAACTACCATGTAAAAGCCATCCCAGCAAAGCCGAAGTCCCAAACAAAACATGGCAATGTTGGGGAAAAAGCCCGTAATGTTACATTTAAAACATTTAGTATTATCAAAAAAATCTGTTGCCTTGCCGCGATTGGTATTTTTTGCGCTGCGCTCTATGTAACGTCATCAGAGATTGTCAGCATGAACTACTATGTAATTGGTAACGTCACCGCCGCTGTAATATTGAAGATTCTTGTGACGAAGTGTGCTTCAGAAGGAAAGAGCAATATGAACCTGATGCAACGCTGTTTCGTTGTTCTTCTGCAATGTATATTCGTCTTCCCGATAGCTATTTTGCTGTATGCGCTACTGAATAAATTCTTTGGAATTTCCCATATGATTTCAGGAATAGCGGCTGCCGCTTTTTACGCGCTGTTCGCTTATAAATCTGTATTTGCAGAAGATTAGATGAGGAATACGATATGCCGTTGCCTTTATTTTTGCTTGGTCTGCTTGCAGGTTCAGTTGCACTGGGAGGTGGGGCGCATTTGAGCGCCCAAGAAAAGAACGAAAAAGCGCAGCAATTAGCAAAGGAAGCCAAGCGTTTGTACGATAGTTCAAAGCGCTCTTTAAATAAAGCGCAAAAAAGAACACAAAAATCGTTGTTGACTTTGGGAACCACAAAAAAACATGTTTTGAATACGTCAATCTCGCAGTTTATGACTGCATACAATCGTATAAAGAATGCGGAATTAAGCGACGCTGATAACCTTAACGAACTCAAAGATTTCATGATAGATAAACAGGGTGTTCTGCTATTAAAGGAAATGTCAGATCTTGACGAAGCTACGTTATCCGACGGAGTAGCAACTTTTGCAGCAACCAGTGCACTGGTTGCTTTAGGCACGACGCCATTAGCCGCAATCGCCGCTCCAGTCGTTTTGTTCTCCGGCATTCGCGCTGACATCAATGCAGACGAAAACATAGAAAAAGCCAAAACTATGTATGCTGAAGCAGAAGCTGCGGTGGAAAAAATGAAAACATCAGAAAAGCTTTGCAACTCTATTTCTAAAAAAGCCGATATGTTTAATGGCTTGTTGCTTGATTTAGACGAAAGATTTTCCTATTGTACGGCTCTGCTTGATGAAGTTACAGAAAAGAAAATTAAAATTCCTAACGGTAAAATTGACGCTAAAACATTAACTGTCGAAGAAAAAGCGTTGCTCGCTACAACGCGTGCGTTAGCTGGGGCTGTAAAAAGTGTGATATCTACGCCAATACTTGCGAAAGGAGGCAAATCAGTATCTTCAAAAACGCACAGAATATACCGCGAAACTGCTGACAAATTACCAGCATTTACTGAATCTATAAATAAAATCAAAAAAGTCAACTATATCTAAAACTATCAGACAAAAGTCAAAACAACGGCTCAAAGCATTCACGCCTTGAGCCGTTTATATTTTCATCATTTCTTTCATTACACAAAGGTGCTACACATCATATATACGAGCTAAATTGCGGGCAAAGCCAAATAAACTATTTTCCCCGGACACACTTCTGTCCGGGGCTATTTTTATAATGGGGTCAAATGGCGGACGTCAGGAAATCCAGAACGGACGGGAGGAATTACGGGCGAAGGACGAAAGCGGACGCGGCGCGCGCAAGCTGCGGCGGAGCGCTTGACAGGCATATGCAGCGAGGCTGCGTATGGAGTATATAAAAATCTTATCTTAGGAGGAATGAAATATGGCATTACCAGCATTATTGGCGGCGGGACTGATTGGGTTCGCACTCGGCGTAATCGGCTCGGACGAGGCGGCCAAGGCAGACGCAGAAAAGGAGCGCAAGAGACACGAGGCGGGGGAGAAAAAAGCCACGTGGCGCGAAACGGAGAGGGAGCGCGCGCGTCAGCAGGCTGAAGAGTGGGATATGATTGCCGATTCCGATGAAGAGAACGAAGAGCTTTTCGATATGGCAGGCAACATCCTACTCAGGCGCGACGGGGAGAGCGAGGAAGAGCACACTACGAGGTTATGCGCGCTGTACGCGATAGGAGCGCATGTCGGATATTTCGCCCCGGAGACCGACATCGACGAAGAGATACTCGGCGAGCCGGAACGCTCTGACCTTATAGCGGAACTGGAGTCCGGCATGGACTTCGACGCGATCAAGGAAAAGTACCTTGACCGGCTCGCCGCAGGCGAGCTGCGCAATCTCGACGGTATAGTCCGGCACATAATCTTCGTCGAAGGCGAAACCGACGATTCGGCCTGCGACTTCTACGCCTACAAGTGGAAGCCGTACCTCGACGCGCAGCTGAAAGGCTAGAGGCTGTTACTCTGCGATAAGATTGAGCGCACTATTTTGCGGCGGCTTCCCCACGTTCGGGAGGCCGCCGTTTTTTTATGCGCGCGCCCGTTTTTGACTTTTTTATAGACCGCGGGGATAATACGTACAGTACCTGCAAAGGGGGACGACGTTGTGAAGCTTTCCGGAATTTTCACAGGCAAGGGAATTTTAGCCGCGGCGGCAGCGCTGCTTGTAGTGGGCACGTCTGCGGCGATTTATCTTAAAGAGAGGCCTGACACCTCGCATGTGCGCGCGTCGGGCACGGTCGAAGCGACGCAGGTTCAGCTCGCGCCGCTTGTGGGCGGGCGCATCGTTGAGCTCGCGATTGAAGAGTCCGACAAAATCGAGAAGGGGCAGTTCGTCGCGCGGCTCTCGATGGACGGCGCGGACGACGACCTGCGCATGGCGGAGGCGGCGCGCGACGCGGCGCGCGCTCAGCTTGCGGAGCTGCGCAGCGGTTTCCGTAAGGAGGATATAGCGCGCGCGAAGGCCGAGGTTGCGGCTCGGCGCGCGCAGTACGAACAGGCGAAGCGCGACGAGGAACGCTTCGCGGCACTCGCGGCAGACGGCGTCGTCGCCGCGCGCGACGCGGAGCTCGCCGCGGAGCAGTCGAAAGCTTCATATAATGTAATGAAAGCCGCGGCGGAACAGCTGCGCCTGCTGGAAAACGGCCCTAGAGCCGAGCAGATAGCCGCTGCGGCGGCGAACGCAGCGCGCGCTGAGGCCGCCTGCGGGAAGGCCAGGACGCTCGTGGGCTACAAGACGCTCTGTTCACCGGCCGCGGGCACAGTGTTGACGAAAAATTACGAAGAGGGCGACGTGATAGCCGCCGGCGCGCCAATCGCTACGCTCGGCGATCTGACCGACTGCTGGGTGAAGCTCTACATCCCGTCGACGCAGCTCTCGCTCGTCAAGCTAGGCGCGAAATGCAGCATTTCCATAGATCCGTTCCCGAACAAATCCTTCGAGGCGACCGTCACGGAAATCAGCCAGCAGGCCGAGTACAACCCGCGCATGTCGCTGACGCAGAGCGAACGCGCGAATATGGTTTTTTGGATTAAAGTTTCGATAAAGGACACGGAGGGCGTCATAAAGCCCGGAATGCCGGCGGACGTCACGATATTATGACGGATGCGGCGAGCGTCCTCTCCTACCATAACGTTACGAAGAGCTTTGGGGCGGCGCGCGCTCTCGACGGCGTGGAACTCGAAATAAAACGCGGCGAGATTTTCGGCTTCATCGGCCCGGACGGCGCTGGCAAGACGACGATGATGCGCATGGCGATGGGCATTATCAACCCGGACGATGGCGAATGCCTGCTGCTCGGCTCGACGGACAGGCGCGCGGCGCGCGTGCGCGCCGGCTACGTGCCGCAGCTTTTCAGCCTTTACACTAACATGAGCGTAATGGAGAATATACGGCTCTTCGGATCGCTCTACGGCAAGCCGGAGCGTGCGATCGAAGAGCGCGCGGAGTTCATTTTGTCGCGCGTCGGCCTCTTGGGCTTCCGCGACAGGTTCGCGGGAAATTTGTCGGGCGGCATGAAGCAGAAGCTCGCGCTCGCGATAGGGCTGCTGAACACGCCGGAAATACTTCTGCTTGACGAGCCGACGACCGGCGTAGACCCCGTGGCGCGGCGAGAATTCTGGGCGCTGCTCTACCAGTTCAATCACGAGGGGCTGACGATAGCGGTCAGCACGCCGTATATGGACGAAGCGGAGCTATGCACGCGCAAGCTGTTCTTAAACGGCGGGCGCATTCTCGATATCGGCACGACGGGCGAGCTGCTCTCGCGCTATCCGTACAAAATAATGAGCCTAGCGACTGGCAGCCGAGAGGCGGGCGCGTGGCTCTCGGGGCGCGCGCACATCTTAGACTCGAATATGTTCGGTTCGAAGTATCACGTCGTTACAGACGACGCGCAAGGCGCGCGCGATTCCGCGGCTGCGGCCTTCCGCGAACACGGCGCAGAGCCGCCTGAGATGCGCGAAATTGAGCCGGGACTGGAAGATTTGTTCGTGGCCTTCGCGGGGAGGAGCGCGGAGCAATGCCCCAGATAGTGGTACAGACGGAGCATCTGACGAAGAAGTTCGGCTCCTTCACAGCCGTAGACGACATCAATATGTCGATAGAGGAAGGGCAGGTCTACGGCTTCCTCGGCCCTAACGGCGCGGGGAAGTCAACGACGATACGGATGCTCTGCGGCCTGCTGGCCCCGACATCCGGGCGCGGCCTCGTCCTTGGGATGGACCTCGCCTCGAACGGTCAGAAGCTCAAGGAGAAAATCGGCTACATGTCGCAGAAGTTCTCTCTATACCCTGAGCTTTCCGTCATCGAGAATCTCAACCTCTATTCGGGCCTCTACGGTCTGCGCGGCGCGGAGAAAAAGAAGCGCATAGGCGAGATGCTGGAGCTCGCGGGGCTGACCGGGCGCGAAAACGAACCGACGGCCTCGCTCTCGGGCGGCTGGCGTCAGAGGCTCGCGCTCGGCTGCGCGATACTGCACAGACCGAAGATTCTGTTTCTCGACGAAGCTACTAGCGGCGTCGACCCGAAGGCGCGGCTGCTTTTCTGGGATATAATCTACGACCTTGCGGCAAACGGCACGACCGTCATGGTGACGACGCACTTCATGGACGAGGCCGAGCACTGCAACAAGGTGGCCTTCATATATTACGGGCGGCTCATCGCCGACGACTCGCCGGACGAGCTGAAAAAGACGCTGCCCGGCAGGCTTTACGAAATTTCGTGCGACGCGCCGATGGAGCTGCTCGCGAAGGTGCAGCGCGGAGAGGGCGGGGAATTCATCGACTCGTACTTCTTCGGCGACAAGGTCCACATTTTAGCGCCGGCAGGCCGCGAGCTGCGCGCCGAGGGGATTTTCGAGGGCTGCCGCGTCGCGCGCATAGAGCAGTCGATGGAGGACGTTTTCGTATATCTCGTGAAGTCACACGCGCACGACGACCTCGGCGCGGGGCGCATATCCGGGATAGGAAGCGCGACCGCGGCGAACGCGAAAGCAGCGAAGGAGGACGCGAAAAAATGAACTGGGACCGTATGCGCGCGCTGATAGTCAAGGAATTCATCCAGGTTATGCGCGACAAGATAACGCTCGCGATAATCTTATTCATGCCGCTCGCGCAGCTTCTGATTTTCGGCTTCGCGATAAACACGGACATCAAACACCTTAAGACAGTCGTCTTCGACCAGTCGCGGACGCAGGAGAGCCGCGAGATGATCAACAGCCTCACGGCGAGCAACTACTTCGACGTGATCAAATTCGCCGCGAGCGTCAAGGAGGTCGACGATACCGTCGAGTCTGGCCGCGCTAAGGTCGGCATCGTCTTCCCGCCCGACTACGCGAGCGACATAGAGGGCGGACGACAGACTTCAGTGCAGGTGATAGTCGACGCGACGGACAACCTCAGCGCCTCGTCGGCGCTTTCGGCAGCGCAGACGATAGGGATGCTGAAGTCGCAGGAGATACTGGCGGAGAAATTCTCGCGTCTCGGCATCCGGGCGCCGGGGCAGGCGATAGACATGCGCATCAGGCTCTGGTACAACCCAGATTTCGTGACTTCGTGGTACATCGTGCCGGGCATCATGGGGCTGCTGCTGACGCTGACGCTCATTTCGATGATGTCGATGGCGATAGTACGCGAGAGCGAGCAGGGCACGCTCGAACAGCTTCTCGTGACTCCGATGAAGATATGGGAGCTGCTGACCGCGAAGATAATCCCCTATATAATCGTCGGCTACGTGCAGATATTCATCTCGATAGTCATAGGAATTTTCGTATTCAATATGCCGTTCCTCGGCAGCATAACGCTCTTCTACGCGCTGACGTTCTTTTACGTCGTCGCGAGCCTATCGCTCGGCATCATGATTTCCTGCTTCGCGCAGAACCAGACGCAGGCGCTCCAGATGTCTGTCTTCATCATACTGCCGAGCGTCCTGCTCTCAGGCTTCGTATTCCCGCTCGAATCTATGCCGGCGGGCTTCCGCTATCTAGGAGAGTGCTTCCCGATAACCTACTACATAAACATCTCGCGCCAGATAATTTTGAAGGGCGGCGGCCTCGAATACGTGTGGCACGACACGCTCGCGCTCGCGATCTACATCGCCGTGATGTTCACGGCCTCGGTCGTGATGTTCAAACGCCGCTTTGTGCCGTAAGCGCGTGAAAGGAATGATAAAAATGCCGAAGATGAAAATTTTTATATCCGCGCTCGCCGCTCTGGCGCTCGTCTGCGCCCCCTGCGCGGGAGCGGAAACTGCGGAAACGCAGTCGGCAGCGGAAACCGTCCGCGTCGCGGACGCTGCGCTGGCGAAGCTTCTCGCCGCGGCGAACGCGGAAAACCCGCAGATAGCCGCCGCGAAACAGCGCACCGAAGCCGCGCGCGCCAAGGTCGAAGCAGCCGCCGCGCGTCTCGGGCCGGACGTCTTCGCGGGCCTCGGAGGGTTGTGGCAGGAAGACGGCGTGACCGTCAACGCTGCCGTCCCATTCCTCGGCGGCTCTCTGCCGGTCACGGCGATAGGCTCGAACACATACGCCGCCGCGATAGGGCTGTCGCAGGTCATATACGCGGGCGGCTCGCTGACCGCGCAGAAGGAGGCTGAGCGTCTCGCGCTCGGCGCGGCCCAGGCTCAGGAGCTGCGCACCGGGCAAGCGGTAGAGAACTCCGTCAGCCGCGCATACTACGCGCTGCGCGCCGCGCAGGCCAAGGCGCGCGTAGCGCGCGAAGCGCTCGCCCTCGCGAAAGAACATCTCTCGCGCGCGGAAAAACTCTTCAAGGCCGGAGTCGTCGCGAAGAACGACGTGCTGCGTGGGGGCGTCGCTGTCTCGGAGGCCGAGCTGGCTCTGATACGCGCGCAAAGCGCAGAGGCGAACGCTGCGGCGGCGCTGCGCCGCGCCGTCGGCACAGATTTGGTAAAGGCCGGGCTCGAAACGCCCGACATATTCGCGCAGAAGTTGTTCTCCGAGGGCGGCGGGGAAGAACTTGCTAAAATCCTGCCGCGCGTCCCAAGCGGAGACAACGCGGGCTCGGCGTTAGAAGCGCGCGCCGAACTCAGGGCCTACGCGCTTTTAAGCAAGCAGGCGGAAAAGCTGGCCCGCGCCGCCCAGGGCAGGACGCTGCCGCAGATTCTCGGCGCGGTGGGGTACGTCGCTGCCGACGACAGCTTCTTCCCCGGCGACGGCGAGGCGGTCGCCGCGATAGGGATGTACTGGAACCTTTACGACGGCGGCGAAATGCGCGCGAAGACGCGCGAGGCCAAGGCAAAGGCGAAGGAGCTGCTCTTCCAGCTCGAGGATATGAAGAACGCCGTCCGCATGGAGGTCGTGCAGGCGGAGCAGAATTTAGCCTCGGCGCGCAGCCGCCTCGAAGTCGCGCTTCGCCAGACCGAGCAGGCGCGCGAGGACTACCGCATAGCCGTGCGCCGTTACGAAGAAAACGTCGGCACCGCGCTTGAAGAATCAGACTCGCGAGTCGCGCTCGTCAACGCGCTCTCAGAAACCGCGACGGCGCTCTACGACATCAAGACCGCTGAAGCGGATCTGATTTACGCTGTCGGGAAATAGACGGGATCGCGGCGGCCTTCTGGGCCGCCGCAATTTTATATCTTTCAGCCCTTCACCACAACGTTCTTCAAGTAACCGTCAAACTTCCGATATTCCGCCACGCCTGGCGCCGAACGGTACGATATAACGACAAAATAAGCTGCGTCGATTACGCCGCCGCGATGCTCGACGTTATCGAGAGCGGCAAGTACGCCGGCTAACGTATTTCGGTGTACGCAGAGTAACGGCGCGGCGGACTTACGGCAGCCTCGGAACGCGGGCGTAACGGCGCGCGTTTTCGGGGCCGCCGCTTTTTGTGAAATTTTTCAAAAATTTCGTCCCGCGGCGCTGGCGGGCGGAGACGCGGCCCGCTACAATAAAAAGCGATAAGGAAGGGGCGTTGACGATGGATTATGAAGGACAGATATGCAAACCGCCGATGGAGATAGGCAGGTTCATGCTGCCTGTCGCTGTCGGCTGTTCCTATAACGCATGCCGCTTCTGCACGCTCTTCAAGCATCTGAAATTCCGTGAGCTCCCTCTCGAAAATGTCGAGGCGGAGCTGCTGCGAGTGAAGAACCTCGGCGGCGCGCCGAAGAAAATTTTCCTCGGCGACGGCAACCCGTTCGGCCTGAGCACGGAGCGGCTGCTCTGCGTGCTTGAGCTGATTCACAAATATTTCCCCGACTGTTACGACATAAGCATGGACGCGACGGTTACGAACGTCTCGGAGAAGAGCGGCGAAGAGCTGCGCGCGCTGCGCGTGAACGGCGTCAGCGAGCTGTACGTCGGCATCGAGTGCGGCACAGAGGACGTGCTGGAATTTATACAGAAGGACCACACAGCCGAAGAAGCGCGCGGGCAGATAGCGCGGCTCAAGGACGCGGGGATTATATACAGCGCGCATATAATGTGCGGTACGGCGGGCGCGGGACGCGGAATCGAAAACGCGGAGAACACGGCGCGATTCCTAAACGGGACCGGCCCGCACAGGATAGTCAACACGTCGCTCTTCATCCACCGCAGCGCGCCGCTGTACGCCGACATTGAGAGCGGGCGCTTTAAACCGGCGACTGAGCTCGAAAATATGCTTGAGGAGCGGAGGCTGCTCGAACTGCTGACGGTTCCAGTGGATTTCTACGACGGATTGCACGACTACATGGAGGTACGGACGAAGGGCCGCCTGCCTCAGGACCGCGAAAAGATGCTGGCGCGACTCGACATTGAGATAGAGCGGAAAAGGGAACGCGCAAAGATGTACGTCGTCTACGGATCGTAATCGCGCAGCGCGCGACAATGGACGACGGCGCCGCGCCTGCCCGCCTGCCATGCGGCTTTGACGCGGCCCGTCTTTTTATGCGCGCGCATGGAATTTACGCCTTTTCGGCGACGCCGGACTTTTACGTTTTCTGACGATTTGTTACAGCTATATGCTATCATTGTTATAAATATTCTCCATATTTTTTGGTACGCCGCGGCGCAACGGAAGAGCAAGGGGGGATCGCGATGACGTTAAAAAGAGAAGGCACTCTTTCGCAGCTCGTACTTGAAAGCATTCAGGAGTCCATCAGGGATGGGAAGTTCCGCCCCGGCGAGGCGCTGCCGTCGGAGCGCGAGCTTGCCGAGCGCTACGGGGTAGGCAAGTCGAGCATACGCGAGGCGGTGAAAATGCTTCAGGTTCTCGGCGTCGTCGAGACGGCACAGGGACGCGGCACATACCTGCGCCGCTTCGTCGGTCCGCAGATATTGCGTCCCCTGATGCTCGATATGATGCTGCTGCGCACCAGCGCTGGCGAGCTCTACGAATTTCGGCTCTTTTTCGACCGCGCGTATATCCGACTCGCCACAGAGAGGGCGACGGAGGATCAGAAGCGGCGCGCGCGCGAAGCTTTCGATGGTCTGAGCCGCGCGCAGCGCGAAGGACTTCAAGGCGCGGAGGAGTTTGACCGCGACTTTCACCGCGCGATACTTGAGGCGACGGGCAACTCTTTTATTATCAAGACGGGACTCATGATAATGGAGCTTTGTCGGCCGCACATGGTAAGGAGCAGCCATACGCCGGACGAGACGACGCTAGAAAGCCACGGGAAGATTCTCGAAATCTTCTGCTCCGGCGATACCACGGAACTTGACGAGGCCGTCGAGAAGTCTCTTAGTATTTTCCGCCGCTCGCTCGACGATTCGATGAAGGAGTAGGGGCCGCGCCGACGTCATGTTTACACGTCATTATGCTGCGCAAGGCGCGCCGTTGTCTTGTCGGCGCGTAAATTGCGCGCCTCTGCGCCGCGGCATTGCCGTTTAAGAAGCGGTGCGCAAATTCCAGTTGTTTTTCCAGTGCGTTCAAGTGATAATTGTTTCGCACAGGAGGACGTGCAATGCTTTTTTATAAAAAACTCGCCTTAATCAAAGAAATAATTTCCGTCACAGGGGCGGCGTTTGCGCGCGAAGCAGGGCTCGCCCCATCTTGCGTCTGCCGTTATCTCTCGGCGAAGAACTCTCCGTTCCGCTACGGCGCGGCCGTAGCGCGGCTGTCGCGCGCCGCGGCCGCGCTAGCCCCGGGCGCGAAAGAGCTGGACGCGAAAGAGCTGGACGCGCTGCGCGCGGCCGCAGGCGCGCGCGCGGACGAAAAAACGGCAGAGGCCGTTGAAAGGTGGTTCAACGCCGCAGACTCCGGTCTGCGTGAAAAGAAACGCGCCGAGGCATCCGCCCCGGCAGTGCGCGTCGGCATAGCGGAAAAGCTCTCCGCGCTGATGGAGGCTTTCGGCACGACGAACGCGGAGCTCGCGCGCTACGCGAATGTAGACGGATCCTCCGTTTCGCGCTACCGCAGAGGAAAACGCAGCGTGCGCAGCGACGACCCGATACTGCGCAGTTTCTGCGTACACTTCGCCTTTTTATGCAAATCGCGCGGCGTGCCGCAAAACCTCGCCGGCGAGCTTAACGCCGGAGGCGCTGAAGACGACGGCGAGGCGCTCGCGGCGCGGCTTATGGAGTGGATATGCGAGGATTCCGCAAAGAGACAGTGGCTCTCCAGCGCGCTGCTTGAGGGCGCGAAGACGAGCGAAAACGCGGAAAAGGCGGCGGAAGCGTCCGACGTAAGCTGCGTCGAAACGCGCGGACGCGTCTACGTGGGAACGGAAGGGATCCTCGCCGCGGCTGCGGAGTTCGCGCGCGCGGCGAAAGAGGGCGGCAAACTGCGCGATATATACCTTTACACATCTTACCTGAGTTCTTTCTCACGCGAACCGCACTTCGCCGGAGCCTTCGCGGAGCTGATGCGCGGCATGATGGAACGCGGGCACAAAATCAAAAGCGTCCACAATATCGGCTTCGACACCGAAGAGATATTCGAGATGATAGAGACGTGGCTGCCCCTCTTCCTGACGGGACAGGTCGAGGCGCGCTACCTTACGGCGCCCAACCGTTCGCTTTTTAGCGAATTCATGGGCGCGTCGGGAAACTGCTCCGTGCGCTTCGCGACGCTGCGCGGCGGGGCGGTGTCCCCGCGCGCCTTTTTATCAGAAAGCGGCGAGGAGGCGGCCTTCGTCCGAGAGCAGATCGAAGAGCTCGCCTCCTATTCGAAGCCGCTTGTAACTTTTTCAGAAAAGAGGACGCCGAAAGGCTCTACTCCGACGCGGAGGACATCCGCAAAGCCGACGGCGACGTGATAAAGCTCACGCGCCGCCCGACGCTCGAGTCTATGCCTGGAAATCTCGCCGTGCGCATATTTTCGCGAGTCGCGCCGTCGCGCAAGAGCTTCGAGCTGCTTATGCATATTTACTCGAAGCGGCGCGCAGGCTTTCTAGACTCGCTTGCGCACGTCGCCGTGACGGAGATTTTCCCGTTGCTATCGACGGCGGACATAGCATCCGGCGCGGCTTCCGCTGCCGTGGAGGGCTGGCTTCTCAGCCTCGTACACGTCAGAAGAATACGCCGCGCATATGGCGGCTCTCGACCAACTCGCATCAGAGCGAACAAACTACCGCCGCGCATCGCCGCCGTTCTCAGCCGTCGACCTGATAGTGAAAGAGGGGGCGGCAGTCTACGTGATTAGAAACGACGGCGAGCCCTCGACCGTCTCGTTTCTGAACTCGCAGGTCTGCTACCTGCTCGAACGGTACGTCAGGAAATTCATAAAAATATAAGGCCTTACAGAAAACCGCGCCTGTGCCGGACAGCAGGGCGCGGTTTTCTGTTTATCTGCTCCGCAGCACTTCGAGGTTGTGCTTGTATTCCGGCACCGCTTCCCAGACGGCGGAGCCGAGTTCGCATGGAAAATCGGGGCAGAAGCCGCAGTGCGGGATCTGGTTTTCAAGCGCGCACTCGCGTATCGCGCATTCGGCGCAGTTTATGCTTTTGACGCCGGGCGCGAGGCAGCCGGTGCAGCGCAGCCGCGATGGCAGGATGAATGAGCCCTGCCCAGCGTTTTCGAGGTGCGCCGCGATTTTCGCCAGAGCTTCGTTGTCGCGGCGGACGGTCGCGCGGCGCGCCTCGCAGCCGTCGCAGTCCATCCCGCAGCAGCCCGTGTTCGCCATCTATTCCGTCTCCGCTTCTGGCGCGGCGGCGCTTACCGCGCCGCTTCCGCGCACCTTGCAGCCTATCGCGGACAGCTCTGCGGCGAGCGCCGCGAGTCCATCTTCGACCGAGCGCCACTCCGTCTCGAAGGCGCAGTCCACGAGGAACAGCGCCTCTTTCGTTGCGCCGCCGACGCTCGCGTCGCGCGTATCGCGGTAGTTCCAGAGCCAGCAGCAGATTTTTTCTTCGTCGGCGTAAACGACCTGGCGTGCGGCGCATTCTATAACGGAGTCTCCCGCGCCGAGCGGGTAAAATTTTTCGCCGTTTTCTGCGTAGCGCAGCGTGAGGCCGCCGCGCAGCTTTTCAACGTCGTGCGCGCCCATCGGAAGAAGGTTCAGCGCCGAGACGCAGTCGTAGCAGTCTACGACGGACGAGATTTCCCACATGTCCCCTTTGAAGACGCGGCGCAGCAGCGCTTCGAGCGATGAGCGGTATTTACTCGGCTTGACGCCCATCGCGGAATATACCTCGCGCCAGCGGCGCACGTCTGGGTGCATCATCATGGTGTCGGCCGATATGCCTATGTCGCCGAGCCGCGCTTCGAGTCCGGCCTTCAGCGCGCGCACGTGCGCCGCGCCGCCCGCCACTGCGACGTTCGCGCGCAGCCAGCCGATCTTCGCGTTCGGGAAGTTTTCGAGGATTTTCGGCTCTATCGAGATTTTCATTTTCTGCTCAAATCCTTTCCTGGAGGTCGTTATATCCGAGGCGCGCGCAGATTTTATCCGCGAGCCAGCCGACGGCCCAGCCGGCGGCGCTGCCGGCGGCGAAGAGCGGCAGTATGTAGAGGCCGACGCGCCAGTCGCCGACTACGAACGATACGACGGACACCTGCCCGATGTTGAAGGCCCACGCTCCTGCGACGCTGATCCAAGGCAGAGAGAGCGCGCCGCGCCAGCGCCGCCATACAAGCGCCATGACGGCGGTAGCGGCGAGTCCGCCCGCGAGGCCGCAGAAGAGCGCAAAAAGGTTGCCCGTCGCGAGCCACGCGAGCGAGACGCGCAGCAGCGTGACGGCGAAGGCCTCGCGCGCTCCCATTAGGACGAGCGCCGCGAGCGAGAATACGTTCGCCGCGCCGAGCTTGATTCCCGGCGCGGGCATCGGAAGCGCGCCCTCCGCAATGTTTACCGCGAGGGCGCAGGCCGTAAGCAGGGCGGTGAGGACCAGTCGGCGCGTCTTCATCAGCGGCTGACCGCGTCCGTATCCGCTTCCCCGCCGCCCGTCACGCGGACGACGACCCTGTGCGGCAGGCAGACGGAGCCTTCGCCGGGACGCGAGATTTCGCCGTTCTTGACGCACGTCTGGTCAGGACAGTCCGCGGAGACGACGGCGGCGCGCCCGCCGCCCGCGCGCACGACGTTAAAGCCTCCGCCCGCGCGCGCCGTCACTTCGCGCGGCTCGCCGTCAAGCGGGAGGCGCTCGACGACTTCGCCGTCTACGACGATTTCAACCTCGGGCGACGAGAGCGCGTCCTTAGAAACGAAGGCGAAGAGCGCGCAGATCGCGAACCCCGCTGCCGTTATCAGCGCCGCGGCGCGGTCGAGCCGCTTCATTCGCGCGCTCCTATAACGGAGAGCGCTAGGCTATCGTCCGTGAGGCGGAATATTTTTTTAACGGAAGGGGTTATCATTACCTCTTTGCCCTCCGTCACCAGCACGGCCATGACGCCGCCGTGCCGCCTGAGAAATTCCGGCGCGCGGTGCGTGCCCATGACGAAGAGCGCCGTACAGAGCGCGTCGGCGCGCGCTGAGTCGGCGTCCACGACCGTTGCTGACGCGAGGCCGGAGCGCGCCGGGCGGCCCGTCGCTGGGTCTATTATATGATGGTAGCGCACCCCGTCCTTTTCAAAATACCGCTCGTACGGGCCGGAGGTGACTACGGACACATCTTCGGCCTCGATTATGCCGAAATACTCGCCGCGCGTCCTCTCCGGCTGCTGGAGCCCGGCGCGCCACGCCCCGCCGCGCGGCGACTCGCCGACGAAGTCGAGGTTGCCGCCGAGGTCGATCAGCGCGCGGCGCGCGCCGTCCGCCGCAAGACGCTCTTTCAGGACGTCCGCGACGTACCCCTTCGCTATAGCGCCGAGGTCAAGCCTCATGCCGCGCGGCAGCCGCGCGAAGTGCGCGCCGTTTTCGCTTCGCAGCTCTATCTTAGTCCAGTCGATAATTTTCAGGGCTTCGGCTATCTCTTCATCAGACGGCACGCGCGCGTCGGGCGTGCCTATCTTCCACAGCGCCGTCACGCCGCCGAGCGCGGGGCTGAAAGCGCCGTCCGTTAGTCCGGCGATTGCGAGCGAGGTTTCGAGCAGCCCCGCCGTCCGCGCGTCTATACGCGTCCATTCGCCGCCCGCGGCGTTCAGCCGCGCTATGTCCGAAGTCGGGATATTAACGGAGAAGAGATTTTCAAGAGATTTTATAAGCTCGTCGCACTTTTCGAGCTCTTCGTCCGCGCCGCGGAAATCGTAGAGCGAGATCCTGACGTATGTGCCGAGGCGGAATTCCTCGGAGACGGACGGCTCCGCGTTCACGCCGGAACGCGCGGCGAAAAGCGCAGCGGCGCAGACAAGCGCAGCGGCCGCGGCAAGCAGGCAAAACGCGCGCTTCTTCATAAAAATCCGCCTCCTTCGAGAAACAATCGTCACGCGACAATTATATTACAAAGGCGGCGCCTTTCGCGCGCGGGCGCGAAAAAGGCCGCGCGCCCGCAAAGGGCGGCGACCCGGAAATTCAGCCGTTTGGGCGTCCGGTTCGCCATATCTCGGGCGTGCCGGCTTCTATTTTGTTCATCTTCTCTAGCCGCACGGTATCGCGAGCATTGAAAGCGGCTCACACCTTACGCACCAGCCGCGCTCCTTCGGCCGCGTTTCCATAAACGGCGGCACGACAAAAGTCTTTCTCCGCAAAACCTCCGCCTCGCTTTCCCCTCGGGGTACGGCGAACATCGAAAGGTGCTCGCGCCCGTTTCGCCCGCAGGCCAAGTCCACGCCCCCGGACATAAGCCGGCGTATATCCTTCGCCGTCTCCTCCGCCACTTCCCTTGCAAGCCGTTCAAACGCCAGTGCCGCCGTTTTTATTACCCCCTTACGAAAAATCTGTCGTCGTCCGTGATTATAGCGGCGGCTGGCGGCGCGTTCAATTCAAATTTAATGTCAATAATTTATTAAACGCATCAATCAATGGCTTGCGGTTATCAATGGAGCCGCCGTTCACGGCGCACGGAATAAAACGCTTCAACCGATAGAATACCGGAATATGAAAGCAGCAAAGCGGATTATAGCATCTCAACTTGATAAATAAAGCCGCTCCGTCATGCCGCGCTCGACGCGGCATCCGGCGACTCAAAACACTGTAACGTTTGGAACGTTTAAAGCCGCTGGGCCCCGCGTCAAGCGCGGGGCGACGAGAAAACCGATATCTATAAAAAGTTAAGCGATTATAAAAAAGACGCCTACGCCGCAGCGTAAGCGCCTTTTCATTATTTTCAAGCTTTTCTTAAATTTGCGCCGTGCGGTTATTTCTTGAGCGAGCGGCCCTGTCTTACAAAGGTCGGGTTTTCATATGCGTCGTATGCGCTGTGGCGTTTGCCGACGTAAGATTCGTCCTCGCCCGGTTCTCCTTCGGCAGGCGCGCCGTCGCGCAGCCATGCCGGCGTGCGTACTTCGGCGTATGGAGACGGCGCAGGCTGCCGCTCAGGCTGAGGCTGTCCAGCCGCTTCCGTCTGTTGGGCGGACTCTTTATTATAATAGTAGGTTTCGGGTGCGCGTTCCGCGCGCTGCGGCGCGGCGCAGCGCGCGAAGACGTTTCTATCCGGCTCCGGCTCATGCTGCGTTTGGTCGAAGCCCGCGGCGACTATCGTCACCTCAACCTCTTCTTCTATGGATTTGTCCTCCGCGCAGCCCCAGATGAAGTGGGCGTCCGGAGACTTTACATCCTCTATGATGTCGGCGGCGAGGCCGACTTCGTAGAGCGCGAGCTCTTTTCTGTGCGTTATGTTCATGAGCACGCCCTTAGCCCCCTGCATCGAGCATTCCATCAGCGGGCTTTCGAGCGCCATGCGCACTGCTTTTTTGACGCAGTCCTCACCGCTCGCGGCTCCGACGCCCATTACGGTGCGTCCCGCGCCGCGCATTACGGTGTTGAGGTCGGCGAAGTCTACATTGACGAGCCCGGGGCGCGTCACGAGATCGGTGACTCCCTGTACCGCCTGGCGCAGGACTTCGTCGGCGAGCGAGAAAGATTCCGTCAGCGGCGTGTTTTTCTGCGCCATTTCGAGAAGTCTGTCGTTTGGTACTACGATGAGCGCGTCGACTTCCGGGAAGAGCTTTTCTATGCCTTCCTCCGCATAGCGGCGGCGGCGCTTCCCCTCAAACGAGAAGGGCTTCGTGACGACCGCGACGGTCAGTATCCCCATTTCGCGCGCGGCGCGCGCGATCACCGGGATGGCTCCCGTCCCCGTTCCGCCGCCCATGCCCGCTGTGAGGTAGACCATATCTGCGCCCTTCATGTAGCGGCGTATCTCGTCAAGCGATTCAAGCGCGGCGCGCGCCCCGACTTCGGGCATAGCCCCCGCGCCGAGCCCCTTCGTGACGCGCTCGCCGAGAACTATCTTCGACTCGCAGAGCGAGCTGCCGAGAGAGCGCACGTCGGTGTTGACCGCCAGCGTGTCTACGTCCTTGAGGCCGTGCGATATTATGTGGTTGAGCGCGTTGCCGCCGCCTCCGCCGATCGCGATGACCTTTATGGCCTTGTGGAATATTCCCTTGGCCGCATTCTCTTTCATGTCCGATTTATCCGCTTCGTCCCGCCCCGAATATGTGGGGCGTTCCCCGAACTGTTCATAGTATGCAAATTCTTCTGCCGACACGGAGCGACACACCTTCTTTGGCTGTTGATGTATAATTTCCATATATTTTTATTATAACATCGAGAGGTGTTAATTTTATGGCTTCGGGCAACGGATATACAAATTTTTTCAGCGGCAACGTCCCTTTTATAATTTTCTTCGCATTTTTTACGCTGCTCGCATGGGATATAACCTCGCCGATGGCGACGGCGATAATCTGGGCCGGTATGCTTTCGTTCGTCGCCGCGCCGCTCAATAAAAAGATGCTCAAGGCGTTCGGCGACGGCAGATATCCTAGCGTTTCCGCCGCCGTCACGATGACGGCGCTGCTGCTGCTATGTTTTATCCCTGTGCTGCTCGCGCTCTCGACCCTTGCGAGCGAAGTGACGAGCCTCGGACGCATCTTCACGCAGCTCTTCGTCAAGATTCAGCAACTCGCGCACAACGGAGCGGCGATAGAGTTTCCAGACTGGGTGCCGGTCTGGATAGCGGACAACGTGCGGATCTTCATCGCCGACTCCGAAGCGCTGCGCGGCTTGGTGCAGAACGTCGCGCAGTGGGCGACGCGCTTCCTCCGCTCCATTTCGGCGAGGCTCATAGAACATGGCTCGTCTTTTCTGCTAAACTCCGTAATAACGCTAATGGTTTCCTTCTTCTTTATACGCGACGGCAAAAAGATAATCGACTACATAAAAAGCGTGACCCCGCTCGAACCGGAAGAAAAACAAAACTTTTTCAGCCAGATTTCTGAGATTCTGAACTCGATAATATACGGTATAATCTTCACCGTCGCAGTCCAGGCTGTACTCGGGGCGATAGGCTGGTGGATAGTCGGTCTCGGGAATCCCGTATTTTTCGGGATGCTGATGTTCTTTTTCGGTATGTTCCCGGCGGGGACGGCGGTCGTCTGGGTGCCTGGGGCGATATACCTCGCTTTTACGGGCGACATGAAGAACGCCGCGATACTCTCCGTGTGGGGCGCGGCGATAGTCGGAACGATAGATAACCTGCTCCGACCTTACTTGATAAGTTCTGGCGGCAGGGGCGGCGTAGAGATATCGACGCTCGTCATAGTGCTCGGCCTTTTCGGCGGCGTGATAAAGTGGGGCTTCCTCGGAGTTTTCGTCGGGCCGTTGCTGCTGGTGCTCTTCATATCGGTCTGCGGACTTTACAAAAAGCGCTGGCTTGAAAGTATTGGAGGAAAATGATTTACAATGCTCGCAGAATTCATAGCAACCGCGGCGACCGGCGCGTCGCTCGCGATGGACGCCTTTTCCGTCTCCATCTGCATAGGGCTATGCCATGACCGCATAAGCGCGAAGAACGTGCTGACGGTCGGAGGCGCGTTCGGATTGTTCCAGTTTTTCATGCCGCTGCTGGGCGGCGTAATCGCGGGAGGACTCTCTGGATTTTTCAGCACATGGACGCCGTGGATAGCCGCGGCGCTCATCGTCTGGGTCGCCGTCAACATGATACGCGAGGCGGCGGGCGGCGGCGAGGAAGATTGCTCGCCGATGACGATAACTCTCAGAAGCATGACGGTGCTCTCGTTCGCAACCTCGCTGGACGCGCTCGCCGTAGGCTTCTCTATAGAAAGCACAGGCGGCTCCGCGCTCTCGCTCGCGGTGCTCGCTGGAATCATAACCTTTGCGCTCTCAGCGACCGGCACGCTCGTCGGCAAAAAGCTCGGCTCCCGCTTCGGCAGAAAGGCCGAATACGCAGGCGGCGGCGTCCTGCTGATCATAGCGGCGCGGATAATTTTACAGGCGATATAAAACAACTTAAACAATTATGTAAAAAAGTAGGCAAGAAGCTTCTTTTCTATATCCAACGAAACACACAGGACGCGGAGCTCGCTTCTGTAAGCGCGCTCCGCGTCTCATACCTCTTATTTGAATTTTCGTTAAATCTCCTTCAACTCGTACTCGCGCGTGCCTATGCCTATTTTCTCAGCGTGTTCGAGCGTCGCCTGCCAGTGAGTGTCAGGGTGTATCGTGTGGAAATGGTCGGCTCCCGCGCCGTTTTTCTTTATCTGGTCGGCTAGGTAGCTGTTTTCGACGACGGAGGCTTTAATCACAGCGTCGGCGCAAGCTTGGTCGAGCGCTACTGGGTCGTGCGAAGCGAAGAAGCCTATGTTCGGCACGACGGCGGCGTCGTTCTCCGCGTGGCAGTCACAGAACGGTGAAACGTCAACGACGGCGGCGATGTGGAAATGCGGCTTGCCGTCAATGACGGCCTTCGCGTACTCGGCCATCTTGCGGCAGAGCGTCACCTCCGAGCCCTCCCAGTCGGGCTGTACCGCGTCGAAGGGGCAGGCGCCTATGCAGCGGCCGCAGCCGACGCATTTTTCATGATCGATGTGCGCCTTGCCGGACGTTATCTTTATAGCCTTCTGCGCGCAGTTGCGGGCGCAGCGGTCGCAGCCGATGCATTTGCCCTCGTCGACGGAGGGCTTGCCGTCGCTGTGCAGCTCCATCTTCCCGCCGCGCGAGCCAGAGCCCATGCCTAGGTTTTTTACCGCGCCGCCGAAACCGGTCAGCTCGTGGCCTTTGAAGTGGGTCAGCGAAACTATAACGTCTGCGTCCGCTATCGCGCGGCCGATCTTCGCTTCCTTTATATATTCGCCGCCCTCGACGGGGACGAGAGCCTCGTCGGTACCCTTCAAGCCGTCGGCTATGATGACGTGGCAGCCGGTGCAGAAAGGGTTGTAACCGTTCTCATAGGCGGCTTCAAGGTGCTCAAGCGCGTCCTTCCTGCGGCCGACGTAGAGCGTGTTGCAGTCGGTCAGGAACGGCTTGCCACCAAGTTCCTTAATCTTGTCGGCGACGACCTTTGAAAAGTTCGGGCGCAGATAGGCGATGTTGCCTGGCTCGCCGAGGTGTATCTTTATCGCGGCGAACTGCTTTTCAAAATTTATATCCGCTATGCCGGCCTTTTCTATCAGCCTGCGGAATTTTTTCAAAAGGTTCATCTCAGGCGTGGCCCGCATGTTAGTAAAGTAAACCGTGGAACGTGTCATAAAGCTCTCCTCCGTATCGCCATTCGGCGTTTTTTCCAATACACCTTTAATCATACAACGTTGGACGGACTCTAGGAAAGACGGACTCGCAGCCAGCCCTTCGTTGTTATTTTAGTCAAATAAAATCAAATAAAAATATCTCTTTTAAATGCTCTCTTTGTCGGCTTTCACGCATTTTTAGCCTTATAATCAGTGAGGGAGGCGCGCCGGCAGAATGTCCGCCGCGCCGCAAAATCTGAGGAGGAATATGAAAATGCTTAAAAACAAAGACGAAGGCGTAAAGGTTGAAAAGCTTGGAGGAAGCGGCAAAGGCTGCGCGATGAGGTTCCCGGTGGAAATACCGGACAACGACGGCGCATTCACGATGACGACGCGCATTGAGCTAGAGCCTGGCGCCTCAATCGGATATCACCTCCACGGCGACAATGAAGAAGTCTACTTCATAATGAGCGGCGAGGGCACATATTGCGAGGACGGCGAGAAACACGCCGTTAAGGCAGGAGACATCATGCTCTGCCGCAAGGGGCATTCGCACGGCCTTGAAAACACCGGAGCGGCGACGCTCGTAATTGGAGCTGCGATAGCGAAGCGCGGTTAAGAGAAAGCCGCAGTAAACATAGAATAGGCGCAAAGACGCGGATGTCGCGTCAGCGCCTATTTTTTTTATCAGGCGCGCGCTCTGTCGGGCCGCATCAGGCGGCGACGTGAAAACACAAATTTTTCTCCGCGTTCCGCAATTCGCCGCACGCCGCAATTCGCGCGCCGACGGAAGCGCGACTGCTAAACGGCAACAGGTACGCGGTGTGCCGAGGCGTTTGCGCTTCCGAGGAAATTACATTCCGTTCAGTAAACAGCGCCGCAGAACGCTGACGAACGCGCCGCTCGTGAAATTTAGGCGCGAGTGCGCAGCGTCTGTTTCCGTACGAATTTATGAATTTTCCTTAACCTTACTTTTACATAACTGAAAAGCCGGAAAGGGTAGAACTACCACATTCACGCCGTTTATGTACATAGTTATCCACAATTTGTGAATATATCAGTGGATTTCTTTCTTTTTTAGCCTCGCAAAGGCCATCACAGATATCGAAAAGAGCGGTTTATATGTGTATAACTCTAGAGAAAAAGTGTGGACAACGACTAAAGCGCCGGACGAAGCTGAAGAACTTTACCTGACATTTATTGTAAAAATATATAATAATCATGGAAGCACAAGATCTCGCTGTTTTCGCATAATCTACGCGGCGCAGCATAATTCAGAGCGGGAGGCATATCAGGGAAAAGCCGGAACAGACGCGCAGAAACTGCATAACTCTCAAAATTTCAGGACGCGCGGATACTGCCTCGGCGGCGACTGTAGCGGAATTCCTGAAAACGTAGAAAAAGAGGCTCGCAGCTGCGCGGCGGACAAATGGCTGCCGCTCCTCCAGCTCGACGCTGTAAAGTGCGGCGATTTCAGCCTGATGTTCGGCGACTGCGGGCTGATATATTTTTACATCGCAAGGGACGACTTATCGGCGCGGCGTTTCGAGAACGTCTGGCTGATTTTACAGCGCTATTGATAAGACCCGGTAGCTGCGGCAGATTGATCATATACCGAAACCTTGCCGTACAGGAAATCATCTGTCCTAAGTCTTTATATGTTTTCAAAGTAACGTATGGAAACCAAAGCCTTTGAACCCCGCGTCTAAGCGCATGGTATAGAAAGTTAAGCAATTATTTGCAGGCACGCAGAAAGGCCGCCACTTCGGGCGGCCTTTCTCTAAACAGAAGAATCTGCGTTCGATGCGCGAATATTATTCGACTTCGACGGCCTTCGAAGATTCCCAGAGCCCATGGACGTTGCAGTAGCTGACGGCGATGAGCTCGCCGGACTTCGCCGGCTTGAACATTACGCAGCTAGCGGGCTCCGCAAGCGCGCATCCGGGGTTGTCGAGGTTCATCGTGTCGCCATGGCTGTTGTAACAGAACTTCGCGACGTCAACGACAGGGCCTTCGGCGGGCTTAAAGTAGAGCTGGATCCAGCTGATGTGGTGGAGCGGCGTGTTAGGGTGCTTGATCTCCTTGCCGACGCAGACCTTTACGAGCGCCTTTTCCCCCGCCTTGATTTTCTCTGGAGCTTCTATCGTCGGTACGTGCTTCTCAGCCTTGAAATCTCCGTCTCTTACAACTTCTCCGATTTTCATTTTTGCTCCTCCTTTTTTCTGATTTCTAAATTATTTTCAACTTCTTCACTAGCGACATTATAGCACCGATTTAAGGAAAAGTCAGATAAATATTAGATTTTCAGGAAATCTTTATCTTCTGCGTTTAGATAGCTTTTCAAGCGAGAGCATGACGCGCGCCATGGCGCTCGCGAGCTCCGGCGACATTCCGCTTCCGAGGAAAAATTTTTCGCGTTCAGCGACCTCGGCATCGTCGTTGACGATCGGCGCGCGGCGGTAGATTTTCTGCGGAGCGGAGCGCGCCGGCTGCGCCGCAGGACGTATCGGACCGACCCTGAAATCTACGGAGACGGCTGCTCCGAAGAAAGCCGATATCCCGCGCTCAAGCCGCGCTTTGCGGAAGCGCGCCGAGGAAAGCACCATCTGGTTTGGGACGTTGACAGTGATGACGAGTCGGCCCTCAGCCTCCTCGCATACCACAGGCGCGCTGCGCGAGGCGAGAGGCTCTCCCGCGACGGCGCGCCAGTTCTCCGTAAGCTCGGAGAGCTTTATCGAGAGGTTTACGAGATTCCAATACTCCGGCCTGTATCTGACGCCGCGCGGCTTTTTTAGCGTCTCTTCGCCGCTTTTGCCGCTGATTGCGGATACTACGACCTCGCCGGCGCTTTTCGCGAAATCTTCGTCCACGCGCTAGGCGTCCTTTCTACGGCGAGCGCTTTCTATCGCAACCCAAAGCAGCTGTATGTCAGAGGGCGGTACGCCGGGTATGCGCGAGGCCTGTCCCAGCGTCACAGGCGATATTTTCGACAATTTGCCGCGCCCTTCAGCAGAAAGACCGCTTATCTTTGCGTAGTCTATACTCTTCGGAATTTTCAGTAGCTCCATACGGCGGAATTTTTCCACCTGTTTCTGCTGACGCGCTATGTAGCCCTCGTATTTGAGCTCGTTCGCTATCTTTTCTCCGAGCTCGGAGACGAGCTGCGAATCTGTGAGCTCAGCGACAAGTTTCCAGTCCACCTCGGGACGGCGCAAAAGCTCGAGCGCGCCGACGCCTTCCGTCAGCGGCGACGAGCCAGCTGCGCGCAGCCTATCGTTGACCGTTTCGCATTGGTGTATCTTGAATGCGCGAAGACGTTCCCGCTCGCGCTCTTCAGCGCTGCGCGCATCGCAATACCGTTCCCACTTCCATTCAGGGAGCAGCCCGACTGCGCGGCCTTTCGCGCATAATCTGTCGGCTGCGTTGTCATGACGCAGCAACAGCCTGTATTCACAGCGGCTGGTGAGCATCCTGTAAGGTTCTTTCGTCCCCTTTGTTACGAGGTCGTCTATCAGCACGCCAATATACGACTCGTCGCGTCCAAGGACGAACGGGCCGTCGCCGCGCACGCGCAGCGCGGCGTTGATTCCTGCGATGAGACCTTGACCGGCCGCCTCCTCATAGCCGGAAGTTCCGTTTATCTGTCCAGCGAGGAAAAGATTTTTCACCGGCTTCGTTTCAAGCCATGGGTGCAGCTGCGTCGGGACGACGAAGTCGTATTCTATCGCATAGCCTGGACGGAGTATATGCGCATGTTCGCAGCCCTTTATCGTCCTGACGCTTTCAAACTGTGCCTCGAGGCACATCGAAGTCGAAAAGTTCTGGACGTAGACTTCACGCCCCTCTGGAGTTATTGGTTCGAGAAATATAGGATGAGTATCCTTTTCGGGGAACTTTATTATCTTGTCGTCGATGGAAGGGCAGTATCTCGGCCCTTCTGTTTCGAGCTTGCCCATGTAGAGCGGCGACTGATCGAAGTACTTACGTATGATTTTGTGCGTTTCTGCGTTCGTGCGTGTGAGCCCGCAGACCATGCCGCTGTAGACGCGCTTTTCCCCGAAGTGAGAGAAGGCCTGCGGCTCGTCTATGCTCTTCTGACAGTCGAGCGCGGCCCAGTCTATCGTGTCGAAGTGAAGGCGTGGCGTCGTATCGGTGCGCAGGCGGCCTGTTTCTAGCCCTATTGTTTTCAGCGAGGCAGCGAACGCGGCAGCCGGAGTCATGCCGAGCGGTCCGGATTCGCGACAGGCCATGCCGATGTATATTTTAGCGGCGAGGTATGTGCCGGTTGCGAGCACTACGCATGATGCAAAGAAGGACTGTCCCGTCGCTATTTTAACGCCGCGCGCTTCGCCGTTTTCTGCTATAAGTTCCGCTGCTTCGCCCTGATAGAGGTCGAGATTTTTCTGCGTCAGGAGTGCGGCGCGGTAATGGTCGCTGTAGCGGCGCGGGCTGCATTGCGCGCGAAGCGTGCGCACGGCAGCGCCCTTAGAAGTGTTGAGCCAGCGCAGATGCTGCGTTGAGTCGTCGGCAGCCGCGGCGCATTCGCCGCCGAGCGCGTCTATTTCGCGCACAATGTGCCCTTTCGCCGGGCCGCCGATCGAAGGGTTGCACGGCATCATAGCGATGCTGTCGAGGTATATGCAAAGCAGCAGCGTCCTCGCGCCCATGCGAGAAGCGGCGAGCGCAGCCTCGCAACCGGCATGGCCAGCGCCTACAACTATAACGTCGTAAAATTCTCCTATTTTCATTTTTCTCTCACTTCTTTATATTTTATCTTCAATTTTGTCTAGTTTTCCTGAATTTATCTTGTAGACCGAACATGGAACGGAAGGCGAAAGCGGCTCGGCGGTCGCCGCGAATATCTGTCCGCCGCGCGCGTAAAGCGTCGAAAAAAGCTGTTCCTTACCGGCAGGGTCGAGTTCGGCGGCCACCTCGTCGAGAAGCAGCACAGGCTCGCGTCCGAGCTTGCGCCTCACGCCCTCCGAAGCCGCAAGCATCAGAGCCATAGCGGTGCGCCGCCGCAGCCCGCGGCTCAGCGACGACGAAGCGGGACGGCACCGCGACGTTATTATTATATCGTCGCGGTGCGGCCCGACTACAGGAAAACGCATCGCGCGCTCGCGTTCTCCGTTGACTACGAGCGCCCTTGCGTAATCGTCTGCGCAATCCAACTCAAAGCCGCCGCCGCCGCGCTTGAGCGAAAGCCCTATCCCGAACGGCGCGAGCTGTTCGAAGCCGATCAAAGAATCCGCGAGCAAAGCCACACCCTCCTCGCGCATCCGCCATATCCATGAGGCGAGCGGAAGCAGCGCGCGGTCTGCTATCATCGGTGGCATGCCGCGCTTTAAAAACAGAGCTTTCTGCCGCACGCCGCGCCTGTACTCCGAGAGCCTCGCCGCATAGGATGGGATTATCAAAGCAAGCACCATGTCGAGCAGCCTGCGCCGGAAGACCGACGACCCCTCGACTATGGACATGTCGTCCGGAAGGAACGTAAGAACTGGAATTTTCCATCGCAGCTCCGAAGCGCTCGAGGTTTTATCGTCTATACGTATTGTATAGCGGCGCGAAATCTTCACCTTGATTATATCTGAGCTGTCGAGCTCGCCGGTCAGCTGAACCTCGGTCGAGCCGCTGTTCCAAGTCGGTACAGAAAGTGTCTTCGTCCCGCGGTCGAGCGGTCCCCAGCCCGAAATGATGTTTATCCCCTCAAGGACGTTCGTCTTGCCGGAACCATTCTCGCCAGTCAGCAAATTTAGCCCCGGGGACCAGCGCATCTCCCGGGGCTCTATGTTTCTGAAGTTATTGAATCTTACCCTCTTGAAGCCCATTCCTAACCAAGGTCGGAGTCGAAGGCCCTGAGCTCCTCTTCCGATAGGTTGATCGGCGCTATGAGACAGAGAAAGTCGTCTCCGTCGCCGCGCCGCACCGACATATGGCCCGCCTGGCCGTTGAACGAAAGCTTGACCTGCGGCTCACGCAGCACCTTCAGAGCTTCGAGAAAGAATTTCGAGTTGACAGCGATGCGCAGCTTATCTCCAGTCGTCTCGGCCTCTATCTCTTCCTTCGCCTGTCCGAAGTCCGGCGCCTTGCCGCGCAGTACGAACGGGCTCTCGGGCGCCATGTCGAGGACGACCATCCTGTTGAAGTCGCGCACGATGACGTCGACGCGCTCAAGCGCCGAGATAAGCTCGCCGCGATCCGCCAGCACGTCGAGGGTGCTGTGCTTCGGAAGTATCTTCTCGTAGGGCGGGAACTTCGATTCGACGCGGCGCACGGTGAATTCGAGCGTTGCGGTCTTGAAATAGAACTGCGCGCCGTCGAAGAGCACCTTTACTTCGGTCTCAGGCGTCAGCGAACTTAGAATCCTTTGCAGCTCCTTGACGCCCTTCATCGGAAGAAGAGCCGATTCGCCGTCCTTACCGTCAAACACCGGGACGGCGGACAGCGCGAGCCTGCGCGTGTCTGTAGAGACTATGGTGAGACGCGAAGAAATTATCTGGAGGTTCGCCGAAGAAAGATAAAGCGGAAATTCCTCGCCGCCGGAGGCCGCGAGAGTCCCTTCGTCGATCACCTTAGCCAGCTCTCCGGCATGTATCGTGCAGAAGTGTTCTGCATCGTCCGACAAGGGCAGAGCGGGAAATTCGCTTACCGGATATGTCGAGAAATTATATTTGCTTCTGCCGGCCTTGAGCACGACCTTGCCGCCGTCGACGTCCAGCGTGAACTCCTCGCCTGGAGCCTTTTTGAAGAGGTCGCTGACCATCTTTATCGGGAATACTGCCTCGCCTGGCTCTAGCACCGTGACTCCTGCCGCACGGCATATAATGGAGGTCTTGATGTCCGTCGCCTGGAGTATCACAGATTCTGCTGAGGCCTTTATCAATATTGATGAAAGTATGCTGACCGTACCTCCTGCCGAGGTGCTTCTCTCTGCGAGGTTCCAGCTTCCGAGAAACTGTTTTTTGTTGATCGTTAGTTTCATATGTTAGACCTCCTAATAGTACATCTCTCTTATATTTAAAATCGTAATAGTCGTAATAGGCTCTGTGTAAATGTGTAAAACGCTATTTTTTTCTTGTTGTAAGCTGTTTTCTCCTGTGGAAAAGTTTTCTCTTTCATCACAAACTTATAAACATTATCCACAATAGATTTGTGAAAAACCCTGTGCTAAAAAACTGCCCACAGAAATAATCACCGTTTTTATGTGAGATTTTATAGCTTATTTACAATGTTATCCACAAAAGATCTGACTCTAATATCGCTTTTGATCGTGTCAGAAATTTTCTTGCATGCGTGTATCACATTTGTATGGTCCTTTTTATTGAAGGCGTAAGCTATCTGTATAAGAGGCTCGTTTGTCTTGTTGCGCGCTATGTACATGGCAACCTGGCGCGCGAGCGCGATTTCGGCCGTGCGCTTGTTCGACAGAAGATCCTCTATCGTCAGGCCGAAGGTCTCAGCAGTCAGCTGCTGTATAAGCCCTATAGTGACCTCGGTTCCCGGCGCGCTCTTTATGAGATCTTTGAGCCAGAGCGAGGCGTTTTCAATGATTATCGGTTCATGGTTTAAGTCGGCGCATGCGACGATTCTGTTCAAAGAGCCTTCGAGCTCTCTGATGTTGCTCGGAATGTTTTGCGCTATAAACATGATGACCTCTTCCGGTATGTTCCGGTAACCTTTCATTTCGACCTTTTTCTGAAGTATTGCGACGCGCGTTTCGAGGTCGGGCGGCTGTATGTCGGTGACGAGGCCCCATTCGAAACGTGAGACGAGCCTGTCTTCTATTCCCTGGATGTCCTTTGGAGGCCTGTCTGAACTTATTATTATCTGTTTCTTCGCATCGTGGAGCGCATTGAAGGTCCAGAAGAATTCCTCCTGCGTTTGCTCCTTGCCGGCGATGAACTGGACGTCGTCTATCATCAGCACGTCAAGCTCGCGGTAGCGTGCGCGGAATTCCTGCGTCGTGTTGTTGCGTATAGAGCTAATAAGGTCGTTCGTGAATTTTTCGGCGCTTACGTATAAAATTTTCGTTTTTGGGTTTGTGTCTTCTATATGATGGCCGATTGCGTGCATCAGGTGAGTCTTGCCCAGTCCAACCTTTCCCCATATGAAGAACGGGTTGTAGGTGTTTCCAGGAGACTCAGCTACGGCCAGGCTCGCGGCGTGCGGAAGGCGGTTGGACTTTCCTACGACGAAGGTCGAAAATACATAATTTGGATTGAGGCCATTCTTGCTTGTGCTCCTCTTAGGCTGTTGCTCCGGCTCAGGCAGCGGCGAAGCAACCCTGCTTTCCGGCTTCTCGTCTTTTCCGTCGTGGACATCGGCGACTGAAAAGCGCAGCTCTGAGGCGAAGCCCGTCTCCGCGATCAGCTTCTGCATTTTGTCCATATATCTGTTTCTGATCTGTTCCAGCGCGAAGGGCGTCGCAACGTCGACGAGCAACACTCCGTTTGCAAGAGAGACGGGCATACAGGTCTGAAGGTACATTCCAACCGTTTTGTCGTCTTTTCCTATTTTTTCGAGACAGTATTTATAAAATTCATTCCACACTAAATCAGCGTCGTTAGCCATTCATGTCACTCCAAAAAAGAAGAGAAACGATATATATTCTTCTCTTAAAGATTTTACCATGAATCTTTGAAAGACACGGCAGTTTTTGGGCGTGTCAGAGGCGGTGTGGCAGATTTTCGTAATCGTCGTAATTGGCGCTAAATAATACACAATAGTTATACACATATACACATAGATAATCACAGCATAATGTGTAAAAACCGATAATCAAGCTGTAAGCGGCTTTTCCGCTGAAAATTTAAAAGTCTGAAAATTTGACGAATGTTGATATTATACTTTGAACTTAAACATTACATAAAAGCTGCTTATGTTGTCGGAACGGTTGATTTTTGTGAATAATTTATATACATATAGTTATTATTATTGCTTCTAATGTAAATATAAGAATATATATTTCTCGCGTTTCTGTTTGGATTTTTGTAAGCTTTACTATGCTTTTATGGATCTTATTGTGAAAGTTATAAACATAATGTGAATAAAAATTGTGTGTAACTATGTGTAATTTCAACTCATGGCAGATTATATACTTAAGCAGAGTAAATATAGATTGATTAATATTGATTATATCGGCCTAAAAAATACGGCCCTCCGCAGACCGCAGGAAAGCCGTATTTTTTGCTGTTTTTTATTTTTCCCAGCTCCAGTTTTCGCCGCGTCTGGCTTTTTCTGGATTTCCTGATATCGTCACGGAGTCCTCCGTCATGCTCAGCCTGCTGAATTCCACCGGGAACGGAATTTCTGAAAACGAGAGCAGCGGGTTTACTCTGTCAGTAACGAGCTCCGTTATCGTGTTTGACTGACGCGCGCCTTCAGCATATATAACTGTGTCAGAGAGGTACACGCCGTCGCTTTTTAGCGAGAGCTTTCCCTCGGCCTTTAGGTCGAGATTTATTTTCAGCACGAGCAGTTCTGCTTCGAAGCGCCCTTTAGCCGTGTACCCCTTAGGCGTGAAATCAAAGGCGAGACCTGAAAATCCACTCGCTCCGCCGCCGTTTGCGAAATATTCGTTGACGTCGCGTTCTGCCAGCGTTATTTCCCCCTTAGAACTTTTGATGACGCCCATTATTTCTTCGCCTGTTCCAGCATGTTTCACAGCTTCTGGATCTATAGCTGCATCGATCTTTATCGCTTTTATCTTTATCCCGGATATATGCGCGCCGTCGCATTCAGCCCACGCTCTTCTTCCGCCCTCCGCGACGGTGACGCTCACATGGTCTGGAGTGAATTCGTTTTTCAGCGCTTCGCCTATTTTTCGAGCCACGTCCATCTCAGCCGCCCCAGCATATGCCTTCCCTGCCATTATTAAAGTCGCCGCAGCAAATGCCAGTATTTTTTTATTGAACACTTTAACACCTTCTTAATTAAGATAATTACGACGATAATTTTACAATATAACGCCGCATCAGAGGAGTTCAGCAAACAACATGCGACAACATTATTTTTTACTTCCGCACATAAAATAAGCAAAAAGAGTTATCAAATTTTTTGCGGATAGTATTCTGTAATCTGATATATCTGTTTTATAATACCGTTTTATGAGTCGGTATCATATTTTTAGAGATGTTATATAATATGTACGATGTAGTGGCGTCAATGGTTTGAAATATGAGTTTGTTGGATTTATTCATATTATAATTTCGACTATAGGCGTGTGTCATGTGCATCCGCTCATAGCAATGGCGGGAGTACTTGTGCTCAAGTATTTCCGCGAAGGGATCGCTGCGAAATGACTAGAATTTGCGAGCTGGTACGGGCCTTTTTACAGGTTGGAATACGGCTTTCGGCGGAGGTCTTTCGTCTTTGCCGCTGATACAATAGCAGTGCTTTTATGTACGAGCGTATTGCTTATAAAATATTGCAAGATCGTTAAAGATTATCCGCCTTTAATGCTTCTCTGCTTCGGAGTGATTGGAGAGGTATTTTTACGGTAAAGAAAAATTTTTCTTGGCCACGCAGCGTGGAAGGAATAGAATTTGCCAATATATGTCTGAAAATTTTATATATTTTATATAAATCTGACAGATCAAGTAAATAAAAATGGTTTTGGCACCTTGACAGGGGAATAGTGGATTTCACAGATTTAAGTTCAATGCCGTAAGATAATATTTGAACTTTTATTGTGAATGAATTAACTTACGCGCATTGAGTTTAAAAAGCGGCATAAAATTGTGTGAAAAATATTTGACAAGAGGCGGCGTTTATTGTAATTTAATTTGTACCCGCTGCTGTTAATTTACACAATTTTATACGGTGCGGGAATCTGTACAGGAGGAGGGGTGCATAGTACGGCTACATTGCCGGTGCAGGTAGCGTTTTTAGCAGCTGACAGATGACATGATTCAGAAGGGAGAGTTTTTTTCATGAGGAGATTTGCTCTTACGCTCACTGCAATATTTATTTTTGTGGCCTTAGCAAGCCCCGCAGCCGCCGCTCCGATCGTCTTCCGCTTCGCCGGACAGTCGCCGCCCGACCATATGGCGACTAAAACCATGGAAGCTATTGCGAAGGAGATCAACGAAGGAACCAAAGGCCGCGTTGAGGTAAAGATCTACCCGGCCGGACAGCTCGGCAACTATACGCTCGTTATGGAAGAGATGATGCGCGGAACCGTCGACATGGCCTGCATGTCGCTCGCGACCGACTTCGACCCGCGTCTTGAAATAACCTACGCGAACGGATTCGTCACAGGGTACAATTCAGCGAAGAAGGCTCTTACCCCGGGTGCATGGTTCCCGACCAAGTTAAACGAGTTCCTTAATTCCGTAGGCGTCCACCTGATCGGCTCATATGTCGAAGGCTTCATAGGCATCGCATCGACGAAGCCTCTCATCGAACCGCTCAACCCGAAGGTGGATAAAGGCGTGCTTGCGCGCACTCCGAACATGGTTTCGTACGTCACTGGAGCGAAAGCCATGGGCTTCCGTCCGATTACGATTCCATATCCCGACGTTTACCAGTCTATGCAGACGGGCGTCTGCGACGCTGCCGACGGATATCCGACGGCAGCCGCCTACACGATTCTCGGCGACGTAGTCAAATACTGGTACGCGACGAACTACTCTATGGAGTATCTCGGGATAATGGTAAGCGACAAGTCGTGGCAGAAGCTCACCCCGGAGGACCAGCAGGTTTTCCGCGACGTGGCGAAGAAATACACTGTTCTCTCGATAGACAACGCCCAGGCCGAGGACGAGAAATATATGAAGCTCATGGAGGAGAAGGGAGTCAAGGTCTTCAGATACACCGAAGAGGAACTCCGTCCGATCAAGGAAGCCTGCATGGCGACTTGGGAGGAGATGGGCAAGTCCGGAGTCGGCGTCGAACTCATGAAAGAGTTCAGGGAGAAAATGAGCGCGCTCTAAAGCACGGAGCATGTTTTTTCAAAATAAGCACGCTAAAATTTCCTGAGGGGACGGGACAAGTCCCCTCAAGGATTTTTCGTGTCTGAAAGGAGTTTTATTATATGTCTGTTGACGAGAAAAAACCTGAGGCTCAGGCCAGCTGCTGCGCCTGCGCCGCCGACGACGAAGTTGTCAACGTAAGACAGCCGAAATGTCTCTTCGACAAGATAACGGTATCGTTCTACTCGGTCGTCTGCTTCGTGATGGCCATGCTGCTGATGGTTATCATCACGGTGGCGACGCTGATGCGCTACATTTTTGAGATGGACCTCTACGGCTACGAGGAATGGGTCAAGATATTCGCTTTCTGGCTCTACTTCATGGGGGCCGGGTACGGTGCTTTCACCGGGACGCACATCTCCGCCGACCTCATCAGCGCCTATCTCAAGGACGGCGTATTCAAGAGGACGCTCACCTTCGTTAAATGCCTCATCACGCTCTGCGTGACGCTGCTCTTCACAAAATACGGCTGGGACTACTTCATATTCGGTTTCATGGGGCCGCTCGGCACAGGCGTCGCAATACCGCGCACCGTCGCTTGGAGAATTCCGCTCTGGACCGCTTACGCCGCGATATTCCTCGGCCTGCTCTCGATGTCCTACTACTTCCTCTGGGATACGATAAGAGCCGGAAAGGCGCTTTTTGGAGGTAATAACAAATGATTTACGTAGCGCTGTTAATACTCATCTTCTGCCTTACGATAGGCGTTCCCGTTCCCGTCAGCTTCATGTCCTCCTGCGCGTGGCTGATCTTCTTCGGCGGCGCGAACGGAGCCGGATATCCCGCGACGCAGCTCCTCCCCTACGGCTTCACCCAGATGAACTCCGTCTCGCTGATAGCGATAGCGATGTTCATCTTGGCCGGCGGTATCATGGAGCGCGGACGCATCGCTGAAAAGCTCATCGACATGGTCGACGTCTTCGTCGGACATATCCGCGGCGGACTCGGTATCGTCGCAGTAATTTCCTGCGCTGTATTCGGATCTATCTGCGGAGCTGCCTGCGCAACGCTCTCCTGCATCGGAGCTATTATGTTCCCGCGCCTCAAACAGGGCGGATATCCGATGGGGCACGCCTGCGCGCTTATGGCGAACGCGTCGCTGCTTGGGCTTCTTATTCCTCCGAACGCGACTCTCATAATATTCGCCTGGATAAGCGGCATCTCGGTTCTCGCATGCTTCCTTTCTACAGTCGGACCTGGTATCGTAACGATAGTGCTTCTCAGCGCCCTCAACGTCTGGATGCTCCGCAACAACAAGGAAGTCTTCGTCGAAGTCAAACGCACCGGTAAAGAACGTATGGATATGTTCATGAAGCGCGGACGCCTCGCGATACCGGCTCTCGTCATGCCAGTCATGGTTCTCGGCGGAATCTATGGCGGTATCATGACTACAACGGAAGCCTCGGCCCTCGCCGTCTTCTACTGCATACCGATCGGGCTCTACGTTTATAAGGGACTCACTTGGAGAAGCCTTTTCAACATCGTTGTCGAAAGCAGCATCACGACCGGCGTCATCATGGTCATGCTCTATTCGGTCTCGATGCTCTCGCGCCTCTACATCCTTGAAGACCTGCCGGGCCGCGTCCTGCATCTCTTCTACTCAATATCGACGAACCCGATCGTCGTCATGATGATGATCAACGTGTTCCTCGTCATCATGGGAATGCTGATGGACGACATCAGCGTCGTCGTCCTCACGACGCCGATACTGCTCCCGATAATCCTCGACCTCGGCTTCCACCCCGTCCACTACGCGGCGATAGTCGGAGTCAACACGGCCCTCGGATGCATCACGCCGCCTGCTGCGCCGGTACTTTACCTAAGCGGACGAGTAGGAGGAGCGCCTATCAACGAGATTATGAAGCCGGCCCTTACATTTATGATTGCCTGCTGGGTGCCGGTCCTCCTCGTCACAGCCTACATACCGAAGGTCTGCCTCTTCCTGCCGCACTTAATCCTCGGAGTGCCTTGGTAAGGTAACGCGGAAGAACCGCACGGAAAATAACAAATCAGGCCGCCTCGCTTTCGGGCGGCCTGATTTGTTTGCCGCGCATATTTCAGCGTTTTGCACAGAGCGCGCTTTTTAGGAGGTACGCTTGAGGCTATAATATTCTGCGATAATATGTATAAAAGGGTGAGGAAAAATGTTTTTCAGAGACCTCTTTGCATCGCTCTGCTTCATCTTCTTCGGCATCGCGCTCGCGACGCACCATCCATATCTGTATTTTGCCGCTATGATGTGCGGCTGCCTCGCGCTCACAGCGAAGAAAAAACAATGGCCGAACCCGTCGTGGTCCGACGCCATCTACGACAAATTTGAAAACTGGGTCTACGACAAGGCCGAGGGACCGCAGCGCGAATTCAAAGAGGGAGACAAAATAAAACCGCTGCCGCCGCTTGACGATAAAAAATAACGCCGCACCGAAAATTCAGCTTTGCCTGATGAAACATACGCCGACCGAACGAGCCGTGAAGAATATGCGGCTTCGTCCAGACGGCGTTTTTTTATACCTTTACTGTAATTCTTGCGCATCGCGCTATTGAAATAAGTCTCCGGATAGTGTAAGAATAAAGGACGGGATCACAGTTCTTTTACATAATTACGAACGTTGGCGAAAGGGGACGCGGACGATGGACATAGCGCGCTTTGAACTTGAATTCTGGCTTAACCCGCTCGACAGTAAGGCGGAGTACAACTTTGGCTCGAGCTGCTGCAAGCCGGTGACGGTCGGCGAAATGCTGGAGCTGACCGGGATGGACAGGGAAGTGTTCTTCCGCGAGGTCGAGGGCATGAACCTCCACTATGGATACTTTGACGGAATGCCGCGCCTCAAAAAGGCGATAGCGGCGCTATACAACGGGAGCGTCACGCCGGATATGGTTATATCGGTACACGGAGGCACCGGCGCGAACTCGATAGTCTGCCAGGCGCTCTGCGGCCCGGGTATGAACGTCGTCTGCGTGCTGCCGAGCTACCAGCAGCACTATTCGATACCGGCGGCGCTCGGCTCCGAGGTGCGCGCCTACAACTGCGGCGATGGCGAGGAATACCGCGTAGATCTTGAAAAAATCCGCGCGATGGTCGACAGAGATACGAAAATGATTTGTCTGACGAACCCAGGAAACCCGACGGGCTACCGTTTCACGGAGGAAGAACTTGAAGAGATAGCGGCAATGGCGCGCGAGGTTGGGGCTTACGTGCTATGCGACGAGATATATCGCGGCTTAAGCGAGGAATATATGCCGTCGATGTGCGACATCTACGACAAGGCGATAGTCACGAGCAGCACCAGCAAAGTTTTTTCAAGCGCCGGGACGCGCGTCGGCTGGATAGTCACGCGCGACCCTTCGATAAAAGAAGCGATTATGAACTGCCGCTCTTACAACAGCATTTGCGAAGGGCCGATAAACGAGCTAATCGCAGCGATAATCCTTGAACACAAGGACGTGTTCTACGAGCGCAACCGCAAAATAGTCGATGAAGCGCGTGCGGTTCTGCGCGAGTGGCTCAAGAGACAGCCGCACCTGCACCTCGCCTGCGACAGCGCTGGGCCGACCTCGTATATATACTACGACTACGACGTGCCAGCGCAGAAATTCGCGGAAGATCTGCTCGCGAAGAAGGGCGTGCTCGTCTGCCAGGGCGGATGCTTCCAGCAGGAAAAGAGCTTCCGCATCGGCTACGGCTTCGGCGACGTGGAGTATTTCAAGGCGGGGCTCGCGCGCCTCGGAGAATACCTGAAAGAACTTAATGGCGAAGAACGGCGGCGTGAGCGCGCGCGTTAAAAAATTTTCGTGAAAGACAGAAGGAGGCATAAATCCATGAAAATGATGTTCCTGAGCCGCGCCGGGCATAGCGATGCTTGATTTAGTGACAGGCAAAAAAGCGCTTGAACTGGCGAAAGAAAAGGGATTGGGACAATACGTGGAGCTGTAAGCGCAAAATATGAAATGAGGGTCATGCGCGGACTTTCCGCCCTGCGCCATTACGGCGCGCCGCTGCGTTATAATATCAGTGTATATTTAAGCGAAGGGTCTGATTTCGACGAAAAATACAGAGAAGCTGCCGAAAGACAAGCGTGAGATTACGAGCTCGATTACGCACTTTGCAGGGGCGCTGTTGGCGGCTGCCGGGCTCGCGAAGCTCGCTTACGACGCTTGGAGCCGCAAGGAGGGGACGGAGGCCGTCGTTTCCGTCGCCGTCTTCGGCGCGAGCATGGTGCTGCTTTACTGTACCAGCTCGCTGTATCACTGGTGCTGCGCCGTACACGCGCGCGCGGCGGCCTTTATGCAGCGGCTCGACCACATGGCGATTTTTCTGTTAATCGCGGGGACGTACACGCCGGTCTGCGTGCTGCGGCTCGGCTGTCCAGCCGGATACGTGATGCTCGCGCTGGTCTGGGGCGTCGCGGCGGCAGGCTTTCTTGTAAAAATCTTCTGGATGGACGCGCCCGTGTGGCTCTCGTGTGCGATTTATGTCGCTATGGGATGGATCGCGGCCTTCTTCATCATACCGCTGTGGCGCGCGATGTCCGCCGCGGAAATGGCGTGGCTCGTCGCGGGCGGCCTGCTTTACACCGCCGGGGCCGTCATCTTTGCGCTCGAACGCCCGCGCCTGAAGTTCCGCTGGTTCGGGCCGCACGAGCTTTTTCACCTTTTTGTGTTGGGCGGCTCGCTCTGTCACTATATCACGATAGCGGGCTGCGTCGCGTAACAATCCTATCGGATATAGAAAAAGCCCCGGAAACGAGCGCTTCTTCGCTTCTGGGGCGTTTTTTCTCTTTTGAAAAAATCCTCTATCTCGCCGCGGTTTCGCCTCTGAGCCGCTTCACGTCCGCGCCGTATTTTACGGCGATTATTTCAGACATTATGGAGACGGCGATTTCGTTGGGCGTTTCGGCCTTTATCGGGAGGCCGATTGGCTGGTATATGCGGTCGAGGTGCGCGGCGCTTACGCCTTCGGCCAGGAGTTTGGCGCGCACGGCGGCGATTTTGCTGCGCGAGCCGATCATGCCGTAGTAGGCCCCCGGCTGTCCCTCGGTTACGCGGACGGCCTCGGCGTCGAGCGCGTGGCCGCGCGTCATTATGACGACGTAGCTGCGGCTGTGGAACTTTACGCCGTTTTCGTAGATTTTATCTATCGGGCAGACGACGCTGCGAGCCCACGGGATGCGTTCGGCGTTGGCGAATTCCGGCCGCTCGTCCCACACCGTGACGCGGAATCCGGCGAACGCGCCGAGCTCCGCAGCAGCGCGGCCCACGTGGCCCGCGCCGAATATGACGAGTTCGTCGCCGAGGCCGACTACTTCGATGAATACGCTCGCCTCGCCGCCGCAGACCATGCCGTCGGCTGCGGTGAGGCTTTTGCGCCAGAGGCACGAGGTTTCGCCGCTTTTCATCAGCGCGAGCGCCCGCTGTATTGCTTCGTATTCTATCAGGCCGCCGCCTATCGTCCCCTCTATCGTGCCGTCGGGGCGCACCCACATAGACGCGCCGCGGCTGCGCGGCGTGGAGCCGCTTTCGTCTATGACGGTGCATATAGCGCCGAAGGCGCCGTTCTGCACCTCTTCGTTGATTTTGTTCAGAAGTTCCGCGTTCATGGCGCGCGCCTCCTTGCGTTTAGCTTCCCGCCGCGAAGGAGCAGGCCGGGTAATGGCAAACGGCGCAGTGCTCGCAGAGGCCGCCCACGCCCCAGCGGCGGACGAGGTCGCCGGGCTCTATCCCCGCGAATATGAAAGGCAGCAGCTTGTCGAGCGCCGTGCGGTCGTCGAATGCGACGCAGGCGGGCGCGCCTATGACGGCGACGTCGCGTCCGTCTTTCGGCGATCTTGCAAAGCCCAGCATGAGCATCGCGCCTGGCAGGGCGGGCGTGCCCTGGAAGGCTATGCGGCGGCAGCGCGAGCGGATTGCACCGGGGGTTTTGTCGTCGGCGTCGACGCTCATGCCGCCGGTGCAGATTATCAAGTCGGCATCTTCGTCGAGAAATTCGCCTATCGCCCCGCTTATCAGTTCAAGCGAGTCGGTACAGAAACGCTGGCCCATGAGCGTGCCTCCGCCTAGTCTTTCGAGCTTTTTGAGCAGTTTGGGGCGGAAGGCGTCTTTCACGCGGCGGTCCACGATTTCTTTGCCTGTCGTGACGAGGCCGACCCTGAGCGATCTGAAGGGGAGCACCGCGAAAGGCTTGCTGCCGCGCACCACGGCGACGGCGCGCTCTACGCGGTAGTCTTCGAGCACGAGCGGGCGAATACGGAAGCCCGCGACGACCTGCCCCTTGAGCACGGGGCGGTTCGGCGCGAGCGCGGACAGCACCCAGTCAGGGTCCTGGTTGACGCGGTTGACGGTCTCCGCAAGATAGCAGAGCATACCCGACGTTTCGGCGACGAGGTTGCAGCGCCCCTCGGCGGGCGGCGTGACGCGGAGGTTCTCTCCGCAGAGCGCTTCGCCGAGCTGCATCGCCGCGTCGTCCTCGTGTACGTCGCCGGGTGAGAGCTCCATGACGGAGAGGTTTTCGCGTCCCATCATGCGCAGCGTTTCGAGGTCTGCCTCTGTGATTATCTGGCCTTTTTTGAAGCGCGCGGATTTTTTGTGGTTCTTCGCGTCGATCTGCGTCAGGTCGTGCGCGAGCGGGAGCCCGACGGCCTGTTCCAGCGGTATCTGCGTTATCTTCATCTCATTCCTCCTTGCCGGATTTTTTCTGCACGGCGCATTCGGCGCACCGTCCGTAAACGACGAACTGCTTGCCCTCGACCTCAACGCCCGCGGGCACGCGGACGCGCGGCATTCTCTGGTCCGTGAGGCAGAACATCTTTTCGCATTCGAGACAGAGAAAGTGCGGATGGTCGCCCGGACAGCCGTCCGCGTCATCGCTGTGCGCGCAGAAGCGCCACACTCCGTCAATACCCTGCACCTGGTGGACTATGCCGACCTTGCGCAGCGTTTCAAGCGTGCGGTATAGCGTGACGCGGTCGAGATGCTCTTCGATTTTTGAAAGTATCTCCGCGTGCGAGAGCGGCGAGCCGCATGCAAGGAGAAGTTCCAATATTACCCTTCTCTGCCGCGTCGTGCGCAGGCCGGCGTTTTTCAGCGTATTTTCTATATCCAAAGCGTGTTCCTCCGATGTTGAAAATAAGCGAGCCGTCATCATTATATCGTCATTTGACAGTGAAACGCAATTATATTGCGTAAAGTCGCAGTTCCGCACGCCGTCCGGCTTTTGTAAGATTTCAATGTAAACTACGCCGTTTTCGTTAAGCGCGTATAGCCGTCGGCTTTTACTGATAAGGCGAAACGCGGAAACGGCGCGACTGTTCTAAGCAAAACGGCGGTGAATTTTATTCCGCCTTGTTGACATTTGTAAAAACAGCTTTTATTATGTTGCGTGCTATGCTATGAAAGGCTTTCGTCTTTCAATCGGGCACGAGGGGAAGGGCGCTGTGATGCGTGGAAATAACTTTATATCCAACGTTATTAACGTAGTCGTCGTTATTATTAGCAGCGGGTCCCCCGAAGTGACCGGCGCTTAGCGGCTGTGTTAATTTCGGACCGGGACCCGCGAAGGGTTCCGGTCTTTTTTATTATGTTTGAAGTATCTGGAAGAAAGGGCGTTTTAGAGTGAAGAGTACTTTCAGCATCATATCCGAAGACAATCCGGGTGTGCTTATGCGTATCGCGAACCTCATCTGCCGCCGCGGCTACAACATAGAGAGCCTCAGCGTCGGCCGCACGGATGTGCCGGGGCTTTCTCGCTTTACCGTCATCATCGAAGGCGAGGATGGCGCTTATGAACAGATACGCAAGCAGCTCATGAAGCTCATCGAGGTCGTCGAAGTACGCAATCTTACGAAGGAAGGGCCCTTCGTCGAACGCTGGCTGTCTCTTGTGAAAGTAATGGCCCCTGTGGACCGCAGGCCGCACATACTCCAAACGGCGGAGATTTTCCGCTGCCGCGTAGTCGACCTCGGCTCCGACGCTATCACGCTCGAGGTGACGGGCGACAGAGGCAAGGTGCAGGCCTGCCTTGAGGCGCTCAAACCCTACGGCATCCTCGAAACCGCAGGCTCCGGCCAGGTGGCGCTATCGCGCACCGGCTTCGGCAATTAAGTTATCACGGGCTTTAACGGCTTTGCGATATAAATAAAAAAATAAATTTTTAAGGAGTTGTTTCAAATGGCAAAGGTTTATTACGATCGCGACGCAGACCTCAGCTTCCTGAACGGAAAGACGATAGCGATCCTCGGCTACGGCAGCCAGGGACACGCGCACGCGCAGAACCTCCGCGACAGCGGAGCTTCCGTCATCATTGGACTGCACGCCGGAAGCAAGTCGAAAGCGAAGGCCGAGGCAGACGGCTTCGAAGTGTACACGGTGGAGGAAGCGGCGAAAAAGGCCGACTTCATCATGTTCCTCATCCCGGACCACATCCAGGCCGAGACCTACAAGACGAAGGTCGCCCCGAATATGAAGGCCGACGCGAAGCTTCTTTTCGCCCACGGCTTCGCCATCCACTTCGGACAGATAGTCCCGCCGACGTCGCACGACGTGTTCATGGTCGCGCCGAAGGGCCCCGGCCACACCGTCCGCTCGATGTATAAAGACGGTAAGGGCGTACCCTGCCTTATCGCCATCCAGCAGGACGCCAGCGGCAAGGCTAAGGAATACGCGCTCGCCTATGCTTCCGCGATAGGCGGCGGCCGCGCGGGCATCATTGAGACCACCTTCCGCGAGGAGACCGAGACGGACCTCTTCGGCGAGCAGGCCGTCCTCTGCGGCGGACTCACCGAACTCATGCAGCAGGGCTACAGGACGCTCGTCGAGGCCGGCTACCAGCCTGAGATGGCCTACTTCGAGTGCATCAACGAGATGAAGCTCATCGTCGACATGATCTTCGAGGGAGGCATCAGCTGGATGCGCTACTCCATCAGCGACACCGCGAAGTTCGGCGATATGACCGCCGGCCCAAGGGTCATCGGCGAGGAGTCGCGCAAGGCGATGAAGCAAATACTGAAGGACATACAGGACGGCACCTTCGCGCGCGAATGGATACTCGAGAACCAGACCGGACGTCCGCGCATGAGGGTTTGGGCGAAGGCTGCGCAGGAAGCTCCGAATGAAGCGGTCGGCAAGGAGCTCCGCAAGATGATGCCGTGGATGGAACAGAAGGAAATCCCGAGATTCTAATTAAAGACCATATACGCGCGGGCGGGCACGCCCCGTCCGCGCGGCTTCGCAGAATATACGCCGCGTAACGAAAAACAGACCGGCAAGTAAAAAGGAGCGCTGTCAATGGCGAAAATGAACGGGGCTCAGATGATGGTCAAGGCGCTTGAGGATGAGGGAGTAAGCACGCTCTTCGGCATCCCCGGCGGAACTGTCATTCATCTTTACGACGCTCTTTACGATTCGAGATTAAACCACATTCTGATGCGCCACGAGCAGGCGGCCGCGCACGCCGCGGACGGCTACGCACGCGCGGGCGGGAGGCCCGGCGTCTGCATCGCGACATCCGGCCCCGGAGCCACGAATCTTCTGACTGGAATAGCGACGGCGAACCTCGACTCGGTGCCGCTCGTCGCGATAACGGGCCAGGTCGCGCAGTCCGTCATAGGCACGGACGCCTTCCAGGAGGCCGACATGATAGGCGCGAGCCTGCCCTTCGTGAAGCACAGCTTCCAGCTGCACACGCCGGACGCGATACAGTCCACGGTTCACAAGGCTTTCTACATCGCCTCGTCGGGACGCCCGGGCCCGGTGCTCATCGACTTCCCCGCCGACGTGCAGAAAGGGTTCGGCGACTACCAGTATTCAACTCAGCTCGACTTTATGGGCTATCATCCTGAAAACAACTGCAACGTCTCGCGTCTCGACGAAGCCGTCTCGCTTATAGAACATGCCGAACGTCCCGTGATATTCGCTGGCGGCGGAGTAGTATGCTCGGGCTCCTCAGCGCAGCTGGCTGAGTTTGCGCTTAAATACGAGATCCCAGTTGCGACGACGCTTCTCGGCAAGGGAGCCTTCCCGGAGTCACATCCGAGCGGGCTGTCGCTCGGCATGGCCGGCATGCACGGGCATCCCGTCGCGAACCGCGCGCTGATGGCCGCCGACGTGGTTATCGCGATAGGCTCGCGCTTCAGCGACCGCACTACGGGAAACCGCCAGAGATTCGCCGCCGACGCCAAGATAATACATATAGACCTCGACCCGGCAGAAATAGATAAAACGGTGGAATCCGACGTCTGGCTCATAGGCGACGCGGGCCGCGTGCTGGAAGAGATGATGGGCGCGATGCGCAAAAAAATCGCCGACCACAGCGAATGGAACAAGACGCTTGCTTCAATCCGCCGCAGCGAGCCGATGCCGCACAGCTCGTACGAGGGAGAGATAGCGCCGTGGCAGGCGCTCGAAGCGCTCTGCGAGATGACAGACCACAAGGCGATAATCACGACGGAAGTCGGTCAGAACCAGATGTGGGCGGCGCAGCACTGCAAGGTTGAGGCTCCTCGCCGCTTCCTCACCTCCGGCGGCCTCGGCACGATGGGCTTCGGCTTCCCCGCGGCGATAGGCGCGGCCTATGCCTGCCCCGGGCAGACGGTCTGCTGCGTCGCAGGCGACGGCAGCCTTATGATGAATATACAGGAGCTTGACACCTGCGCGAGGTACAATATCCCAGTCAAGATAATGCTCCTTAACAATGCCTGCCTCGGCAACGTCCGGCAGTGGCAGTACCTCTTCTATAACTGCCGCTACTCGAACACCATCTACACGCGCAACCCCGACTTCGTCGCGCTTTCGGAGAGCATGGGCGTCCCCGCCTTCTCCGTTTCGTCGCCCGACGAGCTGCGCCCGTCGCTAGAAAAGCTCCTAGCCGAGCCCGGCCCGGCGCTTCTCGACGTGAGAATACCGCAGGGAGCGATGGTTTTACCGATGGTGTACCCAGGCGATTCGATAGACAACATGGTAAGCACGTTATAAAACTTCTCAAGAGAAGGTGTGGAAATGAACAGCGATAAAGCGAAAAAAGGTTACATGCGCAGCCCTCACCGCTCGCTCCTCAAGGCGGCGGGCTATACGGATTGGGAAATAGAGCGCCCATGGATAGGCATAGCCAACGCCTACAACGCGATCATCCCGGGGCACGTGCATCTGCGCAGCATTACGGAAGCGGTAAAGGCCGGCATCTACGCGGCAGGCGGACTTCCGATAGAGTTCCCCGTCATCGGCGTCTGCGACGGCATAGCGATGAACCACGAGGGAATGAAATTTTCCCTCGCGAGCCGCGAGCTCATTATGGACTCGATAGAGGTTATGTCGCGCGCTCACGCATTCGACGGCCTCGTCCTTGTACCGAACTGCGACAAAATAGTGCCGGGCATGGCGATGGCGGCCGCTAAACTCAACCTCCCCTCGGTCGTCATATCGGGCGGCCCGATGATGGCGGGGCAGAACAAAGGCAAAGTGCTCGACCTCAACAGCGTCTTCGAGGGCGTCGGAATGCGCGCCGCCGGCAAGATAGACGACGCCGGTCTTCAGGAAATCGAAGATAACGCCTGCCCGGGCTGCGGCTCCTGCTCGGGCATGTTCACAGCCAACACGATGAACTGCATGATGGAAGTCCTCGGGCTCGCCCTCCCAGGCAACGGGACGATACCGGCGGTGCATGCGGGGCGCATCCGTCTCGCGAAAGACGCCGGACGCGCCGTAATGAACATGGTGGAGAAGAACATCCGTCCACGCGACATACTCACAATGGACGCTTTCCGCAACGCCGTCGCCGTGGATCTCGCTCTCGGCGGCTCCACCAACACCTCGCTCCATCTTCCAGCGATAGCGTGGGCGGCGGGGCTCAATATGTCGCTCGACCTCTTCAACGAGATCGGTGAAAAAGTGCCGCACCTCTGCTCAATGAGCCCGGGCGGCGCGCACCACATCGAAGACCTCTGGAGAGCCGGCGGCGTCCGGGCGCTCATGAAAGAGCTGCTCGGCGCTGGGCTTCTCCACGGCGAGACGATAACCGTCACCGGGCATACGACGGCTGAAAACGTCAAGAACGCTAAAGTCGCCGATCCAGAAGTCATCCGCCCGCTCGACAAGCCGCATCATAAAGAGGGCGGACTCGCCTTTATCAAAGGCACCCTCGCCCCGCTCGGCGCGATAGTCAAGCAGGCCGCAGTAGCGCCCGAGATGCTCGTACACAAAGGGCCCGCGCGCGTGTTTAACTGTGAGGAAGACGCGAGCGCCGCGATAATGAACAACGAAATCAAAGACGGGGACGTCGTCGTCATCCGCTACGAAGGGCCGAAGGGCGGCCCCGGCATGCGCGAGATGCTCGGCCCGACCTCTGCGATAATGGGACAGGGCAAGGGAAGCACAGTAGCGCTAATTACCGACGGACGCTTCTCCGGCGCGACGCGCGGCGCCTCCATAGGCCACGTATCGCCCGAAGCGGCGCTGGGCGGACCGATAGGGCTCGTCGAAGAAGGCGACATTATCTCCATCAACATCCCGGAGAAACGCCTCGACCTCATCGTCCCCGAAGAAGTCCTCGCTGAACGCCGCAAGAAATTCCAGCCGCACGTCCAGCCGACCGACAGCCCGTTCTTAACGCGCTACCGCGCCTTCGCCACCTCCGGCGTAGAAGGCGGAGTGCTGAGAGAGCAGTAAAACAAGCCGTAAAACCCAACAGGAAAAGCCCTCCGTCATCCGCGAAAGCGCGACGGAGGGCTTTTTTGCTATACTTACTTATACACTCCTTACTTCATAATTCATTTTGACTTTGTCAATGCGTGAGATAAACACAAAATATATGTGTGTTACGCTATATATAACAAATCTTTTTCCAATTTATTGAGATGCATCTGTCTTTATCACAGCTTTTCGGGTGTGATAATAGAGAAAAATATATGTTAGACAGACTGTAAATTTAGAAAGATAATTTAATAAACTGTTGCAATAGTTATTTATATTTTGAAGTGTCAATGATACATAGTTGACACTATGTGGAGGAGGTTTTTTTTATGTCTCAAAAGCCGGATTCACAGAGTAATAAGACTCTTGGATTTTACGAACGTGTAGAAATAATAGGCAATAAAATACCAAATCCAATGGTATTTTTTGTCTATTTTTCTATTATCGTTATTGTAGCTTCATGGATTTGTAATGCTCTAGGTGTAAGTGTTGTAAACCCAACGACCGGTAAAGCAGTCACGGCATATAATCTTTTATCTAGAGACGGTATCATTCGTATGCTGACCAGTATGGTCAGCAACTTTCAAACGTTATCCGTTCTCGGTCCAGTGTTGGTATGTATGTTCGGTGTTGGAATCTGTGAACGTTCTGGTCTTTTCCGTGTAGTTCTGCAAAAAATTGTAGAAAGCTCTCACGGAGCGGACCTTCGTGTTATTGTCATATTTACATTTGTCGGAGTCATGGCAGACGCTGCTGGCGGCACAGGATACGTTGTCATGCCGGTGCTCGGCGCTGCGCTGTTTTCTTCTATGGGCAAACATGCCGTAGCTGGTGCTCTATGTGGTTACGCCACGGTTTCAGGCGCTTTCTGTGCGAATTTGCTTCTGACTAATATGGATATAGTCAACTGCAGCTTTACTGTCACAGCGGCACAAATGTTAGATCCGAACTTTAATGCATCGCCAGCAATGACGTATTTCTTCTCCGCTACGTCGGTATTTATTCTTACAGTAGCATCGGTATTTGTCACAACTAGAATTGTTGAACCCAGAGTACGTAATCGTTCGAATGCTGTGGTCAGCGAACGTCAGATTGATGTTCTTACGCCTGACGAAAATCGCGGCTTGTTTGCTGCGTTAATTGCTGTTTTGGCCTATGCTGCAATCCTTTTGATTATGTGTGTGCCTGAAAACGGATGGCTGCGTGATCCAAAAACAGGCAGTCTTGTTATTGCCGCCGCTCCGTTGATGAAAGGTCTGCCATTCTTCATCGCGCTGCTCTTCTTCATCCCTGGTGTGGCCTATGGGTTTAAAAGCCGTCATTTTAAGAGCAGTAACGATCTTGTCGAAGCGATGGGCAACGCGATGGTTGATATGGGACCGTTTGTCGCACTTTGCTTCGTAATCGCTCAGTTCTTGAAATATTTTGAATGGTCAAATCTTGCAACAATTCTTGCAATCGAGGGAGCGGACCTTTTGAAAAATTCCGGTCTTCCACCGCTTGCAATAATGCTTTTGTTTATTTTACTCTGTGCGTTTTTGAATCTTTTTGTAGGCAGCGCATCAGCAAAATGGGGGTTAATGTCTTCGGTTTTTGTCCCGATGTTCATGCTGTTGGGCTATCATCCGGCTGTCACTCAGATGTGCTTCAGAATCGGAGACGCAGCAAGCGACCCTATAACTCCTGCCTATGCATATTTCGCAATGCTCTTGTCTCTATGCCAAAAGTATGATAAAGACTTTGGATTCGGGTCTCTTATTTCCAATATGCTTCCATATTCGTTAGCATTTTTGGCATGCTACATGATACAGTTCGTGGTTTGGTTTATCTTCAAGATTCCATTGGGGCCTGGCGTTGGCTTCATGCTCTAAACATTAATTATAGAAGTTCAATTCTTAGGAGGTTACAATTATGAATGTTGCAGAAGTAAAAGAAGCGTTGAAAAGCTATGATAGGAAACAACTGTATCGCAATAAAGTTGTTAAAATGCAGAAAGCAATGGAAGAACAGGGAATAGACGGCATTATATGCTTTAAGCCACAAAATACTTTCTTCCTGTCTGGCTTTAATCCGATACTTTACAGCCACCCTGTCGTTGTTATAGTACCAAGAGAAGGCAATGCCGTTTTGTTGGTTCATAGCCTTCGCGCACGACATTCGGCCGACGAAGCTGCAATTGAAGACATTCGCCTGTTTGGAATGTGGGCAAACCAGAAACCCATTGCAAATGACGCCTATTCGGCCATTGATATTATTGTCAATGATTTAAAAATAAAAAACAAAGTCATAGGTTATGAAGGAGATTTTATTTCCCTAACGCAGTATAAGAAACTGCAGGAAATTACTAATGCCCCTAAAATGGTAGATGCCTCAGATTTCCTCAAACGTACACGTACGATTAAAGACGAATACGAAATCAATTTACTGCGCCTATCATCGTATCTTACAAATGTTGGAATGGAAGCTGCGCTTGCCAATATCCGTAAAAGTGAGGCTGAGGCCAGCATAGCAGCTGAAATTGCAATGCGTGAAACATGGGCGAAAGAACTCAGCGAATTTGAAATCAGCAGCTTCGGCAATACGGAGGGCGGTATTGTTACTGCGCTTTGGTGCTACTCTAATTCAGGATACAGAGTACCATACGGCTGCGAGTGCCCAGGGAATCGCGTTCCGTTAGAGGGTGAGGTGTGCCTGCCTGTATGCTGGGCTGCGATTGACGGTTACCATTCAGAGAATGAGAGAACTGTAATGATTGGAAAAATCCCCGACAAATATGAAAAAGCTTATGACGCTATGTTGGCTGGACGCAAGAATGTATTTAATATGATGCGCGCTGGGGTGACTGCGTCTGCAGTATATGCCGCTGGTGTAGGTTCATATATTGAAGCAGGTTTCGGAGACTTCCTCCCAGGACGTATAGGACATGGCCTCGGACTCAGCCTTCACGAATTCCCATCCATATCTAAAGACAATGATCTAGTCTTAGAAGAGGGTATGGTTGTCACTGTTGAGCCAGGACTGGTTTTTGCAGGATGGGGGTCAACTCGTCATTCCGACACAGTCGTTGTTCGCAAAAACGGTATTGAGATACTGACCTCGTCTCATGAAGAGCGGCTAGTACTTTAGTTTTACAGGTGAACTATATGAAGATAGCGGTCCTAGGCCTTGGAAAGATAGGTCATAATACGGCAGCGTTGCTGACAGAACGCGGTTTTGAAGTTACGGGGTTTACCCGTGATCCCCAAAAAGCGCAGGCTGTTAATGAATATGGTATTACGGTATCAGGTGCCTTAAACGGTAATTTTAAAGTAAAAGGCACAACGAATATTGCCGAAGCAGTTGATGGAGCAAGGTTCTTGGTTGTGACCACAACGTCTAAAGGACACAAGCCTATGGCTCAGATGCTGAAGGGCAATCTACAGAATGATCAGCGTATCGTTGTGTTTACAGGCAACTGGGGAGCGTATGAGTTTTATAGCGTACTAAAAGATGAAGTGAAGGCTAAACGTGTCATTATAGGTGAAACTAGCGGCAACCTTGCTGCATCGCCGACATTGACATATCCTGCGACTACGCTGATGAAACCATCAAAAAAACAGATGAGCTTTGCTACCATACCAGCTTGTGCTGCGCCGGAAATCGTGTCTGAATTAAAAGAGGCATTCCCTGAGTTTTATCCTGTTGTCAATGTATTGGATACATCTATGAACAATACGAATCCACCTGTTCATGTTCCTTTTTGTATCTTTAATATCACGCGTATGGCTAACGGAGAAGACGCGCAATTTTATGGAGAATGCCTCCCGCCTATTTTGTTGGACTTCACAATGGCAGCAGATGCGGAACGCTGTGCCGTCTCGAAAGCAATAGGCGGCGAGCCTAAAACAATACTTGAATTGATGAATACGGCGTGGAATGTGCAGTATGATAATATCAAGGACTTAGGTCTTAATAATCAGAGCTTGAAGTCCGTTAAATTGCCAAAAACGCCGTATCATCGATTCCTGACTGAAGACGTTCCATTCGGTTTTCTTGCTGTGAGCCGACTCGGGGAAAAATATGGTGTTCCTACGCCGCGCATCAATATGTTGATTGAGGCTTATAAATACCTGCTAGACGACAAGGCTGAAATGGGTGGCCCGATATTCGACGTTGATATAGCAGAGATATTATAAAAATCAACATATAGTTAGAGAGAAAGTAATGTTATAAAATGGGGTATGCGGTCTGCATACCCCATTTGGTGTATCTGGTAAAGGAAAATAAAATTTATGATTGCAACAAAGATATAAATAATATGTGATGTATTGAGGTCGGTGGAAATAAAAAATGAATTTTTTAAGTCTAAAATATTTTATTATTGCTGCCGAGGAACTGAATTTTACAAAAGCTAGTAAACGGTTATATATCGCGCAACAGTCTTTAAGCAAACATATTCTTCGTCTCGAAGAACATTTTGGAGTTAAATTATTTGACAGAACACCGCCAATGACGCTTACAGATGCAGGGCTTTGTCTGTTACGCTATGCTAGAATGTTCCAAATTGAGGTTGATGAATTAGAACGTGAAATGCAGGATATAAAAGATTTTAAAAGTAGCGAACTGACAATCGGGATAACTCGTGCACGCGGCGCAGTATATATGCCTATCATTTTACCTAAATTTAAAGTTTTATATCCAAATATTAGAATTAATCTATTTGAAGAAAGCTCGGATGAGCTTGAAAAAGCTTTGCGTGTCGGCAAAACTGATCTAATCGTTGGTCTTACACCAAAGGATCCCTTGAGAATTACGTCAGTTAAAGTATGGGAAGAACAGTATGTTGTTATTGTGCCGTTGAACATTATGCGCCAATATTGCCCTGATACATTGGACGCTGTTGCTAGAAAATCAACGACAGTGACACTTAAAACGTTTGAAAAGTGCCCTTTTCTTGCCACGCGCAAATACCTCCGTGTAGGTATAATTTTCCATAAATGCTGTTCTATAGCTAACATTACACCCAATGTTATTATGGAAACTAGCGACATGAACATAGCGCTTGGGTTATGTCTTAAAGGAATGGGAGCTTTAGTATGCCCTAAAATGTTCCTATATCCATATATGCAGGCTAGTGCTATAAATCTGGCCGATGTAAAAATTTTCCCATTAGATTATGCCGATGATATATCTATAAGTTATCTCACGCATAAGTATTTGTCTAACGGTGCCAATAAATTTATTGATATGGTAACAGCATTAGGAAATGAACTTGCAAAATTGTTTTAGGTCGACAGATTATTTTGCTACATTTATGGCAGAAGCGCATGGGCGAAAGTGCTATCGTAAATTCGCCGCGGCTTCGGTCAATCGCGGCGAATTTACTGACGCGAGGTGTTTGTGATGAGCGAACCGAAATGCAGGATAACCGTACTCCGCAGGGAGTGTTTCGAGGATTTGCAGGGAAAGTACCTGGCGAACCCAAAATCGGGGAAATGCGAATTTTTCGAGGACGGGCAGGAATTTATAGTTACGATGTACGATTTCTTCCGCATGATGCACGGCAAGTTCTGCGCCGAAGCGTGGGACGCGATCAGCCGCTACGTCTACGCGGCGCTCCAGGGCGGCTCTATCATGCGCGGCTGGACGAACGACGAGCGCGTGATGATCGCCTGCTGCAACGACGGCACGCGCCCAGTCATATTCAAAATAGAGCGGATTGACGACTAGGCGCTTATTTCAGCAATCGGCCTCGTAGACGCGCATTTTCGCGCCGTCGTCGCCGGTGGCGTCGGTTATGTATCGCCAGCCGTAGCGTTCGTAGAAGGACGTGTGTTCGGTGACTAGGTAGAGTTTTTGGATTCCGGCGCAGCGCATGGACTCGCGCGCGAAGCTCAGGAGCGCGCCTGCGCTTCCGCGGCGGCGGTAGGGCTCTTCGACGAAGAGGGCGCAGAGGTTGGGCGACAAATCTTTGCGGTTGCGGAAGTCGTTTTGTATAACGCCCGCGCCCGCTATGATTTTTCCGCGCGCGTCGGTGACGGCGTACCACTGCGGGACGGGCGCGCCTCTTTCGGCGGATTCTCTCATGCTCGCCTCGTATTCTTCGGCGGGGATTCCCCATTTGGCGGCGAACCACTGCGCCGCGCTTGGGACGAGCTCGGGCGTTTCGCGCAGGTTTGTTATTTTTATGCTTTCGTCCATGATTTTCGCTCCGTTTCGTCGTTTTCAATTCAGAGCATAACTTAAAAACGGGGCCTCGCGTGAGGCCCCGTTGTCTGCGTTTTGTCTGCGGCGCGAATTTTGCGCCGTTTCCTGCCTTTGCGGGCTTTTACATGGTTTTGAGGATTTCGGCGTAGATTTCGTCTGCGAGCGGGAGCGCCTTGGCGAGGAGCGCTTCGCCGTTTTTGCGGTATTCGGCGGCGAAGGCTTCGTCGTTTATGCCGGAGACGTTGATGAGCACGTTTAGCCACGCGCCCTGTATCGCGGCGCGGAGGCTGAGCGCGGAGCAGCCGAGGTCGCTCGCGGCGCTGGCGTTGAGGCGGCCTACTAGCGAGCGGGTGAGCTCGAGCGTTTCGCAGGCGAGCTGCATCATTTCAAACGGCGTCTTGGTGCAGCCTTTGAGCGCCTCCTGCATCGCGGCTTTGCGCGCGGCCTTCTGCTCGTCGGTGTCTTTCGGCATGGCGAAGACGGCGCTGACGGCGTTGAAGGCTTCTGTGTCGCGGTCCATTACGTCTACGAAGCGCGCTTTGAGTTCTTCGGCTTTTTTCTGCGATTCGACTGCGAGATCCTGAACGTCGGCGTATTTTTTCTTCCCGACGGTGAGGGCGCAGACCATCGCGGTGAGCGCCGCGCCGACCGCGCCTTCAAGCGCCGCAGCGGAGCCGCCGCCTGGGGCGGGCGCGTCGGAGGCCATGAGGTTTACGAATTCGGTTACCTGCATTTCTGCGAGCTTCATCGTTTTTTCCTCTTAGTCGTTTTTCATATCGATGACGTGGTATTCCATCACCTGGTTGCGATAGTCGAAGTTTTCGAGCTTGAGGTAGTACTCCGCGCAGTCGAGGAGCGCTTTCGCGGGCGTGAGGCCGACGAGCTCGCTGCCTACGATGTAGGTGCCGTAGCGCTTGGCGAGGCTGTCTACCATCTCATAGACTACGGTGAGCGGCGTGACTTCGTAGTTGACCATGTTCATTGAGACCTGCGCTATGCCGCGGTCTTCGAGCATGAAGCCCATCGCTTTGCAGCACTTGAAGCCGCCGGAGGAGCCGCGGATGACCTTCGCGATTTTCTTGGCGATGTTGACGTCTGAGGTGGCGAGGTTGATGTTGAAGGCGACGAGCGGCATTCTCGCGCCGACGGCGGTCACGCCCGCGGTCGGGTGGATTTTGCGCTCGCCGAAGTCGGGGGCCCACTCGGGCTGGAGGAGCTTCTCGGGCATGCCTTCGAACTGTCCCTTGCGGACGTTGGCGAGGTTGACGCGGTCGGGCGAGGTCGCGGAGTCTTCATAAAGGAAGATCGGTATCTGGAGCTCTTCCCAGAGGCGTTTGCCGAGGCGCTTTGACATTTCTACGCACTCTTCGACTGTGACGTTGACGGTTGGGACGAATGGGATGACGTCTGTCGCGCCCATGCGCGAGTGCTCGCCGTGGTGCTTCGTCATGTCGATGACTTCGGCGGCTTTCTTCGTGAGCCGGAAAGCTACTTCTTCGATGGCCTCTGGCGTGCCGATGAGCGTGAAGACGCAGCGGTTGTGGTTGCCGTCGGTCTGCGCGTCGAAGAGCGTGCAGCCTGGCACGCTGTTTGCGGCTTCGACGAGCGCGTTGTATGCGGCTTCGTCCTTTTCTTTGCTGCAGCTGAAGTTCGGGATGCACTCAACAAGTCTGGTCATGTCTGTGTCCTCCTAAATGTTTTGTAGGCGCGCCGCGCGCGCCGCAGAATGGACCGCCGCGCGGCGGTCTCTCCGTTGCTTCTTAGATTGTATCAAATAGCCGTAAAATAGATATAAAAAGGAGCCTCGTTTCGAGGCTCCTTTCACGTTTCGTATTTTTTACGCTTGCGCTATTTTTTCTTTTTTGCAGCCGCCGCTTCCGCCAGTGCGCGTTCAGCCTCGTCGAGCGGCTTCCAGCCTCCGCCGAGGGCCTTGAAGAGGCGGACGGCGTTGGTCGAGATCTGTCCGCCGCTCAATACGTACTGCTCGGAGAGCGAGGCGAGGGCGCTCTGCGCGTTGATGACGTTCGTGAAGTCCACGAGGCCGTTGGAGTACTTCTCGTTCGCGAGGTCGAGGGCGGTCTGCGCCGCGTCAACGCCGCTCTTGAGACGCGCGTTGCGCTCGTACTCCTGCACGTTGTCGGAGAGGGCGTCGCGCACTTCGCCGACCGCGTTCAGAACCGTCTGTTCATAGGCGGCGAGGAGCTGTTCGGCCTTCGCGCCCTGGACCTTGATGTTCTTCGTTATCGCGCCGGCGTGGAATATGGGCCAGCTTATCTGCGGCATGAAGCTGTACATCTTGCCGGGGCCGTTGAAGAGCGAGCCTTCGTGCGCCTGCGTGCCTATCGCGCCTGTGAGGTAGAACTTGGGCCAGAGGTCGGCGCGCGCGGCTTTCTTGCGCGCTATCTGCGCGGCGAGCGCGCGCTCGGCCTGGCGGATGTCGGGACGCTGGCGTATCGCGTTTGCCGGGATGCCGATGAGCGCCGTCGATTCTACGCGCGGCACGGGCCTGTGCTCAGCCAGCTCTTCTTCGAGCGTGCCGGGGATTTCGCCGGTGAGTATCGCGAGCGCGTTTTTCGTCTGCTCTATCGAGGCGAGTATCGTCGGTATCGTCGCGCGCGTCTGCTCCAGCGTGTATTTCGCTTGGTTCAGCGTGAGCGAATCGGCGAGTCCGGCGTCTACGCGCGACTGCTGTATGCTGACTGTCTCTTCCTGAAGGCCGACGTTGTAATTCGCTATGTCAAGCTGTTCCTGAAGCGTGCGCAGCGAGATGTAGTCCATCGCGACTTCTGCGGCGAGCGAGCTCCACGTCGAGTAGAGCATCGCGTACTGCGATTCGAGCGTCGCCCTCTGCGCGCGCACCGAGGCGCGCTGCCCGCCGAAGATGTCTATCTCCCACGTCGCGTCGAGGCCGAGGCCGATGTATTGAGCAACGCTCCCTGAACCGCCTGCTTCTACGGGGACTCTGGCGTTGTTCCACGAGCCGTTCGCGTCAAGCCAAGGCAGGAGGTTGGCTTCGCTTATACCGAGCTGATATCTCGCTTCTTTGACGCTGGCGCGGGCGCTCGCCAGATCACGGTTCTTTTCAAGAGCGCGCGTTATCAGCTCCGTCATCGTCGGGTCGCCGAAGACGTCCCACCAGCTTGCAAGTTTCTCGGGCGTCAGCTCCTCGGAGACGTTCTGTTCTACGTAGGCGACGGGGTAGAGCTGTGCGAGCTCCGTCCACGATCCGTTCTTCATCTGCACGTCCTGGGACGTCGGCTCCGTCTTGACCTCGGCTGAGAAAGCGGCGGAAGCCGCCGCCATTATCGCGAACGCGGATATTGTAACTATAGTAAGCTTTTTCATTATCGCGCGCCTCCTATTCAGCCTGCGCTCCGGCTTTTTTGCCGCTGATGCGCGATTTGACTGTTTCACGCAGCCACTGGAACGCGACCCAGAGCCCTGGTATCAGGAATATACCTATGACTGTCGCAGCCATCATCCCGAAGAACAGCGTCGAACCGACGGCTTTGCGGCTCGCCGCGCCCGCGCCTGATGCCACGAGCATCGGGGCCGCGCCTAGGACGCAGGTGAACGCCGTCATAAGAACGGCGCGGAAACGTTCCGTCGCTGCTACAGCGGCTGCCTGTATCAGCGGCAGGCCGTGCTGTTCGCGCTGCTCCTTAGCGAACTCGACTATGAGTATGGCGTTCTTGGAGGCGAGTCCGATGAGAAGGAGGATCCCGAGCTGTCCGTAGACGGAGAGTGGGATGCCCATTATGCGGAATCCGACGAGCGCCCCGAGCATAGCCGTAGGCAGCGAGAGGATGACGGAGACCGGAGTCGACCAGCTTTCATACTGTGCGACGAGGAAGAGGAAGGCGAAGATAAGCGCGATTATCAGCACCATCGCAATGCCGCCCTGCGAGTGTTCTTCCTGGTAGGTCATGCCCGACCATTCGTAGGTATAGCCTTCTGGCAACACTCTCTGCCCTATTTCGTGGACGCGCGCTATTCCTTGCCCCGTAGAGTAGCCCTGCTTCATGACTATTGTGATTGCGGCCGTCGGGTAAAGGTTGTAGCGGTCGAGCGAACGCGGCGCTAGCGTCTTCTTCACCGTCGCCACGCTCTGCATCGGGACCTGCTCGCCCGTCGCGCTGCGCACGAATATCTCGCCTATGCGGTCAATATTGTTCCTGTAATTCCACTCGGACTGCACCATGACGCGGTTGACCTGCGTGCCTATATTAATGTCGTTGATGTAAGCCGAGCCGAAGTAGGTCTGGAGCGTGCTGAATATCGTGCTGATGGGTACTTCGAGCAGCTCCGCCTTCTGGCGGTCGATGTCGACGAAAATGTGCGGCGTGTCCGCCGTGAAGGATGAGAATGCGTAGTTGACCTCTGGCGCCTGATTCAGCTCGCGCAGTACGAGGCCCATTACTTCGGCGAGACGCACCGGGTCGTTGTCGACGGTTGATTCAAGCCTCATGTCGATGCCGGTCGCCATACCGAGCCCCTGGATAGGAGGCGGCGTGACGACGTTGATCTGCGCCTGCGGGAACTTCGCCGCTATGCCGTTGATCTTCGAGACGAGCGCGGACAGCTGCAGGTCGGGCGACTTACGCTGGCCCCACGGGTCAAGCGGTATGATGAGCGAGGCGACGTTTTCGCCCATACCGCCAAGTATGTTATGCCCGTAAATGTTCATTACGCTTTCAACGCCGGGCAGAGCTTTGATTTGCTCTACCATCGGCTTGACTACCGCCTCGGTGCGCGGGCGCGAAGCTCCTTCCGGAAGCTGTACGCCGGCGAATATGACGCCCTGGTCTTCGTCGGGGAGGAAGGCCGTCGGGGAAATCTTATATACCGTCCAGCAGCCGAACGCTACGGCGGCGAACAGCAGGAACGGAAGAAGCCTGCGTTTCGCTATAACGATGGCTCCCGCGACGTAGCCGCGAGTAGAGCTCGCCAGCGCGTTGTTGAACCACTTGAGCGGCCCGCGCTGCACCGGCTCCTGCTCCCTCAGCAGGTGGGCGCACATCATCGGCGACATCGTAAGCGCGACGACGAGCGAGAAGCAGACCGCAAATCCGATGGTGACGGCGAACTGCTTGTAAATCTGTCCCGTGATTCCAGTCATGAAGGCGACGGGGACGAATATGGCGAGGAAGACGAGCGTCGTCGCCATCATAGGTCCGGTAACGTCCTTCATGGCCTGTATGGTAGCCGTCTTCGGGTCGCACTTGTCGCGTTCCATAAGGAACTGGACGCGCTCGACTACGACGATTGCGTCGTCGACGACCGTACCTATAACGAGGACGAGTCCGAAGAGCGAAAGCGTGTTGATGGTGTAGCCGACCGCAAGCAGCGCCGCGAAGGTACCGAGCAGCGAGACCGGTATCGCGACCGTCGGGACGAGCGTCGTGCGCCACTCCTGAAGGAAGAGGTAGCAGACGAATATGACGAGCGCGAGCGTCATGAAGAGCGTTAGGATGATTTCCTTAATCGTCTCCTGGACGTACTCTGTCGAGTCGTACTGCACTTCGAGCTTCATATCGTCGGGCAGGTTCGCGCGGATCTGCTCCATGACGTTCCGCACTCCGGACATTACTTCGAGCGCGTTCGAACCGGAGGTCTGCGACAGCGCTATCATCGACGCAGGGGCGCCGTTAACATCAGCGTTGAAGCTGTAGGTCTCCGCGCCGAGCTCTATGCGCGAAATGTCCTTTAATTTGACCAAGCCGCCGTCGGATGCCGTGCGGACTATGATTTCTTCAAATTCCTTGACAGTCGAAAGGCGTCCCTTCGCCATAAGCGTATAGACCAGCGGGCTGTTGATGTCGCTGCCAGGGCGGGCGCCTATGGAGCCTATCGAAGCCTGCCTGTTTTGGCTTTCGATGGCGGCCGCGACGTCCTCTATAGAGAGGCCGAGCGACGTGATGCGCACAGGGTCGAGCCAGACGCGGATGCTGTATTTGGCTCCGAATACCTGGACGTTGCCCATGCCAGGCACGCGCTGGAGGCGGCTTCTGATATTTGCATAGGCGTAGTTCATAAGCTCAAGCTCGCCGTAGGTGCCGTTAGGCGAGGTCAGCGCAATGAAGCCCAGCGTGTCGGAGAACGAGGTCTCGACCGTAATGCCTTCGTCGACGACCTCCTGCGGCAGCTGTGGCTGTACCTGTGAGACGCGGTTCTGGACGCGGACGAGCGCCATGTCGGGGTCTGTGCCCGTGGCGAAGGTGACGAAAAGTTCATATTCGCCGTTGTTGCTCGAGGTCGAGTCCAGATAGATCATGCCCTCGACGCCGTTTATCTGTTCTTCGAGAGGCGCGGCGAGGGTGTTGGCTATCGTCTCGGCGTCGGCTCCGCGGTAGGTTGTGCTGACGCGGATCTGCGGCGGCGCGACCTCGGGATACTGCTCGACCGGCAGCGAAAAGATGGATATTATGCCCGCGAGCGCGATGACGATGCAGACGACCATCGCAAATCGCGGACGTTCGATGAAGAATTTAGAGAACATTTTTTAATTTCCCTCTTTCGGAGCCTCTTCGCTCTGCGCTGCGGCGTTCTCGGCCGCGGGCTTCTCGTCGGCCGAATTTTCTATACGGATCTTCACTCCGGGGCGCAGGCGCTGAAGCCCGGCGACGACGACGTTTTCGCCCGCTTCAACCCCGCTCGTGACCTCGCGCAGCGTTCCGAACTCGCGTCCGAGCGTCACGCGCGCCTGACGCGCAGTGTTGTCGGCGTTGATGATGTAGACGTAGTCGCCCTTCTCGTCGGCCATAACCGCGGTCTGCGGAACGGCGTTGACCATATGGCTCTTGACGGGTCTCGTAAAGACGCGGACCATTCCGCCCGGAATCAGCATTCCGTCCTTGTTGGCGAAGCGCAGGCGCATCATTATCGTTCCGGTCGTCTGGTCGACTTTGTTGTTCTCGAAGTCGCGCTTGCCGGGAACGTCGTATTTCTCGCCGTTGCTGAGAATCAGGCTCGTGTTGTAGACGGAGCCGTCTTCCTTGAAGAGCGACAACTGGTCGAGATAGTCTCTGTCAGGCAGCGGGTAGGAGACGCGGATTGGATCCATCTGGACTATTGAAGCGAGTTCCGTTATAGAAGGCGTTACGTAGTTGCCCTGTGTGTAGAGCGCCTTGCCTATCTTCCCGGTTATCGGAGCAGTAATGCGGCAGTAGCCGAGGTCTATCTGCGCGAGCTTGAGAGCCGCCTTCGCCTGCGCTACCGCAGCCTTGGCCTGTAGGAATTTGCCCTCCGCCGTTTCTCTGTCCGTCGCTGATACTGCGCGCTCGCTTGCAGCCATTACGCGCTTGTAATATTTCTCGGCGGTGACGAGGTTCGCCTCGGCCTGCTGGAGCTCCGCCTTGCGAAGCTGCACCGTAGCCTCGTACTGTTTGGGGTCTATCTGGAAGAGGATCTGTCCGGCCTTGACGACTGAGCCTTCCTTGAAGCAGACCTTCGCTATCTCGCCGGAAATCTGCGGCTTCACGGATACCGACTGAATCGACTCGACGCGGCCGACATACTCCGACGGCATCGACGAGGCGTCGAACTTCTCGACCGTCTTGACGATGACGACCGGCTCTGCGGCCGCCTGCTGCACGGGCTGCGACGAGCTGTCCTTCCAGGCTCTGTAGCCGAAGAAGGCTACGGCGACCACCACTACCACGGCGGCTATCTTCGCCCACGGAGATTTCGGCTTACCCTTTATCTCCACGTTCTTGTTTTCTCCATTTCCCTGCATTTTTCAGTGCCACCTACACTTTCCGTTTTTTGTTTATCTGTATTCCCTCGTTCTGGCAGGGATTGCCGCCCTTTTACGCCCCTTGTGCGACCTCGAATTCTTTCGCGAGCGCGTCGAACAGAATATCGAGGCACTCCGGAAATTCCTCCGGCAGCGCGCCGACGAGCTGCGATATCCCTACGCCCTGAAAGACGCTGGCCAACAGCACGGCCACCTTGTGCGCAGAAAGCGACTTGCGAATCTTTCCGCTTTTCTGGCGTGCGGCGATATACGTTTCAAGCTGACGCACGTCGCGCTGCGTCGCGTCGTGCAGAATGTCGCTGACGCGAAGCTGGATGTCTTCGGGCCACTCGTGGCGGCGCACCATAAGCTTGTGCAGCTTCTGCCAACGCTCCTCGCTCCGCAGGCGCGCGAGCGCCTCCTTCATATAACCGCGCAGAGAACCGACGGACTCAGGCGAAATTTCGCAGAGGCCCATGTATTTGTCGCTGACCCCGACGCAGAACTCCTCGACTATTTTGATGAGGATGTCCTGCTTGTTCTTGAAATGCCAGTAAAACGCGCCCTTCGACAGGCCGATCCTTGACGTTATCTCCGAGACTGAAGCGTTTGCGAAATTCTTCTCGCTGAAGATATCAAGCGCCGATTCCATGATGCTCATCCTCGTGCGCATCGCTTCTTCCTTTGTCCTCCGCATTTTATATTTCCCTCCCTTGCATCATATCATGATAATAAACCGCGATAGATTATATATACATTCCCGTCCGTATGTCAATAATCAACCATGCGGATTTCTGCGGCTGCACGCCATTAGTGCGGCGCTGCCTTGATATGGAAGCCGTGGGTGGGAAGTTGCTGGAATTTTGTGAACTTCCCTCGCGAAGCCGGGGCCGTGCGGCGCATGAAAAAGCGGGGCGCGCGCCCCGCTGCGTTGTTACATTGTTGAGTCGCTTTCTTAGGCTCCGGCGGACGTCACCAGTGTATTCGGCAGCCTCGGATAATTTTCTTTCTTGGCGAAGTAATAGGAGACCAGCATGAGGCCGCCGCCCGAGAGTATGCCGGGGATGACCCCGGCGATGAAGAGCTTGCCTACAGTGTGAAGGAGTCTACGCCGACTACCATGCGCTGCGCTATGACGAGCACCGGAAGCGTCGATTCCACCAACAGATAAAACGCGCCGGAGACCGCTATGGAATAGAGGATACCGGCACGGCTATGGCGATTTAATATCGCCGGAATAATATTGTAGTTTCCCAATGTCAACAAAATATGCTGTAATCTTATAAAGATAATGTGAAAAATATAAACGCGAGGCAAACCGCCGCACGAGCCTTAAGGCGTGGCGTCGGAAAAAGCTGACCGATGTTATATAAAACTGCGAAAATATATTACGATTTAGAGAGCGAGGCTTTATTTCGCAACTACGGCGAAAAAACGAGCGGCGCGTCGCCGTCGTTTTTCAGCGCATGCGACATGCCCTTTCTCGTTACAAATATGTCGCCGGGGCGGGCCGGGAATTTCCCTTCGTCAGATATGTGGACTCCGCGGCCGGAGACGACTGCGTAAACTTCCTCGTCCCCGTCGTGCCTGTGCCGGCCCTATCGAAGCTCCGGGCTCAAGCTCTATCCTCGACGCCATGGAGAGAGGCTTCGCTCCGTCCAGCAGCGGCGCGTTTAATATCTTCGCGTTTTCTTTTCCTCCGCGAATGGCGCGAGCCGACGTAAATTCGCCGCTCTGCTTTATCATCGCAGCCTACTCCTCTGCGTTCGTGTTTTTCAGCATTTCGTCAAGCTCGACATAGCTCGTCTTGCCGTTTCCGAGGAGCGGGATGTTTTCAATATAGATGAGTTTTTTCGGAATCGCTATTTCGGCCATGCCGATGGCCGAGAGTTTCTGGCGCAGGTCGTCGCGCTTGATGTCGGCTCGCGTCGTTACGGCGGTGAGAGTCTCCCGGTTCGCGCCGTGCAGCATTGTAACGGCGTGCTGGCCTTCGGGCCATATCTCGTACATCGCCTCTTCGACGGCGGCGAGCGATATCATCTCCCCGCCTATTTTGGCGAAGCGCTTGGCGCGTCCGAGTATAGTCACGAAGCCGTCCGAATCTACAGTCACAATGTCGCCTGTGTCGTACCAGCCGTCCTTAGGCGGCTCGAGTACGCCGGGGTTCGTCGCGCGCATGTATCCGAGCATGATGTTGTCGCCTTTTAGCCAGAGCCGGCCTCCATCGGCGACGCCTTCGACCGGTTCGAGGCGGTGTTCCAGCCCTTCGACGAAAGTGCCGACTGTGCCGCTCTTGTGGTGCGCGTAATAGTTGTTCGATACGACCGGAGAAGCCTCAGTCACGCCGTAGCCTTCCGTTATGCGGACGTTGAAACGCTCGAACCACGTCTGCTGCGTCGAGGTTTTCAACTTTTCGCCGCCCTGCACGAGCAGACGCATCGTCGCAAAGTCGTAGTTGTCGGCGGCGGCCTTCGCATAGCCGGCTAGGAACGTGTCCGTGGCGAAGAGTATCGTTATGCGCTCGTCGTAACATATATTCGCGATCGTCTTGTAGTGCAGCGGCGACGGATAGAGGTAGACGAAGAAGCCGAGCGATACCGGCATGAATACGCCGCAGAGACCAAATGAGTGGAATATCGGCATGGCGTTCAGCACGCGGTCAGAGCGGTAGAAGTCTACGCGCGTGAACATCTGGGCGTGGTTGGTGTTCAGATTCTTGTAGCTCAGGACGACGCCCTTGGGCGCGCCTTCCGAACCGGATGTGAAGATGATGACTGCCGGTTTTTCGACGGCCTTGGCGTCTACAGGCTTTGAGCGCAGGAAAGGCGCCTTCAGCGCGGCTGCTAGCTTTTTGCCGGTCGTTATGAGCGGCGCTGCGTCTTCGAGCCAGAATATGCGGATGCCGGCCTCTTCGATGGCGTTTGAGAGCGCTTCGAGCTTGCCCAGTTCTATGAATTTGCGCGATGAGACTACGGTGGTGATGCAGGCGGTGCGGCAGCTTGTTGCAAGCGCCCGCGGCCCGAGCGAAAAGTTCAGCATCGCCGGGACTTTACCCATTTTTTGAAGTGCGTAGACTGTTATTACGCCTCCGAGCGACGTCGGCAGCAGCACGCCGATGTTTTCTCCCTCAAGGTTCTGCGCCAGCAGCGCCTCCTCAATGAGCAGCACGCGTGTGATAAAACCGTTGTAGGTGACTGGCTTGGCGCCGTGGTCGCAGAACAGGCGCGTGCTTCCGCCGAACTCGCTGCGCGCGTCGAGCAGGATGTCCCAGAACGGTTTCTCTTTGCGCCGCGCGTAGAGAGACGCTTCGTCCATAATACGTTCAAGCGCGCGTCCGGCTGCGGCGTTGCGTTTGGAACCGGTAAGCCCCTCGGGTATTTTAAGCTCTTTGACAGGGAAGACAGTCAGCGTGACCTTGGAGAAGAAGCGCAGGCCGCGCTTGTGCTGTATGCGCGAGAACGGCGTGTTCTCCGTGCCTTTGATGTGTATCGGCAGTATTTTTGCGTGCGTGTGGTCGGCTATCTGCGCGACGCCAGCCGATACTTTCATCGGGTTGCCGATGGTCGTCGGCTGAAGCTCCGGGAAGATGACGCAGCGTCCGCCGTTTTTGAGCAGATTGAGGAAATACTTGAGCGTCAGCGGTGTATCTGCGTCGAGTATGTGTGTGTCCGCTATCGGAAGGAAGAAGCGCGCGAAGCGTTTTTTTGTCAGCCTTCGTTCTATCGCGAACGGCACTTTTTCAGGCAGGAAGGCGGCCAGGATGAGCGGGTCTATGAACGATACGTAGTTCGGCGCAATCAGGACGCCGTCTCCGGCATTTTTCCAATTCTCCCAGCCCTTTACTTCCACGCGGAAAAAGAGGCGCAAAATAAGCTGAACGATGAGTCTGCGCAAGAGAATCCCTCCGAAGGACAGGCGCGGCAATAGTGGAAACGCTAGTCCGGTATAATAGTTGATTATACCATGATATCAGCGGTTTTTGCCCGATTATGCACACTTACGTAAAATTTGAGTTACAATAAATATGTCATCTTCAATAAAAAACGGAAGGGTGGTAACGATGGAGAGAAAAGAAAACGTTTTTCTCATAGGAGCGGGAGACCACGCAAAGGTCGTCCTTTCGACGCTTGAGGCGTGCAAAATCGGCTGCGCCGGAATTTACGACGACAATCCGAAGCTCTGGGGCAAATCTCTCTGGTGCATCCCGATACTCGGCCCGGTTTCCGAAATGCCGGACACGCCTGAGACGATGGCGATCATCGCGATAGGCTCGAACGAGATCCGCCGCAGAATGGCGGCACGCTTTAAAAACGTCTGCTGGCCCGCCCTCGTCCACCCGCTCGGGATAGTCAACAGCTCCGTGCGCCTAGGCGAAGGGACGATGATTTTCGCAGGCTGCATTGTCGAGTCCGACGCCGTTATAGGCAAGCACACGATAGTCAACTCAGCCTGCTTCATAGGGCACGACACGCACGTCGGCAGTTTCTGCCATTTAGGCGCGCGCAGCACGCTCGGCAACAACGTATCCGTCGGCGACGACGTATTCGTCGGTATGGGCGCGATGGTCAAGCCCTATGTGAACATCGGCTGCGACGTTCTCATCGGCATGGGCAGCTCGGTGCTCAGAGACCTTCCGGTCGGGGGCACCTACGTCGGCACGCCCGCACGCAAGATAATGCCGCTCGTCATCAAGGAGCCGCAATAAGAAATTTTATAATCTTATCAAATTATAAAAGCTGATCCTTGATAAGTAATATGCGAAGGCCCGCGCTTTATGCGCGGGCCTTCATGTGAGGAATGCCGGCCTCTTGATGCCGCAGCCCCGCCTTCCGCCAGTCAAGATCCGTCCGTATTGTAAAACGGACGGCGAGGCGCGCGGCGGATGGCTTTACAAAAATTTTTCTTCCTAATATACAGCGTTTGCTCCGCGGTTATTTCACCGCGAGCGCCTGCGGGCTTTTGAGCCATCTTATAATCCAGGCGAGAAAGCACGCGGCTACGATGCTGCCGCCGACGTCGCCGCACGGGAAGGACATCCAGACGCCCGTGAGGCCGAAGATGCGCGGCAGAGTCAACAGCGGCACGAACATGCAGAAGACGTGGCGGCAGAACGAGAGCGCGAGCGAAGCCGCGCCCCTGCCGAGCCCCTGGAGCGCGGAGTTCGTGATTATCGTGACTCCCATGAAAGGTATGCCGAGGTAGCCGATGCGCATTCCATGCACGCCGAGACGCAGCAGCTCTGCGTCGTCGGTGAAAAGGCCCATCAGCTGCGCCGCGAATATTTCCGCGAGAGCGCCGCTGACGACGTAGAAGCCGACTGCGATCATCAGCGCGAAGCGTATCGCCTTAATGACACGCTCCGGCTTTCCAGCGCCGTAGTTGTAGCCGACTATCGGCTGCGTCGCCTCGCCGACCGCCATCGCAGGCAGGAAGAAGAGCGAGTCGAGACTTAGGAATATCCCCATAGCCGACAGTCCCGCGTCTCCGCCGTATTGCAGGACTAGCTGATTCATTATCGTCATATAGACGACGAAGGAAACCTCCATGAAAAAGGGCGCGCTGCCGACGGAGAAGATCTTCGCCATCATTTCCAATTTCGGCAGGCGGATGCAACACGCGCGTATGCGCAGCGGCGCTTCTTGACGGCGGAAGAAAGCGAGGCCGAAAGCGGCGGAAACCGCCTGCGCAGCGACAGTGCCGTATGCCGCGCCTGCTACGCCCATGTCGAGCGTCACGATGAAAAGCGCGTCGAGCGCGACGTTGGCAAGCGCGCCGACGATTTGTGTACACATTGCGTATTTCGGGCTGCCGCTTGCTCTTACGAGGAAGTTCGCGCCGAAGCCGAAAAGTCCGAAAGGCGCGCCGAGAAGCACTATTTTCAGATAAGGCCGCGCAGTCTCAAGCACCTCGCCGGAGTCCCCCGCGAGGCGCAGCATATCGTCCGCGAAAAGCAGGCTCGCCGCGACGAAGAGCGCGCCCGCGCATCCGAGCAGCACGAAGGTCGAGGCGAGCGCGCGCTCCGCCTCTTCAACGCGCTTCGCCCCGAAGAGAATCGCTACGCGCGACGAGCCGCCTATGCAGATAAGCAGAGCGAAGGCTATCGTCATAAGCATCGGCGGGAACGATACCGTGATCGCCGCGAGCCCCGCGGGTCCGACATAGTGGCCGACGAAGATCCTGTCAACGATATTGTATATCGCGCCTGCGACCATGCCGGCGACGGCCGGCAGCGCGAAGCGCGTTATCAGCTTAGGCACGGGCTCGGTTTCCATGAATGTGCGGTCTGTCTCTGTCTGCGCGTTAATGACGCAACACCCTTTCTGCGATGCAAGTCTCCCGATTATATCAGAAGGCGGGGCGATTTATCTGCGCTGTTTAACGCTTTTATTGTTTTGCCCGTGGCGTACTCCCCTGCTCAAATACTGTCAATGATAATTGTTATTATGGTTGACTTAACTGTATTTTTGGATTATCATTCGCAGCATGAAGATAAAATCAATGGCGGAAATTTCGTTGTTTGCAGTTTTGTCGGCCGTCGGGGCGCGGCTGATGATTCCCTTCCCGTTTGTGCCGTTTACGTTACAGACTCTCGTCTGTATGCTTGCCGGCTTCACGCTTGGCGCGCGCAAGGGCGCGGCGTCGCTGCTTCTGTATATATTGATGGGGCTGGCCGGTATTCCGGTGTTTACCTCGGCGGCAGGCCCTGCGGCGGTGTTTACGCCGACGTTCGGCTACCTTTGGGGGTTTGTCTGCTGCGCGTGGATCTGCGGCGCTCTCTCTGAATTCATGCGCGCGCGGTACGGAGAGCCGGGTTTCGCGCGTTACTTTGCGGCGGCCCTGTTGGGCGTGGCGGCGACCTACGTCGTCGGCGTCGCTTATCTTTACGTGATTCTCAACTTTTGGGTGCGGCAGGAGGGCGCGACTTTCTTCAAAGTTCTTTCTATAGGGTTTCTCAGCACGGCTGGGGGCGACGTAGTGAAAGCCGCAGTAGCGGCCGCGGCCGCGGTGAAACTACAGCGCGCTGGGATTGGTAAATAGCGAGCAAATTCGGCCGCCGGCCAATTATGATAAACATAACGCCGTCCCGCGGATTATTCGCGCGGACGGCATTTCGATTTTATTCGCATAATTTATCCGCCCGGCTCAGACGCGCGTAAGATTTCCAATAGTTTTGCGAAAGCGCGGTTTTCACCTCGCGTCCTTACGCCGCGCGCGCGGCGAAGCGTTTCGCGAGCCCGGCGCTGATCTCGGCGCAGCGCGCGAGGCCCGCGGCTATCGAGTCCGCAAGCGACGAGCCGCCGCGCAGCGCCGCAGTCATCGCTTCGGTGACGCCGCCCTTCGTCGAGACGTTTTCGAGCGAGCTTGCGCTTTTTTCGGCGCGGTGCGCATCGACAACTCGGCCTATCCACGGAGCAAGGCCGCGGCAGACGGGGTAGCGCTTCGCCATCGCGGCGAGCGTTTTGTCCGTTTCAGCTTCGCCCAACTCGACGTTGAGAAGTATGGGGGGCAGGCATATCGCGACGGTGAAGGCGTCAAGCTCTTTCTCGCAGGAGAGGTCGAAGACCTCGAGCCCCGCGGCGCGCAGCACGGCATGCGGGCGCGCCTCGGAGGGGAATGCCGCGCTCACGCCCATCCCGTCCGTTATTGTTTCAGGGCCGCTGCACATAACGCGGCATAGCTCCGAGCCGAAGACCTTGTGCAGCGTCTCAAGCGATATTCCAGCCATGAAGGACATAACGAAGGCTCCCTCCTTGAGCTGCAGCCCAGCAAATGAGCCGAGGTCCTGCGGCCTGGCCGCAAGCAGTATAAAATCGGCGCTTGAGGCGAGGGTGCGCGTGTCCGTCATACAGGCGGCGAGCCCCATGCGTTCGGCGCGCGCCAGCGTCGCGGCGCTTCCGCCGCACGATATAAGCAGACGCTCTTTGGGGAAGCCGTTGTTAGCGGCGAGCGCCGCGGCTATCGACGAGCCAAGGTGACCGAAGCCCGCTATCCCTATCGTCTTTCCATCAAGGAGTCCGTCAGTGTGTTCAGCGCAGTCTGCAAAGTTCTTCATGTCAAAAAATCTCCTTCTAAACCTTAAAACATGCGGCGGCGATCCATTTGCGTCCGCGCCGCGAAGAGCGTGCCTTCTCTCTCCGCTCAACGCGGAGAGAGAGGTCATTCAATTAGATAAGCGTATTTGAAAAGGGGGCGCGTCCGCGCCCTGAGGAAAAGGTTTAGAAGCTGGACGGTCGAGGCAGGGTGAGCGCCGCGCATATCGCGGCTTTAGCTTTTAACGTGATCCGTTTATTCAGCATTTCTTCACCCTTCTTCCGTCCGAAATATTTTTCAGCAAACGTTATGATATATTGCAACCGCCTAACTGTCAATTATTTTTTTGTAAAGATTTGTGCAAGTGAACGTAACGGCTCAGTTACGGCCCGCGGCGACGGAGCGTTCCCTGCGCGCGGATAATGCGGCGTCCGCCAGGTAAAGCGCTATCGCGCACCATACCAGGACGAAGGCGGCGAGCCTGTGCCGGCTCATGGGCTCGTGATACAAAAATGTGCCTAGGATGAAAGTCATCGTCGGAGAGACGTACTGTATGAAGCCGATGGTGACGAGGCGGACGCGCCGCGTGCCGTAGGCGAAGAGCAGAAGCGGCGACGAGGTCATGACGCCTGCGCCGACGAGCAGGAGGTTCGTCCTCATGTCGTAGGGATAGGCCGCGGCCCCGGTGTGCTCAAGCCATGCGAGCCACGCGAGGGCGAACGGCGCGACGGCGAAGGTCTCTATGGAGAGCGAGACGGACGGGTCGGTCGGGATTTTCTTCTTAAGCACGCCGTAGAGCGCGAACGAAAGAGCTAGTCCGGCACCCGCTGCGGGGGCGAAGCCGTGCGCAGCGACCTGCGCCGCGACGCCCGAAGCGGCTAGCGCAAGCGCCGCCTTCTGAGCGCCGCGCATCCGTTCGCCGAAAAAGAAACAGCCGAAGAGCATCGAGAGCAGCGGGTTCATGTAATAGCCGAGGCTCGTTTCGAGCACCTGCCCCAAGTTGACGGCCCGGATATAGAGCCACCAGTTGAAGGTTATCAGAAAGCCGCCTCCAGCGATCCAGAGTGAGGCGCGCGGGTTCCTGCGTATGAAAGCGATCGCTGCGCGCCATCTGCGAGCGGCGAAGAGCGCGGCCGCCATGAAGGCTGCCGACCAAACGACGCGGTGGCCGAGTATCTCGCCTGACGGCACGCTCCCAAGCAGCTTCCAGTATAGCGGCATCGAACCCCACCAAATATAAGAGAGAAACACCGCCGCCGCTCCCTTCTGCGGTTCCGTCATAATAATCGCCTCCCGGTCGGCATATTGTACTATTTCCCGCACCGCCGCGTCATAGGCTGAAGCGGACGGCTTCGGATTTTTCATCAAGCGCGTTTTGTGATAAACTATCAAAAATTGTGGTAGCGGCTTCGTTTTATGGAAGGAAGAGCGAGGATGAGGGATCAGACGGAACTTTCGGCGTTGGGGGCGTCGCTTCTCGAAGGAGCGGAACGTATTTACAGCGACATGCAGGACTGGCGGAGGGACTTCCACCAGTTCCCTGAGCTTGCTTTTGAGGAGAACATCACAGCCTCGAAGGTTTCGAACGTGCTGAAATCAATCCCTGATATGGAGGTAATAACCGGCTGCGCCATGCCGACCTCCGTCATAGGCGTGCTCGGCAGCGACATCCCGGGCCCGGCGCTGATGTTGCGCGCTACTATGGACGCAGTCGCAGCAGACGAGCAGACCGGCCTTCCGTTCTCGTCATGTATGCCAGGCGTGATGCACGCATGCGGCCACGACGCCGAGATGGCCGCGCTGCTCGGTGCCGCGACGGTGCTGGCCGAGCACCGCGACGAACTGACGCAGCGCATAGTATTCCTCTTTCAGCCGGCCGGCGAGGGACGCAGCGGCGCGAAGACGCTGACTGAGAACCACATAATAGAGAAATTCGACATAGGGCGCTGCGCTGCGGTTGCGTGGACGCCGGAGCTTCCCTACAGCGAACTTTATACGAAAAAGGGCGTCATGACGGCGCTCTCCGACAGGATACATATAGACATCCGCGGCACCGCGGGCCACGCCGCCGAGCCGCACATGACGGTCGACCCCGTCACGATAGCCGCGAACATAATCATCACAATACAGGCTATGCTTTCGCGCGAGGTCGACCCGCGCGAGGCCGTCGTCGTGTCGTTCGGGCAGGTCGAGTCAGGCACCGCCTACAACGTAATACCGGAACAGGCGAACCTCTGGGGAACTCTGCGCGCATTCAACCCCAAGACGCGCGACTTCGTGCAGAGCCGCATAGAGACCGTCGCCCCCGCCATCGCCAAGGCGCTTCGCGGGCTTGCGTCGGTCGAATACACGAGAAACTACGCACAAATTGAAAACAACCTCGATATGTTGGAAGACATCCTCCGTATCGGGGTTCCTTTTTTCGGGGAAGACGGCATAAACATGCTGGAGCGCCCGCTGCTTTCGGGCGAGGATTTCTCCTTCTTCACTCACGCCGTCCCGTCGGTCTTCATGCTGCTCGGTACGGGGCTTGAATATCCGCTCCATCACCCGCGTTACGACGTACCAGAAAGCATGCTTCCGTTCTCCGCCGCGTGGGAGGCCTACATGGCGCTCACGCTTGCGGGAAATTAGAATAGATTTTCTTAACTTCTGGAGTTGATAAATTTTGTCTTCCAGCAGGCTTGAAGCGATAATACGTGACAATCTGAACCGGCTTCCCGCCGAGCCGTTCATATGGTGGCAGAAGACGTGGTGGTCGCGCGGCGCTTTCCTTGAGCTGATAGAGGAGTGCGAGGAGAGGTTGAAGACCAGCAACTTCAGGCAGGGCCAGCGCCTCGCGCTTCTGACGCCGAACAGCCCGATACTGCTCGCGACGGCGGCCGCCGTCTGGCGGCTCGGCGGCGCGGTCGTCCTAATAGACCCGCGCTCGGGCTACGCTCCTCTGATACGCCAGCTTCACCACGCCGACGTCTTCGCGGTTCTCACCTCCCGCGGCTGCGACGAACTCGTGCCGCTCATATCGGAGGACGGCATCCCATGTTCTGCGATAAGCCTCGACTCACTTGAGGACAACATCCCGGGACGGCCCTGCGACGAGGAAGACCCGGACACCGCGGTAATCTTCTATACTTCCGGCATCACAGGCGAGCCGAACGCCGTCCCGCTCACTCACGCGAACCTTCTCGCCTGCATAGAAAGCTGCGTGAACCATATAGACGGCATGCTTGACGAGGATGACGTGATACTCAACGCCCTGCCGAACTCTAACGCCTTCGGCTTCGTATGCGGCGCCCTGCTGCCGCTCGTCAAGGCGGTGCGTCAGGTGATACTTCCTTCGTTCATGCCGGTCGAGACGTCGATGGATGCGATACGCAGGGCCGAGGTCTCCATCGTGATGGCCGTGCCGACTATGATCGCGATGATGGTCTCAGCCGTCATGCGCGGCGCGACGCCCCCGTCGAAGATAAAATGCGTACTTTCCGGCGCGGACAGGCTCTCCTGCGCCCTGCGCCGCCGCGCCGAGCAGGCGCTCCAGACACGCGTCATACAGGGCTACGGCCTCACGGAGGCCGCCTCCGTCGTCGCGCTCGCGCCCGCGTTCGACAAGTCGAAGCCAGAGAGCGTCGGCACGATAATCTCCTGCGTCGAGGCCGAGATACGCAGCGACGCTGGCGAGGTCCTTCCAGTTGGACGCGAGGGCCAGCTATGGATACGCGGCGCGAGCGTCGCGAAAGGCTACTACCGCAGCCCCGAGCTCACCGAAGGGCGCTTCAGCGGCGGCTGGTTCCGTACCGGCGACATAGGCCGCTTCGACGAGGACGGCTATTTTTACCTCGTCGGGCGTACGACGGAGGTAATCTTCGTCGGAGGCTTCAAGGTCTACTCGCGCGAGGTAGAGCGCACGCTCGAGGAGCACCCCGCGGTAAAAGAGGCCGCAGTCATCGGGGTGCCGCGCTCGATAAGCGGGGAGATCGTCAAGGCCTTCGTCGTACTCAGGAACGGCGACAAAGTTTCGTCGAAGGAGCTCATCGACTACTGCAAACAGAAGCTCTCGTACTATAAAGTGCCCCGCATCATAGAATTCATCTCGCAGATGCCGCGTTCCGCGATAGGCGAGATAGTAAAGCGCAAGCTCTCGAAGGACTGAAACCGATGTACGGCGTAACGTGCCGCGTGACGAAAAGGCTCGACCGGTTCGAGCGGCGCGCGGTGGAACGCCTGCTCGCGGAAGCGGGCCTCGTCTTCGAGGGCGCGCCGGATTACACTGCGCTCGCCGAGGATTGCGACGAAAACGTGATAGCGACGGCGAGCCTTGCCGGCTCCGTCATAAAAATGGTCGCCGCGTCGCCGGAATGGCGCGAGGCCGGCCTATCCGGGCAGGTCATATCGGCTCTCATGAGCGCCGCGCGCGCCGACGGGCGCTATAATTTCTTCGTCTACACGAAGCCGGAGGCCGCGCCGAAAATCGCTTCGCTCGGCTTCCGCGAACTCGCCGCCTCGAAAAATTCCGTCCTCATGGAATGCGGCGCGCCCGGCGTCGGCGAATACCGCGCCGCGCTCGAAGCAGAGCGCGAGAAAAACGGCCCGGAGGCCGGAGCGGCCGTCATGAACTGCAACCCTTTCACGCTCGGCCATCAGTTTTTAATCGAAGAAGGCGCGAAACGGTGTCCGGTATTCTATGTCATAGCTGTCGAGGAAGACGCCTCGGCCTTCCCGTTCGCCGACAGGCTCGCGCTAATTCGCGAAGGCACGGCGCACATCCCAAACGTCCGTGTGCTCGCAAGCGGCAGCTACGCCGTCTCGAAGGCCACCTTCCCTACATATTTTCTGAAGGATCGCGGCGAGCTGTCCGTCGCCGCCGAACAGGCCGAGCTCGACGCGCGGCTCTTCGGGCGGCTCTTCGTACCGGCGCTGTGCGTCGCGCGCCGCTTCGTCGGGACGGAACCCTTCTGCGCCGTCACGGCGCTCTACAACGAAACGCTGAAAAAAACGTTGCCGGAATACGGCTGCGAGGTGACCGAAATACCGCGCAAAGAAGCTGGCGGAGCGCCGGTATCCGCCTCGCGCGTCCGCGCGATGATAGTAGAGGGCGCGCCGGGGCTTGAAGCGCTGCTCCCCAAGGTCACGCTCGATTATCTGAAAAGCCCGCGCGGCGCAGAAACCGCCGCCAGACTAAAGGAGAAGGATAAATGACTCCGCTTGAAGCGGTTTTATCGGGCCGCGACGAACGCGCCGCGTGCCAGAAGAGGATGCTCGCCGCGCGGGAGGGCGCGTTCGTCTGCCAGATAGGGCTCAACATCCCCGGCTTTCCCAAGCGCGTGCCGGGCGACATAACGATAATAAAAGACTGCCGCCGCTTCCTGCTCGCCTGCGCGGGAGCCGCGCCCTTCGAGGAACAGTACCTCGACAACGGCGCGGGGCTTTGCTGGCAGGGGGTCTTCGACGGCAAAAGGTACGACGCGCACGCCCTAAAGCGCGCCGCCGTCGAAGCCGAGAACAGCATGGAGGCGGGGCGCGTCCTCGACATAGACGTGCTGACGGTGGACGGCCAGCTCTCGCGCCTCGATATGGGGCTGCCGCCGCGCAAATGCCTCCTCTGCGGCGAAAACGCGAAAGCCTGCGCGCGTGCCGGGACGCACGGCCACGCCGAGCTGCGCGAACACGTGATAAGAATAATCAAAACCGCCGCAGCGGGAAGGTAGCCGGAAGCTGTGCAAATTTTGTAATTTTTGCGTAAATTGCCGGCGAGGCGGACGACATTCAACTTTATGACTATATAATAAAAATACGAAAGGACGGTGACGCGGCATGGCAGGAAGGCCCGAGTGGGACGTTTATTTTCTTCTCATGGCGCAGGTGGCGGCAAGCAGGAGCACGTGCCTGCGGCGCAAAGTAGGCGCGGTGCTCGTGCGCGACAGACAGATACTGAGCACCGGCTACAACGGGGCGCCGCGCGGCGTCAGCCACTGCGAGGCCGTCGGATGCCTGCGCGAGCAGCTGGGCATAGCGTCGGGCGAGCGGCACGAAATCTGCCGCGGCTCGCACGCCGAGATAAACGCGATAGCGCAGGCCGCGGCTGCGGGAACTTCGACTGCCGGCTCGTGGCTCTACTGCACGCACGAGCCCTGCGTCTACTGTACGAAGGCGCTTATCAACGCCGGCTGCGAAAAAGTTTTCTATCTTTATCCTTATCCGGACGAGCTCGCGCGCGCCATAATGGCGGAGTCGGGAGTGGAAAGCGTCTGGGTGGATCCAGCGACGCTGCCGCGCGACGTTTTTTCGATTTCATAGTACGTCCGGCGGGCCGGACGCCGGAAAGGGGAGCAGAAGATGATGTCGATAACGATAGTTTTAGCCGACGACCATCCGCTTACTAGAGAGGGGATGAAGGGCTATCTTGCTAAAGAGCCCGATTTCGAGGTCGTCGGAGAGTATGCCGACGGAGAATCTACGTGGGCCGGCATAAAGGCGCTGCGGCCTCAGGTCGCGCTGCTCGACATACGCATGCCGAGCCTCGACGGCATTACGATAGCGCGCATGGCGCGCGACGCCGGCATCCCGACGGCGGCTCTGATGCTCACGTCCTACGACGCGAACCAGTACGTTTTGGCGGCGCTGCGCGCGGGCGCGCGCGGCTACCTGCTCAAGACCGCGACTATGGACACGCTCTCTAAGGCGATACGCATAGCGGCGCGCGGCGGCTTCTACCTCGACAGCGAAGTATCGCGCGCCGTCGAGGGCGGCGACAACTTTATGCCTGAGCCGGTCTCCGTGCGCGAGCGCGAGGTGCTTCTGCTCGCGGCGCGCGGCCTCTCCAGCAAGGGGATCGCGGCGAAACTTTTCATCAGCGAACGCACGGTGCAGACTCATCTCGCCTCGATATACGACAAACTCGGTGCAAAGAACAAGACCGAGGCCATGCTGCTTGCGATAAAATACGGAATAGTCACAATAGAGGAACTTATAGACTGAAGTGAAGACGAAGCGCGGACTTCTATATAAGCTCATCACGGCGATCTTCATCCCGGCCTTTCTTGCGCTGATACTCGCGTGGGTGGTCTACAACCAGTTCGAGAGCACGATGCACGCAGTTTCTGGCAATTATGTCGAGAACCTCGTGGACAGCGTAGCGGCGCGTCTCGACTCCAAAAAGTGGAACATCCGCGCGGGAGGCAAGGGTATCACGGAGGGGGACTCGGCCACGATGAACCAGCTCCTAAGCGCGATGGACATCCCGGGCCTCTTCGCCGTCTTCCACAAGGACGGCACGCTCATATACGAGTCGCCCGGCGAGGTGGAATTTCTCCATAAGTGGAAGGACTCCTTCAATTCGCGCACCCCGGTCAAGATATACGACAAGGTGGGCTCGTACTACACTGGCGTGCGCTACGACATACCGAACGAAAGTATTTACGTAATAGGCGCGGTCTCGTGGGAGATGCTTTTCGGCACGATGGTGCTGCTCGTATCGCTGTGGCCCTTCGTCATGGCGGTTCTTGCGGCTTTTACGCTGCTTGCGATATTCCTGCTTTACAACAAGGTAATCCTGCCTCTGCGGCGGCTCGACCACGAGATACTCTCGCTTTCCTTCGGGCGCGACATGCCGGCGCCCGACGCGCCGGGGGCGGTGCCCGAACTGCGCCAGCTGCGCTCTACCTTCGCGCTTCTCGCGCAGGCGGCGATTGAAAAAGAAAAATTGCAGCGCGACTACGTAACGGATATAGTTAAGGTGCAGGAGGACGAGCGCGAAAGGATATCGCGCGAAATCCACGACGGCTCGCTTCAGGACGCGACGGCGCTCGTGCAGCGGCTCCGCCTGCTCAAGACGGATTTGCAGGACAATCCTGCTGTCGTCGCGAGTCTCTCCGGCGCTGAGCACGTGGCTATGATAGGGGTCAAGGAGCTGCGCGAGCTCTGCAACGACCTGACGCCTCCGTGGCTCGACCTCGGCCTGCGCCATTCGCTGACGGAGCTCTGCAACAGGATGTCTGGGCAGCTCGGCGTCGAAATCGAGCTCGATATATTCGGCGAATGGGACGAGGACGAAGAGGTGCAGCCTCAGCTCTGTCTCGCCTTCTATCGCGTCGCGCAGGAGTCCATAAACAACTCCGTACACCATGGCAAGGCGAGCGACGTGAAGGTCTCGCTCGCTCGCGAGGCCGACAAAATTGTGATGACCGTCAAGGACAACGGCGACGGCTTCGCCATGCCGGTACACGGCGACTTCAAGGAGCTGCGCGTGCGCGGTCACCGCGGCCTCTCGAACATGAGCGAGCGCATCCGCCTTGCGGGCGGCACTATAGAGATTAAATCCACGGTCGGAATAGGAACCGTCATACGTTGTGAAGTACCCGCGCAGAGGGTAGAATAATAAGGTAATGTTGCTATAATTCTTACACGAAAGGTGGAAGCCTTAGGACGCTTGCTTATGAAGCTCAGGATATTAGGCGCTGCCGGAGAAGTAACCGGCTCCAATTATATGATAGAGACGGCGGGCTACAAGGTGCTCGTAGACTGCGGAACGCACCAGGGGGCGGACGAAGAGCGCCATGATGGCGAAGGCTTCCCCTACGACCCAACCGGGATAGACGCCGTGCTGTTGACGCACGCGCACATAGACCACAGCGGAAGGATTCCGCTGCTTGTCAAGCTCGGCTTCAAGGGAAAGATATACTGTACGCATGCGACGTCGGAACTGGTCGAGGTTCTGCTCCGCGACTCGGCGCGCATCATGAAGGAAGACGCAGAGTGGCGCACGCGCAAGAACGCGCGCAAGGGGCTGCCGCCGGTCGAGCCGCTCTACAGCGAGCGGGACGTCGAGGATACGCTTGCGCACCGCAGCCCGCTGCCCTACGACGAGGCCGTCCAGATACTTCCGGGCCTCGTGGTGCGTTTCCGCGAGGCGGGACACATTCTTGGCAGCGCCATCGTAGAGACGTGGATTTCCGAAGAAGGCATGGAAAAGCCCGTTAAGGCGGTATTCTCTGGAGACCTCGGGCCGATGGACGGGGTTATAGAAAAGCCGCCGGCAGTCGTTGAAGAGGCGGACTTCGTCCTCATCGAGTCGACCTACGGCGACAGGCTGCACAAGTCGCTCGAGGACACGCGCGCCGAGTTCCAGCAGGCGATGGAGGCGGCCGTCCGCGCTGGCGGCAAGGTGCTGATACCGACCTTCGTCGTAGACCGCGCGCAGAGGATGCTTTACGAATTCAAGCTTTTGCAGAAAAAACTCCCCGACCTGAAAATGGCGAACATCTATCTTGATTCTCCTATGGGAGTTAAAACGACGGAGATATACTCAGAGCATGAGACGCTGCTCTCGCGCGAGCTGAAGGAGATGCTTAAGAACGGCGAGGACCCCTTCGAGCCGCGCGGCTTCAGCTTTGTCCGCACCGCCGAAGAGTCGCGCGCGATAAACGCGATGGACGACGGCATAGTCCTTGCCGGAAGCGGAATGTGCTCCGGCGGCCGCATAATGCACCACCTCAAGCACAGCCTTTATAAAAAAGACACGCACGTATTCTTCGTCGGCTACCAGGCCTACGGCACCCTAGGCCGCCGTATCGTCGACGGCGCGAAGACCGTGCGCATCGCCGGCGAGGAAATCTCCGTCAAAGCGCAGCTCCACACGCTCAACGGCTTCTCCGCGCATGCAGACCGCGACGACCTTCTCAAATGGGCGTCGTTCTTTACGAAAAAAGCTCGCTTCGTGATAGTCCACGGCGAACCGAAGTCCGCGGAGTCGCTCGCTCTCGGCCTCAAGGACGCAGGCTACGCCACCCAGATTCCTGCAATAGGCGACGAAATAGACCTCGCGGCGCCAGCTCCGGAAAAGGCCGCGATGCCCGTCATCTCGAAGCGCATACTCGAAAGAATAGACTTCAACCCGAAGGACGTGGAAAGCGTGCTGAACCTCATCTCGGCGCGCACCGACGAAATGAGGGAGACTCTTATACAGAACGAAGAGCAGTACCGCAACATCATGCCGCTGCTCATATCCGCGCGCACCCTGCTTGAGACCGCCGCCGCGTTCGGCGGAGCGCACGAGGAAAAATAGCGGGCCGCGCCGCGCGGAAGCAAAGGAAGGAATTGCTCTATGAGCGCAAAAGTTAAGTACATAGCCGCCGCTGCCGTGGTCGCCGCGGCAATAGCCGCCGCCGCGGTTTTCGTCTATCTCTTGTCGGCTCGCGGCGGCCGGAGGCCGCTTGCATATATTCCCGAGCCGCGCGGGACGGCTCCCTACATCCTGCTCGAAACGAAGGAGCGCCACTATCCCGAGGTGCTCGCCTCGCTGCTCACAGACGGCATATACGCGCACCTCAAGAGCGACACTCCGCGCGGCGCGGTGCTTGCAGCGGCGGCCCTGGCTGATGACGCAGCCGTGCTGATCGAGCGCGGAGAAGATGGGGCTGCCGCCGTCTACTGCGCGGCGCGCTTCACAGACGAAGAAACGGAACTTCTGAAAAAGGGCGCGCTCCCGGCGTCGCTCGGCGCGGCCTTCGGGACTGAGAGCGCAGCGGGGCGGGACGGCGTATTCGCCGTGCGCTCCAAAAAACTGTCGGCGCCGTTCTATTACACGGTAATCGGCAAAAATACTCTGCTGGCTGCGGAGCTTACAGGCCTTCACAAAATGGCCTCCTTTGACAAAGGCGGCGGCTTGAAGAACAAAAAATGGACGCAGGAAGAATCGTGGCCGGCGCACATGGAGGTATGCGACGGCGGCGAACTGACGGCGAACGCGAAAGAACGGTTCAGCTTGACCGTCGAGGCGGCGTGGCGCGAGCCCAAAGACGCTGGGCAGCCCGGCGAGGCTCGCTGGGCTTTCGTCAACCTGGGCGCGGCAGCTAAAGCCTACCTTAACGCGACGCTCAAACCGCAGAAATGGGATGTCTCCGACTGCGTCCTGCCGCAGCCGTTGATGCTTTCTGCCGGTTTTGCCTTCCCTGCGCTTAAAGACGCGCCGGGTACGTGGCCCTTCCCGCTATCTTACGCCGGAACCTTTGCCGAAGGCCTCGGCCTCAGCGACGCGCAGATACGCGAGATTCTCGCGGGGCGCACGATAATATCGCTAGGCGGCCAGAATAAAATACTCTGGTTCTCGCTGCCCGGGCTTCTCACGGAATTCTCAGGCAGGCCCGAGCTTATGCGCAAGCTCGTCTCAGCTTTCTGGGAAAACCTCTTCTACGGCGTAGAACCGGAAATTGTAGAGGGCTTTGAATTCGGCGGTTCCGCCAGCGTGCCGTTCTCAGTGATAGGCGCCGGGCGCGGCGATACGGCGGTTCTTGGACTCGCGTCGCCGCAGTCGGTAGCCTCCGGCGCGGCCCTCTCGAAGTTCCTCGCAGAGAACGAGGAAGCCGTCGGCTGGCTGCTCGCCGATCTGCCGAGGATAGGCAAGGCTCTATCCGATATGACTAAGATGAGTACCTTCCCTGAAGAGGAAGAGGACCATGATTTCTACGACGGGACTTCGGACGAATACTCGTGGAGGGGGGAGGGAGACACCGAACCGCTCCAGCCGGAATTTTCCATAAGCCCGTTCGACCAGGAGATAGCGGATTCATTCGGCGGCGTGCTCCAGCGGCTGGGCCGCGTCATGGTCGTCTGGGAAAAGCCTCTCTCAGGGCGCATCAACTGGTATAATCTGGAAAAATAAACTCAGGAGGGTTTTATAACCGATGCACACAAACGCGCTGCAGGTTTTGAGGGATCGCGGCTTCGTCGAGTGGACGAGCCATAACGAGGAGTTGGAAGAGCACTTCAAAAACAACATGGTGACCGGCTACATAGGCTTCGACCCCACCGCCGACAGCCTCCACGTCGGCAACCTCGTCGCCATAATGGGGCTCGCGTGGCTCCAGCGGCTCGGACACCGTCCGATAGCAATAGCGGGCGGCGGCACGGGGCGCATAGGCGACCCGTCTGGCAAGAGCGCCGAACGCAATCTGCTTTCTGAAGAGCAGATACTTCACAACGTATCCTGCATAGCGAAACAGCTCCGCCATTTCCTCAACTTCGACAGCGGAGAAAACAGCGCGCTGCTCGTGAACAACAACGACTGGCTCAAGAACGAGAATTATATAGAATTCCTCCGCGACACGGGGAAATATTTCACCGTCAGCTTCCTCGTCAACCGCGAATACGTCCGCAGCCGCGTCCTCGACCCGGACAAGTCGATAACCTACACGGAGCTTTCATACATACTGCTCCAGGCCTTCGACTTCAACCACCTCTACAGAGAATACGGCTGCACGCTCCAGATGGGCGGCAACGACCAGCAGGTCAACATCATCGCCGGCATGGATCTCACGCGCAAAAAATCCGGCGGGCAGTGCTACGGCATCACCTTCCCGCTGCTCCTCAACGCGCAGGGACAGAAATTCGGCAAATCCGAAAGCGGCGCCGTCTACCTCTCCGCCGAGCGCACCAGCGTCTACAAGTTCTACCAGTTCTGGATAAACGTAGACGACAAAGACCTTGAAAAGCTTTTCAAGCTCTTCACCTTCCGCGAGCTTGATGAAATCGCGGCGCTGCTCGAAGAGCACGAGAAGACCCCGCATCTGCGCAAGGCGCAAAAGGAACTCGCGTGGGAGATGACCTGCCGCGTCCACGGCGAAGGAGCCGCGAAGCGCGTGCGCGACGCGAGCGCCGTGCTCTTCGGCGAGACGAGCATCAAAGACGCCTCGCAGGAAGTGCTCGACACGCTTTCCGCCGAAATCCCCTGCACCGAAGCGGACCTCGCCGAGACCGGCGGAGTCACCGACCTGCTCGTCCTCTGCGGGGCTTGCGACTCCAAAGGCAACGCGAAGAAAAAAATCAAAGAAGGCGGCGCATACCTTAACGGCGAAAAAATAGCCGATCCAGGCCGCCGCGTCACGGAAGACGACCTCCTCGCGGGCCGCTACGCGCAGCTCAACATAGGGAAGAAAGACTTCCGTCTCATAAAATTTAGGTAATACCGCACCATTTTATCTTTTATGACGTTACAACGTTTGACCCCTAACGTTAGGGGCCAAACGTTTTTATACTCAATTAACTTACAGACTTAACATGATTGCTTCATCCAACGTTTTCACAGAACGCATTATTTTCTGCAAACGTTTCTTATACTTACTCAACTTTATAACAAAACATATGTAGCTCTGGCAATTTTTAGCCCCCGATAAAGCGGGGC
>CAVEUD010000010.1:0-69927 GCA_963618995.1 bacterium
AGGAGGCGCCAGCGGGCCCGCCCCGCTTCATCGGGTGCAGAAAATTGCTGGCGCGGCATAGTTTTTATGAGAAGTTGAATGAGTATAAATTACGTCTCACCGAAAATCCTCTTTCCGAAGCACAACAATGATGAGAATATTCTAACAGCCGCATGGCCACGGCTCAAGAAACCACGCCGCCAAGGCGTTATAAAAGACAATAAAAGTGTATTATTCATTTGATTAATATTGCCTTTATAATATGACGATATATATGTGTCGGACATACAAAGTTAAAACGCAATAGCTCCCGACACATTTCCAATAGTCCGCACAAGACATGTATAAAAATCTAATTTCCTTATATAAAAAGAGCCGTCTCATGTATCATAAAATAGTCCCCGCCTTATAAATGAAGCGCGCGAGAAAAATAAAAGAAAAAGCGCCCTGACCGAGGGCGCTTTTTTCATATTTAACGAGACGGCGTTGCAGAACGACATCGACGGCTAACAGCCGACTTCCCTTATATTCCGCCTCCAACGGCTCATTTTTTCTTCGCGTCGATTCTATCGCTTCAGCAGGCGGCACTTCCCCGCCTTTAGGGAAATTACAAACATGTCCGCCGAATATACGGACATTCCGCAGCTCACTGGATGCAGTTCTTTAAGCTATATTACGCAAAACCCCATTACAGCGTCACCAACGCCGACCCTAGCACGGCGAGGAAAATTCCAGCCCACTGGCGCGCGGTCGGCTTTTCTTTGTAGATGAAGATCGCGGCGATCGTCGCGGCGATGGGGTTCGACGCGCCTATCGTAGTCGCGACGGCTGGCTGGACGTATGCTAGCGCGGACGAGAAGAAGAACGCGCCGAAGCCGAGCGAGCAGACGCCCGCGGCGAAGGCGAAAAGCGTCTCGCGCGTCAAGAAAATACGCCACGCTTCGCGGGAGCGGCGCTCCTTCTCCCAGAACCACAGCGCGAGCGCGATAGTGAAAAATGTCACGCCGCGCCCCAAGGTCACGAAAAGCGGCGAAAGCCCGTCTGCGATAAGCGCCTTGTTGAAAAGCAGTCCCGCCGCCCAGAAGAGAGACGCGGCTACTGCGTACGCGACGCCGGACCACGTGACGGGCACCGTGCAGCCTCCGTCCCTGCGGCAGAGCAGAGCCGTCCCCGCAAACGCCGTAAGAGTCCCCGCCGCTGTCGCCCCTGTGAAAGGCGATCCGAATATGAAATGCGATGCGACTGAGACTATGACCGGATAGGAGCTTGCTATCGCAGCGCCGCGCGCGACGCCGAGCCGCTGCACCGCAAAAAGCAGAAAAACGTCGCCTATCACGTTGTTGCATAGCACCATGACGACGAAAATAGCAGCCTCGATCGCCGAGATACGCGCCGCGTCGCCGCGGAAGGCGAAGAACAGCGCCGAACCGCAGACCAGCCCGCCTGCCGCGCGCAGCAACGACACCTCGAATGCGCCAAGTTTATGAATGCCGCGCATCATCACGGACGTGCTGCCCCAACAGAGGCACGTCATCACGCTCATAAAAATTCCGTACAGCATAAAATCACCGGCCCAGCCGTAAAATTTGCACGAGCGTCGAAACGCAGGCGCTATATTATATAATAACAGGACGGCGGAAGATTCAAGCCGCCGGGCAAAAACATCGGGCGCGACCGCGCCCGGAGGAGATGAAACGAAAATGAAGAAATTCTGCAAAGCCGCGGCCTTCGTCCTCGCGTTCGCGGCGTTCGCGCTAGCAGCAGCGCGCGCCTACGCGCTTGAATTCAGCGCCGAATTTAGAGAAAAGCTCGGCGACGAGGTGCGCGAAGGCAAAATATACGTGACGGCGGACAAATCCCGCTACGAGGTAGAGGGCGCGGAAACCGTCGAAATCACGCGCGCCGACAAAAAGGTAATGTGGGTCATATTCCCTAAGCAACGCGTCTACGTCGAAGAGGAATTCTGGGGATTCCCGCTCGGCGCGTCGCTTGAAAATTCAAAAGAAAGGAGCGGCGGAGGAGACCTCTCGCGCGAAGACCTCGGCTACGAGACCATAGACACATTCCGCCTCAAGAAATACCTCGTCACCGTAAAATACAACAACGGCGAGACCGAAGACAAATACTATGAGTGGTACCGCAGCGACCTCCCCATCCCCGTAAAGACCGAGTCGCTCAACGGCTACATGTCCTACGAATACCGCCGTATAAAATTCACCACTCTCGACCCTAACCTATTCAACCCGCCGAAACGCTACAAAAAGATAACGACGGAACAGCTGATAGAGCGCGAAAAACAGTGGGAGCGCGGCGAGAAAAAAGGGAAGAAGAAATAGATAAAAGGCGCTGGAAATTTAGAGCGCCGGACGATAAGCAGACAAAAAATAGGAGAGCTCGCGCCCTCCTATTTTACGTTATTTTGAATTGCCGGAGCTTATATTATTCTTCCGTATTCTTCTTCTCGCCCTTTTTCCCCTCCTTTGTATAGCTCATGATGAAGCCGGAGAAGGCGCAGACGCAGGAGACCCAGACTGAGTAGGTCTTGAGCGAGCTGTTGATGGTTTTGACGAGCTTGCCGTCGCCTGTCACGGCGCCGAAGAGCTGTGTGTAGACGAGCACAGCGCCCATTATCAGGAAGAGCGGCAGAGTTATTTCGAAGATTACCATGCAGATGCTGTAGATGGTCTTTTTCATGGAATTTTCCCCCTTATGCGCCGATGATCGGTATTATCTCAAGCATTATCAGTATTGAGATTATTATAACGGGCAGCGCGTAGTGGAAGAGCAGGTCTTTGAATATCTTCGCCGGGTCGTCGAGCCCCGCGATGCCGCTCGCGATGTATATCGGCGCGGCCTGTGGCGGCGTGCAGCCTTCGTTGGAGGCGAGGAAGAGGAAAGCTACGCAGCATGTGACGGGCGGCAGGCCGATGGAGCGAAGCGCGGCGTAAGAGAGGGCGCCTATGGCCGTCGTCGTCGCCGTTCCGCTGAAGGGGCCGACCATGAGCGTTATTATGACCGCCACGACTATTATGACGAGGTAGGGCGAGTAGCCGCCGAGGACGGCGAAGATGGCGGAGAATTCCTCCTGGAGGCCGAGGTCGGCGAGGACGCTGGCCGCGGCGAAGGAGAAGAAGAGCTGGCATCCGACTTCGCTGAATTTAGGCGCGGATTTCTGTATCATGTCCTTCCAGCCGGAGAAGCTGTGGGGCAGGTATTTCCAGCCTTCGATGATGGTGAAGGTCGTCATGAGTATCGGTATCCACATGACGAGCGAGATGGACTTGAAGGAGCCGGAGACGTCGGCGTTGAGCGTCGCCTTTATCGCCTTTCCGACGGGGCCCATCGTGAAGAAGAGCGGGATGAATATGCCGAGGAAGATTACGAATGAGCTGGCGTACTGCCTGAGCTCTTCGCTGAGCGGCTTGAGCTGGTCCTTCGGTATCGGCTCGAGGCCGTCGTGCTTCGCGTAGAGGTAGACGACGACGAGACGGTAGGCGAGGATTATCATGCCGCCGCCCATGAGTCCGACGTAGAGCTCGTTGCTGGTGAGTTCGACCGCTATCGTCTCCATGCCGAGCAGCAGGAGCATCGAGGAGGAGGGCGGAAAGACTATTCCGAGGCCCGCGTTGCCCGCGACGATCGTCGTCGCGCGCTCTGTAGTCCAGCCGTTGCCCTTCATCCACGGGATGGTGATGGAGCCGACCGCCGAGGCGTTGCCGGAGCCGGAACCGGAGACCATGCCAAAGAGCGCGCTCGCGATTGTCGAGACGTAGCCCGAGCCGCCCGCGAAGCGTCCGAGGATGCTGTTGAGTATCTGTATCAGACGGTTGATGACGCCGGTGCGCTCCATCATGAAGGCCATAAAGACGAAGGCCATCGAAGCGTAGACGACCTCCTGCTTAGCCGCGTCGAGCAGCCCGTCCTTCGTGAGCGTCCATGCGCTCTTGTCGCTGAACATTCCGCCGATGGCGACGATGATGATGAACGTCCAGAGCATCGCCTCCGCCATGCGCCGCTTTAGGACGACGCTGATGATAAGGACGGCGGCGATGTATATTATCAAAGAATATATACCTACGCCAAATAAATCCATGTGCTGTCACTCCTTAAATTCATTCGATACATTTTACGTAAAGCATGCCGCGCCGCTTCATTACGCGGCGCGAACCAACGGGCGCATTGCCGGCCCCCTATCCGCTCCTGTCTCGTGTCTGTTTCTCGTTTCCCTCCATCTCCGTACTAAATGACGGTGAACGCCGCTGTTTTTCCTCCCTTACCATAAAAGAGAAAAACTTTCACCACCGAGGCGGTCTATGAGTTAAAACCGCCGTCAAGACACGTAATTATATCACATACTACTTAAGTTTATACTGTGGCTGTGTTGATACCGGATATACTATCTGTAGGTTTACCAATAACGAGAAGAAACCGCGCACCGGAAGAGAACGAAAGAAGAGCCGGGATACGCGAACTGCTCCAGACTGGCAACATCGGCAGCATGAAGGATATTCAGGAGCTTTTCAAAGAGACTATAGCCGAGTTCATGGTGCACGGTCCTGAGACCGGGCTTGACGATGAACCCGGCAATTCCGGGTACGACTGCAAGAATAAAAACACGGACAACAGCCGTAACGGACACAGCGAAAAAACTCTTCGCACCAGTTTCGGAAACGTCGAGCTCTCAGTATAACCGACAATATACTGCCGTTGGCTGGAGAATGGCAGCAGCGCACTCTTGAATCCGTATATGCAGCAGTCTGCCTCGCCTGCCTGCCGTCCTGCCTGTCGGCGGTCAGGTCAGGCGGGTCAGGCGGGACGCCATACACTACCACGTCAGAAGCGAAGGTCAGATAATCCTGCCTGCCGTCAGGCGGGAAAGAAAGCCGTATACCTGACGATAGCCATAGACCTTGATGGGCACAAAGACGTACTCGGCATGCGGGCAGGCAGGAACTGCATAACTCATCAATTACGCAACTCCGGAAAAATTGATAACACTGTCATAAATTGATTGAAGCCGCTTTTGCAGAAAAATTATTCAAAAAACGGCTTCACTGCATTATATTAGGATATTAAGTTTTTGCACATAGCGCATTATCTTGACGTATGATTCTTCTCCATAATCACCCCCGTGTTCTTTTCGCCGTCCATGTAGGCGGCGAAGTCGCCTTTGTAGACTCGGATGATGTCGTTGCCCCATGGGGTCCATTTGGAGCGCTCGAACCAGTCGATGTTGAAGATGTTGCGGTCTTCACCGGCGAAGACGGGCATGTAGAGGACGCCGTCGACTTCGAGGTCGGAGAAGAAGTGCGTGCCGTAGGAGAGCTCCGGCATGTAGCCGAGGCGCGGGATGCCGAGCTCTACCATGCCGAGGCAGTTGGTCAGCTCGCCGTATTGGACCGGGACGCCGAGCTCGGGGTTGCTGGAGCCGATGCGGCCCGGAGCAACGAGAATGTAAGGATCACCGCGAGATGCTTCGTTGAGCTCGCCTATAAGGCGCGCGGTTCCGTAGAAGTCGCGGCGCTCGAAGTATAGGTTGTAGTCAACGTAGACGATTTTATGGATGTCCGGTATCGCTCCGTGAGTGACCATGCGGTCGGCCTGGAGGATGATGCTTTTTCCGTTGATCTCAGGCCATTCGTCGATATCGGAGGCGTTGGTCCAGAAGGGACGCGACTGGATGAGGCAGAAGGAGTCTTCGACCGGCTCGTATGCGAACTCGATGTCGGCCGGGACGCCCATCTGCGTCTCAAGGAATTTCAGCATTTTTTTCGCGCGGCGGTAGAATATTGGATATTTGCGCGGAAAATTTTCGAAGGTGAAGCATATCTTGCTTCCTGGCGCAAGCTGCGTCATATTCTTCATTATCGTCGAGAAGACCCCTTCGTCATCCTCGCGGCTGAATATCTGCGCATAAGCGGAAAAGTCGGGGTGATACTTGAGTAGCTGCTGCCCCTCGCTGTTTATGTCGAGGGTCGTCAGGCGGTTCGGGTGCATCGCGTCTATGACGTGGAAGCGCTCCTGAGCGATGCCGGCTATTTTTTCAGGAGCGAAGCCCTCGGGGCGCAGTATCGGGTTCGTCAGCGAGACGGTTCGCGCGTAGCCGCGCCTTGTGCTCATGGTTCCGAGGCCGAAAACCATGCGCACGAGGCCGTCGTCCTGTCGTATCCTCGTCGTCCAGCGTCGGAAGTTCTGCGAGTAGCCGACGCCGCCCATCGTGGGATAGTAGTAGCGTCCGCGCCAGCGTCCCGCCATACGTATGATGATTATCCCCATGTCGTCGTCGCCGAGCTTGTGGCGTTTCCTGTAATCTTCGGCGGCTGGGAAGAAGGTGCGCGAATATATGCGGCGCACTTCGTCCTCGACTGCTCGCGCGCGCTCTCCAAGCGTCCCCGCGTTGTTGCCGAGGAAGGTGCTGAGGTATTTGCCGGCAAAGGAATGCTTCACGTCGTCCTCAAGACGGCTGGAGCTGCGTATGACGACCGGATCGTTCATCTCTGACAAGAATTCGCGTATGCGCAGAGACGCTTCTTCCGGCAGCGGCGTCAGAAGAAAGACGCGTTCGATGCCTTCGGGGTCGCCGCAGGCGAGCAGCGTGTCGAGCGAAGGCACTCGCTCAAGGAATTTATGGAATATCTCTATGCTGAGGTATATCGAGCGCGGAACTTTGACGCGGCTCATGTCTGGGTCGCCGCTGTCTCGCAGCTTGCGCAGCGCGAAGAGCAGCGAGCGCCCCTTGCCCCCGATCGTCCCTTTGCCGCATATCAGCGGTGCAAATTCGGGGTCGTCGTGGGGCTGCCACTCAAAATATTGTTCCTTTGCCTTTTCGGCAGAGGTCATCGTTATTCACCTTCCCAGTCGGTTCTGTCTATCACTATGCCGGTTTCTGTGTCTCCGTCGAGGAGTACGTCGAAAAGTCCCTCGTAGTGCCTTACGGCGGGGTGGGATGTTTTTCCCCATTTGTGGCTGTCGAACCACGCTCTGTTGTACACGTTGTTGCGCGCCCCGTCAAATACCGGCAGATAGAGGATGTTGTCGCAGTCGAGGTCGAGGAAGAAGTGCGTGCCGTAGGAGAGCTCAGGGGCCATGCCCTTCTGAGGGATTCCAAGCTCGACCAGGCAGCCGGAGTTTGACAGCTCGTCGTAGCGCACTGGGACGCCCAGCATCGGGTTCGAGCTTCCCCAGCGGCCGGGGCCGACAAGTATATAGCGCTCGCCGTCTAGTTTGTCGTTCTCTTCGCCTACGGCGCGCGCGATGTCGGAGAAGTCCGCTTTTTTGCCGTAAATTTCCGGGTCGACGTAGATTATATGCTTCGTGCCCTCGAGCCTTCCGTTCGCCACCATGCGGTCGCCGCGCAGCACGGTTTTTTCAGGCGGTACGTCCGGTATCTGCACGCGCCCCCTGTCGTCGTAGACGGAGAGCGGCCGCATCTGCACCAGCGTGAAGCGGTCGTCCGACGCCTCGTAGGCGAACTCCATATCGACCGGGAGCTGAAGCTCTTTTTCGAAGAGCGGCAGCAGCTTGCGGATGCGCGCAAAGAGCTTCGGGCAGCGGCTCGGCAGCTCTGAGAAGGTGAAGACGGGGCGCGGCGCGTTCATGTTGCTCGTGTCTGTATGAATCCAGTGGAAGGAGTTGTCGTCGAACCACTGAAGGTAAGTCTGCGCCATTCGGTGCTTTTTGAGAATGTCCTTTATCGTATATGCGACGTGCTCGGAGGCGAAGCCCTTTTTATCGAGGTCTATGTAGTCGTAATGCTCCTGCGAGTGAGTTACTACTTCGTGCGGCTTCGTACCTTCGGGGCGCAGGTTGGGATTCGTAAGATAAAAGGTGCGCGCGTAGGCCCTGTCGACCGTGCGCGTGCCGAGGCCGAAGCATATGCGCGCGACGCCGTCGTCTTTCTTGATGCGCGGCGACGGGCGGCGGAAAACTTTAGAGAATGCCGCGCCGGCAAGCTCTGGATAGAACATCTTGCCGTACTGCCGTCCGGCGATGGGCTGGATGAGCGCCGCCATGCGCTCGCCGCCCCATTTGATGCCGTGCTTGCGCTTGTACTCGCGCGCGGCGGGATTGTAGGTCGAAGCGTAGACCTCCTTTAGCGCGGCTTCGAGCTGCGCGCGCCGTTCTTCGCGCGTACCGGAGTTGGAAGAGAAGCACGTGGCGTATTTGCCTGCGAACGACAGCTTTACGTCGTCTTCGAGCGTCGAGGATGAGCGGACGCAGAGAGGGCTCTGGATGAGGTCGAGTATCTTTTCCAGCGGCTCGTCCAGCGAATGCGGGAGCTTCGCCTCGGCGCAGGCTTTGTAGATTATCGGGCCGTCTGTGTGCGCGCGCAGGTTCTCCAGCTTTTCCCAAAAGTTGTTAAGCTCCATGAACTCGTTGAATACCGACGTCGTTATGACGAAGGAGTAGTCCGGCAGATGCACGTCGTCAAGCAGGCCGTTCTTCGATAAAACGAAGTGGGCGAACGAAAGCCCCTTCGCCTTGCCGCCGATGCGCCCGTCGCCGATGAGCCAGCCGCGCTCCTCATAATAGGGGTAAGGGTCGAAACTCTTGTAATACTCTCCGTAGTCCATAAAATCCTCCACTTCCTCCTGCCTTTCCGGCTCTTCTCTTCCGGACGGATTTAGAAAACATAATTTTTTTTATTATATAACGTTTGTCCGTGCTGCGGCGCTGCAATTTAACGTATTAAAAGAGCAGCTCTTCGCGTTGCGCGCCTTTACGAAACTGTAACACAAAAAAATATGTGAACCGCTTGTCATAGATAGCTATAGCTTTGCGGCGTTGTTTTTCTGAATACTTCATCTATTAAAACCTCCCGGTTGGCAGTATTCAGTCCAACTTTTTGTCGGCATCCCCGAATCGGGGATAGCCAAGGCCGTGGCAAACGTACAGGAGCAGATAAGCCGCAACACAGAATACAGATAGGTCAATGTCTGGAAATGCACTCAGGCGCAGAGACAACCATAGCCTGCGGAGATAAAGCCATAGACACAAGCCACATCATCCAGAGATTCGTACTGCACACTATACCTGCGACATCTATGGTGGCGTGGCTTATCAGGACACACACCTCTCAGCGCTGCAAAGTGAAGGTGCGCCGGCGATTGGCGATTTAGTCTATCGCCAGCGCGCGGCAGAGCAACTTTCGGGACACGCAGCTACGGCAAAGCTACACATGGAGAAATACAAATAGCGCGCGAAGGGTGGCGCAAATTATCCCTATTGTCACAAAAACGGCGGGCCGTCTGGCCCGCCGTCTCGTTATGCGTACTGAATGACTGCCGTGCGGCGTTCCCGCGCGTCAAACGCGCGCGCGTTACTTCGTTGCGGTAACGGCGTAGCCGCCGTCCTGTTCCTTCCATTCGGTCTTCCAGCCGGCGTTCTGCGCGAAACGCATGACGTTTTCGCGCGAGGTGACCGTGTCGACGAGGATTTCGACTACGCCGGAGCTGTGCTTGTCGAGCACTCTTTTCGTCTCGATGACGGGCTGCGGGCAGGAGAGGCCGCGCGCGTCCACTGTGATTTTATCCATAAATACACGCCTCCTAGTTCATTCTGTGTTTGAAAGCGAAGCCGACGGCAAGACAGAAGACGAGCCCGGTTATCGTCGCGGGGATGCCGAAAGCGCCGATCCCGGTCGCGGAGCTTGCGAGCGAGAAGTTGTGCGCGAAGGCCGCGCCGACCAGCATTCCCATCACAAAGCTGCCAGCGTCGGAGTCTCCCTCGCCGGACATGATGAGCATACGTCCGGGGCAGCCGCCCGCGAGCGTGAAGGCGAGGCCGGCGAGCACCATACCGAGGAAGTTCCACAACTGCATCGTATGGGCGACAGGCTGGCCTTCAAATCCGGGCCTGAACTGTCCGAGTGCGAAGTTCGTCACGAAGGCCGCGACGATAAAAGCCGCGATGCCTTTGAAAAGATGGCTGTCTCTGATCATGATAAGGTCGCGGACCGCGCCGATGGTGCAGAAGCGCGTGCGCTGCGCAAGCCAGCCGACTATTAGTCCCGCTGCCAGCGAAATCAGTATCGGCGCATGGGCCGCGCCGGGGCCGCTCTCCGAGAAGAATATCGGGCCGGTTCCCTTCGGGCCGAGCAGCGGGCGCGCAAAGAGCAGGACGAGTATGGTGACGGCGAAGAACGGCATTATTAGCCCTGCGGCTTTAGGCGTCGGGCGCGATGGGCCGAGGCTGAAGCCGCCGTAAAGAAACCACACGCCGATGGCGATGCCGACGATGAGTCCCGCGATGCCGGCGATTGCGTTCCAGTCGCCGCCAGCGAGACGTAGGTAGGCGCGCCACGGGCAGCCGAGGAAGACGAGTGCGCCGATCATCGCGAAGAAGCCGAGCGCGAAGCGCACCATCGGCGACGAGCCTCCGCGCGGCCTGTATTCAGAGAAGGCGAGCGCCGAGCCGAAGGCTCCGAGGATGAAGCCAGCGATTTCGGGGCGCAGGTACTGGACTATCGCGGCGCGGTGCAGTCCGAAAGCCCCCGCGATGTCGCGCGTGAAGCAGGCGACGCAGAAACCCATGTTGCCAGGGTTTCCGAATTTTACGAGAAAAGCGGCTATTACGCCTAAAATCAGCCCCGCGACTGCCGGGCCGTTCTTTGACATAAGCAGACGATCCATTTGCTTTTACCTCCAATTAAGTTTGGGATATAAAATCAGAAACATCAAGCGAAAACGCACAGGCGGGACTGCCGCGCCCGCATACGCGGCTGCGGCGACCTCTCTGGCCCGTCCGCGCAGGACATGGAACAAATGCAGATATTCGTCCTTCGTTTACGGATGGGGATGGGAAAGACGCGAGAGCGCGCCGCGGCGGACGACAGACCCGTTACACGAGCCGATACCGGCAAATCACGTCATCTGGCGCACTCTCCCTTCCGGCCGAAGATATTCAGCCACATAATTATGATAGTCACAAACCGCGCGTTTAGCAATTATTTCAGAAAAATTGCGGTTGTGCGCAAGCACAATAAAAGGAGAACGGACGGAAAGAAGCCTCAAACGCGCATGGCGCTCTCGTTTTTGTTCTTTGTCAGGCTTTGACAATATCGGCGCACCAAGCGGGCGCGCGGGAACGGCGGGCTTTCGCGCCTGCGGGGCGGGATATAATCGCTTAACTTTTTATAGATATCGGTTTTCTCGTCGCCCCGCGCTTGACGCGGGGCCCAGCGGCTTTAAACTCCCAAACGTTACAGTGTTTTGAGTCGCCGGATGCCGCGTGCAGCGCGGCATGACGGAGCGGCGTTATTTCTTTTATTAAGTTAAGCATGCTCTCTATATGCGCTCGCAAGATTTTGCCGCCGTGACGCTGATTCCTGGCCGTTCAGGCGAACCGGCGTTTTCGCCTTCGCGGCCGCGCTACTGCGAGCGTTCCCGGATCCGCCGTCGGTTGCCGGATTTTTTGCGAACGCATGTATGCACACATATTCTCAAAAGGTCAGTGAAAGTTAATAATATAATACACATTTTTATGCACAGAAGGTGGACAAACGGGCGCATCTGGCCGCGCGGCGGCACGATGGTATAATGAAGAACGGCAGAAAAGACTGCGCAAGCACGAAAACGGAGGAATGCAATATGTCTGCGAGGACAGAGGCGGAATTCGACTACGAGATATGTTCAAGCAAAATCAGGCCGATAGCCGAGGCGTTGATCAAAAAATACGACGAGCTGCACCATATAGACCCAGACAAAATACTTTTCGTCGTGAACCATAAAAACTCAGGAAGCAAAAAACAGATGACGCTCGCGAAGACGACGAAGATATCGCCGAAGTGGACGGAACTGCTCTACCAGCTCGGCTCGTGCTCGTACTTCTATATGATAGAATTCTACGCGAAGACGACCGCAGCGATGGACGAAAGCCAGATGGTCGCGCTCGTCTACCGCGAGCTGCGCCGCATCGGCCCCGAAGGCGAGATACTGACGCCCGACGTCCACGACTGGTGGCAGATACTCATGGGCCTCGGCCGCAAATGGTTCTACCCCGACGCGACATGCCCGAACCTGCTCGACGACAACGTAGACTGGAAGAAACTCATGGGCACCTACTACGAAGAAATCCACGACGGCCAATAGCTCCACAAAAACGCCACATTTCCGCCACATAAAACACATAAAACAATCATAAGACCGACACACCCCCGCGTTATACTTTTCTCAGAAAGGCGGGGATGTTTCAGTTCCCCCGGAAACACAGCGCTCCCCGGAAGCTTCTGCCTTCGGGTTTGTAATAGAAAACGCGTACCAACACCAAACGAAGGGATGTGAAAACCAGTCTCCCACATACGGCGGGAAATAGCAAAGCGCGGCGCAGCCGAAAGGCGCCCTGCATAAACGCCGCGCAGAGCGGAAAACCTGCCAGAACGAAACTCTGTAAAACGTTGCTGCCAATACCCAATGAACGAAAAGACCTCCGGCTGCCGCCGGAGGTCTTTTCGTGTGGTAGATGGCGGAAAATTCCAACGCAGCTTAAACTTCGCCGACATCTCCCATGACCATGCGTATATTCGCTTCCTGATTAAAAAAGGCGGCAGCGGAAAAGTTTTATGGCAGCGACGCCGGTTCTGGCAGAAAAAACAAATCCCCGACCTCTGGCTCTTTCGCGCCGCCGGTAGTATAGTAGCGCAATGGGCGCTCGCGCCCAAGAAAAAGCGGAGGATTCGGTAAATGAAAGAACTACTCGACTTATATCTGTCGTTTTTCAAAATGGGCGCAGTCACATTCGGCGGAGGCTACACGATGCTGCCGATACTGAAACGCGAATGCGTCGAAAATAAGCGCTGGGTCAGCGACGAGCAGGTGATGGATTTCTACGCCGTCAGCCAGGGGCTGCCGGGCATCATCGCCGTCAATGTCGCAGTCTTTATCGGCTACCATGTACGACGCACTGCGGGCGGCATCGCGGCTGCGCTCGGCTGCGTCTCGCCATGCATCGTGATCATTAGCATAATAGCCGCCTTCCTTACGAACTTTCAGGACAACGCCGTCGTGCGCGAAGCGATGGCCGGCGTATCGATATGCGTCGTCGCTCTGATACTCGACGCGGTGCTCGGTCTCTGGAAGAAAGGCGTCAAGGACAAACTCGGCGTAGCTGTCTGCGCCGCCGTCTTCGTTTTAATGGAGTTTACGCCGGTTTCTCCTATTCCGATAATCGTCGGCGCGGCGCTGCTCGGCGTCGTCTGCAAGACGCTCGCCGCTAAAAAGGAGGCTGCGAAGTAAATGATACTGCTTCAGCTTTTCGCCGAATTCTTCAAGATAGGGCTCTTCGCCGTCGGCGGCGGCATGGCGACGATTCCGTTCCTCCAGGAACTCGGCCAGCGCACGCACTGGTTCAGCCAGCGTTTTATAACGGACATGATAGCGATATCGGAATCGACGCCGGGGCCGATCGGCATCAACATGGCGACCTACGTCGGCTTCAGCCTCTCTGGCGTGATAGGCGGCATCGTCGCGACGTTCGGCGTCGTAGTCCCGGCGGTCGTCATAGTCACGCTCGTTTCAAAATCGCTTGAAAAATTCAGCGGCAACAAGTACGTCGATTATATCTTCTACGGCCTGCGCCCCGCCGTGACTGGGCTTATCGCGGCCGCGGGCTTCGACGTTTTCCGCATCGCCGTCGTCCATATAGGCGAGTCAATGCCGCCGCTGTCTGCGGTGCCGTGGTGGCGCATCGCCTACTTCGTCGTTATTCTGTACTTAATAAGGAAGTTCAAGAAACACCCGATAGTCTATATAGCGGCGTCCGCCGTCGTAGGGATAATAGCCGCGCCGCTGTTTATGTAGCGAAGGGCGGTTTCAAGGCCCTGCCGCGCTTTTAAGTAAATCGCCTCAGAGCAAAGCCGCGCGCGCCGCGGCTTTTACTTTCTGCCGCCGCGGGGTTTCGACGCACGCCTTTCGTCTTTCGTTACAAGATAAATAATGTGCGGCATTTCCCTGCCTTTGTAGATTTTTACGAAATTCTCGCGCTCCGTCATGCCGAGCCGTTCCGCTACGCGCCGCGAGGCGCTGTTTCCCGGGCGTATCTCGGCGATGACCTCGCTGGCGTTGAGTCGGTCGAACGCATAATCTACGCATGACGCCGCACCCTCCGTCGCGTAGCCGCGCCCCCAGAAATTCCTGCCTAGTATATAGACGACGCCCATTCGCCGCTCGCCGTCCACGTTCTCGACAGCGGGCCGATGAACCCCGCAAGAGCGCCGCTTGCGCGGTCGACCGCTGCGAGGCAGCCGAAGCCGTCGCGCCGGTACCTCGCAATGTTTTCCGCTATCCACGCGCGCACCTCGCCGTCCGAAAAGCCGTGTTCCCAGGCATACACCACCAGCGCGTCGCCGAGAATTTCGCGCGCCGCCTCAAAATCCGCCTTCGTCAGCTCGCGCAGCAGAAGCCGCTCCGTTTCTATGACAGGCATTAATCAGCCCTCCGTTAGCCGCGCGCCGGTTTTTCAGCGCCTCGCGGCGTTTTTCGCACTTTTTTGCTTCGTCCTACTGGCAGCTGTTGACGTTCATCATGTTCAGTTTGAGCGCAATGTCTACTGCAAGTCGCTCTTCGTAGTCGTGCAAGTTAACCTCTAGCAGCTCGCAGATTTTTGCAAAACGGTATTTGACCGAGTTGTAATGTATCATCAGCACTTCGCTCGCCATTTTAAGATTCCAGCCGCATTTTATTATCGCCTCGAGCGTTTCTGTCAGCGAGGCGCTGTACTTCGCGTCGTAGTCGGCGAGCGGCCTGACGTAGCGCTCTATGAATTCACGGGCTTCTTTAGTCCCCGCTATCGACGAGAGCAGCCTGTATATACCCATGCGGCTGTAGAAAAGGATGCAGTCGAATTTTTCTATCCGGTAGCCGAGGTTTATCGAGGTGCGCGCTTGTCTGTAGCTTTTGTGAATATCGCGGATGTTCGGGAAATATTCGCCGACGCCCATAGTGACGGTGAAAATCATTTTACCGGCTATTCTGCTGCGTATTGCGTCGAATACGCCTTCAAGCTGCGCGTATATTTTGTTCTGATCGTATTTCTCTGGCGAGACTATAAACACGGCGAGGTCGCTCTGTTTGTAACACTTCGCACTTGGAAAGGCCGCAACCATCTGGTTTATCGATATGTCGAAGATGCCGCGCGACGCCTCTTGAAGCTTCGAGTCCTTTTTGAGGTCGAAGCCTGTGACATAGCATTTTTTTATGTTGTTGATGTCGATTATGACGACGAGACCGCCGTTGTGAAAGTTCCACCCGTATAGACGGGCGCGGCTGTGTATCTCCGTCTCTGTCTTGACGTTGTTGGTCAGCAGGTCTTCGAGGAATACGTCGCGGTATTTGTCCTCTATGCGCTGGCTGGCGACTCTGTCCATCATCCTGAGCGCGAGCACCGTCGCCGCGTATTCGAGCGCAGCCGTTATCATATCATTGTCGCGGGCCGCCCCGCCGTCGCCGTCAAGCATGATGTAGCCGAAGCTCTCAGCGCTGTTGGCGACGCTGTGGCAAACGTACTGCGACAAAATCTCCGGCGTCAGTTCGTCGAAATTCGTTCCAGCGAGGCGGGCGCATATGCTGCCTGCACCGTCTGAACAGTGTATGCGGCGGAAACGAGTGTCGACGAAGACGGCGCTGCGCCCCAGCAACGATCGCAGCGCGGATAGCACGTCCACGACGCTGTTGCCATTGACTGCGAGTTTCAGAAATTTGTCGAGTATCTTCTCGGAGTAGATGAGTCGCGCGGACTGCCTGTCGACTACAGCGGCTATCACGGGGTTTATAATGTCGCGAAAGGCGTATTTTTCCGGGACGGAGATTATCGGGAAGCCGAGCAGATCTGCGGCGGCTAGCGCTTCATGCGGCATTTCGTTTATGAAACGGCCAGACTTCACTCCTAAGCCGGCGGCGTTTTTCTTATGAAGTTGATAGACGAGCTCCGTCAGCAGCCGTTCGTCGTTCTTCACGGCGAACGCGGTGGTGAGCACCAGCTCCTCGCCTCTCAGCCATGCGGAACCGTCCGGCGTGTCCACCACTGTGACAGAGGCTATTTTTTTGCGTAGGCCGTTTCTTCCAGCTAGGAGCTTTATGCCGGAAAGAGACGGCATTGCAAACAGGTCTTCCACTGTTACGGCTGTTACGGCGTTTTCGTTCACGGAGCGTCACTCCCATAATTTTGATTTGCTGTGCCAGGCGCTGAGGCTTTTTTGTATTTTAGATACAAAGATAACGCCGTTTTATTATATCATAGCGATTTCCAGTCTGGCCCGCGATCTACGGACGGTCATTGCTTGTACTACGTGGACATGAAAATTTGCTTTTTCATGTACTGCACAGATAAGAATCATGCTGTACAGAGCGCGGGAATGCGCTATGGCGGGGCGTAGATTACGTGTTGTCCGCGGAGTATATACCGAAGACAAAAACTGCGTGATATTCATGTACGCACGCTATAATTTCACGCGCGCCCAGCTTCCGTATAATTTATTTAATTCTCAACGGGACGAGGTTGGTTCTGCAGCTTATCATCGTTTCCGTGTTGGGCTGACGCTCAAATAAAAATAAGGAGTGTGTTGTGAAGATGGACGATTATCTACAAGTTGCCAACTCCGGCATGGCATGGCTTTTGTGCGCTTCAACTGTTGTCATCACCGTCCTTCAGGCCGTCCTTTACGTGAGGATGGCGCGCAGGACGGCGCGAGAGGCGGAGATCGACCCGACTGTCGTTAAGACTTCATTCAGGATCGGACTTATATCCGCGATAGGCCCCGCGATGGGCGTATTTATCGTTATGGTCGGACTAATGGCTGCGATAGGCGGCCCGATGGCGTGGTTGCGCCTTTCGATAATCGGGGCGGCTCCGACGGAGCTGACCGCCGCCACCTATGGCGCGCAGGCCTCGGGCGTCGAGCTCGGCGGCCAGGGCTACGGGCTTACGGCGATGGCCGTGTCGTGGTTCGCGATGGCGCTGAACGGAGCAGGGTGGCTTATCTTCACTGGGTTATTCACGCCGAGCCTTGAAAAGCTTCGCGAGCGCATGAGCGGCGGAGACACGAAATGGCTCATCGTCCTCTCGGGCGCATGTTCGCTGGGTATCTTCGGCTATCTCAACAACAACGAAATCATCAAAGGCGGCGGCAGCGCGCTCGCGTCGATTTCCGGGGCTTTGTGCATGGTGATGCTCGTCAAATACGTAGTGCCGAAATGTCCGAAACTCATGGAATACTCGCTCGGTATAGCGATGATAGTCGGAATGGTCTGCGCCGTCGTCTTCGACACGATGGCCGGGAAGTAAGCGGGAGGCGCGTAAAATGGAAAACAAGACTATGGAAAACTGGAAAAGAAGCTGCACCCGCATAGGAGCGCCGACGAACCTGCTGGCCGCGGCGACGTCATTCATACCGGTGCTGTGGCTATGCTCGACATACGACTGCTGGCCTGCGCTCGACGTCGTCCTGTTGGCCTGGAGCATGGTTGCTCTGTCGTTCGGCGCCTTCTACTTCGTCGAACCGATCTCCTACTACGCGGCGCTCGGCATGTCCGGGACCTACCTCAGCTTCCTCTCCGGCAATATCGGGAACATGCGCGTCCCGGTCGCCGCGATGGCGCTCGAATCCACCGACAGCCAGCCCGGCACTCTTCAGGCCGAGGTTGCGTCGACGATGGCGATATGCGGCTCAATCATAACGAACCTCGTATTCACGACGATGGCGGCGATAATCGGCGCGGCGGTCGTCGCGATACTTCCGGAATTCATCGTCGCCGCGCTTACGAAGTACGCGGCCGCGGCGATATTCGGCGGAACCTTCGGCAATTTCGCGATAAAATACCCGAAGGTGGCGGTTTTTTCACTCGGCCTGCCGCTTGCGATAAAGCTGACGGTCGGCGCGCCCGCTTGGCTTCTCATCGTCATATCGGTCTTCGGCAGCCTCGCCGTCGCGAGATTCTTCTACGTGCGCGAACACAGAACAGCTTAACCATATAAGGAGGAACAGGCAATGTGGCAGGAATGTGAAAAGCTGCAAGATTATATAGTAGGGCTCAGAAGAGACCTTCACAAGATACCGGAGACCGGGACGGATCTCCCGGAGACGCAGGCCTATATCTGCGCGGAACTCGACAGACTCGGCGTCTGCTACTCGAAAAACAAGGGAGACTCCGGAATAATCGGGGAGATAAAGGGCGGGAAGCCAGGAAAAACCGTCCTGCTCCGCGCCGACATTGACGCGTTGCCGATACACGAGGAGACGGGGCTTCCTTTCGCATCGCAGCACGATGGAAAAATGCACGCCTGCGGTCACGACGCGCACGCCGCCATGCTCATCGGCGCGTTGAAGGTTCTCAACGAACGCCGCGAAGAACTGAACGGAAACGTGAAATTCGTATTCCAGACCGCCGAGGAGATTTCCAAGGGCTCGCAGATAGCGATAAAAGAGGGCGTAATGGACGGCGTAGACGCGGTGTTCGGAATACATATCGGCTCTATACTCGGCTCGTGGCTCCCGTCGGGGGCAATCTCCGTCGTTCCCGGCTGCTGCATGGCCTCGTTCGACCGCTTCGTCCTGACGGTGAAAGGCAACGGCTGCCACGGCTCCACGCCGGAAAAAGGCGTCGACCCGATAAACATCGCCTGCAACGTCGTGCTCTCGCTCCAGGAAGTCATAGCGCGTGAAATTGCCGGTACGAAGCCTGCGGTCCTCACGGTAGGGATAATAAACGGCGGTTTTGCATATAACATAATCCCGTCGGAGGTTAAAATCGAAGGAACGATCCGCGCCGTCGAGGAGTCTGTGCGCCAGCAGCTCGCCAAGCGCATTGAAGAAATATCGAAAAACATCGCCGCCGCCTTCCGCGGAAGCGTCGATTTCTTTATGGACTGGGGCGCGCCGCCCGTTATCAACGACGAAAAGATGGCCGCGCTCGCCGCGAAGGCCGCCGCGAAGGTCCTCGGCGAAGAGCACGTGGTGACGGCGCAGGACGCGCCGAACATGGGCGGCGAAGACTTTGCCTACTATCTCGCGGAAAAACCGGGAGCTTTCATGTTCCTAAGCTCCGCCGACGCAGCGAAGCACTCCGACGTGCCGCACCACAACCCGAAATTCATGGTCGACGAAGACGTGCTCAGCAAAGGCAGCGCCGTATTCGTCTCGATAGTCGAAGATTTCCTCAAATAACCGGACAGGAACACGCTGAGGGGGCCGCAGGCGGCGGCCCCCTTTTTTCATTACCTACAGCGCGCGCTGCAAAGCCGCGGGAAGCCTCGCGCATCCGGAGGCTTTTTGCGTGAAGGCGCGGACGCCACAGCGGCATAGATTTAAGTTACAATATCAGCGTATGGACGAAAAGCAGAAAGGGGGAGATTTTTCATGATAGACCTTGAAAGGCTCTGGCGCGACGCGAAGGTCGGCACGCCCGTCTGCGCCGTCACCGGGACGACGAAGAACGCGGTTCTGAACGCGATCACCGAAGGCGCGCGCACGCTCGAAGATATAGAGGCGGCGGTGCCGCTCTGCGGCGGCGGATGCGCGCTGCGCAATGTCTCTGGCTGCGGCTGCCGAGAGAACGCCGCGGCGCTGTTAAAAATTTACGTCCCTGTCTTTGAAATGATGACCGAGGACGGCGGCTGCCGTCACGGCAGGCCCGCGCCGAAGCCTGAGGGCTGCGCCGGCGTCCGCACCGAAAAGTGCGGCGGCTGCGCCGGCTGCGGCGCGTAGCGTAAATCAGCCTGAAATCAAAAAATTCAGCGCCTCGCTGGATTTTTTGCGTTTTACGAAACAGCGTCCGCGGCACTGCGCGTCTCGCAGCGGAGTAAAAACGGCTCGGCCAGTCGCCCTGCTCGTGGCGTAGCGTCCTCTCCTTGAAGCGGGCTTCTTGGAGTTACGCGAGCTGATGCCGGACGTCGGCGGAGTTTTTCGGATGGAGGCGCGGCACTGTGTATTTAGATGCCGCAGCGTGCAGGCGCCGAATTCAGCATCGGAGCGCGGAGCTGCGTTCATCAGGCGTCTTTTTTAGACGGCTGACGCCTAAAAGCGGCGGGAAATCCGCATTGCGCTGCCTGCGACGAGGCGGGAAGTTTCACTGCCTCGCGGGATTTTAACGCGATCACCAATCGAAACGAAAAAATTAAAACACAGGAGGCAACGATAAATGACAGGATGGATAAAAGAATTTAAAGAATTTGCTGTACGCGGCAACGTCATGGACATGGCCGTCGGCGTCATAATAGGCGCGGCCTTCGGCAAAATCGTCACCTCGCTCGTCAACGATGTGATAATGCCGCCGTTAGGGCTGCTCGCGGGCGGTATGGACTTTTCGAACCTTTTCATAAACCTTTCCGGTGCGCCCGTCGCGACGCTTGCCGAGGCGAGGGCGGCGAGCCTTCCGGTCATCGCCTACGGCTCGTTCATCAACACCGTAATTAACTTCCTGATACAGGCCTGGGCGATCTTCCTCGTCGTCAAGTGCGCAAACAGGCTGCGCAAGCGCGCCCCAGAAGAGCCGAAGCCCGCGCCGCGGCTCTGCCCCTACTGCCTTTCAGAAATAAATGAAAAAGCGACGAGATGCCCCCACTGCACATCTGAGCTGGAATAGAACCGCCGGAAGATTCACGTAAGCCGCAATAAAACGCAGCCCGCCGCAGTACGCAAAACGCGGCGGGCTCGTTGTATTCCGCGGATTTCTCACTGCCTCGCGGGTTTTCCCAACAATCTTGCCAGCGCTATGCCGCGCAGATCTTTTTTGAAGCGGCGCAGGACTTCAAGCGAGAGCAGCGCGGCGAGCAGGGCCGTGCCGACGAAGTTGAGCCAGAGGCCCGTCAGCCCGAGCGGGCGGAGCAGGAACATCAGCAGCGCCGGGAAGACGAAGGCCGTCGAAAACGAAATCGCAGCCGCCGGAGCGGGACGTTCGACGGCGAGCATATAGCTCTGCGTCGCGAAGGAAAACCAGCGCGCCAGGTATGTCGCGCTGAACAGCCGCAGCGCGAACACCGCCGTCTCCAAGAATTCCGCCCCCGCGTCGGCTATGAACAGCGAAGCTATCCGCGCAGGGAAGAGGAAAATCACAGCCGCTGCAGCAAGCGAAACCGCCGCGCTCGAGGCGAAGCATAGTTTTTCAATCGACTTCACGCGGCAGTAGCGTCCCGCGCCCCAGTTATAGCCGACGGCGGGCTGGAGGCCGTCGCATAGGCCGTAGCAGAGCGCTAGCACAAGATATTCGATGGTCATCAGAATTCCGTAGACGGAGACAGCGTCAGCGCCGCCGAGACGTATAAGCAGCATATTCATCATTATCGAGGTTACGCGTCCCGCAATGTTGTTCAGGAAGTTCGGCGCGCCCGCCGCGACGATGCGCCGCGTCATCGCGAAGCTGAAGCGCGGACGTCGGAATCGCAGCTGGGCCCTGCCGAGGAGGAACGGCGCGAAGGCTATCGCCGCGCTTATCATCATGCCGAGGCAGGTCGCGAGCGCCGCGCTCCATATACCGAAGCCGAATATTCCGAGGAAAAGTAATTCGAGGGAGCAGCTTAGTATCGACATAAAGATGTTGAGCGCCATACTGCCGCGCACGTAGCCGCATACGCGCAGGTAGTTGTCCACCGCAAAGATTATCGTCGTAAGCGGCGAGCAGACCGCGTAAACGCGCAGATATTCGACGGCGAGGCGCGCCAGCTCGCCCTCCGCCCCCATCAGCCTCATCAGTAGCGGGGCGGCGAAGAAGAGCGCCGCGCCGACGGCCGCGCCCGCCGCGACGATCATCGCGCAGGCGCATGAAAAAATATTGTTCGCCCGCTCCTCCTCGCCGCGCCCGAGGCTTATGGAAATAGGCACGGCGGAGCCCACGCCTATGAGGTCGGCGAGGGCGAAATTTATCACGACGAATGAAAATACGAAACTCTGCGCCGCAAACGCCTGCGCGCCGAGAAAACGCCCGACGAGCACTCCGTCGGCGACGGCGTAGAGCGACGACGCGAGCATACTTATAGCGCCCGGCACCGCTACCGCGAAAAAAAGACGCGACGGGCGCGTCTTAGTAAAAAAATCGTGTGTGCGCCTCTCCACGGAAGTTCCTCCAAATCAGCGCGGGGAGCGCGCGCTCATCTCCTCGCACAAACATTCGGTAAAATATTCCATCGCGTTGATAAATTCGGTGGAAAATTTCGCCGACGTCCTCTCAAGCGCCGCCCGCTCCGCCGCGTGGACTTTCTCCATCGCGCTTCCGGCATAGCGCAGCCCGGCCTCCGTAAGGCGTATGGCCTTCTCGCGCGCCGCAGAGGGCAGAAGCTCGGCGTAGCCCTCCTTCACAAGCTCCATGACGATCGTGTTCACTGTCGTCTTTGGGAGAAGCCAGTCGCCGCAAATTTGTTTCTGTGTGTGCGGCTCCCCGTCGTCAAGCGCGTAAAGCACGTTCAGCTCGTTTTCCTTTATGCCGAGCTTCCGCGCTAAGAGATAATACGCCCCGTCGGCCTTCACGGTCGCAAGACCGAGCCTTCGCACAAGTTCGTAGCCGTCCCGCTCCATCGGCAGCCCTCCTCACAGTACGAAATCGTACTCTATGCGACGGATTATAATACGAATTCGTACTCCGGTCAAACAAGGCGCGCTTTTCGCGGCGTATCAACAAAGGGAACCCGTCCCGGCCTCTTTGTGCTGCGCGCTCGGATTTTCCCGCCGCTGCGAAATCGCCGACCTGCCGCTTCGGTGTTGATACCGCAGCCGTTTAACAATATAATGCATAACGGCGCTTTCCTTCGGGAAACGTCCGTAACCGACGCAAATTAAAAGCCCGCGCGGCGCGCGCCGGCGGGCGGAATAAATTATCAGAAGGAGCAAAATATGAAACAGATAATATTGACCGGCGACCGTCCGACGGGCCGCCTCCACGTGGGACATTACGTAGGCTCGCTCAAGGGCCGCGTGACGCTCCAGAACTCCGGGAAATTCGACGAAACATACATAATGATAGCCGATGCTCAGGCGCTCACCGACAATGCGGAGCACCCCGAGAAAGTCCGCAGCAACATCCTCCAGGTCGCGCTCGACTACCTCGCCTGCGGCATCGACCCCGAGAAGTCTACGATATTCATCCAGTCGATGGTTCCCCAGCTGACGGAGCTGACCTTCTACTACATGAACCTTGTCTCCGTCTCGCGCGTCCAGCGTAACCCGACGGTCAAGGCGGAAATCCAGATGCGCAACTTTGAGGCAAGCATCCCCGTCGGCTTCTTCTGCTACCCGATAAGCCAGGCTGCGGACATCACGGCCTTCCGCGCGACCGTCGTCCCGGTCGGAGAGGACCAGGCCCCGATGCTTGAACAGTGCCGCGAAATCGTCCATAAATTCAACGCCGTCTACGGCGAGACGCTCACCGAGCCGGAGATTATGCTCCCCGACAACCAGGCCTGCCTGCGCCTCCCCGGCACAGACGGCAAGGCGAAGATGAGCAAGTCGCTCGGCAACTGCATCTACCTCTCCGAAGAGCCGGAGGAGATACGCCAGAAGGTAATGTCGATGTACACCGACCCGCTGCACATCCGCGCGCAGGACCCGGGCCACATTGAGGACAACCCCGTGTTCATCTACCTCGACGCCTTCTGCCGCCCCGAATACTTCGAGCAGTTCCTGCCCGAGTACGCGGGCCTCGACGAGCTCAAGGCTCACTACCAGCGCGGCGGCCTCGGCGACGTAAAGGTCAAGAAATTCCTGAACAACGTAATGCAGGAAGAGCTTCGCCCGATACGCGAACGCCGCAAGGCGTGGGAAGCGCGCCTCCCAGAGGTCTGCGAAATCCTCCGCAAGGGCAGCGAAATCGCCGAAAGAAAAGCGGCCGAAACCCTCGCCGACGTGCGCAGCGCTATGAAGATAAACTATTTTGAGGACGGGAACCTGCTGAAATAGAACGCCGTGAAACGCATATAAAAACGGAGCCGTCCATTGCGGACGGCTCCGTTCGTTTTCGCCGCCGGCGCGGCGTGGAACCAGCCGCGAGTTATTTAGCTTTTTTCACCAGATTATTCAGCGCCTTGGTGAGGCTCTGGATTTTTTTGTTGTTAGCTGGTTTTTTCAGCGCGGCCTGTGCGGACATCTCTTTGCCCCAGTAGGCTTTGTTCGCGTCGCGGTTCTGGTTTATGACGCAGCCGTCGATGGATACTCCGGCGAAGAGGCCCTTCGACATCGAGTAGCTGTATATCGAGGCCTGCGCGCGGCCGTCGGTTGCCGCGGAGGCGTCGCGTCCGACCGGGCCCGCGGCGATCGCCACGTCAGCGCCGAGCTTGAAGCTGTTGCCGCCGGTGAAGGCGCGTAGGCCGTCCTGATTTGTAATGACGAGCACCAGGCCGACGGACTGCACGCCGATCTGGAAGCCTATCGAAGCGCCGTTGATACCCATAAAGGCCGGGCCGCTCCACGTCCCGTTCTTATTGCGCAGAAGCACGAGCCCTTCGCCGGTCTGCCCGCCGAGGCCGAGCCCCGCCTTCGTCACCTTCGGGAATATCGCGACGCCTTTGCCGGACTTGATGACGTTCGCGAGCGCGTCGGCGTCTTCTTCTATCGCCATTTTGTCGATAAGGTCGGCAGAGAGCCTGATGCGCCGCTCGTGCGCCGTCTCCTTTGCGAGCGCCGCGCCGCAGGCGCAGAGGACGAGCATCGCCGCCGACAGCAACACGCAAAGCTTTCTGTTTATTCTCATTATGACACCTCCTTTGGTTTTCATGATTGCGCTTAACGGATATTTTATCCTATCTCGCGCATAAAGACCAATAAAAGCATATAATGTAGGCGGCAAATTATTATGAGGAGATGGCGTTATGGAAAAGATTTTCGCGCCGTGGCGCGCGCAGTATATTCTCTCGAACTCGGAAGACAAGGAGAAGATCGACGGCTGCATTTTCTGCGAATTCCCCAAACGCGACGAGGACGAGAAGCGCATGATAATCGAGCGCGGCAAGCATTGTTTTGTGATAATGAACGCGTACCCTTACAACCCGGGACATCTGATGGTCGTGCCCTACCGCCACACTGCGGACGTCACATCGCTGACGGCGGACGAGTTCGCCGAGATGACGGCTCTGGCGCAGAAGTGCGTCAGTGCGCTGACTAAGCTTATGCAGCCGCACGGCTTCAACATCGGCATGAACATCGGCAAGGTTGCGGGCGCGGGCATAGACCAGCATCTGCATATGCACATCGTCCCGCGCTGGAACGGCGACACGAACTTCATGCCCGTAATTGGCGAGGTGCGCGTGCTCTCAGAGTCGCTCGCCTCGACCTACTCGCGCCTCAAGGCGATATGGCCGGAGATAGAGTAACGACCTTCCGCGCGCCGCGCGCGGACTGCGACGCGGAGTTTACGGAGAAGCGCTCGCGCTTCATCGGCTCAGTGCGCACCGTGCTCTCTGCGGACGAGGCGGCGGAAATCATCAAAAAATTCCCGGAGCTCTACCCGAAGGCCAATCACCACTGCTGGGCCTACAGGATAGGGACTGGGACGGCGCTCGAACATTGCTCCGACGCGGGCGAGCCCTCCGGCACGGCGGGCCGCCCGATACTCGGCGTCATAAAGCGCCATGAGCTGACCAACACGCTCATTGTCGTCACGCGCTACTTCGGCGGCATCAAGCTCGGAGTACGCGGCCTGATCGACGCATACAAAGCCTCCGCGGAACTCGCCGTCGAGCAGGCCGGAGCGGTCGAGATGGAGTTCCACAACGCTCTGCTGCTGCGCTGCGGCTACGATTACTCGAAAACTCTCGACGCGACGCTGCGCAAATGGGGCTTCACCGAAGACAGGATAAAGACGGAATACGGCGAGGACGTAGCCGTGCGTCTCGAAGTGCCGCTCTCGATGCGGGAGACGATAGAAGCGCCGCTCGCGGAGATGCGCGCGCGTTCGTTCCTCACGCAGTGCGAATGGGACGAAACGCCGCTTGTGCGCGAGAAATGGCGGTAGCGGTTATATAAACAAGCCTCCGCTCCGCGGAGGTTGTGCCGCCGACTTTGCTTTGCGGTGAAAACGCGCCTGCACGTAGCGTTAGAAAGATAATTTCCCGAAAGGAGCCATGCCGTGACCGCCGTCCGGAAAATCCTTCCAGCCTTTATAGTTGCGCTCGCGTTGCTCGTCCTTCCCGCGCCCGACCGCGTCCCCGCCGCAGCGGCGAATGACTGGCCGCTTGAGATCGTCAACGAAAGCGGCGTCGAGATAACGTCGCTGCGCATATCTTACGCCGGCGCGGAAAAATGGTCGGAAAACCGCATAACGTCGCCGATACCAGACGGCGGCGCGGCGGAGCTCGACATAGGCCGCTCCTCCATACTCGGCATCAGCGACATAAAAATAACGGCCGGCGGCCGCGAAGTGGTTTGGCGGCGGCTTCCGATACTCGAGATATTCTCCGTCACAGTAAACGAAAAAATCGAACCTCGGTACGAACGCATCAAGCTCGGCGCCTGATAGGGCGCGAAGCGGCGCGGCGCGCCGCTCAGTAAAAAATACTCAACGGGATGCAATAAGCTGGCCGTCAGAGACGAAAAGACAGAAGGAGCCGATGAAATGGCTGAGAACAAACGGATATATCTCATGCGCCACGCGAAGCCGGAGCTGCCGTTCGGGGGCCGCGTCTATTACGGGAGGACGGACTTCCCGCTCTCCGAGGAGGGACGCGCCGCGGCGGCGAAGACAGGCGAGCAGCTGCGCGGCATGATAACATTCGACGCGCTCTACACGAGCGGCATGAAACGAGCCGTGGAAACGGCCTCGCTAGCCGTCCCGGGAATGAGCGGAACCTCCGTCCCCGAACTGCGCGAGGTAGACTTGGGCGACTGGGACGGACGCTCATACGACGAAGTGCGCGAGCAGTTCCGCGAGATATACGAGCGCCGCGGCGTTGAGTTCGCGCGCACCGCGCCGCCCGGCGGCGAGAGCTTCGAAGAGATGCAGCGACGCACAGTGCCGGCCTTTGATAAAATCGCTGCGGCGCACGAAAGCGGCAACATCCTGATAGTGGCTCACGGCGGCGCGATATGGAGCATAATCGCGCGCCTCTTCGGCCTCGACCTCAACGACATGTTCTTCTTCCCGCTCGACTACTGCGGCATAGACATCGTAGAGCCCTCCTGCGGAAGATGGCGGCTCGTAAAATACAACTGGACGCCTTGCCTTTTATAACGGCTGATCGGGCGTGCTTATGCCGCGCAGGTAGCAGGTTAAAGGGATATTCGAAAAATCTCTCATTGTGGCTGTGGATTTTTCCGCAGCCCAGTCCATCATACACCCGTGGCTTACGAGTGTAAGGTCATGGACAAGCTGGTCAACGCTGATGTCTTTCCTTATGGATCCCTCTTCTTGGCCGCGCGCCATCAATTCTGAGAAGATTTTGTAATAGGCCCTTTCTGGGTCGGCCATAATCCTGGCGAAGTCTAAATTGGAGAGCATCTGCGCGTAAACGACGCTTATATACTCGTGGCCGTAATTGACGCAGACGTCCTGTATCCACAAAAGCATTTCTTTAATAACGGCAGGAGCCTTAGCCCGCGCAAGCTCCGGATCTTTCTGAACTTCTTCGTAATGTTTCATATACTCTTCGTCCAGTCTCTTGTGCCATGCCGTTAAGAGCGCGTATTTATTCTTAAAATGATGATAAAGTGAACCGACTGAGATCCCTGCGGCTTCGGCAATTTCTTCTACCGTTACGTTATAAAAGCCGCGTTCCTTAAACATAGCGTGCGCCGTGTCAAAGATTCTGTTCTTCGTCTGTAAAGCCTGCCGCTTTCTTTTCGTGCTTCGTATATACATGCCGACACATCCTTATGCCAACCTGCTGTGGCTAGGGCTCATTCTAGGTGTTGATTAAGAAAAAAGTCAAGCAACGAAGTTGCGGTAAAATTTATTCGATATTTATAAAACAAACTATATAACATAAAAGTTCTTGACCTTGCGTCAACGATTAATTATAATGCATTCATTGAATGCATTCGCTGAATAGACTAAAAGAAATACTCAGCAGGAAAGGAAGGGAACCTGCCGCGTTCGATGGGGTGTACCGTTTCATCAGATTTTTTTATCCGTTCAAGGAGGTATAGCTTATGCACGAATTAGTCAACGTACCGGAGATGCTGTACGTAGTTATCGCTTATCTGGCTGTTATCATGCTTGTCGGCGGTTATTTTTACAGCAAAGAGAAGAAAGCCGGAAACAACTCTCACGAAGAGTTCCTGTTAGCCGGCCGCAGTCTTGGCAAGATTGTCATAATAGGCACGATTTTCGCCACATATCTCGGCGGCGGCACTGTTACCGGAGGAGGCAACTCACTAGCCTATCAGTTTGGTATTTGGCCTAGTATCTGCTTCGCCATTCCGCCGATTATTTCTCTTTCAGTCCTCTATATGATGAGCGAGAAGATTCGAAACAGCGGATGCTTTACCGTCGCCGAGCTGCTTGAGAAAAAATTCGGCAGCACGGCGAGAACGATATCCGCGGCGATCATCGCTTTGTCTTTTATCTCTATCGTCTCTTTCCAGTACCGCGGACTCGGCTTCGTCCTCAGCACAACGACCGGAATATCTGTCGGCGCGTGCACCGTGATATGCGCGGTAGTCGTTATTGTCCTCGCTTATTCCGGCGGACTTAAAACAGTCGCTGTCACAGACGCGATGAGCGCGTTTATCATGCTGTTGAGCATAGGCCTGGCGCTGCCGATGTTGGTCTCCGAGGTCGGCGGAATTGAATGGATAAAGTCGCAGGCAACGCCGACGCAGCTTAGCTTTTTCGGCGGACAGACGTTTTTAGGATGGCTTGGCGCCTATTTGCCGCTGACGCTGCTGACTATAGGAGACCAAAACTTCTATCAGAGAATCAATGCTGCAAAAGACCTTAAGACCGCGCGCATCGGGCTGATTGGATGTATGATCGCCTCTGTTATAATCATTCCGCTTATCGGCTGCATTTCTTTCATCGGGCGTCTCTGGTTCGGCGCCAATATACAGGCGGGGCAGTCGCTGATTGCCACTTCGTCTCTGCTGCCGGTCATCTGGGGCGGCTTCCTGCTTGCCGGAGCGTCCGCGTTCATCATTACTACGGCTGACTCGTTCCTGCTCTCCGCTTCGTCAAACTTCACGATGGATATTTATCTCAAGGTCATCAATCCGAAAGCGACGGAAAAACAGCAGGTGTTCGCAACGCGTATGTTTATCGCAATCGCCGGAGTGGCGGCGCTTATCATTCTGTCGTTCTATCCGAGCATACTCGCTGTACAGTATATGTCATACACTATATCAGGATGTGCGATTACGCCGGCTGTCGTCAGCGTTCTTGTATGGCCTAAGGTCACGAGGTTCGGAGGCATAGCTTCCATGGTATGCGGTACAGTCGCTACTATCATATGGGAAGTCCTGAAATATCCGTATGGTATTCAGACGATATACATAGCGCTTCCGATCTCTATCGTCGTCCTTATCGTCGGTTCGCTGTGCACTCAGCCAAAAGGCGACGCCGCAAAGGCGTAAAGCAGATTAAAATATAGAATATCGGAGGTGTAAACTCTATGGAGTTCAAGAAAATTAAATGCGGGAAACTATATGACGGAGTCAAGCAGGCTTTTCAGGAGGATATGGAAATCCTCGTCGAGGGCAAGAAGATAAAGGAGGTCGGGCATAATCTGCCATGCCCGGAAGGGACGGAGATAATTGATCTGACGGATAAAACCGTAACGCCCGGCATGATAGACGCGCACATGCATCCGCAGTATTTCCATTGGAAGGATGTTTATCTTGACAGCTTGTACAATTCCGACGGCTACAGGACGCTCGCCGTCGCGACGTGCGCGAAGAGATGCCTGCATTCCGGCTTTACAACTGTCAGGTCGCTCGGATGGTGGCGCGAGGCTTACGAGCTCGACGTCAAGCGCGCGATTGAAGAAGGGTATGTCGAGGGCGCGCGCCTTGTAGTCTCGTCGCATTTCATCTGCTCCCCAGGAAGCCACGGCGACATGACGCCGACGTTCCGCACCAATCCTTATCTTGCCGATTATATGACCGCGCAGTATCCGACCTGCGGCAACGGAGCGGATTTCTTTGTCGGAGCTGTCCGCCGTGAGAAGAAAATGGGCTACGATTTCCTGAAAATCATGGCTACCGGCGGTTTTGCTACGCCGTATGACGATCCGGACGATATACAGCTCAACGACGAGGAATTCAAGGCAATCTTTGAGACGGCGCGCGAAGTCAAAATATCTTCGACGGCCCACGCCTACGGGCCGAGGCTTATGAAGAAGCTTATCGGCTACGGTATTACCGGAATAGAACACGGCTCGCTGATGGACAGGGAAACGGCGAAAATGTTCGAGGACAGCGGGACATATCTCGTGCCGACCTTCATGCCCTACGAAGACGCCGTGCATCCGGACGAGGAGAGTATGTCGAAAAAGAGCGTTCATTACCAGAGGAAGCTGCATATTTATCAGAAGCAGCTCCAGGAAGGACGCGAAATCATCATCAACAGCAAGATAAAGCTCGGGTACGGCACCGATATGGTCTCTGTCCATAATAACTACGAAAGCGGCTGGGAATATTACGCTTGGCACACTAACGGCATGGACCCGTTCCGCATCCTCAAGGCTGCGACCGCGACGAATGCAGAAATATGCGAGATTGCGGACAAAACAGGCACGATAGTCCCAGGCAAGTTCGCAGATATAGCGGCTTGGGGAAGGGATTTGACAAAAGACCCGCACGCGCTGCGCGACTGCGCCTTCGTCATGAAGGAAGGGCAGGTCTATCCGACTATCAGCCGTATCAACGATTAAACATAATATATTTATGAGGAGGACGCCGGTAAAAAGCAATTTTTACCGGCGTTTTTCGCAGGAGGTGCTGAAGTGAGCAGCGACGCCGTAAGCGGTATCATGATTCCCGAACTTTTCAGCGTAAAGGATAAGGTTGTGCTCATCACCGGAGCCGGAGGCATGGGGAAAGTTTTTGCCCGCGCGTTTGCAGCCAACGGCGCAAGGGTGGCCGTTGCCAGCCGTAGGAACGAAAGCCTGTTAAAGATACGGGAAACGCTTGGCAGGGAACGGTACGAATGCGGCATATATCAGGTAGACGTCGCCGATAAAGAGGCCGTTGAGGCAACGATCCGGCTGGTCGAAACAGATTTCGGAAGAATCGACGTTTTGATTCATACGCCTGCCATAGCGAAGCTCGGCCCGTCCATGGATTTTGATGAAAAAGATTTCAGAGACACCATGGATATCAACTTTTTCGGCGCCGTGTATATGAATGTAGCAGCCGCCAGGGTAATGCGTAAAAATAAATGGGGCAGAATCATCAATATAAACAGCATCGACGGTTTTTCGGTAAACTGCGTTGACGATCTGCCATACTCGGCCAGTAAATCTGCGATGATGGCGTTAACCCGTCATCTGGCTGTAGATCTCGCGAAAGACGGCGTCACCGTAAACGGCATAGCCCCGGTTTGGATTTGGACGCCGATGATGGAACAGCGCCCAGGAGATTATATGGTTAAAGCCGCCGAGACTATACCTATGGGGCGGTGCTCCTACTGCGAAGACTATCTCGGAATGACGTTTTTCCTGGCAAGCGAAGCCAGCGGTTATGTGACCGGCCAGACTTTTCTCGTCGACGGCGGTTGGTCCGTGTGCAGGGCTTTTAAGTATTCGGACAAATAACTTTCCCTTATTTGCGCGGCCGTCTTTTGCGCAGCGGTTAAGACGGCCGCTTTTATCGTCGCCACAAATTTCCCTTATTTGTCTGCTACAATAGCCTCGAACAAAAATATATGCGCGTTGCGGATAGTGGGGTAATTCGTATGAAAAATAAAGGGTTTGGCGTTGTCAGCGTCATTGTGGCGGTAGTTTCAATAATACTTCTCGTCGCTGCGGCGTGGCTCGGCGCGGAAGCTGTGAAAAAGCGCGGGGTTGAAAAGGGGACGGAAGCGCTCGCGGCGGGCGATTACGCGCTGGCGGCGGAGTATCTGGCGCGCGCGGATAAATTTTCGCTGCGCAGCGACGCATCGGTGCTGACGGCGCTCGGCGAGGCGCGCGAAGGGCTCGGCGACAAGCCGACAGCGAAGGAATGCTATTCGCGCGCAATCGAGGCCGACGGCGCGCACGCCGCGGCGCATTACAGGCTCGCCAAGATATATATAGAGGAAAAGAATTTCGAAGCGGCCCGCACGGAGGCTGCGGCGCTCGAAAAGCTCGGCACGGCGGAGGCCTCGCAGTACGCGAAGGAGCTCAAGCAGGAAATCGGCCTCGGCTCGGTTAAGAGCCTCTTTGACGGCATCGTCGAGAAGGTCCTGCCCGAGCTCGGCATCGGCGGCAAGTCCGCGGAATCGGGTGATGTGAAGTGACGCGCCTTCTGCGCTTAGCGTTCGCCTCGCTCGTCATAGCGGCGTCTGCGGCGCTCGCCGCTTCGCCCGCGCTCTGCGCGGACGCGCCCGAGGTGATAAACAACGACAAGACGGTGCTGCATAAAAACTTCTTCGACATCCCCGTCGCGCTCGTCCCGAAGATGGGCTACAACTTTGAGAAGATCGAGGGCGGCGTCGTGGACAAGAAGCAGAAGGTTTCGTTCGAAGGCACGCTGCTCCACATGCCGTACTCGCGGCTCATCGACGAAATATCGCACAATGCTCTTAAAAAGGGCGGCATGGAGGTGAAGTCGCACTTTTCTCTCATCTGGAACGGCTGCCGCGCGGAGCTCATGAAGATATTTGCGGGCGGCCGCGGCGGCACGATAGGCAAGTGGGTGCTCATCGTTGACCGCGGGGCCGACAAATGCTGGATGATAAGCGGTTCCTACAACTCGAAAGACATGCGCGCGGCGCAGTTCGTCCTCGACATGATACGCAGCGCATGGTGGGAAAACGGCAATAATGAAGGCGTATCCGGCTGGCCGCTCTACGGCGGCATAGACCCGAAGGGCACGCCATTCCGCCTCGCTGGATTCCGTCAGGACGCGCTGATATACACGAAAGACGGCAGAATCCCGACGCAGGCCGCCGACCAGGCGCTCTTCGTGGTATCCTCGGCGGCGCGTGAATATATGACGCCCGAGAAACGCGCCGAATTCGCCGTTGCCGAGATAAGAAAGGTTGAACGCGGAGCCGCGCTTGAAATACTTTCGCAGGCGGAAGAGACGATAGGCGGCGCGCCGGCAATCGTCATAGCGGCGAAGACGAAGGACAAAACGCAGGCGCTGATATTCCAAGCCGCGCTATTTCACGGGCAGCGCGTGACGATGCTCGTCGGGATAGCGCGCGGCGAGACGGACGCGAATCTCGCGCACTTTCATAAGCTCGCCTCGACATACTCTGAAAGTCCCGCCGCTAAAAACGCCGTCCCTGAGGCGCTGAAACGCATAGCCGCGGCGGCTTCGAGAGGCTAAAAATAATAGAGCGCCGCCGCAACGCGGCGTATGACGGCAAAAATGGAAAAGACCGCAAGATTATGATAGGAGCAGAAAATGATGAAAAAGCTCATATCCGCAATGCTCGCGCTGCTAATGCTTGCGTCCGCGGCGATGGCGAACCTCGGGCCTCCGCCGAGGCGCGACGGTCCGGGGCCTGGCAGAGGCCCGGCAGTGCGTCCGAATCCAGCGCCGCCTCGTCCCGCGCCGCGGCCTGGCGTACAGCGACCGCCAAGGCCGCGCCCCGAGCCGAGGCCCGGAGTGCAGCGTCCTCCGCGCCCGGCGCCGCCGAGGCCAGGCGACAGGCACCCTGGCATACACCGCCCGCCGGGACAGCGCCCAGGAGGGCCGCCGCCGCGTCCTATGCCTCCGATAAGGCCGGGACACCGCCTGCCGCCTCCTCCGCCACCGCCGCCGCGCTGCTACCATAGGTACCATCACTGGCATGACGACTGGTTCTTCGGCGGACTGGGAATAGGGCTGATAATAGGCGCGCTCTCGAACAGCGGCTCAAGCGGCTGCAGCGCTCAGCGTGACTGCGAGCGCCGCGCCGAAGAAGTGCGCCGCGCCGCGCGCGAGACGGCCGACATGCAGAGCGCCCACCTAGTCGAGATAATATCGCGCATAGGCTCGCAGTCCGCGCTCTACGAGCTCAACGAATACTGGCAGGCGCAGGGGCAGACCACGTCGCTCGACACCGGCGACCCGGTGCGTTCGCTCAGAGTCTCCGGCTTCCGGGAGGATCTGACGATAGTCTACTGGCTTGACCGCGCCGTCGGCGAAGAGACGGTGACCGTCTCGGCCCCGGCCTACAACGTCTCCGAAAGCGCGAGCGCGCGCTACAGAGAGCCGCAGGGGATGGAAGCGCAGCCTTCGCTCCGCGCGCAGCCGCCTGCGCCTAAGCCCAAGCCGCCGCATAAAATGGCGGGCGCATTCGGACGCCTCGGCTTCACGCTCGACGAAAACGCGCGCACGCCCAAGGGCCATCTGATAGTGCAGAGCGTAGATCCATCCTCAGTCGCCGCCCACACCGGCATGGCGAAAGGCGCGACGCTCTACAGCATAGACGGCGACACCACCGCGCAGGTCAGCGTCGAACAGCTCTGCGCGTTCATAGAACGCCGCGCCGCAGCTGGAGCCTCCGTCAAACTAGTTTTCTCGGACGGCGGAAAGCAAAAGACGGTAAAAATGCAGCTCTAGCCGAAATAGTACAAAGCTATTGCAACAACGGCCCGCCGCATGGTAAACTAACGAAGCTGTAAGCGGACCCGTAGCTCAGATGGATAGAGCGACTGCCTCCTAAGCAGTAGGCCATCGGTTCAATTCCGGTCGGGCCCGCCATAAAAAAGCTAGTAATAGCAAGGGTTTTCGGCACTTCACCGGAAACCCTTGCGCTTAATATATTATGATAGTCAAAAAATCCGCCCCACCTATGACCCGCCAATATTATCGGCTTCCGGCGACATTATCTCTGTGTCGACGACATCGGCGGCGTCCGCACGCCCCTGCATCATCTCCTCATATACATTACGCGCTATGTCTTCAACCGTTAAACGGTTAAACTCGGCTATTTTCGCCGCGCGCGCCGACGCCTGCAACACCGGCTCCAACATCCGCCGCTCGTACCCGCCCGCCTTGCATACGTCCGAGACTTGGGCGGGCGTAAGGCCATGTGTAATTAACCGCCGCCTGAACTTCGCAGGGGGTGGAGGCGCTGGTGACCAAGCCCATGACGCCGCCTGAGCCGCTCAACTACGCCGAAGACGGCTACATGAAGAAAATGCCGAAAGACGCATGGGGTCGTGATTTTATATATGTCTGCCCAGGCGAGCACGGGGACTATGACATTATGTCCTACGGGGCAGACGGCCAGGAAGACGGTGATGGTGCGGCTGCGGATATAACGAACCGGGAGTAAATCTGAACTTAGTCAAGATAGGGCGAGGAGTGCCTGTAATGCGGGCACTCCATGGTGTTGTACTTGTTTTTAATTGTTTAACAGCAATTTAGTTTTGTAAATTATTATAACTTGACAAAAAAACATGTATATTGTATTATGCGTTTGAGTTAACTAGCAGACGTACGGGAATCAGGTTAAAAACCTGAGCGGCCCCGCCACTGTAACCGTGACGAAGCGCAGAGCCACTGAAAACGTTCGGGAAGGCGCGCAAGTAGGATGAACGGAAGCCAGGAGACCGGTCTGCAAGTCTGAAACGGCTGGCTCTGCGCGGGCGGAGGCTGTGCCGGTGCGGAGTGAGGATGTGAACCTTGCCGCAGGATGTTTGACGACCGCCCGAGGGCGGTTATTTTTTTGCCCGCGCGCTGCGCAAGCGGCGTTATCGCGAAAGGAGGCGATGTACGGTCCTCGCGCGAAGACGAATTCGCCGGTGCAAACGAGGACGGAAATCGTAAATGCGTATGCGAAACATATCCAGATAAAATACCACACTTTTCCTTCGTCCGATTCTCTCAGTCAGGACTATAATAAGCGCTTCGGACGAAGGGTCTAAAAGCTATCTATGGGGGTCCTCCGCCAGGTTTCCTCATGTCAGATAGATGCGTTACCATTTTCTGCGCGGCTCGGAGTCCCTTACTCCGAGCCTCATTTTTTCGAAATATTTGATGTGTTGACGAGAGAACGTACCTTGGTGTATCATCACGCCAAAGATGAATATGAATAACGCAGATGTTCGGGAATCAAGTGCAAATCTTGAACGGCCCCGCCACTGTGACCGTGACGAAGCGCAGAGCCACTGAAGTTTCTTTGGGAAGGCGCGCAAGTAGGATGAACGGAAGCCAGGAGACCGGTCTGCGGGAGTTGAGAGACAATCTCTGCGCGGGCGGAGGTTGTCAGATGTTTTTGGAAAGCAGGATTCTAATCGCGTCGTTTGTCTCATAAGGCCGCCCGCAGGCGGCCTTATTTGTGTCCATAGTTTTATTATGATGGGAGGGCGCGCTGCGGACGGTTCGGATGGAAGATTGGACGGTCACGTGCGGGTTTCGTTTGACGAATTCGCCGCGCGGCAGGATAGGACAAAATGCCGAACTCGTAAAATTCCGCGCAACTATAGAAAAAGCGCGGCGGAAGGGAGCGTTGCGCCGAAGACTGCGGCCAAAGCCGTGATAGCCGCGAAGGAGACTTTCCTTTTCCGCAGCCCCGGCGAAACATAATGGAACGTGCGGCATCCGGCGCCGGGTGCGGCACGAAAAACACAACCGGTAAAATCATCCGGCCCAACAAAGTCTGTCTGCGGGTTTCCCGATCACCCGTCCAAGATAGAGATACATTCCTTTCAGAGGCGGCTCCGGCGTAATATCCGGAGCCGCTTACATAATATGCAGTAAGGTCGGATGTTTTACTTAAAATTCTACGCTACAGTTTATTTGTTTTATGCCATGCTTGTTTCTTGACAAGAATGAAAGTAACCGATATTCTTGGCAAAGACCATTCGCCAATATCTTACGGTAACTTTTGGGGTTATGGTTCTGAAATTATATATAACTTCACGATGATAGGGAATTCGGTTGAAAACCGAGGCGGCCCCTGCCACCGTAATCGTGACGAAACCGCTTTATGCCATTGCAGTATGCGAGAAGGCGCGGGAGTAGAATGAACGAGAGCCGGGAGACCTGTCGTGAAGGATTTGGCTTCAATGCACAGAGGGCGTATGACGGCGGCTTTGCGTGAATAGGTTAGCGGAAGGCGCGTCGGCGTCCCTCTGCTTAATTATTTACGGTACAGGAGGTCGCCGTCTTGAAGTTGAGAATTATACGTCTAATTTTTGTAGTTATTATAACAAGCCTACTTATAGCACCCCCTCCCCTTAATTATAAAATATTTATAACAAAAGCATGTTCAGCAACCGAAACGACCGATTTGCCGGAAGAAACGGTTGAGGCAGGCGCCGTAGTTGAGGCAGGCGCTGATGATGGGAAGCTTATGTTGTCTCCCGGCACAGTAACGGTAATCCGCCCGCAGGAAATGAAGGGCGAACAAAAAAATCTACCGGAGCTGCTTAAACAAGTTCCTGGACTGCACGTCATGGAACTGAAAGGGCGCGGCGCGTACACTACAGCCTCCGTGCGCGGCAGTACGTCTTCGCAGGTTGCCGTTTACGTGGACGGTATTCTGATGAATTTAGGCAGCGAATCAGCTGTGGATCTTTCTACAATTCCAGTTGAGAATGTAGAGAAAATAGAAGTTTATAGAGGATATATACCTGCGCGTTTCGGCGGAGCCTCGATGGGCGGCGTCATCAACATTGTTACGACCGCCCCTCAAAAGGCCGGCGGTTCACTCAATGCAGGAATCGGTTCGTACGGGCGCTTTCGCAGCGGCTTTACATATAATATGCCGCTCGGCGGCGGCGCGCTTCTTGCCTCTGCAAATTACGACCGCACAGACGGTGATTTCGATTACTGGAACGACAATAATACGCCGTATACTCCTAATGACGATTACAAAACAAATAGACAAAACAACGGTTACAAAAACTCTGACGTTCTTGTCAAATGGAGCGACGACAACTGGACGATACAAGGCGGCTGGAAGCGAAACGACCGTGAACTGCCATACTCCGCCCCCGGTGCGGACAAGCCTGACAGCCCCCGCGGGGCGCATCAGGTAATGGACCAGTGGAACGCTGTCGTTTCACGCAGGGATGAAATTGGCGACTTGAATTATGGGATTCGCTTTGAATACCTTTATCAGACGAAGGAATATGACGACCCTGACAACATGTTGGGCGGCTGGGGTGACCAGCATAACAAATACGAAACGCGGCGTTTCGGAGCGGCTTTTGATGGCTCTCTACCTCTCGGTGAACGCCATATGCTTGAATTTTTCTGGAATTATTACAATGAAGAACTTCATACCAAAGGCGATGTGATCGCTCTTGGAGGAAAAGAAAAACACACGAACGATACATGGAACGGACAAATTCAAGATACGATCAGCCTGAATGACAGAGGAGACTTTTGGCTTACTCCAATTATTAGATGGAACTCTGCCGAAGGGGAAACAGAATTTTCATGGGGTGCGGCGCTTACGAAACAATTTGCCGGCGGATGGACTGTTAAGCTGAGTGGCGGAACATACAACAGAGCGCCGAATATGTATGAATTATATGGCGATGGCGCATTTATAGTTGCGAATGAAAGTCTGGAATGGGAAGAAGGACGGCAGTATGACGCCTCGGTCGCGTGGAAAGGCAATGCTTCGGACGTAGAAATTACGGCGGAACTAACATATTTCTACAGAAAATCAGATAATCTTATCGACTACGTAATGACTAACCCACGCTACGCCAAATATGTGAACATAGGTAAGGCCGAAGTCTCCGGCCTTGAATTTGAAGCTACTGCTAAACGAGGTAAATGGGATGCGTATTTGTCCGCCACATATATGGACGCTAAAAATAAAACCCCTGGATATATGTATGACGAGCCGCTTCCGAACCGCCCTAAATGGGAAGCTCTCTTACGCGTCAGCAGAAAAATACTGAAAGAAGATCGGGGCGCAATATTCGCGGAACTACATTATATCGGCGAAAATTACTATGATATGCAGAGTGAAGTCGGATGGGGCGACTTTACTGCATTCGGCATAGGTTTCAAATATCAGATAAACGATTCACTCAAACTTGTCGCCGGCATTGACGATCTTTTCAACGCAGGACCTGACGTGCTGCTTTTTGCGACAGGGAACGGCCCTGAACGGACTCTGTGGTATCCGATACAGGGGCGTACGTTCTACGCGACGCTTATCTGGACGTTTTAAGCGTTTTACCACAGCGTTTGAAGGCGGTGATAGCCGGCATATCACTTAACATTGCGGAGCGTTGTTTTGCGGTCATTGGGTATTATGGCGGATTATGAAAGGATTGATGAAAAAATGAAACGCAGAATTTACACGGCGATTATATTCATGTTGCTTTCGGTGTTCTGTATAACTTCCATTGCGTCTGCTGATCTGCTCTATACGAGAGGGGATCAGACCAACTCGAACACGGCGCTGGGGATAATACAAGGCGACGGCGCCCCCGTCAGCCCGCTTGTGAGCAACATGGGGGGCAGCTCTGGGCAGGGTATATATCAGTTCACGGATGCAAACGGAGAATCGCGTGTGGCGATCTCTCTGTACGATAGAGGAGCGCCCGACGTAATCAACATATATAACCCCGGCGCGGCTTCCAGCTGGCAGAGCGAGTCTGCGTGGAACGCGCCGACTGAGGTTACGACGTCGTTGCTCAATACCCGCAGGATTATCTCTTCCGGTCCTTATCTCTACGGGGTGTCCTACGATAACTATTCCGTGAACAGGATGTCCGTCTCAGGCAATGGATACACCGAGGATAGAAGCAAAGAATACGCAGAGTCGGGCAAATATACGCACGGCGAAGCGCTTGTCGCATACGACGGCAGCCTGTACGCCATCTTCTCCATATCTTCGGCCATGTATAGTGGATATTCTGCCAACAAATTGATAAAATTTGATGAAGAGCTCAACATTGTGCAAAAAGTGGAGATGGAGGGAAAGAACCTGGACGGAGGCTCGGCTGGAGCCTACACTCTGTCCGGCAATAAGCTCTACGTCGCGACGCTCGGCGGCGTACAACCGATGTTTGGCACAGATTGGAACCCGGAATCAAGCATTGAGATAGTAAACCTCGAAGATATGACGATAACGCAGCCGGTAACAGCCCGGGCCGTGAACAGCGAAGATCCGACCTTCAAGCACATGTTCAATGCAGTCGTCATAGCTGGCGATAAAGTCTACATTCAGGCTACAAAATGGGAGTCATCCTCATCATATGAAGGTGGCGGCAGCATACGTATTTACGAAACAACAAAGAGCGCGCTGGCCTCCGGCGACTTGGGCGAGATGATCAAAGAATTTACGCCAGATGAGGGCTGGTTGTCCGGCATGCTCTACGACGCTGAGAACGAAGCGCTTTGGTGCGGCGTCGGTTACGATCTATGGCGCTATGATGGCAGCGAATGGAAGCCGTACGATCAAAATGCGCTCGGAGGAAATATAAACAAGTTCGCGACCATTATAAATGTTGACCCGGCTCCAGCTCCTTCGAATGGAGGCGGCGGTGGATGCAACGGCGGTTTTGGCGCGCTTGCGCTGATAGCTGTTGCGTTTGTACCTATGGCAAGACGCATGAAGAAGTAAAATTACAGCCGTAAATGGCGTAATGTGGGCCGTCCGGCAAGCGAATATGCTCTCGGACGGCCTTTTTATAAAAGAATTTCCTAGCTCGCGCCGCAGCAACTTTCTGGGAGGATGCTATCTTTGCGGAAATTAGTCAGAACTTTCTTCCTTTTATCGTTGTTCCTTGTATGCGCAACTGTGCCGGCTGCCGCTTCCCCCCGCAGAATCGTCTCTCTGAGTCCGGTCGGAACTGAGATTTTGTATATGCTTGGCCAGGAAGCGAACATCATCGGCGTTACTGATTTCTGCGACTACCCGCCTGAAGCTCGCCGAAAGCCTAAAGTCGGCGGATTTACAGATATTTCCCTCGAATATCTGCTTTCAACAAACGCAGACTTGATTGTCCTTCAGGATATTCACAAAGAGCTGGCCTCAAAGCTCTCGCGCCTCAATTTGCCGTATGTGATAGCCAGGCAAGGACGGCTCGAGGATATATATCAGTCTATATCAACAATCGGCAGGGCGTGCTTCAAAGAGGAGCTCGCGAAACGGCGTATATCTGAGATTGAAGCGTCTGTTGCAGAAATAGCCGAAAAAGCCTCGAGGTTTCCGAAGAAGCGCGTCCTTTTATGCGTTTCACGCGAAATCAGCGAACCGAGGATATCGCTTTTCTACGCCGCCGGCGGCAAAACCTTTTATGATGAGCTGATAACGCTCGCGGGCGGGCAAAACGTACTCAAAGACGCAGAAGCGGCCTACCCGCGCGTATCCGCGGAAGGGCTGATTACGCTCGCGCCGGAGGTGATAATCGACCTCGTTGGCGACAGCGCCTACTATCACGCTTCTGGCAATATAGACAATGAACTCGTATTCTCCGAAGAGCGCCTTGTGGAACAGTGGAAAAGCGCGCCACAGGTAGAGGCTGTCAGCGAAGGCCGTATAACGATACTACGCGGTACCGTATTCCTCCGCCCAGGGCCGAGGATCCACGAAATACTCAAAGCCTTCGCCGCTGCGATACACCCGGAAGAACAATGGCAGACACTGATAAAGCCGTCGAAGTGAAAGAACTGTCCGTGAACATCGGCGGTGAACAGATACTGAGCGGAGCTTCCTTCTCAATAAGGAAAGGACGCTTCCTTGCGGTCATAGGTCCCAACGGAGCCGGCAAAAGTACGTTGCTCAAATGCGCCGGAGGGATTCTTCGCGGTTGGAGCGGAACCGTGCTTATAAACGGCGAGCGGCTGTCTTCGATGAAACAGCGTGATGTCGCGCGCCGCATCGCATGGGTGCATCAGAACGTTAGCGCCGAAACTCCATACACGGTGCGCCAGTTCGTCTCTATGTCGCGCTTTGCGCTGCGTTCGTTGTTAGGCGGCGAAACGGGCGAAGAACTCGCAGCGGTGCAGTCGGCGCTCAAAACCGCAGGGGTGGAGTACCTCGCGGAACGCCGACTGTCCTCCCTCTCCGGAGGCGAACGACAGCGCGCCATGATAGCCGCCGCGATAGCTCAGGAGACGGATATATTTTTTTTCGACGAACCGACCAGCTACCTCGACTACGCCCATCAAGCTGAAACGATGTCGCTCATAGAAAACCTCAACAAGAACGAAGGCAAAACCATAGTAATGGTGACTCACGACGTAAACCTTGCCATGCACGGAGCGGACGAACTGCTCGCTGTCAAAGGCGGACGTACCGTATGGCAGGGGCAGCCAAAGGAGCTTTTCTCCGACTGCTTGATGCGGGAAATATTCGGAACAGAATTTGAATATTTCAGCCGCGCCGGACTGAAAACCCCGTACGTCGTGCCGAAAGGGCTTGTCGGATGAAGGGAAATTTTTGCCGCGCTCTCATACTTATGTCGCTTCTGTCGCTGTTATGCGCTCCTTTCATCGGAGCGTCGCAGATAGGCCTTGATGCGCTCATCCGCGACGGCTCTCCCGCCTCGCAGATACTGTGGAACATAAGAATACCCCGTGCGCTCCTCGCGTGGCTCACGGGTGCGACCTTGTCCGTCTGCGGGCTCATCTTTCAGGCATTGTTCCGCAACTCGCTTGCATCGCCCGACATGCTTGGAGTATCCTCCGGAGCCGCTCTCGGAGCCGTGATATATATACGCCTCGGCATAGCGTCATCGTTACTGGGGATAATCAGCGGAAGCGCCTGCGCGGCCTTTATCGGCTCCTTTGCCGCGATAATAGCGCTCTACGCGGCCGGCAGCCTGCGCGGCGGATTCTCTGCGCCTTCGCTGCTTCTTGCGGGGATTGCGCTGAACTTTCTCTTTGCAAGCCTCAATATGATAATCCAGTACACAGGCGGCTATACGGACTCATTCCGAATGATGCGCTGGGCTATGGGCGGCCTTGAAACGGTAGGCTTCGCGTCTGCTCTGGCTTCGCTGCCCGGCTTCCTGTTCATAGCGGTTACCGGATGGGCGGCAGGACCGCAGCTCGACCTGCTCATATGCGGAGAAGAATTTGCGGCAAGTCGCGGAGTCTCGGTCAAGTTTCTCCGGCGCTTTCTCTTTGCGTTCGTGTCTGTTGCGGTGGGCATGAATGTGGCAATCTGCGGCCCGATAGGATTTGTCGGCCTCATGTGCCCTCACATCTGCCGCAGGCTTTCCGGCTACGCGGGAAACAGAGAACTCTCCATGGTCTGCGCATTCGCCGGCGGACTCTTTCTCACGCTCTGCGATGCAGCGGCGCGCACATTCTGGTCTCCGACCGAGCTCCCGGTCGGGATACTGACCTCGCTTCTCGGCTCGCTATTCTTCATCTGGCTTGTAATAAAAGGGGGAGAATAGATGTCAAGGCTGAGATTCCAAGGCATCAGACTCGGCGGCACGTCGTGGGTGATTCCTGGCGGATTCGCAAAAAATATGCGCGAGCTGTCGCGCGACGTGGACGACATGCAGTTCGTCCTCTTCGACAACAAATACGGCTCGAACATTCCGACGAAAGAAGAAGTCGGAGAGCTTGCAGAACTTCGGCGTGAACTTGGAATGAGCTGCGTCGTTCATTTCCCAGACGACGTATGTTTGTCCGATGATCCGAACGAGCGCGTCCGGTGCGAGGATTCATGCCTGCGCATACTGGAGCTGTTCGACGGTATAGAACCTTACGCATGGGTGATACACCTGGGAGGCGAGCAGTTCGGCGACCGCCCGAGCGCCAACATGGGAAAATGGCTCGAGCTGACGTCGAAGTCGGTCGAACGCATAGCCTCCGCCGCACGAGAACGGAACAGGATATGCGCCGAGACGCTGGACTACAATTTCGAGCTCATTCTTCCGATAGTCATGGAACATAAAATATGCGTCTGTGCCGACATCGGCCACCTTGTACGCTACGGACATCCGGTTGAAGAGCAGCTTAAGCTTTTTCTTGAATATACCCGTGCGGTACACATTCACGGAGTAACTCCCGAGGGCGCCGACCACAAGGACATGACATATTTCGATGAGAAGCTTCTCGAAAGGGTTTTTGCGATACTCGCATCTGACGGGAAAACGCGCGTTATGACCATTGAAGTATTCGAGGACGACTACGCTCGTTCAATAGAATTTTTAAGGAAATTCGCCCAGAAAAGGGCAAAGGGGGATATAAATGCTTGATTACATGCACGAGGGCGGCAGCATAATGTGGTTAATCGCGGCTTTTTCTCTGGCCGCTTTTGCTGTTGCAGCAGAGAGGCTGATGTTTTTCCGAAAGGCCTCAGGAAATCCGACTAAGCTTGAAGGCGAACTTGCGGATGCCGTTACGTCCGGAGATTACAGCCGTTGTTTCTCCGAGGCGGAAAGCTCGCTCGCACGGCTGTTTGCCGACGCGCTCTCTCAGTGGGACGCGGACGGAGAGGAAATGAAGCTCCTTACGGAAGAACGAATCCGCCGTGAAATATATCGTTGGGAAAAACATTTGTTCGTAATGGAAATGGTAGGCAAACTCGCGCCGCTCCTTGGCCTTCTCGGCACCGTTCTCGGAATGGTGGAAATGTTTGGCTCGCTGCATATGGGAGGCCAGATAAGCGCGGAAGAGGTAACGGGGGGGATCTGGAAAGCGCTCTACACTACTGTCGCCGGTCTTACGGTGGCAATACCGACGATATTCGTAAACGGACTTCTCAACTCGCGCATCGACAACGAAGAAGAAAAGCTGGAACGCGGCGCGGATTTTGTCCTTCGCCTTCATAGAAAGTACTGCGGAAATGCGCCAGCGAAAAACTAGAGGCGCGGCGGAGATAGATATAACTCCGCTTATTGACGTTCTCTTCATGCTAATAATATTTTTTGTCCTCACTGCCTCGTTCGTACAAGGCGGGCTGGACGTAAAGCTTCCGCGGGGCGAAGGAAGTTCTTTCGATGCGCACGACGCGGCGGTGCTGACAGTAACGGCTGATGGCAGGCTTTTCTGGAATGGACGCGAAATGAGCCGGAGCGAGCTCGTCTACGCCGCGGAAGCGAACAAAGGGCGCGAAATACTGATCGCCGGCGACGAAGGTGTTCCATATGGTAAAGTCGCCTCAGTCCTCTCGCTGCTGCGCGGCGAGGGAGTAACGTCCGCGGGGCTTCTGCTCGCCGGGGGACATGCCGAATGACTAAAGAGGCCCGCTCGCGCTGGTGTTCGGCCATAGTGTTAAGCGTCTGCGTACACATGGCGATAGTCGCCGCAATATCGCTTATCCCGCAGCGTGTAACAGAGAAAGAGCCGGCCATGTCCGTGCGCCTGGTCGCGCTTCCCGGCCGGCGCGGGACGGACGGCGGAGGCGCAGGAAACGGCGGCGGGCTAAAACAACAAACGACGGCGCAGTCCGCGACGCAGCCGAAGAAGAGCCAGGCGAAGCCGCAAAGGCAGGAAACGAAGCCAGTAAAAGCCGCTCGTATGGATAAGCCTAAAGAAACGCCAAAGCCTGTCAATGAACCTGTGAAGGCTGAGGCTTCAAAAGAAACAACAACGGCGGGAAACGGCTTGGAAGAAGCCGCTGCTTCATTATACGCTGTGAAGGGCGCCTCGGGCAAAGGCGAAGGAGAAGGCGAAGGCAAAGGCGAAGGCATCGGCGGCGGTTACGGTTACGGCATAGCCGACGTGGGCGGCCTCGAAGTGTTGAAGAAAGTCACTCCGGAATATCCGCTTTTCTCCCGCAAGCGTCGCGAAGAGGGAACAGCCGTGGTTATAGCCCGCGTGGAAAACGGATCAGTAACCTCAGCGGGACTCGAACGCTCAAGCGGTCACGCGCGATTAGACGACTCGGCGCTGCGCGCCGTCAAGGGCTGGAAGTTCAACAGCACGGGCGTAATTCGCGTAAGGATACCGTTTGCATTCAGGATAAAAGGCTGAACAGAGTACGGAGGACGTGTTTTCTGCAAAATGCCTAAATATGCATTCCTATCGCAGTCGCGCCGGTTTTTTCTACTGTTTCTGCGCGGAGGAGTTAAGGCTGCCATGGCATGGGTTTGCAGGCAAAAATTCTATTCAGCGTCTGTCCCTTCTCTATTGACCCGCATGCAAGCCTGCGCACAATCAGCAATGGCACCAGCTGTGACAAATAAAATAATCTGATCGACACATACAATGCATATCCATGGCAAGATGCGCCTTGCTGCTGAGCTGCCCTTTACACGCTCCATATCCTAAGTTGCCGTCTGCCGCCCCGCTTGCGCGGGGATGTACTTTTATATGGCTTGCGTCTGTCATGAGTAATTTGTAATCAGGAGAATTTATCAGAGCCGCAAGCAATTTTTTCCAAACGGCCATGTCATGCCGCCGGCGAAAACGCTTGTTGAAGTTGCTCCTGCTGCCGTAATCCGGCGGCAGATCACGCCGCGACGCACCGGTATGCAGAATCCGCAAAACACAGCGTTGATAAGGGAATTGTCGCAGCGCGCGTTGCCGCCCGACGTCCCATTTCTCCGGGTGGAGGCGGGTTCCGGCAATGCCTAAAACTCATCGCTTATGTCGTGCCTGTTGGCAGTCTTCCGCCTGCTTTCTTTTTCGTCTCAACCGGCATAAGACAGTTGTCGGCGCTGTCCGGGATATCGAAGAGGAGATCGTCGTGATGTACGCAAATGTCATGGGCACAGACTCCGCCGCGATAGGTCTGCCTTTATCCGCAGGATGTTAAGAAAACTTATCTGCGCGACTGCCGCGGCAGACGGATTCAACAGACAGATGAGGAAAGCAGCTAAAGCGAAGTCCGTATTTCCTACATGCGACAGTCTATTCGCAACGCTATACCTGACACAACGAAAAAATGGACAGACCGTCGCATCGACCGTGGCACAAGATACACGCACAGCTCCCCATATGTTTTGAATGGCGGATACCGCGGAATAGGCAAAATGTGCAGCACACAGCAAGCCCCCGAGCCGTACGTCGTTGACATCCGGTTAGGGGCGGCTATGGCGTCAATAGGACGGGCTAAAATGCCCGGAAGTTCATGACGATCCCGAGGCTTGAGGATGGCTGCACAGAATCGCGGACGGATTCGCGCGAAGATTGCTTTGCTTTCGCTACTTCCCCGCCTCTGTCACCGCGGCGCCGAGAGCGCCGGCGAACTGGGCTTTTTCGGGGGTTATTACGCGGCGGCCTGTTTTTTGTTCTATCAGGCCGGCGAGCAGGCCGTTCTGCGCGCAGCCGCCGGTGAAGCAGATATCGCCGCCGTCGGAGACACGTGAAAGCAGGTTCGCCGCGCGCTGCGCGACGGAGTCCAGCAGGCCGAGGCAGATCGAGTATTTGTCCGCGCCCTTGGCGAGCAGGCCGATGACCTCCGACTCGGCGAAGACTGTGCACATGTTGTTGATCGGCTGTAGCTCCGTGCCCTCGGGGATATTGCAGAAGTCAGCCAGCTTGCATCCGAGGTGGACCGCCATGTTCTGAAGGAAGCGCCCCGTGCCGGCGGCGCACTTGTCGTTCATCAGAAAGTCGAGGACCTTGCCGTTTTCGTCGATTTTTATGACCTTCGAGTCTTGGCCGCCGATGTCGAGCACTGTGGTCGCCTCCGGCGCGAGGCGGTGGGCCCCCGCGGCGTGGCAGGTTATCTCTGTGACGCGGCGGTCGGCCTCGAATATATGGCGCCCGTAACCCGTGACCGTGATGTGCACGTCCTCGCGCTTTATTATGTGTCCGCGGCGGCAGACCATGCGCACGGCTTTTTCTGCGCTTTCGGCGGGAGCCCAGCCCGTAGGCGTGAGGTAATAGAGGAAGCGCGAGCCGTCCCAGAGGACGCACTTCGTCGCCGTTGAGCCGATGTCAACTCCGATGTTGGCCATTAGAGCATCTCCGCGAAGGCTCCGAAGCGCGTGGAGAGCTGTTCCACGTCGCCCTGCGAATAGTCCGTTTCTACGGACATGTAGGGCACGCCCTCGCCGGCGAGGAACTGCTTTACGGAGTAGGTTTCGACGTTGTAGGTGTGGCATGCCTGGAGTATGACGTCTACGACCGCGTCTGCGCGGTATTTCTTGACGTATTCGCGCAGCAGCCCGAGGCGCTCGCCGTTGGGCGACATTACGGAGCATGGAATCGAAAGATATTTTTCTGTGAGCGCGTCGATCGGGTCTATATCCTCGCGCACCTTGTAGTGCATGGATTTGAGGTTGCCGCAGTTTTCGAAGCCGACGACGACCGAGCCGCTTTCCGGCGATTCTATGGCGTCGACGACCTTTTCGAGCGATTTGCCCATCGGGCAGCCCGTTATGAATATGCGGTGCGCGGCTATGTCTTTGCGGCACTGTCCAGCGGCGTAAGCTTCGAGTATCGCGTCGGCGAGCTCGTCGAGCTTGTCGGCGGTCTTTTCGTATTCAAAGTTGAGCTTGATGAAGTCAGAGATCAGCATTATCTCCTTGCCGCTGACCATCGGGACAGGCAGCGCCGCCGTGTCGCAGAAGCGCAGCGCCGCTTCATTTATCTTGTTGCGCAGCGTGATGGCCTCTCTTATCTTCTCGTCCGTTATCTCAACGCCGAAGCGTTCTTCGAGGACTTTTTTGAGCCTGAGTATCTCGTGCTTCCAGAGCGCGCGGCTCATCTCGTGCTTCGGGTCCTGCGGCAGCTGCATGACGTGCGTCGGACGCAGTTCGCTGAGCAGTTCGTACATCTTTTTCTTGCCGTCGCAGGTCGTCTCGCCTATTACGATGTCGCAGAAATGGAAGTACGGGCAGGTATCCGTCAGAGCGAAGCCGTAGCTCGATTTGATAAGCGGGCATAGGTTGCGCGGCAGGTGTTTTTCCGCCGCGGCTATCGGCTTGTCGCTCGTGCTGCAAAGCGAGACGGATATGCCGCCCGCTGCGCGCACCAGCTCCCACGGCGTGAAGGTGCAGTATGTGCCGACGACGGGCACTCCAGCTTCGCTTATCTCTTTTACGCGGACAGGGCCGTTGTGTACGATCCCCCTTATTTCGTCAAGAATTGCATCTACTTTAGCGGCGTTGTTCATAAATCCGCTCCTCCTCTGTTTTTTTCGTTCTGTTCCAGAAGTTCGGGTATCCGCTCGGCTGTCTCGCCGTAGCCCTTCGTCGCGCGGCTGCGCGGACGCTCGAACGGGACGTCTATTTCTTCAAGGACGCGGCCCGCTGGCGCATTCCGTCCGAAAGCTCGTGCGGCTTCGCCTCGGCGAACTTTTCGAGGCCGACGCGAGCGAGGTAGTCCATCGCTATCTCGCGGCGCTTTTTTGCATCCATGCCAGCGAATTCAGGGCCGAGCGAGACGTTGTCAGCGACGGTGCGCCACGGCAGCAGAGAGTATTCCTGGAGTACCATGCCGCGCTCCTTGCCCGGGCCGATGACCGACGCGCCCTTGTAATACATCGCCTGAGCTCGCGCTTTCGAGCCCCGCGACTATGCGCAGCCGCGTGGACTTGCCGCCGCCGTCGCGGCGCACGGTGAGACCGATCCGAAAGTTTATAGAATGAAGGAATGATTGCAGGATTTTAGAAAGGGGGCGTGCCGGAACAGTGATTGGGCAAATCCATGCAATCGTGCGCCACGCGCATCGCGCAGAGTCCGCGGCGTCACGTCATTATGAATTCGCCTCCTCTTCCGGTTTTTTTCACATGAAAACGAATTAACATTCTCCTTGTTGCATTGTATAACACAAACGCGGATTTTGCTATGCGTAAATCGCGCGAGGAAAATTTATTTTATGCATGCGACTAAAAGCGGCCGCTGCATCGCCGCAAGCAGGACTCCGCCGTCTCATACTATTTTATCCATAGATAAATGTTATAATTTGTCAAAGACGAGGCGCTGTACGCGCCACTTTATCGGGGACGGGTGATTTTGCGGAATGCCGCCTTCTATTAAAACCATTCAGGCGCAGGTCTATAACTTTTTGAAGCAAAATATATGCGATGGCGTTTACACGCCTGGGCAGCGCCTGCTTGAAACGGAACTGGCGGCGTCGCTCAGCGTCAGCCGCAGCCCTGTGCGCGAGGCTATGCGCAAGCTTGCGAGCGAAGGGCTCGTCGAAGAATTTCCCAACCGCGGCGTCTTCGTTAAACAGTTTTCCGACGAAGATATAGACCATATCTTCGATGTGCGCATCCTGCTTGAGAGTCACGCGATACGCCATTCGCAGCGTAATCTCACGGAGGAGAAGGCAAAGGCGCTGCGCGCCCGCCTTGATGCGATGACGCGGGTCTACCGTGCCGGCAGCCTCGAAGAATATATAGAACAGGACACGGAGCTGCACAAAGAGATAATAGAGCTCGCCGACAATCCTGTTCTGACGGAAATGTACGAGCTTGTCTACTCGCGCGTTCAGCAGTTCAGAATTTACTCGCTTATCTCGAAGCAGCGCTTTGACGAGTCGATAGAAGAACATTCCACAGTCGTAGAGTCCATCCTGAACGGCGATACGGCCGTCGCCGTGCGGACGAACAAACTGCATTTAAAGCTTGCGCGCGGAAAGATAATAGAACACCTCGCGGCACAACGCGCTAAGGATAAAGAAGAACAGCAGCACAACGCATAGAAAAAGCCGCCTCTTATTCGAGAGGCGGCTTTTTCTATGCGCGCAGACCGCGCGGATATTCCGCAGTCGTTTAGTGTATGAACATACTCAGCACGCAGAGGATGACGGAGCCGAAGATCGGAATGAGGAACGTAGAAACCGACCATGTTTTGAGGCTCGTCTTGATGTCCATGCCGCTGAAGTTCGTGACGACGTGGAAGTAGCTGTCGTTGAGATAGGATGGGCACATCGTCGTGAGGCAGAGCGCAAGCCCCGCGAGGTACGGGTTGACGCCGAGCGTCGTGAGCATCGGCGCGATGATAGCGGAGCCGGTTATCATCGCCGTCGTGCCGGAGCCCTGCGGGAAGCGCATGATTACGCCGATGATTATCGGGACTACGATGCCGGGGATTCCAGTCGCTACTATAGCGTCCGCCATAATTTCCGCGGCGCCGATGGCTTTGATTACGGCGCCGAGCGCGCCGCCCGCCGCCGTAATGAGAGATATCGGTCCCGCGTCTTTACAGGCTTCGTTCATCAGCGCGACGACGGTCTTGTTGTCCAGGTCTCTGGCAAGGACGAATGCTCCGAGGCAGAGCGAGATGAAAAGCGCGATTACCGGGTTGCCGAGAAATTTGATTGCCGAGGCGAGCGGCGTAGCGCCGAGCGGAGTCTGCCCGATGAGCGTATTCGCAAGGATTAGCACGACCGGCAGCAGCAGTATCGTGAAGGATATGAAAGCGCCGGGGAGTTTCTCCGTGCTCAGCAGCTCTTCAAAGTCGCTGTTTTCCAGTTCTTTTTCGGCCTTCATCTTGGCGTCGATTTTGTCGAGGACTTTAAGCTGCGCTTCGGTGTAGAGAGAGCGGTCGATCTGATAGGGGACGACAAACTTTCCGTCGTATTTTTTGCCGAAGTAACGGAAGACGAACACCGCGAATATGAAGAGCGGTATAGAAATGAGCAGCCCGTAGATAATGAACATGCCGAGGTCGACGGCGTATCCTTCGCGCTGGAACGTTCCGACGACGGCGAGCGGCCCTGGCGTCGGGGGAACCATGAAGTGCGTGATGTAGAGCCCCATGCCGAGGATTCCGCCGAGTCCGACCATCGACTTTTTGGTCAAACGCGAAAATTCCTTCGCGAGCGACGAGAGGATGACGAATCCGGAGTCGCAGAATACCGGGATGGAGACGACGAAACCGGTGAGGCCAAGGACGATGTCGGCGCGTTTGACTCCGACTATCTTGAGTATCGTTATCGCCATGCGTTTTGCCGCGCCGCTCTTCTCCAGGAATATTCCCATAATGCAGCCGAAGCCGATGACGATGCCGATGCTGGCCATCGTGCTGCCGAATCCGCCTGTTACCGTCGAAACGGCTACCGCGAGGAGATCTCCGCCTTCGTTGCCCGTGCCTATCAGCAGAGAGTCTCCGGCGAGGATGGCGATGAGTATCGCCGATATTATCAGCGACGGGAAAGCGTGCATCCTCGTGAATATTACCAGCGCCAGCATTACGATAATTCCTATTGCCATTGCTAAAACAGGACTCATTACTTTCAGCTCCTTTTCTCATATGGTGCTTAAAATGTGTAAAAAAGCGCCCGGGCCGAAGCCCGTCTTTCTTATGCAGCCGCATCGCCCAAGGGTCGATTTCCGCCGCCCCGCGAAAATTTCCGCAGCGGCTCTGCCGTCCGTTGCGCGCCGGCCGCGGCGCATCACTCCGACAGTATCCGCGCGCGGAACTCTTGCGCGGGGCTTTGAAAAATCTCTGTTCTTCAGACGGCGGCTGTAAAAGCCTTAGATTAAATTACCGGGCCGAGGCAGTGTATGTCTATCGCGCTGAAATACTGTATCGCCTCGTTTTTCGTCATCTCGCCGGAGAGAACGCGCAGCAGCTTCGCGAACGCCTCTTCGCCGACCTGCTCTATCGTCTTCTCTCCCGTGATGATGAGGCCCGCGTTGAGATCCATGTCCTCTTCCATGCGCTTGTAGGTGTTCGGGTTGCCGCATATCTTGACAACCGGCATGCTCGGGAAGCCCTGCGGAGCGCCGCGCCCCGTGCTGAAGAGCATGAACTGCGCGCCCGCCGCCGCCATTCCCGTCAGAATCTCGGGTTCGCGGCCCGGCGTGTCTTTTATCCATAATCCCTTCTGCGTCGTCACTATCTGCGGATATTCGAGAACGCCCTGTATCGGGCGGCTGCCGGACTTCATTATCGCGCCGAGGCTCTTTTCCTCTATGCTCGAAAGCCCGCCTTCGATGTTGCCGGGCGTCGGCTGGCCCTTGCGCATGTCGCAGCCTATCGCCTTCGCGCGGTTTTCCATTTTTTCTACGATTTCGTAAATTTTGTCGGCGACCTGCTTGTTGACGGCGCGGCGTGCAAGAAGGTGCTCGCCGCCGATGAACTCCGTCGTCTCGCCGAATACGACCGTCGCGCCCATGTCCACGAGTTTGTCCGCGACGTAGCCGATGACGCAGTTCGAGGCCATGCCGCTCGTCGTGTCCGACGCGCCGCATTTTATCGACATTACGATGTTCGACACGTCGGCGGCTTCGCGCTGGAGGCCGGAGACTTCGATGACCATGCGGCGCGCGATGTCCGTGCCCGCCTGTATCGCTTTGCTGACTCCGCCGAGCTCCTGAATGTGGATTATTTCGACGCGCTTGCCCGTCGCGGCTATCTCGCGCACCATGCGCTCGTGGTCCGTGCCTTCGCAGCCGAGGCTGACGATGAGGACGGCGGCGAGGTTCGGGCTCTGGCCTAGGCTGATGAGCGTGTCGGTGACGCGCTCAAGATCCGGCGGCATCTGGCAGCAGCCCTGGTGGTGCTGGAACGTGACCGTACCCTGCACCTCGCGGCATATCGCGTGCGCCACGTCGTTCGCGCAGGTGACGCTCGGAATTACTCCGACGTAGTTGCGTGAGCCGTATCTTCCGTCGGGGCGCTTGTATCCCATAAATTCCATCGTCATTACTCCTTCCAGTCGCCGCGTCCGCGCATGCTGTCGAGGTTGTGGATGTGGACGTACTCGCCTTTTTTGATATCCTTCGTCGCGATGCCTATCTCTTCTCCGTACTTGAAGATGAGCTCGTCCTTCGCTATGTCGCGCGCCGCGATTTTGTGCCCGTAGGGAACGTCGCCCATGACTTTGACTATTTCGCTGTTCCCCTTTTTGTCGCGCACCTCGACCTCCGCGCCGTCCGTTATGCCGTTCGCGAAGATTGTTGCGACGTTGTCCTTGTCGTTGACTTTAAGCGCAAGTTTCAGCTCCACGCCCGATTCCCCCTTTTTATCCCTTTACCGCGAGAACGCTGACGCCGTCTGGAATTACGACGACGCGCGCCTCTTTGCCTTTGAGGCCGTAGGCTATCTCGAGAGCCTCGTCGGGCGTCGATGCGGGAATCATGTTCGCCTTGCGCACGAGGTCGCGGTCGAGGTAGGTCGTTACCAGTACCAGCTTATGGCGCTTGAGTATCCTTGAATATATCTGTGCGCACCACTGTTCGGAGATGGACTCCTGCGGAGGAATCTTCGACAGATATGCGTCGATTTCGTCCACCGTGCCGAGCGTCGCAAGTTTCGCGAAGTTCGTGCCGCCCATGCCGTCGCAGCAGGAGCAGCACATGATGATTACGCCGTCCTCGCCCGCGCAGGCCTCGGCGGTCGCGACGGCCTTCGGGCTCTGGTAGAGGTTCTGGTCGAGCGGGTAGCCGCCGTTGCTCGTCACGACGATGTCGCCCGTGATGCTCGGACACTGGCTTTGCTCGCGGATGAACTTCACGCCCTCGGCGTGCGCCGCCTCGAGGTCGCCCGCCCAGGCCGCGATAATCTTCTTCTCGCCGTCGAGCGCAACGTTCATAATGAAGGCCACCTTCGCCGCGCGCGCCGCGTGTACCATGTCGATGTGTATCGGGTTCGTATCTATAACGCCCGCGACTGAGTTCGGGTCGGCGATGGCCTTGTAGCTGTGGTTTTCGTTGACGGTCGCAGAGTTGCATATTCCTGGCAGGATGCTCTTGCAGCCGCCCGAGAAGCCCGCGAAGAAGTGAGGCTCGATGAAGCCCTCGGTGACGAGCAGATCGCAGTCGAGCGCAGTCCTGTTGCAGAAAAATTCCGAGCCGCTCGGCAGGTCGCAGACTTTTTCAAAATCCGCGGGCTCGAAAGCGTTGTTTACGACGATGCGCTCGTTGTCGACGATCGCATCGCCGAACATACGGCGCTGTTCTTCCTCCGTCGTCGGACGGTGCAGCCCCGTCGCTATGAGTATCGTTATCTCTGCGTCCGGGTTCTCCGCGCGCAGCTCCTCGAGCATAATCGGGAGCGTTATCTTGCTCGGCATAGCGCGCGTGTGGTCGCTCGTGACGAGCGTAATCTTCTTCTTGCCGCGCGCAAGCTCGCGCAGCCTCGGCGTGCCGACGGGGTTCGCCAGCGCGTCGCGCACGAGCTCAACTTCGCCCTTTTCGGCCTTGTATTCGTGTATCTTCGCGACTATTTCGGCTTCGAGGTTCTCCTCCGCGACATGCAGGTCGAGCGACGACGTGTAATAGGGAATTTTGAAAGTTTTCATCGGTTTTGGTCTTCCTCCCTGTTTTGTGGTCCGCTTCTCCCTTTTGGGAAATTACATAATGCATGTTGTCGACATTATACTTAATGACGGCCTCAATATAATCCTCACCGCGCGATGTGTCAATGCGCAAAACGCAAAACTTCGCGCCGCGCGGATTTTTCGCGAAGAATCAATAATTTTGCCTAGACGCACGGAAGAATGGAGGACGCGCAAAAACGCCGCCGCTTCCGGAAATTTCGGAAAACGGCGGCGTTTCGCGTTTGCGGCGGAAATTGACCTAACTCTGGCGCTTTTTAGCTCCGCGCCGTCACGCGCGCGCCACGGCCTCTTTTTTTGTAATCACGGCGTAGGCGGCGAAACATATCGCAACGGACAGCAGCGAGCCTGCCGTAGTGGCCAGCCCCATCGGGAATAGCGTGTCGGCGAAGAGCTTCGAGGTCAGGTAGACGCCTGGGACACGCACGAGAATTATCGAGACGGCGTTGTGCAGGAACGAGATGCCGGAGCGTCCGCAGGCGCAGAAATATCCGCTGATGCAGAAATGTACGCCTGCAAAAATGCAGTCCCAGACGTAGCCGCGCATGTACTGCCCGCCGAGGCGCACAACCTCGGCGGAGCCGGGGTTCGCCGGATCTGTGAAAAGCGCGACTGCGGGCTCTGCTGCGAACTGCATCAGCACGGCGACCGCGGCGCCGAAGGCGACGGCTATCATAGCGGCGTAGCGTAGCGTGAGCCGCGCGCGCTCCGGTTTGCCCGCGCCGAGGTTCTGTGCGCCAAGCGCGGCGACGGCTGAGAGCATCGACGACGGCACGAGGAATAGGAAGCTTATTATCTTTTCAACGATGCCGACGGCCGCGGCGTCTGCGAGGCCGCGCATGTTGACGATTATCGTAATTATGATGAAGGAAATCTGTATGAAGCCGTCCTGGAGCGTTATCGGGACGCCGATTTTCAGTATCTGCCCCATGACGGAGCGCTTTGGGCGCAGGTCGCCGCGCGCGACGGAGATTCCGCTTTCGCGGCGCATTATGAAGAAGAGCGCGAGCGCGACGCTCGACGCCTGAGAGAGCGTCGTCGCGATGGCCGCGCCCTCCGGCCCCATGCCGAGTCCGCCGATGAGAATATAGTCGAGCGCGATGTTCACGGCGCAGGCCGAGGCGATGAAGCACATCGGGCTCTTCGTGTCGCCAAGGCCGCGGAATATCGAGCTTATGATGTTGTAGGCGGTGATGAACGGTATGCCGGCGAAGCAGATTTTAAGGTAGGCTTCCGTGCCGGCCGCCGCGCCCGCGGGCGTCGACATGACGGCGATGATTTTATCCGAGCAGGCAAGAAGCGCCGCAGTAAGCACGAGCGACAGTGCCATAAAGAGCGTGATTGTGTTGCCTATAGCGCAGGCGGCGCGCCCTTGATCCCCCGCCCCGACCGCGCGCCCGATCGTGACCGTCGAGCCCATCGCGAGGCCGACGATCATGACCGTCAGCATATGCATGACCTGAGAGCCTATCGCGACCGCGGTGATGTCCGCGACTCCGCGGAACTGTCCTGTGATGAAAAGGTCCGCCATTCCGTAGAGCGTCTGCAAAAAGTAAGATAAAAGGTAGGGCAGCGAGAATGATACGATATTTTTGAAGACGCCGCCTGTCGTAAGGTTTCTTTCCATTCAAAAATCACCTGGTAAATCTTATAACAGGAGGGGAGCCGTCGCAAGGAGCGGCGCGCGGCGGATGGAGAATCCGTCGTATGTCCCTCTCCCGTCTCGCATCCGGGGCGAAGGCTCTGCGCGGCAGCGTTCTCACGGCGGCGCAGTTTTTTGTTTTTGGGCCTGGCGCGCCGATTTTGCGGAGAGCGAAATTTTCGTTTTCCTCCGAGCGCTGTATTTCCCGTGGAATTTCGCGCGAGCCGTCTTTTGTCCGCGCGACTAAAAAAGCTGCTTTGTCCGCGCGAAACTGACGGAGGCGCAAGCTTTCGCGGCGCGGATGTGATATATTTATACATCGTAAAGTTTATGCAACAGTCGCGAAGGACGGTGGAATTGATGACGTGATCATGCGGCGGCAAAATGCACGGGATGCATTATGCGGACGCGGGCGTCGTCTTTTCGCGCCGTTTTCGTCTGATTTAGTCGGCACTCCGCTCCGATAACTTCTCCCATGCCACATATTTCCGCCGCGCGCGACTTTCGCGCGCTGTTTACGCTTGTCGCAATGCGGCATATCGCCGCGCGAAAAAATATATCTATATCAAAGGAGTGCTGTTGTCATGAGAATGAAGAAGTTCGCCCTTGCGGCGCTGATCTGCCTCTTCGCCGTTTCTGCGGCCGCGGCGGCCCCGCTCGACGCCTTCAAAGGTCAGAAGGGTAAGGTGGACATCGCTGGAGGCACCGCGCACATCCCCGTAATGCGGGAGGCTGCAAAGCGCATTATGACCGCTAACCCCGACATACGCATTACTGTCGCTGGCGGCGGCTCTGGCGTCGGAGTGAAGCAGGTCGGTGAAGGACTTGTCGAGATAGGGAACACCGGGCGTCCTCTGAAAGCCGAAGAGATCAAGAAGTACGGGCTTAAATCTTTCCCGTTCGCCATTGACGGCGTCGCGGTAGTCGTGCATCCGTCGAACGCGGTCAGCGAGCTGACCTTCGCGCAGGTAGCGGACATCTACGCCGGCAAGATTACGAACTGGAAGGAAGTCGGCGGGGCCGACGGGAAGATAAACCTCTACGTCCGCGAAGACGGCAGCGGTACGCGCGAGGTCTTCACCGACAAGGCCATCAAGGGCGGCGAGGTCGCGGCTTCCGCTAACGTCGTGAACTCGAACGGCGCTATGAAGACCGCCGTCGCGAAGGACGCGAACGCGATAGGCTACGTCGGCATCGGGCACATCGACGAATCCGTGAAGGCTCCCAAGCTCGAGGGCATGACCGCGACGCAGGAGAACGCCGCGAACGGAAGCTACACGGTCGTGCGCGACCTATTCATGAACGCGAAGGGCGACCCGCAGGGGCTGACGGCGCTCTTCATCGACTACATCTATTCGCCCGAGGGCGCGGAGATTATCGCCGACAGCGGCTATATCCCCATCCCGAAGAAGTAACGAAATCCGGCGGGGCGCCGGAGTCCCGGCGCTTCGCCTCTACTTTCCGCACGCCATGCGCAATCGTTCCAGATCTCCGTTTCTGCTGAGAGCCTCCGCCGTCTACGTGACGGCGCTGCTGTCATGCGTTTTCGTCTTTATCATCGTCTGCGCCGCCGACGGTTTCTTTATGGGCGGGCGCGGGCTTTTTACCTCCGTTTGGCATCCGGAGGGCAAGCAGTTCGGCATCCTGCCGGTCATGGCTGCGACGGGGGCTCTGTCGCTCTCGTCGCTCGCTCTCGGCTGGCTTGTGTCGTTCGGCTGCGTCTGCTACATCCACGGCTTCGGCGGGAAGCGCGGCGGCGCGCTGCTCCTGTCGCTGCTGCGCGTGATGACGGCCGTGCCGACCGTTGTCTACGGCTTCGCATCCGTCTTTCTTCTCGTCCCGATGGTACGCAGCGGCTTCGGCGGCTCGGGACTTTCGTGGCTTACCGCCACGCTTATACTCGCTTTATTGATAACCCCGACGATGGTGCTCGTCATGGACGGCGCTGTCGAGCAGGCCGTGCGCGAGAGCGGCCTCGCCGCGGCGGCGCTCGGATTCTCCCGCGCGGAGCATCTCGTCTTCGTCGTCCTGCCATCGTGCAAAGAATGGCTCTGGGGGGCGGCGCTGCTCGGCTTCGGTCGCGCGGCCGGCGACACTATGATCCCGACGATGCTCGCGGGCAACGCCGTGCAGTACCCCACATCGCCGCTTAACGCGATACGGACGCTGACGGCGCACATCGGCCTGGTGCTTTCATCCGACGTCGGCGGCACAGCCTACTATTCGCTGTTCGCGGCTGGCGGCGTGCTCCTCGCGCTCTCCGCGGGGGCGAACCTCGTCTTTCGCGCGATAAGAAAGGATAAAAAATCATGAAGGCGAAGCTGATTCTCTGCCGCGCGCTCGCTTTTGCGGGGGCGGCCTACGTCGCCGGATGCTGCGGCGCGCTGATTTTCTTCATCGTTAGCCATGGGCTGCCAGCGCTCGGGCCGAAACTCTTCTTCGGCGACACTCCGGCGCTTGACGCGATTCTCGGCCTGCGCCCGGTCTGGGGCGGGATATGGCCCGCGTTTGCCGGTACCCTTTGCCTCGTCGTGCTCACTACGCTGATGGCGGCGCTTCCCGGGATATGCTTCGGCCTCTACCTCGCGCGCTTCGCGAAGGGATGCGTCAAGGAACGGCTTTCGCTAGGAGTCGATTTGCTTGCGAGCGTGCCGTCGATAGTCATGGGGCTTTTCGGCTTCGTCCTCATCCTTGCGCTGCGCCGCACCTTCGCGCCGGAGGCGACGACCTGCATCTTCCTCGCCGCCTTCTGCATGGCGCTGCTCGTCATGCCCTCGCTCGTAGTCAGCACGCGCTCCTCGGTCGAAAGCCTGCCGCCTTCGCTCTATTTCACGGGCGCGGCGCTCGGCCTCTCCGAAGGGCAGATACTCCGGCGCCTGCTAGCCCCCGCCGCCGCGCGCGGAATTCTCGGCGGCCTCATGCTCGCGATGGGGCGCGCCGCGGAGGACACGGCGGTCATAATGTTGACGGGCGTGGTCGTAAATTCCGGAATGCCCGCGGGGCTCGGCGCTAAGTTCGAGGCCCTGCCTTTTCTCATATATTACACGGCGGCGCAGTACATGGACGAAAGCGAGCTGCTGCGCGGATTCGGCGCGGCGCTCATGCTGCTCATGCTCTCCGCGGCGCTCATGGGCGCCGCGTGGCTCTGCCAGAGAAGCATGGAACGCCGCTGGAAGGGTATAAGGTGACGAAATTTGGAAAACTGCGCTGAAATAAAAGACCTGCGAGTATCGTTCAACGGCGCGGAGGTGCTGCACGGCGTCACGGCGGACTTCCCGCGACGCGGCGTCTCGGTGCTGCTCGGGCGTTCCGGCTCAGGCAAATCGACGCTGCTGCGCTCGCTTAACAGGCTCAACGAATGCTTCGACGGCTACGAGGGAAGCGGAAGCGTGAAGTTGCTGATAAACGGCGAAATGACGGAAATCTACGGCGATTCCGCGCCCGACCCCGCCGCGGTGCGCCGCAGGGCCGGAACGGTCTTTCAGGTGCCGAACCCGTTGCCGCTCTCGCTGCGCAAAAACATAACGCTGCCGCTCGAGCTGACGCTCGGGCTCAAAAAACGCGAGACCGAGGAACGCATGGAGCGCAGCCTGCGCCGCGCCGGCCTCTGGGACGAGGTCAAGGAACGCCTCAACGACGCGGCATCCGGCTTCTCAGGCGGACAGCAGCAAAGGATATGCCTCGCGCGCACGCTTGCGCTCGAGCCCGACATCCTGCTGCTCGACGAGCCGACCGCCTCGCTCGACCGCCGTTCGGCGGACACCATTGAAACCCTGCTCGAAGAGCTGCGCGAGACGGTTCCCATAATAATGGTCTCTCACAGTCTTCCGCAGGCGCTCCGCCTAGCCGCGCGCTTCTTCGTCATGAGCGAGGGAGAAATCGTGAAAACCATGACGCGCGACGAAATTCCCTCCGGAGAGGAAGAAGGCGAAAAATTCCTCGAAAGCCTGCTCTAGCCGAAATTGCGCGCGCAGCGGAAATTTTATCCGCAGCGAGCGTTTTGCGATTATTAAAATTTTTCCTCGAACGCGCACAATTTTTAATGATTTTCTAATATTTCAAAGCTATACTTATCCCAGAAAGATTTCAGAGAAGAAATCGAGAGAAAACGAGGAGGAAACGGAATGAAGAAGTTTGTAGGAATAATGGCGGTGCTTACGGTAATTTTCGGAATCACGGCAATGGCGGCATACGCGGCGCAAATCACCGAAGCTCAGGCGAAGGATATAGCGCTCAAGCATGCTGGCGTCTCCGCCCAGCAGGCGAATTTCACAAAGATGAAGCTCGACAGGGACTTCGGCCGCTCGGAGTACGAGCTTGAGTTCTTTGTCGGAAACGTCGAGTACGACTACGAGATAGACGCGGCTGACGGCACGGTGCGCAAGTTCTCGCGCGAGACCCACGCGGCGGCCCCGTTCAGTAACGGCGGACAGCAGGGCCAGGCTGCGCAGCCCGGACTGATAGGCGAGCAGAAGGCGATGGAAATAGCCTTGGCGAGAGTGCCGGGAGCAAAGCCGGAGCACGTGCGCAAGCTTAAGCTGGATTACGACGACGGGATGCAGCTCTACGAGGGAGAGATCTTCTACAACTTCCGCGAATACGAGTTCGAGATCAACGCAGTGACCGGCGAGATAGTGGGCTGGGAAATAGACTAAACGCATCGAACGTCAGCGGGCCGGCGCGCAGCCGGCCTTTTTTATGCCACGGCGCAAATTTTCCGAAAAATTTATCCATTTTCCGACGCCTTAATGATATTCTAATAGTAGAGGGCTATTCTTGTTATCGTAACGATTTCCTTAGAAGGGGACCGTGGAAGACAAGGAGGCAAGACAATTGAGAAGGTTTATAGCGATAACGGCGGCCCTCGCCGCTGTATTCGGAATAACGGCGATGCCTGTGTACGCGGAGCCGAAGGTGACGGAAGAACAGGCGGAGCAGACGGCGCTCAACCATGCGGGGCTTACGCCGGAACAGGCGCAGTTCAAGACGATTAAATACGACGGCGAAGAGGGGCGCGGCGGCGAATACAAGCTGCGTTTCTACGCCGGTAACGAAGAATTCAAATACGAAATAGACGCGCAAACGGGCGGCATAATGAGCTGTTCGCAGGACATGGGGCTCAACGCCGAACTCTACGGCGGACGGCAGCCTGACATCGGCGGGCAGAAAATCGTAGATATAGCGCTCGCACGAGTCCCCGGCGCGAAGCAGAGCGACGTGAAGAAGCTCGAGCTCGACCGCGACGCCAAGAGAGGCGCTTCGCAGTACGAAGTTAAAATATTCTGCGACAAAACGGATTACAAATTCGAGATAGACGCCCAGAGCGGCGAAATTCTATCCTTGGAAATAGAGTACTAGCAGCGAAACTTCGCCGGTGAAATAAAACCGTTGGGATCGCCCGCAAAGCGGCCTCCCTGCCTTGTGTTTTTGGAAGGGGCGTATAAATGAGGATACTTGTCGCAGAAGACGAAAAAGACCTGAACAGGCTCATAGCGGAAGCGCTCGAAGAGGCCGGCTGCAGCGTAGACCGCTGTTACGACGGCGGCGAGGCGCTCGACTTCATAGGCTGCGCCGAATACGACGCCGCCGTGCTCGACATACTGATGCCCGTCAAAAGCGGACGCGAAATCGTGCGCGAAATGCGAGGGCGCGGACTTTCGACGCCTGTGCTTTTCCTGACCGCGCTCGACGGTATAGACGACCGAGTCGCGGGGCTCGACGACGGGGCCGACGACTATCTCGTCAAGCCCTTCGCCTTCCCGGAGCTGTTGGCGCGGCTGCGCGCCATCACGCGCAAATATTCGCAGGTGAAGAGCGCGGTGCTGACCGTCGCCGATCTGACGCTCGACACCGCCGCACACAAGGCTGAGCGCGGCGGGCATGAAATAAAGCTCTCGGCGAAAGAATTTGCAATACTTGAATACCTAATGCGGAACAAAGGCGCGACGCTTTCGCGCGACAAAATAGAGAACAACGCATGGAACTACGGCTATGAAGGCGGTTCCAACGTCGTCGACGTATATATAAGCTACCTCCGCCGCAAGATAGACGACGGCTTCGATCAGAAACTCATCCGCACAGTCCGCGGCGCGGGCTGGATGATAAAGGAGTCGGAATAAATGCCGCTCCGCCTCTCCGTCAAAGCGCGCGTCACCGCGTGGTTCACAGTGTTCATGCTCATAGTCACGGCAGGCGCGTTCGCCGTAGTCATAACGCTCGGCGGCTCGCTCTTTGAAACGTCGGCGAAGGAAAGCCTCGCGCGCGCCGTCAACAGAAACTCAGAGTACGTCGAATATGACGACGACGGAGAGCCGGTCTTCGAAATGGACGAGGAATTTGAACCGTATTCCCTCGGCACATACAGCCTCGTCTACACGCGCGGCGGCACGATAATATCCGGCGCGCTGCCCGGCGGCTTTCCCGAAAATCTGCCGCTCGCTGAAGGCCCGCCGCGCATCGTCGAATACGGAGAGCGTCGCTTCTATATCTACGACAGAACCGCGGACCATGGGCGGCTCTGGGTACGCGGCATAAAGCTTGCTGACGGCGGCGAAGGTCTGCTCGAAGAAATGACGCAATTCGCTTTCTTCATGCTCCCGTTCCTCGTCGTCATCAGCGCCTCCGGCGGCTACTTCATAGTGCGCCGCGCCTTCCGCCCAATAGACCGCATGATAGCCGCAGCCGATGCTATAAACGAAGGCAGCGACCTCTCCGCTCGCATCGGCCTGCCGCCGAAAGACGACGAAATACACAAAATAGCGGCGGCCGTCGACAGGATGCTCGCGCGCCTCGAAAGTTCCTTCGAGGCTGAAAAGCAGTTCGCCTCGGACGCCTCTCACGAGCTGCGCACGCCGACCGCCGTCATCCTCGCGCAGTGCGCAGCGCTTGAAAAAGCTGGGGTGACCGAAAAAGACTACAGAAACGGAATATCGTCGATAAACCGCCAGGCGCAAAAAATATCGCGGCTCATCAGCCAGCTTCTCAACATCACGCGTCTTGAGCAGGGCACGGTCAAGGCGCAGTTCGAGCGCGCCGACCTGAGCGAACTCGCCGCCGTCGTGTGCCGCGAAATGTCCGCGCTGCGCCCGGACGCGGAACTGACGCAGGAAATAGAGAAAGCGATATACGCCGAGATAGACGTAGCGCTCATGTCGCGCCTCATAGAAAACTTCATCGAAAACGCATTCAAATACGGCGGCGGTAAAGTCCGCGTGACACTGTGCCGTGAAGGCAAAAATATAAAACTGGCAGTCGGCGACAACGGCCCCGGCATAACGCCCGAAGAGCTGCCTAAAATCTGGCGGCGCTTCTACCGCGCCGACAAGTCGCGCTCAAGCGGCGGCCTGGGTCTCGGCCTCTCGCTGGTCAAACAAATCGCAGACCTGCACAACGCGCGCGTCACTGCGGAAAGTTTCCCCGGCAAAGGCAGCGTCTTCATTCTGACTCTGCCGGACGGCGGCGCGCGGAATTAAAGCCGGACGGACAAAAAACCGCGCCGCCCCAAACGGCGCGAAAGAATCGCGCAAGGGCGGCGGACGGGACGTTTCCGTCCGCCGCCTGTATCGTATTCGGATATAAACCGCCGCACCGTCGGAAACCGGCCGCAGCCGGACGCACAGAAGCAAGTGGCCGCCGTAATAAAACGCGCGAAATCACCGCTTGCGAAACGGCGGCCGCCGCGGCGAGCACCTGCGCGAGGTCGGCGCTTCCGTCGCCGGTCGGCGGCGTGCCTACGGCTATGAAGCAGAGCGCCGCGTCTTTGAGCGCCGCGTCCATTTCTGTCGTGAAGGAAAGCCGCCCGCAGTTAAGATTGCGGCGCAGCATTTCGCCAGCCCCGGTTCGTATATCGGGCATTCCCCGTTTTTGAGTTTTTCGACGCGTCCGGCGTCTATGTCCATGCAGCGGACTTCGTGCCCTTTTTCCGCGAAGCAGGTTCCGGTGACGAGGCCGACGTAGCCCGTGCCGACGACGCATATTTTCATTGTTTCCACCTCAGTTTCTGGATAGTATCGAAATCCCCGCAAGTACCAGAAGCATCGCGCTTATTCTCGCGGGCGTAAGTCTTTCGTTGAACATCGCGAAGCTTATTACGGCGAGCAGAAGGTAGACTATAGCGGACATCATGGGGTAGGCGAAGGTCAGATCTGCGCGCGAGAGCGCCCCCGCCATGAAGAAGAAGGAGACGCCGAAGAGCGTAAGTCCGGCGAGCGTCCACGGGTCGAGCGCGATTCGCATGACGGCGTGGAGGATTCCGCCCGAGAGCATGGAGCAGTCGCCGCCGTAAGCGTGCTTCATTACCGTGCTCGCAAGCGCGTTGGTGACTGCGGAGGCGATTATCAGCAGGATTGTGGTTTTGTCTGTCATTTTGAGCGCGCTTCCTTCGCTACAGCTCGACGGCGAGCGTTCCGGCGCGTCCGCGGATTTTGCCCTCGGCAAGCGCTTTGTCGGGCGCGGGCGCTTTTTCGGCGTATTCTGCGAGGGTCATGAACTCCGTGCCTATCGACTCTGCGATGTCCAAGAAATTTTTAAATACTGAAATTTTGGAAATTCCTTCCATTTCGGCGTGTATCGTGAGCACGTTCCAGTCGCCGTTCATCGCTTCTATCCAGCGTTTCGGCAGAGTCTCGTCGTCTATCCCGGGCAGGCCGAGCACTTCGTCCATAGTCGGCAGCGTCGTCGGTATCTGCGGTACGGCGTAGCGTTTTTTGTCGAATACGGGCGTGGAGGGAGCATATCCGCGCGCGTCGCTCGCGTAAGAAAGCCCCAGCTCTTCCTCGGCTTCCAGCACGGCGCGAGCGACCTGCCAGCGGGGGCCGCTATCGAGCGCGGCTCGCGACCGCAGAGCTTTACGAAAAGTTCGCGCGCGCGTCCGTAGAGCGACAAATATTCCTTTTTCGAGATTTTTGCGAGTTTGTCCTGAACGTAGACGCGGTCCCATGCGTGTACGCCTACGTCGTGGCCTTCGCACGCGGCGCGCCTGACGATGCAGGGCGCCGCGGGGACTATGAGCGGCGCGGGCATCAGAGTGCCGTACATCAGCGTGCGCAGGCCGTAAGTCGACGGGGCTTTCGTGCGCAGCATCTTCGAGACGAAGCCCGGGCGTAAGACGCGGCGTATCTCGCGCCCAGAGTTGTCCGGGCCGAAGGAGAAGAATATGCTCGCGCGCAGCCCGCGCTTTTTGAAGAGGTCGAGCAGCGGCGGGACGCCGCGTATGTAGCCGCGCAGCGTGTCCACGTCGAGCTTTATCGCGAGCTTCGTCATTTCACGCCGCCTCTTTCTCTGCGACATAGGAGAGCGTGCGGCGCAGCAGCCCGCGCATATCGGTCTTCGGTTTCCAACCTAACCGGCGCTCCATCTTCTCGACGGAGGGGGCGCGGTACTGCATGTCGTCGTAGTTCGCGCCGTAATATTCCTCGCCTGGGACGGAGATGAGCCGCGCCGCTTCCGCCGCCGCGCGGAATTGCGGAATTTTCTTCGCTTCGTCGATCAGCAGCTCCGCCGTCTCGCGCACGGAGCAGTTGTTGGCGGGGTTGCCGATGTTGAATATTTCGCCGTCCGCGCGCCCTTTTTCGCTGCGTATGACGGAGAGCAGCCCTTCCACGCCGTCGCCTATCCACGTGAAGCAGCGGCGTTGGCTTCCGCCGTCGACCAAAGAGTCAGGAAGAAAGTCAGCGGCATATCCGTAATATTTATCGTCCCGATCGCGAAATAGAGCAGCGAAGTCGTCGTCACAGCCCCCGCGATGAAGCCCGCGCACCGCCCGTAAAGCGACGCTTCAAAGACCGCCGTTGTCGCGGCGCCTGCGAGCGCGCAAAGCGCCGGGAAAAGCCTTGCCGCAAACTCGTTTTGCCCGAAAATCGCAAAATTTGCCGCGTTCGCCCAGTAGAGCAGAGCCGGCTTCTCGAAGTACTTCACGTAATTCAGCCGCGGCGTCACAAAATCGCCGGACTCGACCATCTCGCGCGGGATTTCCGCATAGCGCCCCTCGTCGGGTTCCATCAGCGGGTAAGCGCCGATTGGAACGAGATAGAGCAGAACTGCCGCCGCCGCAATAACGAAGAACCTAACGCCGCGCAAAGAATCTGAGGAGAATTTGTCAAAAGCCAGCATACTTTAAATATAGAAATATAATGAACCGCGCTGTAAATCCGACGCCACTCCGCCGCATACGCACGAAAGCCAAGACTCCGCCGTAAAGCCGGTCAGACGCCTGCTCCACGCGCTCCGAAGCGGCATCCGGCGCCGTTGAGAGCCGCAGTGTATAGAAATTTATAACCGCTGAATTCCGCGGCCGCCGCCAAAGCGCCGCCTGTACCGGCAATGCGCTATGGGCGTCATAAATTCGCCTTTATGGCGGAAACAGCCCTCTCGTCATGCCGGGCCGGACGCGGCATCCGGCATCTCTAAACGCCACTAAGTTAAAAGGGCATAGCCGCTCAACGCCGCACCGGGGCGCGGCATGACGGGACGGCTGCCATTCGGTGAAGCCGGTCTGCAACAACGGCGCGGAGTTTATGCTTCTATAAGAGTTAATCGGGGATATCGGATGCGCGGGTGCGGAGGGCGGTTTGATGATTTGCGCGTATGCCGTCATGTTAGAACATTGGATGACGGCGGCGGAGATTTCTTTTTGTTAACATGCAGCATCGTAAAAGCGCAGAGCGCCGAAGCCGCATATTTATGTCGTGAAAGCAAGTCGCGGCAAGGGGGAAAATATCATGTGCGGCCAGTTGAACTTCCAAAGCGAAACAGCGGCTTATTTTGTTATTCCGCGTTCAGGCGGAACGGCCAGCCCGTGCCAGTTATAAGGTTTTCATCGGTGCGTCCCCTGCGCCGGCGGCGTTTGCCTGTTGGTGCGGAATCTTGCGGCTTCAAATTTCGCTGCGTTACGGTACTAACGACGACGGATGCGGGGTCAAGCCCGGCATGACGGGAGAGCTGTTTCCATTATAAAGTTAACCGGTAAATCTTGCGAGGCGCTGAAAAATCGTGCTTCTACATGGTTGCCGGACGCGCAAAAAACGCGGCGGGAACATTATCGTTCCGCGCTGCGTCGCTATAGTTTTTATTTTTCCTTCGGCGTTTGCCGCCGCAGCCCGGCGGCTGCCGTACCGTTAAATATCATCGCTGGGCGAGTACATCGGCACCTTGTCGATTATCTTGAACCCGTAGTTGATGTAGAACGGCAGCCCTGCCTCGGTCGCGAGCAGGACGAGCGGCTTCTTCTCCGGCAGCGCGGCGGTGACGCCGTCCATCAGCTTCGCGGCGAGCCCATGCCTGCGGCGCTCCGGCACCGTCGCGAAGTAGTAGAGGCCGTAGGCCTCATCGGTCTCGTGAATGAGCGCCGTCGAGACGAAGCGGCCTTGCTCTTCAATTGCGAAGGCGCGGTTTTTCGGGTGCCTCGCTAGATATTCGCCGAACGGCACGTAGGCTTTCGCGGCTTCTCCAGCCTCGCCGCCGAAGGCGTACCACGCGGCTTCGCCCCAGCGTGCGGCCTCCTCAGCCGTTACTGATACGGTCTCCGGCGAGCCCTGCCCGCGCTCGGCCTCGACGGGAAGAAACATCGAAGTGTATATCCTGCGCCGATCTATGCCTTGTTCCTCAATAGCGCGTGCGACGGCCTGCGGCGTCTGCGGCAGCCACGGCGTCACGAACTGCGCGCCGCGCCCTGCGAAAAAGATCGCGGCCCTCTCAACGTCCACGGCCGTCGCACCCTGCGCGAGCAGCGCGTAGTTCTCGCCCGCGTGCGGTTGTCCGCTCGCCGCGGCGAGCGAAGCGCCGCCGAGCGGCAGCAGACCGCCCCCCGGCGCTCCGCCGAGCATCCTGGCGAACGAAAAGAAATTTTTGTCGAAGATTCCGGCAAAATCCATTGGCAACCTCTCCTTATACATTGTCCTGACAAGCCGCTCACGGACTCACTCCTGCGCGGCCCGGCATCGTCAGGTTTTTCCAGAAAGAGCTGGGCTCGTGCGAGCGTCTCGTTCGGGACGAACTTCGTAAAACGCCTCTTTCCTCGTAAGTTAATTATAATATTTACATTGTTTGTATGAACGTATTGTTATAAAAATAGCGCAATTTGCGCGAAGAGAGGAAAAAGAACATGCAGAGCAAAAACAGGAAGAATAAAAAACTTGAGGAAGGCGAGAGCTTCACGTTTGCGCAAGGACAGCCGTTCGGGCTCTCGATCGGCGTGCTGCTCGGCGTCCCGCAGAAGGAGCGTGCGACTGAAAACAAGGACAAGCAAGCCGAACCGCCGTCCACGCCAGGCGCGAAGGCCGAGGCCGCCGCTCAGCAGAAAATCTCCAAGGTCGCGCTCCAGCGCCAACGCGCGGGACGCGGGGGCAAAACTGTCACGCTAGTCATACTTCCGCAGGACTACAGCGGCGACAAAGCCGCGCTCGCGAAGGAACTGCGCAAAGGCCTTGGCTGCGGCTCGACGATAGAAGAGGGTAAAATCATCCTTCAAGGCGACATAGCCGACCGCGCCGAGGCGTGGTTCGTCAAAAAAGGCGTAACGAAGATCACAAAAAGCATGTAAAAAGAGTTATATAGATTTGATTTATACTGACTAAATAAAATCAAGACGCGGGGCGGATAATCAAGCACGCGGGTGAAAGCTCCGCCCCCGCCCTGCAAACGGCCCGCGGCGATAAAATCAACCGCGTTTAAACGGCATACGCGCATCGCGGCTATTTCCTTGCGACGTCAGGAATAGAGCGGTGGGCTTCTTGTTTACGCTGGAGTAAAACATCTTGAAGTTGTCGTTGTGGGCGTGCTGTTGCATATATATTCATTGAACTGAATTGAACAAAAAGCCGTCTTTCGCCCTTTCTCGCTTCGACGGAACATCTCGTCCATGCAGCGAACGCTAAAAATGCTGTCAGGCCGTCTCCAGCACCCGATGGAGTGGGGACTGTCGCCCTACAGGCGAAGCCTCTGGAGCTGGTGGAGGCTGGATGATGAGGCATAACGTCTCTAAACGCGAACACATTACGAAATGTAACGATACCATGTACCTGGTGCTTGACTGGCTAAGCTGGAACATAGTGAAATACCTGTTTATAATATGTCGGCAATTCAGCGGCGGGGGGGATACTTCCTTAACTTTACATAAGAATATATCTGTTTTATAACCATCCCATGAAGAGTTATTCAAACGACCTGAGAGAACGCGCAGTCAAATATCTTCTTGACGGACACACTT
>CAVEUD010000011.1:0-59479 GCA_963618995.1 bacterium
TTATCAAGCTCATGTCCGTCGTCGCCACGGTTCTCGCTCCGCTCTTCGCTATGTAGCTTTTTGTCACAAATTAAGCGGAGAATCTGTGATAATCAAAATTAGAGGGAGAGTAAAGCTCTCCCTCTGATTTTCTTGTTTTCAGACGACGGAGGCTGGATAATGGCGTCAGACGATGTCCGTGAAATAAAATCAAGGCTCGACATCGTCGAGGTCATATCTGAATATGTCCGGCTCAAGAAAAAGGGGCAGACCTATTGGGGGTGCTGTCCTTTTCATAATGAAAAAACGCCGTCGTTCTCTGTGTCGCCTGAGCGCCAGACCTTTCATTGCTTCGGCTGTGGCAAAGGCGGGGACGTTTTTTCGTTCATTATGGAAAAGGAACATCTGGAGTTCCGCGAAGCGCTTGAGCGTCTTGCAGAGAAGGCTGGCGTGACCTTGACGAGCCGCCCCGGAAGCGGAGCCCCTCGCGGAAGCGTTGACGCCAACAAGGCAGCTCTTGAATTTTTCATGGGGGCGCTGAAAGCCCCGGAAGGCGAGGCGGCGCGCAAGTATCTTGAACGTCGCTCGATAACTCAGTCGGACGCTGTGCGTTTCGAGATCGGATGGGCTCCGACATCGTGGGATTCTCTTACTCGCTATCTGCGGCGCAGAGGAATATCCGATGAGCAGGCTGTCGAGGGAGGGCTTGCAGTTCCAGTGCGTAATGGGGGCTGCTGCGATCGCTTCCGGGGCAGGGTAATGTTCCCGATATACAACATGACGGGGCGCGTCGTGGGGTTCGGCGGGCGCATTCTAGACGGTGACGGCGCGAAGTATCTGAACAGCCCGGAAAGCCGCGTCTTCAACAAAAGACACAACCTTTATCTGCTGAACAAGGCGAAGGCGGCGATTACATCAAAGAATTGCGCGATACTTGTCGAAGGATATATGGACGCGATACGCGCGCACCTCTGCGGATACACGAATACTGTTGCTTCGCTGGGCACAGCCCTTACCTCCGTGCAGGCATCGCTGATAAAAAGGATGACGGGATTGTGCTATGTGTGCTATGATTCAGACTCTGCGGGCGAAGAAGCCGCGCTCCGCGCCATGTATATGCTTCAGGCTGAGGGTGTGACCGCAAAGCGCGTCATTTGGCATAGCGGCAAAGACCCGGATGAGCTTCTTCTTTTGCCGGATGGACGCGAGCTCTTTGAAAAATCTATAGAATCGGCGCTGCCTCTGCCGCTTTACCACGTGCGCTTGAGACACGGGGCGCTTAGAGACCCACAGCGCGCGTCGGCGGCGCGTAAGGATCTCTTTGAAGGCTTAGCTTCGCTGCCGGTTTTTGATGTCTCGCCATACATTGACGAACTAAGCGAAACATTAGGGGTGTTCCCGCACGAAGTAAAGACGCTTATAGACGCACAGCGGAAACATGAAACCGCAGAAGCACGCCGCGCCAGCGCAGCGCCGGTGACCTTAGCTAAGGCGCATGGGACAGCAAGAGAGCCGGAGACCTTCGGCGACGACGTTGAATATATGGTATGCAGCCTGCTGTGGAATGACGAAGCAATGCGCGATTCATGCGATATGAATAAGATCGCGCTTTATGTTTCAGACGAGTCTGTGCGTGCCGTCATATACGCTTTGATGTCCGGCGACGGGCCTGAAACGCTCGAGCGGCGCTGGCAGCAGATGAACGACGAAAAAGGGATGAGGATAATTGCGCGTGGCAATGGACTGCTGGCGCGAGAAGGAATATCGCCGGAAACGGCGGGTAAACTCATTGATGAGCTAAGGAAAATTTTTATAAAGAAACATGTGCAGCCTATACTTACGAAAATAAAAAACGGAAGCATCACTGATGCCGAAGACGAAGAATATAGAAAATATTTGCAATATACGAAATTACTAAAAGGAGGGAACATGAAGGCATGAGAAAAACGAAGAAAAAAACGGAAGAAACGATGCCGGAAGAAAAGTCCCCTATTACAGACGCGGCTGGCGGCGCTGAAGCGCCGCAGGAGAGCGAAAGCGCAGACGGCTGCTATCCTTACGACGCTGCGAAGAAAAAGCTCGACCCTGTCGATGATGACTCGGAACTTCTCAACGTAATGGCCCCTCTCGAAGACGAGAAAGACGAAGAGTCGAACGGCGTGGCGAACGACGACCAGGATGGAACTGATTACAGCGCGTACATAGACAACGTGCGCGACCTGCTCCACGAAGGACGAGAAAAGGGGTTTGTGACCTACGAGGATATAGAGAAAAAAATGCCGAAGGATTTTCTTACGGCGGACATCCTCGACAATATATACATGAACCTCATGGAGCTTGGCGTAGACGTAATCGACGAGCCTAAGACGAAAGTAGATCCGTCGGAGGGTGAGACGGTTCTGGCCTCGTCATCCGCCGACGACATGGGCGACCTTGAGGATCTGCCGCTCTCGGATCCAGTTCGAATGTATTTGCGCGAGATAGGAAAGATTCCACTCCTTACATCGGAGGACGAAGTCAAGCTCGCGAAGGGCGTTGAGGCAGGCGACGCCTCGTGCAAGGATGCGCTCGTAGAGGCGAACCTGCGCCTTGTCGTCAGTATAGCGAAGAAATACATCGGGCGCGGAATGCTCTTCCTAGACCTCATCCAGGAGGGCAACCTCGGACTCATCCGCGCGGTAGAAAAGTTCGACTACCACAAAGGGTACAAGTTCAGTACATACGCGACGTGGTGGATACGCCAAGCGATAACGCGCGCCATAGCCGACCAGGCTCGCACGATACGCATACCGGTTCACATGGTCGAGACTATCAACAAGCTCATTCGCGTTTCACGTCAGCTCGTACAGAAACTCGGGCGCGAACCGACAGCCGAAGAAATCGCGGCCGGCATGGAAATCCCATCCGACAGGGTCGAGGAAATACAGCGAATCGCCCAGGAGCCAGTCTCGCTCGAGACGCCTATCGGCGAGGAAGAGGACAGCCAGCTTGGCGACTTCCTCGAGGATAAGGATCTTCCGAGCCCCGAAGAAGCTGCCGCAAGCCAAATACTTCGCGAACAGCTCGATGAGATGCTCGACGACCTCACGGATAGGGAACGCGAGGTGCTTCGCCTACGTTTTGGCCTTGAGGACGGCCATGCTCACACGCTCGAAGAGGTCGGAAGACGTTTCAGGGTAACGAGGGAGCGCATAAGGCAGATAGAGGCGAAGGCTCTCCGCAAGCTGCGCCACCCGAGCCGCAGCAAAAAACTGAAGGATTTCCTAGAATAAAACACGGCACCCGGCCCAGCCGGGTGTTTCTTTGTATTTTGCTTACCAGCTTTTATTGCACTTCAAGTTGATAAGCATTATACTTTTTCACATTGCGGAGGTGGCCCGCTTGAGACTGGATAAATTTTTGAAGCTCTCGCGCCTTGTCAAACGCAGAACCGTGGCGCAGGAAATGGCTGCAATCGGAGCCGTGAGGCTCAACGGCAGGCAATGCAAGCCGTCTGCCGATGTACATTGCGGCGACACAGTTGAGGTAGCCTATCCCAGGCGCGTGCTCAGCGTGAAAGTGGAGAACGCGGATGAAGCCGCGCTCAAGCGCGGCGCGTCGGCGTACTCTGTCATAGAGGAGAAACAGGTCAGCCGGGAGGAAAAACCCTGGTAGCCTTATAATAAAAGCTTTGGCGAAACATGGCGGTTATCGCGCATAGCGGAATCACAGGATGAAGGAGGACGAGCATTCGTTATGAAGGTAGCGGAACCGACGGTAGAAAGGCTCATACAGTATTACCGTCTGCTTATAATGATGAAGGAAGAGGAACGCAAGGTTGTCTCTTCGCTCCAAATGGGTGAGATGCTCGGTATAAAGGCGAGCCAGGTCAGGAAGGATCTCTCGTACTTTGGCGAGATAGGCAAGCGCGGAGTCGGTTATCACGTCAACCGCCTCTGCACGCACATAGAAAACATACTGGCTTCACCGAGAGTTTGGCATGTAGCGCTCGCCGGAGTCGGAAACCTCGGCACCGCACTTATGGGGCACGCCGCCTTCAAAAGCTATAAATTCAGCGTAGAGGCGCTCTTCGACGTAGACCCAGATAAGGTTGGCAAGAAGCTGATGGGCGTTGACTGCTTTCACGTCGACGACATCGCGAAGGTTATGGAGGAGCGTAATATAGAAGTGCTTATACTTGCAGTTCCGGCTGCTGCTGCGCAGTGCTGCGTCGACAAAGCCGCCGCGTCGTCGACGCTCAAGGGGATTCTCGCCTTTACGCCGGCGACGGTCGTTGTTCCAGATAGGATACTCTTCTACCGTGTCGACATATTCGTAGAACTCGAAAAGATGCTTTTCTTCCTCAAAGAGCGTGAAAAATAGCCTTATTGGGAGCAAAACGAATAGTCAGAAATGTCAATCTCATGCTAAAATAACCGTTGTTACGCATAGAGGCGAATCGAACAATTTTGTAAGGAGGAGTTTTCTTTGGAGCAGCAGGGCGGATTAATGGGGATGATGTTGCCCCTCGCGATGTTCGCGGCGATCTTCTATTTCATGATCATCAGGCCGCAGAAGAAAAAGCAGAAAGCACATGACGAGATGCTCGCCAGTATCAGCAAGGGTGACACTGTTATTACTGCAGGCGGGTTTTTCGGCATTGTTCGCGAGATTCTTGACGACAGTTATCTGATTGAGCTTGACGAAGGCGTCAAAGCCCGCATCCTCAAGAGTTCCATTTCAATGAAGAAGGGCGAAGGTAGCTCCGCGCCGCAGCAGCCCAAGAAAAAGAAGAGCAAGAAGAACGAGCAGCCTGCTGAGGAAACGAAGCCGGAAGAAGAGCTTTCGGTCGCGGCTGAAGCCCAGACGGCAGAGGAGAATCCGGTTGAAGCTGAGCCCCAGCCAGCAGCAGAAGAGAAGCCGCGTGCACAGGTCGGTGAAGGCTTCGGAAAATAAGACGAGGTCATAAAGACTGACGTCCTAAAGAAAGTTTTGACATTTTACGGAGAGGACGGCACATGGTAGTCCACTCCGTTTTCTTTGTGAGGAGGCGCAAATAGATGCTGAAAAGAGACAAATGGCGGCTGATCGTCGTTGTCGCCGTCATCGTCATAGCTGCCGTGGTGGCTTTCCCGATAAAAGGGAAAATGCGTATGGGGCTCGACCTCAGCGGCGGCGTGCATATAGTTCTTCAGGCTAAAGGAACCCCAGAAAGCCCGCTGACGCCGGATAGTGTAGACAGGCTTCTCGTCGTCCTGCGCTCGAGAATCGACCAGTACGGCATAGTCGAGCCGATAATACAGCGCGAAGGCGACGACCGCATCGCGATAGGACTGCCGGGCGTAGACGACCCAGAGGCGGCGCTCGACCTTATAGGGCGCACTGCCGTGCTGCAATTCCGCCAAGTACTTGGCGAATCGCCAAGGATGCCGCTTAAGCCTATCCGCACGAACTACGACAGCGACGAACAGTTCAAAGTCGCGCAGGAACGTTGGCAGAGGGCTAAAGACGAAATCAGCGTATATATAGAGCAGATGAAAGAAGCGGTCAAGGACAACCCTGGAATGACCGTTGCAAGCAGCGAAGATGGCGGTGCTTATTTACTCGGTAAACAGTATGTCAGCGGCAGCGACCTGACGAAGGCTGAGACGACATTCGACCAGTTCGGCAAAGCTGCGGTATCGTTGACCTTCAACGCCGATGGGGCGAAGCTCTTCGACGAAGCGACGGCCGCCAACATCAACAAACAGATAGCCATAGTTCTCGATGGAACGGTTATTTCAGCGCCTGTAGTTCAGCAGCGCATATCAGGCGGGGAAGCGCAGATAACGGGATCCTTCACAACTGAAGAGGCCAACAGGCTTGCCATCATGCTGCGCGCTGGCGCCCTTCCCGTTGCAGTCGAAATTCTTGAAAACAGATCAGTCGGGCCTTCGCTCGGAGCCGACTCTGTGCGCGATGGCGTCAAGTCCGGACTAATCGGTGCGGCTCTTGTAGTTGTTTTCATGTTGGTCTACTACGGTTTCCTCGGAATTGCCGCAGACATTGCGCTCTGTGCCGCGATGTTGCTTGTTGTTGCAATGATGATAGCGCTGCATTCTACGCTTACGCTGCCTGGTATCGGCGGTATGGTGCTGACGATAGGCATGGCTGTCGACGGCAATATACTGATATACGAACGAATGAAAGAGGAACTGCGTTCCGGGAAAACGACGATGGCGGCTCTCGACGCTGGATTCCGTAAGGCTTTAGTCGTAATCCTCGACTCTAACATCACGACGCTCATCGCCGCTGCGATACTCTTCTATTTCGGAAGCGGTCCGATTCGCGGCTTCGCTGTAACTTTGAGCATAGGCATCGTCGCGTCGGTCTTCTGCAACGTCGTCGTGACGCGCACGTTGCTCGGCATAGCGCTTTCTGCGCGCAGGAAACAGACTATATAGGAGGCGCGGACGATGACGTTTTTTGATCCCACAAAAGTGGACATCCCGTTCATCCAGTACAGAAAAATCCTTATCAGCATCAGCACCGTCCTCATCGTTGCCTCGATAGCGCTGCTTGCGACGAAAGGGCTGAATTTCGGAGTAGACTTCACGGGCGGCCTCGTCCTTCAAGTCGAGTTTGAAAAGCCGGTCGACGTCGGCGACGTTCGCGCCTCGCTCACAAAGATAGGCCAAGGCGGCGCGACGATACAGGCCTTCGATGAAAAGGCTATATTGCTCCGCTTCCAGGCTCAAGACGACGAAGTGCGCAAGGCGGTCCTCGCTGCGCTCGACTCCGACATAGGCCAGTGCAAGGTGCTACGCATAGACACGATAGGGCCGGTCGTCGGCGGCGAGCTACGTATGCAGGCTATATTGTCGCTTTCGCTCGCTCTTGCGGCCATACTGCTCTACATGGCTTACCGCTTCCGCTTCCGCTTCGGGGCCGTCGCGGTCGCGGCGCTCATGCACGACGTGATAATCATGCTCGGGGCGTACAGTCTTACAGGTAAGGAAATTTCCGTAACCTTTATCGCGGCCATCCTCACCATAGCGGGATACTCGTTGAACGACTCGATAGTAGTGCTCGACCGCGTGAGGGAGAACTGGGGCGACGTGCGTTCCAAGGGCATAGCGGAGCTCGTCAACAAAGCTATCAACCAGACGCTCTCTCGCACGATCAACACCTCACTTACGACGCTGCTTCCGGTTATTGCGATGTATATATGGGGCGGCGAGGTCATCAGCAACTTTGCCTTTGCATTTCTTATCGGAATCCTAGCTGGTTCTTACAGCTCGATATGTATTGTTGGAGCTCTTCTCGTCGTCTGGTATCAGCGCTCGCCTAAATACTAAAGCTTCTCCGCATATATAGAAAATCTCTCCCGCAGTCGGTTGTGGGAGAGATTTTATTTTGTGGTATTATATGTGCTGTATATGAAAGATGTGGCACGGGGCGGATTTTACTGCAGTGCCGCAGGAGGGAGTATATTGAAAAGTTACGTACTTGCGATTGTGATTACAATGTTTCTTTCCGCACTCTTCGCTTTCCAGAACATAGGCGACGTTACCGTAAAGTTTACCTTCTGGGAGTGGACTCTTCCGCAGGGCGTGTGGGAGGTCGTGCTGTTCTCGACAGGAGCCGCGGTTATGTGGTTCTTCTCACTTTTTTCGGTTTTTGAGGTCAGCTCAAAACTTAAGAAGAAGATTAAGGAAAAGGATGAAAAGATAGCTGCGCTTGAACAGGAAAAAAGAGCGATACTCGACTCTGTGACGCTGAAGCAGCAGGCTGTCGAAGCGGCGGATACGAAAGTCAGCGCACCACAGACATCGGAAACGGCGGAATAATCATTGGTTGTTCGCTGCGCGAAGGATTCTCTCAATATCCATACCCAGACGGAAGTATCTGCGCAGATAGCGGCAAAGTTCAACTGCTCCCCACTCCAGGCTTCTTTGCTTGAGATGCGCGGCATGACAGCCGATGTTATGCCTAAGGAGGTTGAGAACTGGCTTTCGCCGTACCTGCCGCAGCTTCTTGAAAAGCTCAACCTGGGCGCCGACAATGCTAACGCCGCTGCGCTGGTGCGCGGCCTTGATTCGTCCTCCAACGTCGTTGTCTATGGTGACTACGACGTGGACGGCATATCGGCGACGGCTATTGCTATGGAGCTTGCGCTTTCGAAGGGTGCGCACGTTCGCTATTTCATCCCGCACCGCTTCAACCAAGGCTACGGCCTCCACAAAGACGTCGCGCAGATTATCGCGAAACGCAAATGCGACCTCGTCATCGTCGTCGACTGTGGTACGCAGGATGTTGAGGCAGTCGAAAGTTTGAAAAAGAACGGCATCCCCGTCGTCATCTTCGACCATCACCTTGTCGAGGGCAAGCGGGCCGAGAGCGACACGCTCGTGAACCCTCAGATATGCGGCGACAGCACAGCAAAACGCCTTTGCGCCACAGCCGTGCTCTGGTGCTGGATATGGCAGAATGAGCTTATGACGCGCCGCCAGCTGATGAAGCTTCTCGACGTCGTTGCACTCGCTACGATAGCTGACTGCGTCTCTCTCTCTTCCTCGCTCAACCGCGCGCTTGTGCGTGAGGGCATAAATTCTATACGTTCGAAGGCGCGCCCCGGCCTAAACCTCCTCATGGAGCAGCTCGGCATATCGCCGTCTTCGATAGACACGGAGGATCTCGCTATGCGTGTCATCCCGTGCCTCAACGCAGCTGGCCGCCTCTATCTCGCCGACCTTGCGGTCGAAGTGCTCTTTCCCGGCAAGGATCTCGCTGGAAAGGTTGGCAAACTCATCGCGCTGAACCGCAAACGACGCGAACTTTCCACGAAAATACTAGAACAGGTCGATAGTCTGGTCGGCGATAAATTCAAATATGTGCTGACAAGCGAGGACTGGTCCGTCGGCGTGCTCAGCAGCGTCGCAAGCCGCATATGCGGCGATCGCAACGCTCCTGTCGCGCTCGCGGCATCAGTCGGCAACACGATTATGCGCGGCACGCTGCGAATGCCGGCTGGCGGCGACGCGGTCGGCGTGCTGAAGCAGCTTGCACCGCTCCTCAACACATGGGGCGGACATCGTCTTGCGGCCGGTTTCAGCGTAAAGATGGAAAACTGGCAGACGGTGCGCGAGAAGATGGAAGAGATACTCTCCGGCGTAAAGGTCGTCGGAGAGAAGGAAGAACTGCTTTTCTGGAATCCAGCGAACCTCGACATGAAAACTTGGACTGAGGCATCCGCGCTCGGCCCTTTCGGGATGGACAATCCAGCGCCGGTGCTATACGCGCCGTATAACGGGAAGATGTCCATCACGCAGCTCGGCAAGGGAGGCAAGCATGTCAAGGTCTCGCTTGGCTCCGTCTCGCTGCTAGCGTTCGGTGCTGCGGATATGTTCAGCGGCGGTTGCGAGTGGCTTGACGGCTGGGTCTACAAGCCTCGGATCGATACGTGGCGCAACATTACGTCGCTCCAGTTTGTTCTTGAAAAAATGGTGGCCCGAGAATCGAAAACTGATTGAAAGAGGGCGGTCGGCAGTGAACGAAGAAAAGAAAAGCGGCGCCGTCAACGTCAGGTCTGCTCATCTTTCTGAAATAGGCGGCACTAGAGGGTTCTCGATAGGCGAAAAAGAAAACCGGGCCCTTATGGAAGGCTACTGGGGGCGCATACCGGAGGACCAGCGAGTCGCCTCGCTTCGTCTCGCATGGCAGGATCTGTGGAGCAAGGCGTCGCTCTACATGCCGAAGGACGACATGAAGGCGATTGGCGAGACCTTTGTCTTTTCCTCCGAGGCGCACGGCAGCCAGCGTCGCTACACCGGCGAACCGTACATAATCCACACTGTCAGCGTCGCCTCGATACTTGCCGGCATGGAGATGGACCGCGAGACTATAATAGCAGCTCTGCTCCATGATGTGCTTGAAGACACGAGCGTCACCGGCGAGCAGCTAAAAGAGCGCTTCGGCGAAGAGGTGGTGACTCTCGTCGACGGTGTCACAAAGCTTGGAAAGCTTCAGTTTAAATCCGTCGAAGAATACCAGGCCGAGAACTTACGCAAGATGTTCGTCGTCATGGCGAAGGACATCCGCGTAGTGCTCATCAAGCTTGCCGACCGCCTGCATAACATGCGCACGATCTCGTCGCACCGCCGCGAAAAGCAGCTTTCTATAGCGCGTGAAACGCTCGAGATATATGCTCCGCTCGCGCACCGCTTGGGCATTTATCAGGTTAAGCGAGAGCTCGAAGACCTTTCTTTCAGAATACTCGACCCTGAGATGTATTATGACATCAAGCGCCGAGTTCGCAAAAAACTGCCCGAGCGTGAGATGATAATAAAAGAGGCAATAGACATCCTCTCGAATAAGCTCAATGAGGAGGGTATCGAAGCCTCGATAAAAGGGCGTCCGAAGCATTTCTACAGCATCTACGAAAAGATGCGCCGCAAGAACCTTTCGCTTGAACAGCTCTACGACCTTCTCGCACTGCGTGTGATAGTTAAAACCGTCGGCGAGTGCTATCAGGTTCTTGGCCTCGTCCATACAATATGGAAGCCGATACCCGGCCTCTTCGACGACTACATCGCGAACCCGAAGAGCAACATGTACCAGTCGTTGCACACGACAGTCGTCGGCCCGAACGGAGACCCGCTAGAGGTGCAGATAAGGACGAAGGAGATGCACTTTCTCGCCGAGTATGGAATCGCCGCTCACTGGAACTACAAGGAGGGCGGGCAGAAGGTCGACAACCTCGACAAGGGGCTTACGTGGATACGCAAGACCCTCGAAACCTCGGCAGAGGGACGCGACAGTGATGAAGCTCCTGCCGGTGCTCAGTTCATGGACAACCTCAAGACGGACGTGCTTTCGAGCGACGTCTTCGTTTTCACACCTAAGGGCAAGGTAGTATCTGTGCCTAACGGCTCTACATCGATAGATTTCGCTTACGCGATACACACTGAGATCGGGCATAAGTGCGTAGGCACGATGATCAACGGGCGTATTGCGCCGATGGATCAGGAGCTTCGGAACGGCGACATAGTACGCATATTGACCTCGCCGCAGGGTAAGCCGTCTCGCGACTGGCTAAAGATTGCGAAGTCCAGCAGAACCCGCGCGAAGATTAAATCCTGGTTCCGTCAGCAGGAGCGTCAAGAGCGCGAGGAAAAATCGCGCCGCGGACGCGAACTTCTTGAAAAAGAGGCGTCGCGCAGGAATCCGGGGGTAGAGAACCCGCTCGAGCCGATATCGCCTCAGCTCGCCCACATAGCGCGCGAGCTCGGCTATGCGAGCCTAGATGAGCTTGCTATAGCGGTCGGCAGCGGAAACCATTCACCGTCGAGCATCTTAGGGCGCATCTCGCCTGAGACGCCGAAAGCCCCTGTGGCCGAACCACAGCCAGTGGCCCAATCGCCGCAACAGCGCAAGGAAGCAGACTCAGAAATTGTAGTCGACGGTACTCAGGGAGTGCTCGTCACGCTCGCACAGTGTTGCCGCCCGATACCGGGAGACGCGATAACGGGCGTCGTGACGCAGAGCCACGGTATCTCGGTTCACAGAAAAGACTGCGTGAACCTTGAGAAAAGCGACCCGGCGAAGCAGGTTTCGGTATCGTGGGGCGTCCCGAAGAACACGCGCTACACGGCCAGGCTCAAGATAGATGGGACTGACAAACCGTCGCTGCTCGCAGACATCGTGCAGACTATTACGGTGATGGACGGTCTTGTCTCGAACGTCAGGGCAAGCCTGGTGAACAACACGCGCACACGCGTCGCAGCCGACGTTCAGGTGAAGGATCTCGAACATCTGTACCGCATAATTGCGAAGCTGAACAACCAATCAGGGATACTCGACGTAACCAGGGGGTAGTTTTATGAAAGCTCTGCTTCAGCGCGTGACATCGTCGTCGGTCTCCGTCGGCGGCGAAACAGTGGGGAAGATAGGAAAAGGTATAACCGTCCTGCTCGGCGTCGTGCCGGAGGACTCGCAGAAGGACATAGGCTGGCTCGCGGAAAAGGTCGTCAATCTACGCATCTTCGACGATTCGGAAGGCAAGATGAATCTTTCCGTGAAGGACGTGGACGGCGAGATACTTGTAGTGTCGCAGTTTACGCTATGCGGCGACTGCCGCAAAGGACGCCGTCCGTCGTGGGCGAAAGCCGCACCTCCGGCGTTCGCGAATGAAATGTATGAAAGATTCATAACTGCGATAGAAAAAGAGGGAGTACGGACCGCGCACGGGACGTTCCAGGCCTATATGGCAGTGGAGATCCACAACGACGGCCCAGTGACCCTTATGATAGACACCAAGGAGTGGATGTAATTATGCACATTAAGAGATTCCCGCTCGGAATGCTGTGGACGAACTGTTTTCTTATATGGGACGACGACGGCAACGGCTTTGTAGTCGACCCGGGCGGCCCAGCCCAGGAAGTTGTAGACTTCATCAACATGAACCATATCAAGCTCGACATGGTGCTGCTTACCCACGGCCACAACGACCACATCGCCGGCGTCGATGATCTGCGCGGCATAGCGGCGCACGGCGTCGCGATACACGAGGACGACGCGGACTGTCTCGGCGACCCGTCGAGGAATCTCTCGACGATGATGGGCGAGCTTGTCTCCGTGCATAATGCGGACAGACTGCTGCACGACGGCGACAGGCTGACCGTGGGCAGAATGACGCTTGATGTAATACACACGCCCGGGCATACGCCCGGCGGGATATCTGTCATCGTAAGCGACGGCGATGAAAAGATAATGCTGTCGGGTGACACACTCTTTGCACGCTCGGTAGGACGCAGCGACTTGCCAGGTGGCGACGAGGAAGTCCTTATCGAATCTCTGAAGAAATTCGTGAGCCTTCCGGACGACCTGCGCGTCCTTCCGGGACATGGGCCGGAGACGACGATAGGAGCCGAAAGGGCGCACAACCCGTTCTGGCCGAGATAAGCGAAAATTTCCGCGATGGACTTCGCGAGCCTGCACAACGACGAGCGTCCCCGCGAGAAGCTGTTGCGCTTGGGGCCCGAGAGCCTCTCCGCGGCGGAGTTGCTTGCGGTGATTCTGCGTACTGGCAGACACGGCGAGGACGTGATGTCGCTCTCGCACGGCCTGCTCTCGCGCATGGGCGGCATCGAGGGGCTCGCACGTGCTACCGTCGCGGAGCTTATGCAGGAAAAAGGACTGAAGGAGGCTAAGGCTGCGTCTCTGGCGGCTTCGATCGAGCTCGGCAAAAGAATAGCGGTCGTAGGCGCGTGCGAGAAAAAGGAATGGAGGAGCCGTCTGCTCTCAATCGCGCTTGAGACTAAATACTACGATCGCGAGATTATATATGCGCTCTTCCTTGACGCGCGCGACGGCCTCATCGACGAGGCGGAACTTTCTTACGGAGGCATGTCGGGGGCATATCTCGACCTTCCCGTATTCTTCCGCCGCGCAGTCAGGGTGGGGGCCTATGGCGTTATACTGGTGCACAACCACCCAGATGGTTCGCGCGTCGCGAGCCGTGATGACGAACGGCTCACAGAGCACGTAAAGAAGGCGCTGGGCGTGCTCGGGATAAAGCTCAAGCGCCATTACATTGCTGCGGAAGGGGAGCTTTTCCCGGTAGGCGGAGCGGACGGCGAAGAGCCTCCGCACAGGAATTAACGAAAATACGGAAAGCGGGGAGCTTTTTTTGTTTAATTTCAAACCGAATATCTTCAACCACGAAATAGGGATAGATATAGGGACCGTGAACACGGTTATATACGTAAAGTCTAAGGGCGTGACTATAGACGAGCCTTCGGTTATAGCTGTACGCAACCTCAACCGCAAGGGACAGAAGGAGATTATAGCGTTCGGCGCTGCGGCGAAGAAAATGATAGGGCGGACGCCTGTCGCAATCAGCACGCTTCGCCCGCTATCGCACGGAGTTATAGCCGACTTTGAGATGACGCGCCACATGATACGCCATTACATGGCGCGCGCCGGAGTATCTGGCGGCGTATTCTCACATCCGCGCGTCGCAGTCTGCGTGCCGGCGAGCGTGACCGAGGTGGAAAAGCGCGCCGTCGTCGAAGTGACGCTTGCGGCCGGTGCGAAGGAAGCCTTTGTCGTAGAAGAACCGCTCGCGGCAGCCGTCGGGATCGGGCTGCCAATCAATGAAGCGCAGGGCAACATGGTCGTCAACATGGGCGGCGGCACCTGCGAGGTCGCTGTCATGTCGCTTGGCGGCATCGTCATCAACCAGTCGCTGCGCGTCGCTGGCGAGGCGATAGACGAGGCGATAGTATCGCTTCTGCGCCAGAACTACACGCTTGCCATCGGCGAAAGTACGGCGGAGGAGATAAAAATTGCGATAGGTTCCGTCATACCGATGGCGCAGGAGCTTCGCATGGACGTCAAGGGGCGCGGCCTCGTCGACGGGCTTCCTAAGGTCGTCACGATAAGTTCCGAAGAGGTGCGCGATGCGATAGAGCCTATCATAGTACAGATAGAGGATACGATACGCACTACGCTCGAACGCACGCCGCCGGAGCTTGTGCGCGACATCGTAGACCAGGGCATCGTGCTCTCGGGCGGCACCGCGAACCTGCGCGGGCTCAACATCCGCTTCGCCGACGCGCTGAACGTGCCGATACATATCGCGGAGCAGCCGATCTATTCCGTTGCGCTCGGCCTCGGAAAGATACTCGAAACGCCGCGTAAGCCGAGCGAGGTCTCGATAACGATCGACAACAAGTCCGGCGCGTAGGAAAGCATAATGCGCTTTATAGGAAGAGAGGCGCGCCCGTGGTTCGGCGGCGTCATCTCAGTCGCCGCGGGGGCCGCGATACTGCTCGTCATGCTCTCAGCTCCATCGCTCAAATACACTATGGTCGAGTGCGTCAACACGGCGCTCGCCTATCCTGAGAAGCCGGCGCTTTACATACGCAACATCGTGAAGCTCAGCGGCAACTGGGTGCTTGAGCGCGCGACGCTCAACGAGCGCGTGGAGCGGCTTGAGCTCGAACGCCAGGCTCTTGCTGAGGCGCTACAGCGCTCTGGAGCAGCTCCTGCGGCGCCTCGAGAGTCGTACGTGCGCGCCGTCGTGACGCTGCGCTACCCGCAGGACTGGTGGCAAGAGTTCCGCATCGATAAGGGTACGCGCGACGGCGTCGCTGAAAACGCCGCCGTAACATCGGAGGGCTATTTCGTCGGCCGCGTGGCGCGTGCGGGCGAAAATTACGCGTGGGTCGAGCTCGTGACGGCCCAGTCGTTCCTTCTCGCCGCCGTCGTCGACCAGACGCGCGACCTCGGAGTTGTGAACGGCGACGGCGCAGGCCGGCTCAATCTGCTCTATATCCCAGAGGAGCGCAGGCTCAGCCGCGGCATGACAGTCTCGACTTCGCTCATGAACGACCTGATCCCTCCGGGCCTTCCGATTGGGACGATCATCGGGGCCGATAAGAACAAAGAGGGGTATACGGAAATGAAGCTGAGCGCGGGTGCGCATCTCACGCAGCTCTATAACGTCGAGGTCTTCGCCGGCAAGGGGGCGAAGGCGAAATGACGCTGCTCTTCGTCGTCTGGCTTTTGCAGGACTTCGCGCAGCTTCTGCTGATGGGTATCTGCATAGTGCCGGATGTGTTCCTTATGACGGCGCTCTTCATGGCTCTGCTCCCTGGGGTATCGGGCGAGCGGCAGACGAAGCTCGTCTGGGCCGCTTTCGCGGGCGGGCTGCTATGGGATTTGCGCTGGACGAACCTTCCAGGCCTTTCGGCCGCAATCGGAGGCGGAGTCCTCGGCCTTGTCTGCTTCCTCTGGTATAAGACCCCAGTGCAGGGACGCACCGCTGGAACCTTCACCGTCTTCGCTGTACTCACTCATCTGCTTTATTCGGTAATTCATTTCTTCTTCTGGACGATGCCTAGCGGCTCAGCAGTCCGGCAGCTCGTCGTGCAGCAGCTGACGGCAGTGCCTGTCATAGCCGTTTTCTCGTGGCTCTTCTGGAAAGTATATTCCGACCATGGTTAGCGGACGTTATTCAGGCTTCGACATAATGCGGCGCACGCGCGTCTTTCAGTGCGTCGTCGTCGTTTCTCTGCTGATGCTCACGGCGGGGCTCTTTTTCTTCCAAATAGCGCAGGGCGACGAATATGTAAAGCTGGCTTCGCGCAACCGTCTCCGCATACTGCGAATCGCTGCGCCGCGCGGCAGCATCCTCGACATAAACGGTGCGCCGCTCGCCGTCAACGTGCGCACCTTCAATCTCAGCGGCTACCCCGTGGATTTGCAGAAAGACGAGAACGTCAGGGCGACCGCCGCGCTTCTTATGCGGAGCGGCATTCCGATGGACGAAGCCCGGCTTCGCGAACTGGTAGACAAACAGTACTCCGCGCCCTATCGCGCGATAACCGTCGCGACGAACCTGACCTTCGCTCAAGTCGCTGAGATGATCATGGACCGGGATTTCAAAAAGGCGCTCTTTATAACTCCGGTGTGGAAGCGGACATATCCTGCGGCGCAGTACGCGGCGCACGTAGTCGGCTACGTCGCCGAAATTACGAAGGAAGAGCTCGAAACGCGTGACAGAGAACTCTACCGAGGCGGCGACATGATAGGCAAGAACGGCATCGAGCGCCAGTACGAGGACGTACTGCGAGGCGCGGCAGGCGAAGAGGTCGTTGAAGTCGACTCGCGCGGGCGCAGGCTGCGCAACATCAGCTATGTGAAGACCCGGAAGGGCGGCGACATGACGCTGACGATAGACCTCGCGGCGCAGCGCTACGCGGCCGAGCTGATGGGGAAGTTCCGCGGCGCGCTGATCGCGATGGACGTTCACGACGGCTCGATAAGATGCCTCTATTCTTCTCCCTCCTACGACCCGAACCCGCTGACGTGGGGAATTTCGAGCAAAGAATGGGCCGCGCTGACAGACCATATAGAGCGGCCTATGATGAACCGCGCCATCTCGGGCGCATATCCTCCCGCCTCGACCTTTAAGGTTGTGACCGGCACTGCGATACTTGAAAACAAAATCGCGGACAAGAACACGGAGGTCAACTGCCCTGGCTGGTTCGAGCTCGGCAACAGACGCTTCCGCTGCTGGAAGCGCAGCGGTCATGGCAAGGAGAATATCACTGACGCGCTGCGCGATTCGTGCGATGTCTACTTCTACGAGTTAGCGAACAAGATGGGAGTCAGGAAGCTCATGGAGGCCGAAGAGAAGTTCGGCGTCGGGCGCAGGACCGGCATCGACCTCTCTGGCGAAGCGTCGGGGACTCTGCCGGGCCCCGAGTGGAAGAAACGCCGCATCAAGGAGAACTGGTACGGCGGCGACACAGTCAACAACTCCATCGGGCAGGGCTATGTGCTTATGACCCCGCTGCAAGTCGTGCGGGCCTACGCAGCGCTCGCGAATGGTGGTAAACTGTTGAAGCCGAGGCTTAACACCGCCGCGTTGGTGGAGAGCGAGCCGCTCGGCGTTGATCCGGCAGTGCTGCGTATAATCAGGCAGGGCGTCGAAGAAGTCACGCGCAGCGGCACGGGACGGATAGCGAGCTCGTTCGGCGTCAGAGTGGCCGGAAAGACGGGGACGGCTCAGAATTCTCAGGACGACGACCACGCATGGTTCGCGGGCTACGCACCGGTCGACAATCCTCGCTACGCCGTCGTCGCGATAGCAGAGGCCGGAAAAGCGGGCTCGTCGCTGACAGGGCCGATGGTCGGCAAGATGCTGAACTTTTTGATAAACGGCGAAAAATATGCCGAACCGCAGAAGGCTGAGCCGAGGATCGCTCCGAAGCCGCAGAACGGGAACAGAGGTGCTGGCAGATGATACAGTTGAAAGGCAGACAGGCCGGGGCGCTGAAGTGCGTCATCCCGGCGGACATGAGCGAACGCCAGATGATAGAGGGCTTCGCCAAGCTTCTGTCTATGGGCAGCCATCTTTTCGAGGGGAGCGAAGTCGTTATAGATTTGCAGACGCGTGTCTTTTCGCCGTCGCTGCTCTCGAAAGTATGGAAAAGTTTCATCGAGCCGAGCGGCTGTTTCGTCAAGGAATGGATAGTCGCCGACGAGCGTTCGCGCGTCTGGCTCGACCGCATGGGCTTTCGCACAGCCGAGACCGACAGGCTTTACGCTAAACGCGAAGCTGCTGCTGCTGCCCCCGTGCGGCGCGCGGCCTCCGAGACGTTTGTCCACGCGGGAACGGTGCGCGGCGGGCAGAAGATAGCGCACGACGGCGACGTTATAGTGATCGGCAACGTCAACCAGGGGGCTGAGATAAGCGCCTCCGGCAACGTGACCGTGATAGGGCGTCTCAACGGGCTCGTCCACGCCGGATGCGGCGGCGACGACGGTATGACCATCGTCACGCGCTCATTGGAAACCGGACAGATACGCATCGGTACCAAGGTTGGAATAATAGACAAGAGCTCCATCTTCTGGGGCAAGTCTGTTTTTATAAAAATTTCAGAAAACGAGGTGCAGGTCATTCCGTGGCCTGCGCTGTAAAGGAGGACACTGTTTTGGACTGCAGGACGATAGTCATCACATCCGGAAAGGGCGGCGTCGGCAAGACGACGACGACCGCGAACCTCGCCGCCGCCCTTGCATCGGACGGGTACAAAGTCGTCGCCGTCGACGGCGACGTAGGACTCCGCAACCTCGACGTGATAATGGGCCTTGAGAATAGGATTGTCTACACGCTCATCGACGTCATCGAGGGAAACTGCCGCCTCAATCAGGCGCTGATACGCGACAAGCGCCTCGACAACCTCTATATGATACCGACCGCACAGTCGAAGACGAAGGACGCCGTCTCATCTGAGCAGATGGAAGATCTATGCGCGCAGCTGCGCCCCGACTTTGACTTCATACTGATAGACAGCCCCGCCGGCATAGAGGCGGGCTTCCGCAACGCCGCCGCAGGCGCGGACGAGGCGCTCGTCGTGACGACGCCCGAGGTCTCAGCGGTGCGCGACGCCGACAGAATAATCGGCCTGCTCGAATCTATGGAGAAGGCTCCTATACAGCTCATCATCAACCGCATCCGCCCCGACATGGTGAAGCGCGGCGAGATGCTCGGCGTGCAGGACGTGCTGGATATTTTGGCGGTCGGCCTCGCGGGCGTGATACCCGACGACGAGTCAATAGTCGTCTCGTCGAACCGCGGCGAGCCGCTGACGCTCGGCAGCAATTCCAAAGCCGGGCAGGCCTATAAAAATATCGCGAAGCGGCTCTGCGGCGCGGAGGTGCCTTTCATGGACCTCTTCAAGGAAGAAGGCGGCCTCTTCGCCTCTCTCCGCCGTATTTTCTCGAAGGGATAGTCCGTCATGGGATTCTTCGACGGCATCTCAAAATTATTCGGCGGACAGAAAAGCGGCGCTGTGGCGAAGGAACGGCTTCAGCTCGTGCTGATCCACGACAGGAACGACATTTCGCCCGAGGTGCTGACCGCGCTGCGCGCCGACCTTATTAACACGATAAAAAAGTACCTCGAAATAGACGAGAGCGGCATAGAGCTCGACCTCAACCGCGAGGATCATTCCGTCGCGCTGCTCGCGAGCATCCCGCTCAAGAATATGCAGCGTCCCGCAAGGGGAAGAAAGAAGGAGGCGTAGCGGAGGAGGCATTCGCGCCCCCCGCGTCTTCGTAAATGACAGAGAAGTTCCATACGAGCTGGGGCGACGTCCGTTCCTACACGGACTGGGCGATGGCGCTTGTTGCGATCGTGCTTTTCTGCTGCGGCCTCGCCGCGATATACAGCGCGAGCTCGTCGTTCGCGTCCGGCGACGCCGTCTCGGGCTTCGTCGTGCGCCAGTCCGTCTGGGGCGCAATAGGCGCGGCAGCGTACCTCGCCGTTGTGAAGTTCGACTACCGCAACGCGATGAAGTTTGCATGGCCCATGTTCGGCACCATGCTCGCGCTGCTTGTGCTGCTGCTCGTCGTCGGCCACACCGCGAAAGGGGCGCAAAGCTGGTTCAACCTCGGCTTCTTCCGCGTTCAGCCGTCCGAGCTTGGCAAGGTCGTATTCGCGCTTGTGATGGCGCGGCTGTGCGCCGCGCTGCCGCCCTACACGATCAAAGGGCTCGCGGCGGCGCTCGCAGCGGCGGGCTCGATAATGGCGCTCGTAATGCTTCAGCCAGACTTAGGAAGCACGCTCGTCTACGCCGTCATGCTCGCCGCGGTGCTGATTGCGGCGGGGACGCAGGTCAAGGTGCTGGCGGGAATGGCCGCGGCCGGGCTCGCTATGCTGCCGCTCGGCTGGATGATACTGAAGCCTTACCAGCGCATGAGGCTGCTCGTCTTCATCGACCCGTCGATAGACCCGCAGGGCGCGGGCTACAACGTCATACAGTCGCGCATAGCGGTGGGCTCTGGCGGACTTTTCGGCAAGGGGTTTATGCACGGCACGCAGGGAAAGCTCCATTTCCTCCCTGAGCCGCATACGGATTTTATATTCAGCGTATTCTCGGAGGAGTTCGGCTTTTTCGGCTGCGCAGTCGTTCTGTTGCTCTTCGGCGTGCTGCTGACGCGCATACTTGCGGTCTCGCAGTACACGAAGGACGTGCGCGCGAAGCTCATGTGCGTCGCTGTCGCCGCGTGGCTCTGGTTCCAGATATTCGAGAGTGTCGCGATGAGCATGGGGCTCGCGCCGGTGACGGGGCTGCCGCTGCCGCTGTTCAGCTACGGAGGCAGCTCGCTGCTCGTCATCTGTATTGCGCTTGGCCTTGTGCAGAGCGCGCACATCGTCGCGCGGCGCGAGCGCTTCTGAGACGGAATAAAAAGGTTTTTAGCTTTAGGGGGAAATTTTATATGCAGGGAATAACAGACGAGGCGAGGCTGTGCGAGCTGCTCTCGGCGGTCAAGCGCCCGTCGCGCTACATCGGCGGGGAATGGGGAAGCGGCCCCGTCAAGGAGGATGCGGAGGTACGTATCTGCTACGCCTTCCCTGACCTCTACGAGGTCGGCATGAGCTACCTCGGCTTCCAGATACTCTATGCTCTCACTAAGTCGGTGTCCTACGCCGACGCGGAACGCGTCTACGCTCCTTGGCCTGACATGGAGCGCGCGATGCGCGAGTCCGGCACGCCTATATGGGCGCTTGAAAGCAAGCGCGGCCTGCGCGATTTCGACGCCGTGGGCTTCACACTTCAATACGAGCTGTCGTACACCAACATACTTACGATACTCGACCTCGCCGGGATACCGTTCCGTTCGGAACTGCGCGGCGAAGATTGTCCTTTGATACTGGCGGGGGGGCCGGGCGCACAGACTCCCGAGCCTCTCGCGCCCTTCGTAGACGCTTTTCTCGTCGGCGACGGCGAGGCGCTCATTCCCGACGTGCTTGAAGCTCTGCGCGGCACGAAGGGCATGAAGCGCGCGGACAAACTCGCAGCACTTGCCAAAATAGACGGTGTCTATGTGCCGCTCTGCTTTTCGGGCGAAACGGTGCGCCGCAGGATAATCGAGAACCTAGACGAGAATTTCTACCACACTTCGATGATCGTGCCGAACACAGGCATAGTCCACGACCGCGTCGCTGTGCAGGTCTTCAAGGGCTGCACGCGCGGCTGCCGCTTCTGCCAGGCCGGAATGATAGACCGCCCCGTGCGCGAGCGTTCGGCTGCATCCGTCTGCGAACAGGTAAAGACTCTGCTTGACAAGACCGGCTGGGAGGAAGTCGGCCTGCTCTCGCTCGCCACCTGCGACTGGAGCGGAATCACGGAGTCGTTCGAGCGCTTCGCGCCTATGCTTGCGTGCAACCAGATAAAGCTCTCGCTGCCGAGTCTGCGCGTAGACGCCTTCTCCGTCGGCCTTGCCGCCGGGCTTGAGACGATGCGCAAGGGCGGCCTGACCTTCGCGCCCGAGGCTGGGACGCAGCGGCTGCGCGACGTGATAAACAAGGGCGTCACGGACGAGGCGATAGACTCGGCCTTTGAAGCTACCTTCGAGCACGGCTGGGATCGCGTGAAGCTATACTTCATGATGGGACTGCCGACCGAGACGCAGGAGGATTTAGCTGGAATACACGAAATCTGCGGCCGCGCAGTCGCGGCGGCTAAACGCCATAAAAAGCGCGGCGACGTCAGCGCCTCAGTCGCCGGCTTCGTACCGAAGGGACACACCCCCTTCCAGTGGGAAGCGCAGCTTTCGCGTGAAGAACTGCGCGAGCGCGGGCGCTGGCTCAAGAGCAATCTGCGCAACAGGAAGGTCACGCTTTCCTACCACGAGCCGGAACAGACCTTCCTCGAAGGCGTTTTCGCGCGCGGCGACGCGCGTCTCGCTGACGCCGTAGAGGAGGCGTGGAAGCGCGGCGCGCGCTTCGACGGATGGAGCGAGTTCTTTGACTTCGCACGCTGGGAAAAAGTTTTCCAAGACCTTGAAATAGACGCGGCGGCGTACACCGGGGAGAGAAGCCTCGGCGCAACACTGCCGTGGAACCACATAGACTGCGGAGTATCTAAGGAATATCTTATGCGCGAGCGCGCTAAGGCGCTCGTCGCCGAGACTACGCGCGACTGCCGCCTCGGCTGCAACGGCTGCGGCTGGCAGGGGCGCGCGAACGTCGGGAGGTGCGCGCGTGAGCAGGATTAGGATTTTGTTCGAGAAGCGCGGGCTCTTCGTCTTCGTTAACCACATGGATTTGCCCGTGGCGTTTTCGCGCGCGGCGCGGCGCGCCGGCCTCGTTCAGGAATTTACACAAGGCTTCTCCCCCCACCCGAGGATAAGCCTCGCGCCGCCGCTTGCGATAGGCGTCGAAGGCATCGCTGAGCCGGCGGATTTCTGGTTCGAGCAGTGGAATTCGGAAGCTTCCCGCAGGTGGAGCGAAGCTCTGCCGGACGGGCTGAAAATATTGAAATGGGCGGAAGTCGACGGCGCGAGCCTTGCGAAGCTCGCTGAGGCGGCGCTTTACCGCGTGCGCGGCGTTTCGGTTCCCTTCGGCGAGAGAGAGGCCGCGGCGCTCGCCGAGGAGACCGGGCGCATAAACGCGCTTCTTGACTGCCGAGTCGAGTACGGCGCGGCGCTTCTTGCGGTGCGCGACCTCGAGCACTGCGGAGCCGGGCTCTTTGTCAAAGCGCTCGCCGCGGCGGGGCTCTGCTCCGGCTGGGGCAGCCTGCGCATGGAGCGGCTCGCCGTCGGCGGATGGGACGAGGAAAAGCGTTCTGTCGTTCCGCTCGTTTAGGAGGTTTTGCATCATGGCCGGATGGTCGAAAAAAATAATCGCGAACCTCATCGACCCAGAGGAGACGAGAATCGCGATAACGGACGAAAGAGGAAAGCTCTGCGACTTCTTCATAGAGCGTATGCTCGAACACCAGCGCACGGGCGAGATATACAAGGCGCGCGTCGACAGCGTGCTGCCGGGCATGAACTCGGCGTTCCTCAACCTCGGCGACGGGCGCAACGGCTTCCTCTACCTCGACGATGTGGAGGGCAAAGAGGTGCGCCCCGGCATGGACATGCTCGTGCAGGTCGTCAAGAACGCGCGCAAGGGCAAGGGCGCGCGCGTGTCGCCGCGCATCTCGCTCGCTGGGCGCTATATGGTGCTGATCCCAGGCGGACACGAGACCGGGGTCTCAAAGCGCATAGCGAGCGACGAAGAGCGCGCGCGGCTGCGCTCCGTCGCGAAGGAGATACGGCCCAAGGGCTTCGGCATAATAATCAGAACCGTCGCCGAGAACTGCGACGTTGAGAGCCTGCGCGGCGACGTCGAGAACCTCGTCGCTCAGTGGGGCGATATAGAGCACAGGATGAAGCAGAACAGCGCGCCGTGCCTCATACACAAGGACATCGGCCTGCTGGAGCGCGTGCTGCGCGACGAGCTGACCGGAGAGATCGACGAGATAGTCATCGACAGCGAGGACGAACGCGGCAACATCGAAGCGGCCGTAAGAAAATTCTTCCACGAGAACGTCCCGGAGGTCAACGTTTGCACGGCGCGGACGCCGCTGTTTGAGCTTTACGGCCTCGAAAACCAGATAGAGGAGCTTCAGGATCGCAAGGTCTGGCTCAACTCGGGCGCCTATCTCGTCATCGACCAGACCGAGGCGCTGACCGTCATCGACGTGAACACCGGCAAGTTTATCGGCTCGAAGAACCTCAACGACACGGTGCTCAAGACGAACCTCGAAGCCGCGGTCGAAATTGCGCGCCAGCTCCGCCTTCGCGCGCTCGGCGGCATAGTCGTCGTGGACTTCATAGACATGGAGAACGAAAGCGACAACAAGGCGCTCGTACAGCAGCTCCAGGAGCTTTTCAAAAACGACCGCTGCAAGGCGCGCGTCTATGGAGTTACGGGACTGGGCCTCGTCGAGATAACGCGCAAGCGTGCGCGCACCGACGTCCGCGCGGCGCTCATGCGCGGCTGCCCGTTCTGCGGCGGTCTCGGCGCGGTGCAGAAGGAGGAGGGCGTCGCGATGCACATCAAGCGCTTCATACGCAAGATAACCTCGTCGTCGAAATCAGAGGCGCTGCTCGTCGAGTGTTATCCCGCCGTCGCGGAGTACATCCGCGACACGTTCCTCCCAGCATGGGAAGAAGAGTTTGAAAGAAAAATATTCATACGCGCATGCCTCGAGACGGCGTGGAGCAAGTACCGCCTCGACTGTCAGGGGCCGCTCTCGCAGGTGGAACACCGTATAAGCGTCCTCCAGAAGAGAGAGGGACGGAACGTTGTATATAGATCGCCTTCAGCTTAAGGGCTTCAAGAGCTTCGGCGGCACGCACGAACTTATACTTTCACCGGGCTTCACGGCGATAGTCGGGCCGAACGGCAGCGGCAAGAGCAACCTGCTCGACGCGCTGCGCTGGTCGCTAGGCGACAGCACGGCCTCGCGGCTGCGTGTGAACAGGCAGAGCGGTCTGCTGTTCCTCGGCTCGCAGAGCCGCGAGGCGGCTAAGGAGGCCGAGGTTTCGCTGCGGCTGCGCGAGGGCGACAAAATCTGCACGATTAAGCGCCGCGTCGCCGCGCCGGACGGCGCGACGAGCCTTTTCGTCGACAACGAGCGTAAAACTCTGACCGAACTTGACGAGATAAAGCGAAGCTGGAAGCTCGAAGGCGACCGCTTCGCCTTCATCGGACAGGGCGAAGTGCAGGAGGTGCTCAAACAAAGCCCCTCAGAGCGGCGCATGAGGCTCGAAACACTCTTCGGAATAGACATTTACAGAAAAAAGCGCATGGACGCGCAGAACAGGCTCGAAACTGTGCGCGGCGACTACGACCAGCTGCGCAACCTCATGGGCGAACTTTCTGCGCGTCGCGCCGAGATAGCGCCAGAGGTAGAGCGCGCCGCGCAGATGCGCGCGATACTCGACGCGATGGACGGCGACCGCCGCGGACTCTACTGGCTGCGGCGCGCCGGATGCGAGGAAACCATTGCGCGCATCGCCGCCGAGCTTGAAGCGGCGCTCGCGCAGCGCGAAGGCTCCGTCTTCTGGGCGCGCTTCTGGAAAGGCGCCGGAGTGCGCGCCGAGGACAAGCTCGCGCAGGCCTCGCGCGAACACAGCCAGCAGAAATACGAGCTCGAACAGAGCCGCGCGCGTTTCGACGCGCTGATAAAGTCAGGCTACGCCTCGGCTGCGAACCTGCGCGGCGCGAAGGCGCGCCTCGCTGAGGCGCGCGAAGAATACGAATCTTCAAAGCAACATTATTCGGAACTTCTCGAAGAACAAAAAAAATCGATAGACGGCAACAAAAAGGCGCGCGAAGAAGTCGAAAAGGCCCGCCGCGCCGTCGAGGCCGTTGGCAAAAAATGGGACGCCTATAACGAACGCATGGAAAAGACGCGCCGCGAACGCGAAGAGTGGAACAAGGAAAAGGCGCGCCTCGACGCGGAGCTGCAAAAGAGCCGCGCGAAGCTCGGCTTCCTCGGACGCGACCTTCTTGAACTGCGCAGCAAAAAAGAGCAGGCCCCCGACGGACGCAAGGAGCTCGACTTTCAGACGAAGCTGCTCGAAGCCGAGCGGGACAAACTGAGCGGAGAACAGTCGGCGCTCGTCAAGGAACATTCAGAGCTCTATGTGCTCTGCCAGACGCTTGCCGCGGAGCTCCAGCGCGCGAAGCGCGAGGCGGGGCAGCTGCGCTCTAAGCTGAACGACGCCTCCGACGCGCTTCAGGCCGGGCTCTATCCAGCCGCCGTCAAGCACCTTCTCTCCGCCGCGAAGCTGAAAAGGCTGGACGCAGACCCGCGCGCGGTCGTCGACGCTTTCACGGCTCCTACCTCGCTCGCCGCGGCGCTCGAAGCTTACCTCGGGGGGCGGCAGTTCCTTCTGCTCGTCGAAGACATGGAAGAGGCTGGACGCTGCATTAACAGGCTCAAACAGAACGCCGCGGGCGTCGCTTCGTTCCTTCCGCTCGAGCGTGCCCGCCCGCGCTATCCCAACAAGGCTTACCGTCTGCCGCCGCGCGGCGTGATAGGCTGGGCCATGGACTTGATAAAGGTCGACGAACATTGGCGCCCTGCGATAGAGCACGTCATGGGCGACCTGCTCATCGTCGAGTCCTACGACGTCGGCAAAGCGCTTGTGCGCGAAGGCTTCCGCGGCCCGATAGTGACGGCTGAGGGCGACGTATTCCAACCCGGCGGCACGGTCAGCGGCGGACGCAGCCAGAAGAGCGGGCGCGTGCTCGAAATGAAGGCGCAGGTCGCTAAGCTCGAAGAGGAATACGCGAAGGCCGCCGCGGCAGCGGAAGATCTATCGAAAAAATTCAAATCGGCCGAAGACAGGGAAATGTCCGTCTCAGAGCAGAAAGAGCTCTACACTCGGAAGATACGCGAAATCAACGGGAAAATAGCCGTAATAGAGGATCAGAAAGAGGCTCTGGCGAAGGAACAGCGCCGCGCCGCCGGCGAACGCGGGCGCATCCTCGAGGCGATCAAGGCCGAAGGGCGGAACTGGGCCGCTCTGCTTAAAGCGCAGGACGAGCTCGAAGAAAAGCGCGACGCCGCCTCCGACGTCGAGGACGACCACAAGCTCATCGAAGAGCGCGAAAGCTGCCGTGCGCGGCTCTCCGTCGCGGAAGGCGCTCTGTCGTCGGGGTTCGCGCTGATGGAGCGCGTGCGCGGCGAGGTGAAGTCCGCGGAGGGCAAACTGCGCCGTCTCGAAGAAGAAATATCCTCTCTGGACCAGAGCTGCGTGCGTGAACGCGCGAACCTTGCTCGCGTCGGCGGAAGCTGCCTCGAAATACACAACCGCCGCAAAGAGCTTCTCGCCGGCATGGAAGAGCGCGGAGAGCTCTACGCGAAGTTAGAAAAGCTCAAATCCTTCGTCGCCGCGCGCAAAAACGCCGCTGACGAAAGAATGCGCGGCGAATCGGAAAAATTCACGCTCGCGCAGTCGAAAAAGAACGAAACGGAACGCGAGCTCGCCGAGCTGGTTTCCACGTGGGAAGAGCAGTTCCCGTACCAAGGGCCGGAAAACCTGCCGCGTGACGTAACGGCAGACGAGCTGCGCCGCAGAATACGCGAAAGCGACCGCAAGGTTAAAGCGTTCGGAAACGTAGATATGGGCGTTTTGTCGGAGGACCAGAACCTAAAAGACAGACTCGCCTTCCTAGGCGAACAGCTGGACGACGTGCGTTCCAGCATGAGTGAGATAGAGCGCCTCGTCGCAGACGCCGACGCGATGGCCCACAGGCAGTTCTCTGAGGCGCTCGTGCGCGTTGACGGGCGCTTCTGCGATATATTCAGCAAGCTGCTCGGCGGCGGCGAAGCGCACCTCACGATGACCGAGGGCGAGACGATATGGAACTGCGGCGTCGACATAGAGGCGCGTTTCCCCGGCAAGCACACGCAGATACTGAGCCAGTATTCGGGCGGCGAATGCACGTTGATCTCGATTTCGCTGCTCTTCGCTACGATGGAGGTCGCAGGCTCGCCGCTCGCCGTCCTCGACGAGGTCGACGCGGCGCTCGACGAGGCGAACCTGCGCCGTTTCAGTGAGCTTACAAAGGAATACGCGCGCAACAATAAGCAGATACTCGTCATGACGCACCGCCGCGCGACGATGGAACGCGCCGACGTGCTCTATGGCGTGACGCTGCAGGAAAAAGGGCTCTCGCAGGTAGTCGGCGTGCGCCTCGAGGACTGGTCGTAATGGAGGCGCACAGCCTCATGAACGGCGCGCTGAACCTCGTCCAGCCCGACGAAAAGAGCGGGCTGCGCGTCAACGTCGACACGATACTTCTGGCGCATTTCGCACAGCCAAAGGCGGGCGAGAGAATTTTAGAAATAGGCTGCGCGCACGGCGCAGTTTCGCTGATACTGGCGAAGCGCGGCACGCTGCTCTCGCCGCGCGGCTTCGACGTGACCGGCGTCGACATACGTCCCGACCTCATAGAGCTCGCGCGCGCCAACGCTGAGCGCAACGGCCTCAAAGCCGAGTTCGTCGCCGCAGACGTGCGCGAATACAAGAAAATATCTCCTGCGCAGAGCTTTGACCGGATCGTCGTAAATCCGCCCTACGACGAGGCGGAGAGCAGCCGCCGCAGCCCGAGCGACGGACGCGCCGCGGCGCTCCACGGCTCCTGCTGCACGCTCGAAGGTATAATCAGGGCGGCGCACTATCTTCTGAAAAACAAAGGCAGGCTCGATTTAGTGATGCGCGCGGACAGGATAGGGGAGCTCTTCGCGTTGCTCGACGGCTGCAAAACGCCGCCGAAAATTATGCGCTGCGTTCACCCGAAGCCCGGCGAACGCGCCTCGGTGGCGCTCGTCGAGGCGATGCGCTCGGGCAGCCGCGGCCTCGACATAAAGCCGCCGCTGTTCATCCGCGGCGAGGACGGCGAAGAGACGGCGCAGCTGAAGGCCGCCTACGAAATTTTATGAGACGGACGAAAAAGGAGGAAACGCGATGCCGCTGATAATAGTGCCGACGCCGGTCGGCAACCTCGGGGACATTACGCTGCGCGGTCTCGAAGAGCTGCGCAATGCGGACGTGATAGCCTGCGAGGACACGCGCCACACTCTACGGATGCTGAACCACTTCGGCATAAAAAAACCGCTCATCTCGTGCCACGAGCACAACGAGCGCGAGCGTGCGGACGAGATCATGCGCCGCGTCGAAGAGGGGCAGCGCGTGGCGCTCGTCTCCGACGCCGGTACGCCCGGCCTCTCCGACCCCGGCGCGGCGGTCGTGCGCGAGGCGATAGCGCGCGGCCTGCCCTTCGACGTCCTGCCCGGCGCGAACGCTCTGCTCCCCGCTCTGCTCATCGCCGGCATCGGCATGGAATCCTTCGTCTTCGTCGGATTTCTGAAAGGCAAAAAAGACGAAAAGCTTGCGCGCCTCGCCGGGCTTAAAAACCTGCGCGAAACGCTGGTATTCTACGCCGCGCCGCACCACCTCCGAGAAGACCTTGCGCTCATGGCGCAGGGGCTCGGAGACCGCCGCGCCGCGCTTGTGCGCGAGATAAGCAAGCTCCACCAGGAGCGCATAGAAGGCACGCTCGCCTCCTTTTGTGATACAATGCCGGAGAAAAAGATACGCGGCGAGTTCGTCTGCGTCGTCGAAGGCGTGCGGGAAACGCCTGACGCTGAGGGTGAAAACGATTGGCGCGAAGATGCCGCGGCGCTGATAGCGGCGGGATTGTCGACGAAGGCCGCGGCCGAAGAGATAGCGGCGCGGTTAGGCGTGCAGAAAAACAGCGTAAAAAAATTCATAATAGAAAATTGCATCAGGGAGGCATAAGCGATGTCAGGAAAACCATTTTACATCACGACGCCGATATACTACGTCAACGACGTGCCACACATAGGCCACGCCTACACGACGATAGCGGCGGACGTTCTGAACCGCTGGCATAAGTCCGGAGGTGACGACAGCTATTTCCTTACAGGCACCGACGAGCACGGGCAGAAGATACAGACGGTCGCGGAGAAGAAAGGCATAACTCCGATAGAGCTCTGCAACGAGGTCGTGCAGAACTTCGAGCGTCTCTGGAAAACGCTCAACATCCAGAACGACGACTTCATACGTACTACGCAGCCGCGCCATGAGAAGGTCGTGCAGGAGGTATTCCGCCGCCTCATGGCTTCTGGCGACATCTATAAGGGCGAATACGAGGGCTGGTACTGCGTCCCATGCGAGACCTACGTGCCAGAGGCGCAGATAGCCGAAGGGCAGACCTGCCCCGACTGTCACAGGCCGCTAACGAAGATGACGGAGGAGACCTACTTCTTCCGCCTCTCGAAATACACGGAGCCGCTTCTCAAATTCTATGAAGAGCATCCTGACGCGATAATGCCGAAGGAACGCTACAACGAAGTCGTCAGCTTCATAAAGAGCGGCCTGCGCGACCAGTCCATATCGCGCACGACGCTCAAATGGGGAATACCGCTCCCAGGCGACGAAAAGCATGTCATCTACGTCTGGTTCGACGCGCTCATCAACTACATCTCGGCGCTCGGCTTCCCAGAGCCAGGCGCGAAATGGGAAAAATACTGGCCTGCGGCGCATCACCTCGTCGGCAAGGACATCATCCGCTTCCACTGCGTGATATGGCCCGCTATGCTTATGGCGCTCGGGCTTACGCCGCCAGTCCGCGTATTTGCCCACGGCTGGTGGACTGTCGAAGGCGAAAAAATGTCGAAATCCCTCGGCAACGTCGTCGATCCTTTTGAAATGGAAAAACTCTACGGCGTAGACACCTTCCGCTACTTCCTGCTCCGCGAGGTTCCCTTCGGACATGACGGCGACTTCTCCGAGCTCGCGCTCGTCCAGCGCATCAACTCAGACCTTGCGAACGACCTCGGCAATCTGCTCTCACGATCGCTCCAGATGATCGACAAATACCGTGCTGGAATACTTCCGGCATTCGGCGGACAGACCGATCTGGATAAAGAGATTGAAGCTCTCGGCGAAAAAACCGCCGCAGGTATGGACGCGCTGCTTGACCGCTTCGCCTTCGACGACGCGCTCAAGACGCTTTGGTCCTTCGTCAGCCGCGCCAACAAATACATAGATGAGACCGAGCCGTGGAAGCTCGGACGCGAAGGCGACGTCGAGCGCCTCGACGCGGTGCTCCGCACACTTTGGGAAGCACTGCGCCTCACTGCGATACTCGTCGCTCCATTCATGCCTGAGACGGCTGCGCGCATTTGGGGCCAGCTCGGCCTCGAAGGCGCTCCTGCGGACGGCGCGCGCGCAGCGTGGAAATGGGGCGAGTGCGGAGACGGCGTAAAGGTCAACCGCAGCGGAATCCTCTTCCCGCGCATCGACATCGAAAAATGGAAAAAAGAGAAAGAGCAGCGCGACCTCGAAAAACGCGCTAAGCTTGACCCTACGGCCTTCTTCAAATACCAGGAGCCGAAACCGCAGATAGAATACGACGATTTTGCAAAACTTGACCTCCGCGTCGCACTCGTCGAAAAGGTCGAGGTAGTGCCGAAAGCCGACAAGCTCTACATACTGAATCTCGACCTCGGCAACGAGAAGCGTGTTATTGTGTCGAGCATCCGCGAGCACTATAAGCCAGAAGAACTTGAAGGCAAAAAAATAATAGTCCTCTGCAACCTCAAGCCCGCGAAGTTCCGCGGCGTCCAGAGCAATGGAATGCTCCTGGCCGCCGAAAGCCCTGAAAGCCGCTGCGAAGTCCTGACGCTCCTAACCGTAATGGACGACTCAATCCCGGCCGGCAGCAAGATAAGCTAAAGCGCAGGCAAAAAATACGAAGAGCGCCGCCCAGCAATGGGCGGCACTCTTGCATTGCCGGCATGACCGGCCGATAATAACAAACCGTTCTTATCGGCGCTCTTGCAGCAGAGTTCAGCATATTATATAATCCGATAAAGTTCCGAATATTTTTATTTGTATTTGTCAGGAGGCTGATGCCGTGCAGTTGGGTGGAAAAAACGTATTGGCGGGCCTCTATGTCGGGAACGGTTCTTATGTTTATCTGGCGCTTGAAGGCGATGGCGAAAACGTCAAGGTCTCGGCGTCGTCTTCGGCGAAGCTTCCTCCTTTCGCCACGCGCGGCGGCTCGCTTTTTTCTGCTTCGGAGAGAGAGTTGACGGATATATTTCGTTTTGTCGCAGATTCATTGAAGCTTTCGCGCGGGCGCCGCGTTAATTTTGCTGTGCCTATGAACGCGTCGCTTCTGCGCGTCGCGGCGATGCCGGGGCTTACCCGCGACGAGGCGCGGAGAGCGTTTCGATATGAAGTCGAAAGGCATTTCCCGTTCAGCGGGGACGACTGCGTGTTCGACCTGGACGAAATAGATTATCCAACAGGCGGCGGCTCATGCGAGCGCCGCTTTGTCGTATCCGCGTCGCGGCGTACGCAGGCGGAAGCTGTCTATGGAGCGGCGCGCGCCTGCGGCATGAGGTTTGCTTCTATGGAGCCGGAGCAGGTTGCGATCGAGCGCGCCGTGTCTCAGATGTCTGGAGGCGGCGACGGCTGCGTTTATGTTTACGCCGGCGCTGAGAATCTGTTGGTCATCTTTTCGTGGCGCAGGCACGGAATATTTTACAGGAATAAATCAGTTGCTTTTGACGGTGCGGGCGATTCTCTCGACGAGAGCGCCGCTGCGCTGGCGGACGACGTGCGCGGTTCGGTCGAGTTCGGCCTGTCGCGCAACGAAGGCTTTAATTTCGACAAAATACATCTTTTCGGTCCTGGCGCGTCGGCGCGCCTGCGCGCCGCCCTCGATGACCGCTTCCCGAAACATGAAGTGAACGTGATTTTTCCGGAGCGGCGTTTCGGACTGGATTTTCCATACGAAGAGGGATGGATGGCGGCTCTCGGACTTGCTCTCAGAGGATATGACGGTTAAGCTCGACCTTTGTCCTGACCGGATAGACGGAGCAGAAGCTCTTGCGGCCAAACGCGCGTGCTTAGTCTGCGCCGCGTCGTTCTGTCTTTTCGTATTATGCGCGGCTGTTTTCATTGCGACGGCAGGAAGTGCGCTGTATAAAATAACGAATCTCGAAGATTTACATGATGTGAATAAAATGTATAAGGCACGCGCCGTTGCCGCGGATGCGAAGTTGAAAGCTCTTCGCGCTGAAAGCCTGCTCGCTGCGGAAGATGTCGATTTCATTCTCAGCGGCGCGGCAGTGTCGGAATTTCTTGACGGTATCGCCGCTTGTCAAAATGACAGTATGACGGTCGAATATATAGAAATTTCATTGGCCTCCGCTCTGCTTAAAGGCGTCGCGTTATCAGACCGCGGCGTGCTGTTGTTCGCGGATGCCGTTGCGCGGCTGCCCGCCGTAGAGAAGGTAGGCATTCCCGCCGTAACTTCGGCGGAGCGCTGCGGCGCTGAGATAAAGATTTTTTCTCTCGACGTGAAGCTGCGCAGCGTCAGGGAAGTTTTGCTCGCGGTGAACGCAGCAGTAAGCGCTGGTTCTGAATTGACATGGAAGTCTGCCGTGTGATGGCGGCAGATAGAGAGTTTCGCCTCCGTTTGCTTGCCGCGACGGCGCTTGCCGTTTTAACCGCGTCTGCCGTTTTTTTGACGCTTAGTTTTCTCCGCGGCGAGTATCGCTCGACGAACGCCGGGCTACGCGAGTCCGCGGCTTTGCGCGCGGCGGCTGAGGCGCGTGAGAGCGAGCTGGCGCGATATAAAAAAATATCGCATGCAGGCGCCGTAAATGTTCCGTTGCGTCCATATTCGGCTAATAAATTCTACGCCGCGCTGTTGTCGGCGCTTGCTGCAAGCGGCTTGGACGATGCGCAGATATCCGGCGTCGCGGGGGAGCGCGGCTCTGAGGCGGCGTTTAAAATATCCGGCGTTGCGGAATATACCGGGTTGCGGCGTTTTTTGCTGTCGCTTCGCGATTTCAGGTATGTAGCGCGAGTATCGCGGCTTTTAATTGAAGCACGAGAAAGCGGCAAAGTCATATATTCTGTTGAACTTTCGACGCGTACAGCGGAAGGGGGCGGCGTAGAAAAGTGACGCTAGGTACTAAGAATTTAGAAAAATTCTTGGCGCTGATGCGCCCGACTGGCGGAGGATTCGCCGATATCTACGCAAGAAGCGCCGCCGTTGCAGTTCTGCTTTTTGCGTCGTCGCTTTTCATGCTTTACGCCGCGGCGCGTATCGCAGCGGAATGTGTGGCGAATGCACCGGTTTCATCCAATTCGTCGACTGATTCTGAAGCCGTGGACGAGGCGAAGAGATTTGCCCTTGACCGAGCGCTTTATGAAGATTTCGTAAAAGTCGGCGACGCCGCTGGAAACAATGGTGCGGCTGTGATTCTTTCTCCTGTTTTTGCTGCAAACTTTTCGATGGAGGCTGCCGATGCGCGCGGGCTGCCGGGCTATGTACCGACGGTTGTCCTCAGGGCGCTAGCTGTGCTTGGCGGCGAGAGCGTGTGCGTGCTCGACATAGACGGAGAAGAAGCCGGGAAAACATATCGAGCAGGAGAGAGCTTCGGCGGCGGCAAGGGACGCGTCGTAAAGATAAACACAGACGGAGTGACGTGGCGATGGGCGGACAGGGAATACGCCGCGGGCTTGTAATATATGCCGCTGCGTTCGCAGCAGTTTTGCTTTCCGCGTTTGCGTTATGCAGCGAAGCGCGTGCAGTAACCGCAACAGCAAGAAAAACCGTCGCGGCCGCGCCGCTTATCGAAGGCATACGCCTGCACCAGATGGGGGCGGGCCAGGTGCTTGTCGAGCTTCGCGGAACTGATATGCCTCTTCCCGACGCGTTGGACGGCCGCGGCGCGGCGATAGCGCTTTACTGGCGCGGCGCGCGTTTCCCGCAGAACACTGACCGCAAGGACTGGTGGGACGATTTCGGCTGGGATGTGCTTAAAATAGAGAAAAACAGAAGCGGACGCTGGACGCGGCGCTACGAGGACATCCCGCTCGTCGACGAAATCCGCGTCTCGCCGTCCGGCGACGGCGTCCTTATGGAGATCGTCGGCCCACGCCGCCTCGCCGTCAAAAGCTTTTCCGGTATGGCGGGCTCAAGCCGCCACAGGCTGATTCTCGAAACGCCGCCAGACGTGCCTCCGCCGTCTGTTCCGAAACCTAAGCTTCTGCCGCCGGACGATCCGTTCTCTGTTTCAGAGCCTGTCACGATCGAGTTGCGCGACGCCGCCCTGCGCGACGTTTTTAGGATGCTCGCGAAGCTGCGCGGCCTCAATCTAATCCTCGACCCGTCAGTTCCAAATCCACCGACCACAATCTCGTTCTCCGGTGCGCCGTTTCGCGAGGTCTTCGGCTATCTGCTGCGCATGTACGGCCTTTCATATTCCGTTTCCGGGAAAACTCTCGTTATCGGCTCGCCCGCGGGCGTCGCAAGGGCGCTCGGACCAGTCACGACGCGCCGCTACAGCATATCGTATGCCGACATAAAAACTCTTCCAGCGCTGCTTACGTCGCTTGTTCCGATCGACCTTAAGACCGTCGCGGACGAACGGATGCGCTGTCTTTACATAAGCGCTCCGCCTGAAGGACACAGGGCTGTCGAAGCGTCGCTGAACCGCCTCGACAGCCCTGGCAAGCAGATAATGATAGAGGCGCGGCTCGTCGAGATAAACGACGGCGCGCGGCAGGAGTTCGAGTCGACTCTCGCCGCCGTCTATAACGGCTGGCTGTTTTCATACGGTTCAGCTGGGCTCGGGGGACGATACACTTACGGCAACGACGCGGTGACGCCGAACGTGAACCCGACCGGCAGCACAAGGCCGGGAGAACTGCCCGTAATCGGCGGCACGGATGCCGGCGCGAGCTTCCCGGGCTATGTTGCAAACTCAGCGATAAAAATGGTCGACGCGGCTCTCCGCGCTATGGAGACCGACAACAAGGGAAAGGTGCTCGCCTCGCCCTCCGTCGTCGCGCTCGACGGACAGAAGGCCTCGGTCCGCCTCACGCACAATTATCTCTATCAATCTGGCGTCGACGAGAACGGCAATCCGGAGTTCACTAACCAGGAGACCGGGCCGATGCTTGAATTTACTCCGACGCTCGGTCGCGACGGGTTTATAACCATAAAAATGAAAATTTCGACTGGCGAGATAGTCGCGTTCCGCCGCTCCGGCAATTCCGAAGCGCCGGAGACGACGAAGCGCGAGGTCGACACAAGCATACGCGTGCGCGATGGCGAGCTCTTCGTGATAGGCGGCCTATATCAGGAAAGCAAGACGAACAACGTATCGCGGGTGCCGGTCATCGGATACATCCCGCTGCTTGGCGAGCTTTTCAAGACGCGGACGACGCAGCATTCAAAGTCTCAGATGGCTTTTATCGCCGTCCCCTATATTTTGGACATTCCCTCCGGCGCAGTCGAAACCGTCGACGTGCCCGGCGGCGAACTGAGAATGTGAGGCGGCGGCCTTGAATTACCGTCAGCCGGGAGCTTCGTATCTGGCAGGCATATTGCTGGAGGACGGCGCTCTTTCGCGCGAAGAGCTTGACGCTGCGCTTACGGAGCAGAAAAATTCCGGGCAGCGGTTCTGCGACGTCCTGACGTGTGGCGGACGCGTTACGGAAAACCGCATAGCGTCGGCTCTCGCGGCTCGGCTCGGGCTGCCGCTTTTATCGTTCGAAGAAATCCGCCCTGAGGAGCGCGCGCTTGCGCTCGTTCCCGAAAGCGTCGCATCGCGCCTTCGCGCCATGCCGCTCGCTGTGACCGTGGACGGAAAAATCTCCGTCGCAATGGCCGACCCGCTCGACATGGAGGCCGCGGACGAACTGAGGCTCATTACTGGATTCGAGCCTGCCGTCAGCGTCGCTTCGCGCGGCGATATAGAACGCGCCGCAATCGCCTATTACAGGGTGAAGGGCAGCGCGAGCGAGGCAGCCGGAAGCGCCGCGCCGGAGTTCTCCGCGCCGCGCGAACGGTGCGGCGACGTCAGCGAAGCCGAGGCGGGAGCCGCGCCTGTCGTCCGGCTTGTGAACAGCCTGCTCGACCAGGCCGCTCGTGAACGCGCGTCGGACATCCACATCGAGCCGTCGGCGGACGGAACGCGCGTCCGTTTCCGGATAGACGGACGCCTCGTATGCTGCGCGGAAATCTCAGCCTCGCTCCATCCGGCGCTCGCAGCGCGCATAAAGATACTCGCGGGCATGGACATAGCTGAGAAACGCCGTCCGCAGGACGGGCGCATCTTTATCAAGGCCTCGGGCGCAGATATAGACATCCGAGTCTCGTCGCTGCCGTCGATATTCGGAGAGAAGCTCGTCCTTCGCCTGCTGAGGCAGGGCGGCGGGACGACGAGTCTCGAAAGCCTCGGCTTCGGCGCGAAACAGCGCGAGTTGCTGCAAAACGCCGTAAGCGCGCCGAACGGCATCGTGCTGCTGACTGGGCCGACAGGCTCAGGCAAATCGACGACGCTCTATTCGCTCCTGAATATGCTCAACGAACCGTCAAAAAACATCATAACGATAGAAGACCCGGTCGAATACACAATAAATGGCATAACGCAGGTACAGATAAACGAAAAAATCGGCCTTACCTTCGGAAGCGCTCTGCGCTCGATTCTGCGCCAGGACCCCGATATAATAATGGTAGGTGAAATCCGCGACACAGAGACGGCGCAGCTCGCTGTCCGCGCGGCGCTGACTGGCCATCTTGTTCTGAGCACGCTGCACACGAACGACGCGCCGTCGTCGGTGGGACGGCTTGTTGACATGGGCGTGCCCTCCTTCCTGCTCTCTTCGTCGCTGCGCGCCGTCGCGTCACAGCGCCTCGTGCGTAGGCTCTGCCCGTCGTGCCGCGCGCGTTCGAGCATTTCCGCAGAGATGGCAGTCTCGTCGGGGCCGCCGCAAAATGCTGAAATTTTCGCGCCCGCCGGATGCGTCGAGTGCCGCTCGACCGGCTATTCTGGACGCACGGTTATCGCCGAAATAATGCAGGTCGATGCGAAAATCCGCGAGATGATATACAACGGCGCGCCGTCGTGCGAACTGCGCCGCGAGGCGAAACGGCTCGGTATGGAGACGCTGCGCGAAGCCGCGGCAAAAAAGGCGCTCTCCGGCGAGACGAGCGTGGAAGAAATGCTTTTCACGACGCTAGCCGAATAGCGTAGTGAAGGAGGCTGAAATGAGAAAATCCGCATTTCTTGAAATTCTATGCGAGGCTTTGAAAAATTCCGCAAGCGACCTACACTTGAGCGTCGGCGCGCGTCCGCTTATGCGCGTCGACGGCGTACTGCGTGCGGCTGGGACGGCGGTGTTTTCGGGCGGCGACTTCACGCTTATGCTCGAAGAGCTTCGGTGCGGCGGCGCCGAAATTTTCAAACAAAAGCGGGAGTTCGACTTTGGAAGCGAAGTTTTTGCCGATGGCGCTAAGATCAGGCTGCGCGTGAATCTTTCGTACAGTCTCGGGCTTCCGGCGGCGGCGATACGCATAATTCCCCCGCGCGTAGAGAGCATCGAAGAGCTAGGGCTCCCTGCGGTGCTCAAAGACATCGCAATGAGCCGCGGGGGCCTCTTCCTCGTCACGGGTCCGTCAGGCTCCGGCAAATCGACGACGCTCGCCGCAATGGTCGAAGAGATAAACGCGCGCCGCGCCGCCCATATCGTCACTATAGAAGATCCGGTTGAATACATATTCGAGCCGAAACTGGCGCTCATCCACCAGCGCGAGGCCGGAAGGGACACTAGCAGTTTTGCCGAAGCGCTGCGCCGTGCGATGAGGCAGGACCCCGACGTGATAATGCTGGGCGAGCTGCGCGATACGGAGACCGCAGCCGCGGCTCTCAACGCCGCAGAGACGGGGCACTTCGTCCTTTCGACGCTGCACACGGGCTGCGCGGCGGCGAGTGTGGAAAGGATGGAGGGATTCTTCCCGTCGTCAGCCCAACCGCAGGTCAGAGCGCGGCTCGCGCATATCTTGACTGGCGTAGCGTCGCAGCGGCTGGCGCGCCGAGTCGGCGGAGGCCGCGTAGCCGCAGTGGAGGTTCTGATAGTTACAAACGCTGTCAGAAACTGCATACGCGACGGTAAGAGCTCGCAGATGGCCGACGTTATGCGCGCGGGCGGGCAGCTCGGCATGTCCACGCTGGAACAGTTCCTTGCGCGCCTCTGCCGCGGCGGAACGATAGAGTTGGAAGAGGCGCTGGAGCTTGCGGCCTCGCCCGAGGAATTTCGGACGTGCCTCGCCGCGTTATAAGACGGCGCGGATTTCTGCTCGCGGAGACTCTTGTAGCGCTCTTAGCCGCGTCTATATTCCTCGCGGCGGCGTTGTCGATGTTCTCGGCATGCTCGGGGCTGCTCTCGCGTTCGCGTGGGCAGCTTGATTCTGCGCTTGCGGCGTCGGCGGCGATTTCAGCGATACTTTCGGGTGAAGAAGCTGAACACGCGGCGTCGAGCGAAACAGTCTACGCCGGAAGCGGCCTCGCATTACGGCGCGTCGTTCTGGAAAGCCGGAGCGACGGTGTAGACTGCGTCATTGTTATTCCCGAGAGAAATTTTCGCTGAGATGTGCGGCGCGCGAAAGCTTTGCGCCTTTATGCTGATCGAGCTGATGATAGCGGTAGCGCTCGCTGCGGCCGTCACTCCGCCGATGGCCGCAGCGCTTAGAAACGTCTCTCGCTTCTATAAAATCTGCCGTGACGAGCGCATAGCGGAACGGCGTGCCGAGACCGTCGCCGCTGTGCTGAAAATGCCGCTGCGCCACTGCGGCCTCGGCATCCCGGCAGATGCGGGTGAATACAAAAAAACGTTCGGCTCCAAGATCGTCGCCCCCTTCAACTGGGACGGCCCTGTCTCCGTAATTGGCGAAAGCGGTGGAAAATCCAACAGACTGCGAATCGCCTACGCCTTTCCAGAAGGCTCGCGCGCCGCGGAAGCGTGCCAAGGAACGGAAAGCGCCGCCTCGCCTCTTATGACGCGTGAGCCTGATAAAAATTACTTCGACATGAACCTCTTCGACAAAAGCCGCTCTGTCAAGAACTGGGTGCTCTTCCCGGACGCATACCCCGAAAAGACGCCGCTGACGGTCGTCGGCCTGTCAGGCAAGACGCTGCGTCTCCGCAGCTATACCCAAAAGGGTCACTCCATACCGGAGGGTGCGGCATTGTACCTGTTCCGCACGCTTGAATGTTGGTCGGACGGCGAAAAGTTTTATACTAACGACTTCAGGACTGCTGGAGGCCAACCGAGGGCAGACGGAATAATAGGAGCGAGCTTCGAACTCAACGACGAAAAAAATCTGCTGACGCTCTGCCTCATGGCGCGCGGCGAAGACAGCGGGCTCTCTGGAGAGCCGGTTAAAAACCGCGGCTGTCCCGAGGACTTTGTCGCGTTATGGAACGCTTCAACCGCCCCCTACGCTCTCTACGCATTCCGCTTTGTCTGGCGGCTGCCGAACGCCGGGCGGGATGCGACCGGATTATAATTTAGCGCTTCTTTTCATATTTTCCGTGCAAAGTTTGGAAAATACCTTCGATATATGTTATGATTTTATTGCATAGTCAGAGATTGATGCAGATGGGCGTGTGTACGCCCATAAGACGTTAGGGAGGCATATGTATGGCACAAGTAGTTGATACGAGCGATTTCCGCCCGGGGCTTAAAATCAGATGGGAAGGCGGAATGTGGGTCATCCTCGAATGCTCGCACCATAAAATGGGAAGAGGCGGCGCCATCGTACGCGGCAAGCTCCGCAACCTTGAGACCGGTTCGAGCGTGGATCAGTCCTTCAAGTCTGGCGAGCGTTTTGAAAGAATAGTATTTGATGAGAAGCCGGCGCAGTACCAGTACCGCGACGGCGAGGACTACGTGTTCATGGATATGGAATCATACGACCAGGTCAGCCTGTCGCCTGACATTCTCGGCGACGCTGCGAAGTTCCTCATCGACGACCTTGAGGTCAGCTTCGACATGTTCGAGGGGCGCGTCATGGGTATAGAGCTTCCAAACCAGGTCACTATGAAAATTACGGACACACCACCCGGATTCAAGGGAGACACCGCCTCCGGCGGCGGCAAACCAGCCACTACGGAGACCGGGCTCGTCGTCACTGTTCCCTTCTTCGTCGAGAACGGCGAAATGATCGTCGTCGACACAAGGACTGGGGAATATCTGGAACGGGCGAAGAAATAGCGCACCGCAGGGGCCGGACGGTCCGGCCGCAGGCTGCCTTATTATCCAACAGGAGGGGTTCAAATGAGCGCACGTGAGAAAATAGCATATTTGAAGGGGCTTATCGACGGACAGAACTTGACGGACACGCCGGACAAGGCAAAATTTTACGCGGCACTGGTCGATGCATTGGATTCCTTGGCTGTTGCAATTGAAGAGCATGAGGACGTTCACGAGGAGCTGAACGCCTACCTTGAACAGCTCGACGAAGATGTCTCTGACATTGAGGACGAGCTCGACGAGCTGGAAGGCGGCGAATGCGGGTGCCACGCTCACGACGATGACGGCGAAGAGGACGAATACGAGGACTTCGACGAAGAGGAGTACGAGTCCGTGACGTGCCCGAACTGCGGCAACGATTTCTATTACGAGCCGGCCCTTTACGAAGAGGATGAAGATCTGGTCTGTCCGCACTGCGGCAAGCCGTTCAAGCTTCCAGAAGAGTAAAAGATCGCGTCTTGGTATTTACCGCTAAAGGAGGAGCCGCCGAATGGACGAAACCATGAGAGATGATTTTGCCGCCGAAGAAAAACAGGAAAGCGGCATAGGACAGTCGAACCTTGAAGGCAAAATACGCATATCGGAAGACGTTATAGCCCAGCTTGCGACGAAGGCGCTCAACAGCGTCGACGGCGTAGCTCCGGCGAGCCCAGGGCTGATGGCGAATCTCAGGCTCGGCAGAAAAACCGCCAATGGAGTGCGCATCCTTATCTCCGAGGGCGAGCCGCCCGAGATAGTCGTCGACGCATACATAACGGTGAAGTACGGTCTCAGAATCCCAGACGTTTGCTGGGACGTCCAGGAGGCTGTGAAAGATCAGATAGAGCGTTTTTCTGGCTATGCGATAAAGGGCGTCAACATCTACGTACAGGGTATAACCTTCGCCGAGAAGAAAGAAGCTCAGGAAGGCGGCGAGGCGGAGCAGGAGTTCCTCAGCGTCGACGAGGCCTGATTTCACGGCAGTTGATTACCGAAAGGCCGGTTGCACGCGAACCGGCCTTCTTCTTTGAGAGGCGGTGCATATACAATGCTCTTTCTATGGATGACAACTAAACTCGGAAAAATTTGGATAGACGGCGACGCCGTCAAACAGATTATAGCTAGGCGCCTTCCTCAGGCACTGTACGTGCAGGAAGTTTCCTTCATCGGCGAGAAGGCTCTTCTGAACATTTACATCGCTGCGCCAGACGACTGGCCCGCTGCGGAAAGGGCCTCGCTTGAAGCGAAATTTTCCGGTCTCTTTGCACCATCGGGAGTATCTGTGCAGATAAACTGGGTCAACATAGCCCCGCAGGACAACAGGAAAGCTACGCCGGTCTGGATGCTTCCAGTCTTCTGGGGCGCGGCCGCGGCCGGCGTTACGGCGCTCTTCCACATGGGGATAGGCGGCGTGCTCTGGTCCATTTTCTTCGCTGTGATAGGCTACGGCGTCGCGTGGCTTGTCCTTACCGAGGACGGCAGGAAGCAGATAAATGCCATAAGGGAACTCTGTAGGAGATGATTTTTTGGTAATGTCCAGAAAAACGCAGCTGCGCCACAGAGCGCGCGAGATCGCGTTGCAGCTCGTATATATGAACGACATGAGGCCCGATGCTACTGTCGCGGAGATGCTGGAGGAGTTCCCAGTCGACGAGGCTCTGACGCTCTTCGACGGCGAGCTCAGGGCTGAAAACGAGGAAAAGCCGTCGAAGGCTGAATTCCCTTTCGTCGCAGATTTCGATCTTGCGCTTTCCGACGCAGAGAAGGACGAGGTTATGGCCTATGCGGCCGACCTTCTTCGCGGCGTGCGCGCTAACGCCGCCGAGATAGAAGACGTCATTCGCGTCAACATGGAGAGCAAATGGCGTCCGGAGCGCCTAGTCGCGCTCGACAAGGCTGTCATATCGCTCGCGCTCTACGAGGGTATGATAGCGAAAAAGGTTCCCGTCAACGTCGCGATATCCGAGGCTGTCGAGATAGCTAAGGCCTTCGGGACGGAGGAGTCGGGACGTTTCGTCAACGGCGTGCTTGGCCGCATAGTACGCGGTTCGGATGATAACGGACAATAAAATAATCACGGTCGACGAGATGACGGCCTCAGTCAAGGAGGCTCTCTTCCGCGAGCCGTCGCTTCATAATCTTTCCGTGCGCGGCGAACTGCTGGGCTTCAAGCTGCACACCAGCGGCCACGCATATTTTACTTTGCTTGGAGAAAATTCCCGTGTATCGTGCGTGCTTTTCCGTTCCTACGCCGGCTCCGTACTCGTCTGGCCGAAAGACGGCGACGAGGTGCTCGTGCGCGGCAAGGTCGACATCTACGGCGCGCGCGGCTCGTATCAGATATACGCCGTGAGCCTGTTGCCGCTCGGTGCAGGAGCTAAGGCGCGCGCGAAAGATGCGCTGCGCATGAAACTCGAGCGCGAAGGAATATTCGATATCCGTCTCAAGCGTACGCTGCCGCGCTATCCCGAATGCGTTGCGGTTATAACCTCGCCGACCGGAGCTGCGCTTCAGGACGTCCTCAAGCTACATACGCTGCGCTATCCATGTGCTGAGATAGTCGTTATTCCGAGCCTCATGCAGGGCGTCGGTGCGGCTCAGGAAATAGTCTCCGCCTTCGGGCGAGCGCGCCGCATTCGCGGACTTTCGTGTCTAATGCTGGTGCGCGGCGGCGGCAGCCGCGACGACTTAGATATATTCGACGAAGAACCCGTCGTGCGTGCGGTGCGCCTCTGTCCCGTCCCAGTCATAACAGGCCTTGGCCACCAGATAGACAGCACTCTTGCGGACCTCGCCGCCGACGCGACGGCCCCGACGCCGTCCGGTGCGGCGGAAAGACTCTTCCCTGATCGTTGCGCGCTCGAATCGACGCTTTGTGACGCGGAGCGCTCCATGCGCGGCATGCTCGAAGGGCGGATCGGCATCATGTCGCGCGCGCTTGAAAACGCCTGCAAAAGGATGGAAACCGCCGTGAATCTGAAACACACGGCCACCGCATCCGCAACCCTCAAAAGAACGGAAGAGTCGCTGAACGCAGGGATAAGCGCGAGGCTCAGGAATGAAGCTGCGCGGCTCGCTGCGTCTGCCGCGCGTCTCGGCGGGCTCTCTCCGCTGTCGCTTCTCGCAAAGGGATACTCGATATGCGAGGACGGAAGCGGCGGGGTGCTGCGTTCCGTTTCGTCGCTCAAAAAGGGCGCGCGCGTAAACATCATAATGCGAGACGGAACGGCGGGAGCCGTCGTCGAAAATATATCCGGCGAAACGCCGTTTAAGGAGGCATAGCATCCATGCTGCCGCCCACGCTGAAATGGGAGGACAGCGCGCTTTATCTGCTCGACCAGCGCGCGCTGCCGCTCGAAACGAAATACAGAATCTGCCGCGATTACGAGGAAGTGGCCTCAGCCATAGAGGACATGACGGTGCGCGGCGCACCCGCGATAGGCGTGACCGCGGCTTACGGTCTCGCGCTCGCGGAAAGAAACGGCGCATTCGCCGAAGCTGCGAAGCGCCTCGCAGCGACGCGTCCGACCGCTGTGAACCTCTTCTGGGCTATAAAACGCATGGAAGAGACGCGCGCGGCGCATAAAGGCGAAAAAGAACTTATCACCCTCCTCGAAAGCGAAGCCGCAAAAATCCACGAAGAAGACATAGAAATAAATAAAAGCATAGGCCGCTTCGGCGCGGCGCTGCTGCCGGACGAATGCGCAGCGATCACGCACTGCAACGCCGGCGCGCTCGCGACGGCAGGCTACGGCACGGCGCTGGGAGTTTTCCGCGCCGCTGCGGAAGCTGGGAAGAAGCTAAAAATCTACGCCGACGAGACGAGGCCGCGCTTTCAGGGCGCTTCGCTGACCGCCTACGAACTCATGGCGGACGGTTTCGACGTTACTGTGATAACCGATTCGACGGCGGCCTTCCTGATGTCGCGCAGGAGGATCGACGCAGTAGTGACCGGCGCGGACCGCGTGGCGGCGAACGGCGACGCGGCGAACAAGATTGGAACCTACGGTCTCGCGATAGCCGCGAAGCACCACGGCGTGCCGTTCTACGTCGCTGCTCCGCTCTCTACCTTCGACATGAATTGTCTATGCGGCGCGGAAATACCTATAGAGGAGCGCGCCGCCAGCGAAGTGCGTAAAATCTGGGACAGACACCTGACGCCGCCCGATGCCGACGTATGGAACCCTTCTTTCGACGTTACACCGTCGGAGCTGATAGCAGGAATAATAACGGAGCGCGGAGTCATACGCGCGCCGTATAAAGAGAATATAGAAAAAATCCTCCAGGGGGGAAACGCATAATGAGAAACGAATTCAGGATCGCCGATATAGCTCTCGCGCCGGAAGGGCACAGGCGCATGGAATGGGCGTGGGAATATATGCCCGTGCTCAAGCTTATAGCCGAGAAGGAGGCGGCGAACCAGCCGCTCTCCGGCGTCGTAGTCGGTACCTGCCTGCACCTCGAAGCCAAGACGGCCTGCCTGTTGAAGGTCCTCCGCCAGCTCGGCGCGACCGTCGTCACGGCTGGCAGCAACCCGCTCTCGACGCAGGATCCGATATGCGCCGCGCTAGTCGAGGAGTGCGTTCACGTATTCAGCCGCCGCGGCATGAGCGCTGAGGAATACAGCGACAACATTCGCGAGATGCTCAAGTGGAACCCGCAGGTGATAATCGACGACGGCGGCGACGTCGTATCGATGGTGATAGAGGAACGCCGCGACCTCATCAAGAATATTATGGGCGGCTGCGAAGAGACGACGACAGGCATCAAGCGCCTGCGCGCGATGGCGAACGAGGGCGTGCTGCCCTTCCCGATGCTCGCCGTCAACGACGCGCAGAGCAAGCATCTCTTCGACAACCGTTACGGAACCGGCCAGTCCGTATGGGACGCGATTCTGCGCACGACGAATCTCATCGTCGCGGGCAAAAACGTCGTCGTCGCGGGCTACGGCTGGTGCGGCAAGGGAACCGCGAAGCGAGCGGCCGGGTTAGGCGCTCGCGTCATAGTCGTCGAGGTAGACCCGCACAAGGCTCTCGAAGCGCTCATGGACGGCTTTGAGGTTATGAACATGAACGACGCGGCTAAGCTCGGCGACGTGTTCGTCTCCGTGACCGGAAACACGAAAGTCATCCGCCGCGAACATTTCGAAGTTATGAAGGACGGCGTGCTTCTCGCCAACGCTGGACACTTCGACGTCGAAGTCTACGTCCCCGACCTCAAGGAGATGGCGAAGGAGGTCCGTCAGTCCCGCGACAACATCGACACCTACGTCATGCCGGACGGGCGCAGGCTGCACCTTCTCGGCGAAGGCCGCCTCGTGAACCTCGCGGCGGGCGACGGGCACCCCGTCGAGATAATGGACCTGAGCTTCGCGATGCAGCTGCTTTCCGCCCTCTACATCAGCTCGCACAAGCTCGAACCGGGCCTTTACAACGTCCCCGAGGAGCTCGACCGCCGCATAGCGGAACTTAAGCTCGAATCTCTCGGTATAACGATAGAAAAGCTCACGCCCGAGCAGGAAGAGTACATGGCGAGCTGGAGAGAATAAAATGCCGAAGCTTTACAAAAACGTCGTTCTCTGGGACGCGGAGCGCGAGAGAGCGAGCTTCTGCGACGTGCTCATCGATGGTGCGGAGATAGCGAAAATCGCTCCGGCCGACACGCTGGGCGGCGAAGCGGCTTTCGACGGACGCGGCGTGACGGCGATGCTGCCGGGCTTCGTCAACGCCCACGGACACGCCGCGATGACGATGCTGCGCGGCCTCGGGGAAGAGCTGCCGCTCATGGAATGGCTGCAAAAGAAAATCTGGCCCGTCGAAAACAAGCTTGACGCGGAAACGGCGTACATAGGCGCGCAGCTCGCGCTTATGGAGATGCTTTCGACAGGCACTACCTGCTTCGCGGACATGTATTTCTTCATGGACAGCGTTGCGAAGGCCGTGCTCGACGGCGGAATGCGCGCCGGGCTCTCGCGCGGCATAGTGCCCTCGCAGAACGGCGGACGTGAAAGGCTCGACGAGAACCTAAAGCTTGCGCGCGACTACGACGGCGCTAAGGGGCTGATACACGTGCAACTCGGGCCGCACGCGCCTTACACAGTGCCTACGGCCTTCATGACCGAGATAGCGACCGCGGCGAAAGAAAACGGCCTCGGCGTCCAGCTTCACTGGCTCGAGACGAAAAGCGACTGGCCTCTTTCCGAGGGCTCGAAGACGATGAACCCCGAGGAATTCCTCGAGAAGACGGGGCTGCTCAATGTGAAGCACCTTCTGCTTGCGCACTGCGTCTGGATGGAAAAAGAAAAGTTCCCCTTCTACGCGCGCCCGAACATAACCGTAGCGCACAACCCCAAGAGCAACTGGAAGCTCGGCAGCGGCGCTGCGCCCGTCTGCGCGATGGCGGAGGCAGGCATAGCGGTCTCGCTCGGCACCGACGGCGCGTCGAGCAACAACCGCCTCGATATGTGGGACGAGATGCGCTTCGCCTCGCTCGCGCAGAAGGGGGCGAACCTCGACCCGACGCTGCTCTCCGCGCGCGACGCCTTCCGTATGGCTACAGTCGCCGGAGCGCGCGCTCTCGGCTTTGAAAAGACCGGGCTGTTGCGCGAGGGATGGACGGCGGACTTCACGCTGGTCGGCCTCGACAAGCCGCACTACGTCGGCTGGGATTTGGAAAACATTCCGGGCTGCATAGTCTACGCCGGTTCTTCTGCTGACGTGGAGGCGACCGTCGTCGCGGGCGAAACGCTCTACGAAAACGGGAATTTTACGCGCCTCGACAAAGAGAAGATAACGGCGGAAGCCAACGCCGCACGTAAACGCCTCGTGTCGCTGGCGTAACGCTTGCGGCAGTCCTTGAATTTACGAAAGCCCCGGGAAGCACCGGGGCTTTTCTCATATCTTCAGATTTTACGCGGGCTTGCTCAGGTTTGGTCTGCTCACAAAATCTCCATAAATCGTTCATAAAATTATCATAGCGGATTGTTATCATAAACTCGTCGAAGAGAGTCGGACACGAGCTGGAGATAACACTGAGGAGGAACGACGCAATGAAATTAAAGATAATCGGAGCTTTTGTAATGGTGTTGGGAATAGCCGGAGCCGCCGCGGCCTATCAGCCGCAGGGAGGCCCAGCGCCTCGTGGGGATTTCCGCCGCGTGCCGGAGCTGAGCCAGGAGGACCGCGTGCACTTCGAAGCGATGCGTAAAATACGCACAGAGCTGCGCGACGAGCTTAGCAAGGAAAATCCCGACACGCGGCGCGCCCGCACGTTATACTCCAAGCAGCTTGACCTCCGCCAAGAATACAGGGAGAAGAACTTTCGCAACTGCATAGAGAACCACGACCACAGCCGCGGGCGCTGCGGCTGGATAGCGCGTCAGGACAGGCGCATGGGCTACGGCAACGGCGCGTGGGTGAAGTTCATCGACGAGCTGAGCAAGGATAAGCCGAACAAGGTGCGTGCTTGGGAGTACTTCCGCGAAGCCGAGAAGGTCAGCCGCGAGCTTGCCATGAAACGCTTCGACACGATGCTTGACGATCCGGACGGCTGGCGCTGTTGGTACGGCGATCCGAGAGCGAGAGGCGGACGCTTCGGCCCGCGCGGCGGTTGGGGCGAGGGCCCGCGTGACGGACGCTGGACTCCCCGTCATCACTGGGGCGGCGGATACCACCGCGGCGGCTGCGGCCCGGACGGTCGGCACGGCGGCCCGCGCTACCAGAACTGCCCGGCCTACTAAGCTGCGCGGAGATATCCAATTCCGCCGTCATAGCTAATCTACAGTGCGCGGCGTGAACAAACAGAAAAGTTTGAGTGGATTCTGCAATCCGCTCAAACTTATAAGGCGAAGAGGCCGAAAAAAGCATATAAAAAGCATATAATGGAAGGCTGAAGAACTTTGACGAGAGACGGTGACGGCATGAGGATACTTATCGTAGAGGACGAGCTCGCGATAGCCGAGGTCGAGAAGGCGTACATAGAGAGAGACGGGTACTCCGCTGAGATCGCGTCCGACGGCTTAGAAGGGATAGGGAAATTCAAGGAAAAGCAGTTTGATCTAGTTATTCTTGATCTTATGCTCCCCGGCATGTCGGGGATAGACGTCTGCCGAGAGATACGCCGCACGTCGAACGCCCCCATCATCATGGTGACGGCGAAGAGCGGCGAGGACGACATCGTCGCGGGGCTCGACGCCGGAGCCGACGACTACGTTGTCAAGCCCTTCTCTCCAAAGATACTTATGGCGCGCATAAGGGCGAACATAAGGAAGAACAGTTCGCAGGACGGCGCGCCGTCCGACCTCATCCGCGTAGGAAACGCTCTTGTCATCGACCCGCAGAATCTGACAGTGAAGAAGAACGGCGAGGAGGTCTCGCTTACACGCAACGAATTTATGATTTTATCGAAGATGGCTGCACGTCCCGATAAGACGTGGAGCCGCGACGACCTTATAACATACGCGCTCGGCTACGAATACGACGGCTTTGAACGCTCGATAGACAGCTACATCAAAAACATACGAAAAAAGCTCTCGGACACGGAGCACGAAAACGGCTTCATACGTACCGTCCACGGCTTCGGCTATAAGATTTCGGAATAACTGCGATGAAACACTCGCTTCGTTCGAAGCTTATCTTCCAATACATGGTAATCGTCATCGTATGTATGCTCGTCATACCGACGGCGATCTCCGGGCTGTTCGAATGGCAGTTTAAAAATTTCCTCAATGAAAAGCTCGACGAATACGAGACGGAATTCACTGATTACTTCGCATCGCTTTACGAGGAGACAGGCACGTGGCGCGCGAAAGGTATATTCCCGCGAGGTTCGGACTTTATCCGCTGGCCAGTAGCGATGATACAGATAAAGGACTCTGGAGGGAACCTGATCCGTAGCTATAGCCGCTTCATGATGAAATCCGGCCCGACGCACGACCGCGGCCATCACAAACGCGGTCCAGCAATACTTCCAGAAGGGCTGCAGGTCAGGAGCCGGGACATAGTAGTACGCGGCGAGCGCGTCGGCCAGGTGTTCTTCACCGTCCTCCCGTTCGACAAGAGCCCTGAAAGCAACTTTCTGAACAACTTTAATAGAATTATGTACTACGCTGTTGCGGTTATGCTTATAATAGCCGCGATGATCGCCATATTTATGGCATACAGGATAAGCACGCCGGTGCTCAACGCGGCGCGCCGCGCACAGCAGATCAGCATGGGCAAGTACACAGTCGAGGGGCATGTCGCCTCAGACATCACTGAGCTGCAAACGCTGATTGAAAGCGTTGACCGTCTCGGTAAAGGGTTGGAAGAACAGGAGGAGCTGCGAAAGCGGCTTATGAGCGACATAGCGCACGAGCTGCGCAACCCAGTCACGGTTATAAAGTCACACCTCGAGGCGATTGAGGACGGCGTGTGGAAGCCGACGCCCGAAAGGATACGTCTTACGGTCAGCGAGGTCGACCGCCTTTCTCAGCTTATTCGTGAAGTCGAGAAACTTACATCTATAGAAGGCGCGGCTCACTCGCTCTCCGTCGAAGATACGGACGTCTCTTCGGTAGTTGAGAAAGCATCGCTAGTCTTCGACCCGCTGTATAAAAACAAAGGGATTGAATTGAGACGTGAAATAGAGCCTGGAATAATGGTTCAGATCGACGGCGCAAAAATACAGCAGGTAGTAGAGAACCTTCTATCTAACGCGCTGCGTTACACGGACGCCGGAGGCTCGGTTACGGTCTCGCTGACGGACGGCGAGAAAGAGGTGACTGTAAGCGTCGCGGACACGGGGATAGGAATAGCGGCTAAAGATCTTCCGTATATTTTCGAGCGATTCTACCGCACGGACGTATCGCGTGCGCGCACGAGCGGCGGCATCGGCATCGGCCTGGCGATAGTAAAGGCTATAGTAGAGGCGCACGGAGGCGCGATAGAGGTAGAAAGCGATCCGGGAAAGGGAAGCCGCTTTATAGTAAAGATACCGAAGAGAAATTATCTGTAAAGGAGTGGTACGGTCAGATGAAAATTAGTACAGCGCTTTTATCCGCCGCTCTTGCGCTGATCTGCGCGGGCGCGTCGTCAGCTCGGACGCTCACTATAGACGACTGTCTCGCCGCCGCGATGAAGAGCAACCCTGATATAACGGCGGCCCGCGAATACCTCAATGCGGAGCGGACGACTATAAACCAGGCCGCGGCGCCGGGGCGTCCGCAGCTCTCTGCCGGAAGCTCGTACCGTAGGGGCGGCACCGGAGACGAGCATGAGGGATTCTACGACACTAGCATAGGCGTCACTCAGTCAATCAGCGACTGGGGAAAACGCAAGACGAACATAAAGCGCGCGCGCCTCTCGACAGGAGCGGCGGAGGCCGACTACGAAGAAACGGTCGATCTCGTAATCCAGCAGGTCTACAACGCATATTATTCGCTCAACCGCGCAGTGCGCGACGTAGAAATAGCGCAGACGCGCTACGACAACTACGAGAAACGCCTTGAATGGGCGCGTTCCTACTATGAAGTGGGTACTAAGGCGAAAATCGAGGTCACCAATGCGGAATCCGACCTTGCTTCGTCGAAGCTTACGCTCGTGCGCGCGCAGAGCAAGGCGGAGCTGTGCCGCGCCGAGCTTGCGAACGCTATGGGAGTGCCGCTGATGGAGATAACGGCTGTTGAAGACATATTGGCTTACGAGGAATGGGGGATAGCCCTCGACGAAGCCGTAGCCGACGCGATGCAGAATCGTCCGGAACTCGTGGCGAGAAGGCTGCGCGTTGAGTCTGCGGCTGAAAACGTTACGCTCCAGATGAAAGGGCTTTCTCCGTCTCTGTCAGCATCAGCCGGCTACGGCTTCGGGGATAGGTCGTACTTCGATACCGACGACTGGTACGCGAAGCTCTCGCTCACAATACCGATTTCAGACGGCGGTCTGACCCAAAGCCGCGTCGAGCAGGCGCGCGCGCAGCTCCGGCAAGCAGAGGCTGAGCTTGTCGGCCTCGAAAATTCCGTTACGCTGGAAGTGCGTACCGCGTGGGAAACTCTCCGGCAGGCGAAAGAATCTCTGGTATCGGCGCAGGAGGCAGAGCGCGCGGCTAGAGCTACGCTCGACCTTGCGCTCGGACGTTACAAAGCCGGCGTCGGCGACAATCTCGAAATTTCTGATGCAGTCGACAGCTACGCCGTCGCGTCTGCGAATACCGTGCTTGCGCTCTACGACTGTAAGAGCGCGCGGCTTGACTTGGAAAAAGCAATGGGGGACTGAGTTATGACGAATAGATTGCCTATGAGGGGAAAGAAATTCAAAGCAGTCGCGGCGTTGTTCGTAGCAGCGGTCGTCGTTGGAAGCGGCGGCTGCTGGTGGTGGTTCAACCGGGAACCGGCGATACAGTACAAATCTGTGTCTGTCGTACGCGCGACGCTCCAGTCCACTATACAGGCGACGGGTACGCTCAACCCGGTCGAGACTGTCGACGTAGGTACGCAGATATCCGGCACGATAAAGGCGCTCTACTTCGACTACAACAGCGAGGTCAAAGCTGGGCAGCTTATTGCGCTGATGGACTCCGCTACGCAGGCAGCCGAGGTAGCGCAGGGGGAAGCGTCGCTTGCATCGGCACAGGCCGACGTGCTCAACGCGAAGGCGGCGCTCACCGTAGCCGAAAAGGATCTTCGCCGCACGCGCGAACTTGCCGAGCGCGACCTTATAGCTAAGGCGGATGTCGACGCCGACACCAGCACATGGCTCAAGGCGAAAGCGAACCTCGCCGCAGCAGAGGCGCGTGTGCGCCAGCAGAGCGCCTCTCTTGAACGCTCGCAGATAAACCTCGGATACACGAAGATATATTCGCCGGTCGACGGCGTCGTCGTCGCCAAAAACGTCGAAGAAGGGCAGACTGTCGCCGCGAGCTATCAGACGCCTAGCATCGCTGAGATAGCGCGCGACCTGACGCAGATGCAGGTCGAGGTCAATGTCGACGAAGCGGACATCGGCGGCGTCCACGAAGGGCAGGCGGCAGAGTTCACTGTTGACACTTTCCCGCGCGACTCATTTAAAGGCAGCGTTTCGCAGGTTCGCCTTTCCCCGACTACAGAAAACAACATCGTTACCTACACCGTCATCGTCAAGGTCGACAACCCAGACGGGAAGCTTTTGCCAGGCATGACGGCTAACGTCTCTTTGATCCTGGACAAGCGTGATGACATTCTCGTCGTGCCGAACAGCGCCTTCCGCTTCAAACCGGTTACAAGCCAGAGCGTGGAGCTCGGCCCGCCGCTCGGCCCAGGGCATAAGAGCAACGTGGCTGCGGTCACAGCGCCTGCCGTCTATCTGCTCAACAACAAGAACCAGCCTGTTAAGGCAGAAGTTGAACGCGGCATAACCGACGGACAAAACTCGGAGGTTGTTTCCGGCCTCGAGGAGGGACAGCGCGTAATAACCGGCGTCATGCTGCCGAGAGAGGACGAATAGGCGATGGCTCTCGTCGAGCTGAAAGACATACGCAAGAGCTTCAACCTCGGCGGCGAACCCGTAGAGATACTCCACGGCGTCAACCTCAAGGTTGAGAGAGGCGAGTTCGTCGCAATGATGGGGCCGTCAGGCTCTGGCAAGTCGACGACGATGAACATACTTGGCTGTCTTGACAGGCCGACCTCGGGCGAGTACATGCTTGACGGTGTGAACGTAGAAGATATGGATTCCGACGAGCTCGCCCACATTAGGAACAGCATGATAGGTTTCGTCTTTCAGGGCTTCAACCTCCTTTCAAAGACGTCGGCGCTTGAGAATGTCGAACTACCGCTGCTCTACGCTGGCGTTCCGCGTTCCGAGCGCCATGAGAAGGCGAAGGCGGCGCTTATAGAGATGGGGCTTGCTGAAAGGCTTTATCACGAGCCGTCACAGCTTTCCGGGGGGCAGCAGCAACGTGTCGCGATAGCGCGTGGAATCGTAAACCGCGCGCCGATACTGATGGCCGACGAGCCTACTGGAAACCTCGACTCAAAAACGAGCGACGAAATAATGGCGCTCTTCTCGCGCCTCAACGACGAAGGCATGACGATAATCCTCGTCACGCATGAGTACGACGTCGCGCTATACGCGAAGCGCATTCTGCACTTCAAGGACGGCGTAGTGATGAAGGACGAAATCAACGAAAGGAGGGCTCTCGTATGATAGCGCTGCCGGAAGTATTTTCTGCATCCGTGACGGCCCTGCGCCGCAACAAAACGCGCTCTATGCTCACGGCGCTCGGCATCATTATAGGCGTCGCCGCAGTAATCGCTGCCTTCGCCGTAGGCGCTGGGGCCAACAAGAGCATAGACGAGCAAATATCCTCCTTTGGAAGCAACTTTATAATGGTCTTCCCAGACCGTTCGTCGCGCTCGACGCTGGGAAGCCGGTCCTATCTCACGGACGAAGACGCAGAAGCGATAGCTCGCGAAGTCTCGGGCATAGACGCCGTGGCCCCGATGATCAATCTCAGCGCTACGATAATCTACGAAAATACCAACTGGGACACCAGCGTCGTCGGCAGCGCTGCGGATTACTCCTACGTGCAGGATTGGAGCATAGCCCATGGGCGCGACATAAACGAGAGCGACGTCCGCCAAGGCGCGAAAGTCGCGGTAATAGGCAGCACGGTCGAAGAAAAGCTATTCACGGACACAAGTGCTATAGGGAAGTCCATACGAGTCAATAAAATACCGTTCACCGTCGTAGGCGTATTCGAAGCCAAGGGATTGTCCGCGATGGGCAGCGATCAGGACGACTTTATACTCGTACCGATAACTGCGGCTCAGCGCCGCCTAGTCCGCTGGCGCGAGGCGGGGCGCATCGGCAACATATACATTAAGGGCGTCTCGATGACGGCGCTGAATTACATACAGAACGAAACGGAAGCGCTTCTGCGCGAGCGCCATAGGATAAAAGCCGGCGTGCCTGACGACTTCGCCGTGCGCAACGTATCGCAGATGCTTGAAGCACGGCGCAAAACGACGACGATCATGTCGATGCTCTTAGGTTCCATAGCGTTTATATCGCTCGTCGTCGGAGGGATAGGCATTATGAACATCATGCTCGTCTCCGTGACGGAACGTACGCGCGAGATAGGCATAAGGATGGCGGTTGGCGCGACGGAACGCGACATACGTATGCAGTTTTTAATAGAGGCAGTCGTGTTGTCCATGGTTGGCGGAACGCTTGGAATTCTTGTCGGAGTCGCCGCAGGTTACGCGCTCTCTTCCTTCACTGCCGCGCCGCCGGTCTTTACCATCGTCTCGATTCTGCTTGCCTTCGTATTCTCCGCGATGGTCGGCGTCGGGTTCGGCTATTATCCGGCCTATAAGGCCTCGCTGCTGAACCCGATAGACGCTCTCAAATATGAATAAAAGACTACGAATAAAGTACTAAGAACGAAAGAAATGCTACAAGAGAGGGGCTTGTGTTCAGCCCCTCTTTTCAGTATGTTCTAGCTCAAGCGTCTTTGTAACGGCGTCGCAGACGCAGGACGGGCCGTAATACTGGATGGCCCCGGGAAAGGTGTAGCAGGTTTCGACTGCCCAGCGCTCGCGCCGTTCCGCGAAATAACGGAAGGGCGCGCCGTTCAGGTCGACAAGCATTTTTTTGATGACCGGCTTGAGCTTTCCGATGCGGCGTTCGATGTTCATCATTCCTGTGAGCGGTATGCCGCCGGCACGCCACTCGTCCGCGGGGCTGGCGAGGTCGGATATAGTCGAAAGGTAGCCGGTGTAGCCGTAGCTTATAAGCATGAATGCGTTGTAACCGAGCGAATAGCAATAGTCCGCGTCGAAGTTTGACGGGAAGGCGCATCGTCCTTCGTAGCCGAAGAAGTGGCTTATGGGACTGAATTTACCGTGATAGATCTCGTCGTGTTTCAGCTCCGCGAGCCGTTTACGGACGAGCTCGATCAAAAGCTTCTCAGTTTCAATCTTTGAGAGCTGCACGTTGCCGTGCTGGTCGCGGTCCATCAGGAGTTGGTTCTGTATGTTCGACGGCAAAAGCGTGAAAACTTTATAGGACGACGGCGAGAGCAGCGTTTCAAGGTAAGCGTACTTCTTCCACCCCGCACGTGCGGCGAGCTCTTCTGATTTCGTCGCGAGCACTTCATTTAGCTCTGCAATGAGATGCTTGAGCTCTGGTACGAATTCGATGAGGCTTTCCGGAATTATGACGACGCCGAAATTATCGCCGCGCTCCGAGCGGGCGCAGACGGAATGTACTATCTGCTCAGTGATCTCGGTGAAGCTCGTTTTCTTAGCCTCGACCTCTTCGCTTATGATACAGACGTTCGGCTGAGTGCGCAGAGCGCACTCAAGAGCGACGTGCGAGGCGGAGCGTCCCATGACCTTCACGAAATGCCAGTACTTGCGCGCCGAGCAGGCGTCACGTTCGATGTTGCCGATGAGGTCGGCGTAGGTCTTCGTCGCAGTGTCGAAGCCGAAGGAAATCTCCACGTGCTCGTTCTTGAGGTCTCCGTCGATCGTCTTCGGGCAGCCGATGACTTGAGTCCCGATATTTTCGCGCACGAAATACTCAGCCAGCATCGCTGCGTTCGTGTTCGAGTCGTCGCCGCCGATTATCACGATAGCGGAAACGCCGTGCTTTGCGCAGACATCTGCGGCTTTCTTGAATTGTTCCTCGGTTTCGAGTTTCGTCCTTCCAGAGCCGATGATATCGAAGCCGCCAGTGTTCCTGTAGCGGTCTATCATCTCGTCTGTGAATTCTGCGCAGTCGTCCTCGACAAGCCCAGACGGCCCGTTTTTAAAACCGAGAAGCGTATTGGTGGCGTCGGCCTCCTTCAAAGCGTCATAGAGTCCCGTTATAACGTTGTGTCCGCCTGGCGCCTGTCCACCGGAAAGTATAACGCCTACGTTGACCTTGCGCTTTGGCGCGCAGTTCTCGCCATTGCGGAAGGACACGCGCTTCATGCCGTAAGTGTTCGGAAAAATCTCCTTTAGCGCATCGCCGTCCGACTGCGGGATGCATGGCTCTCCCTCTGACACGGCTATGCCGCACATTCCATGAGTATAAATCTCCGGCAGCTTCGGCTTATACTCGTAGCGTGCCGTTTGTAGCGGTGATAAAATGAATTCCATGCATTATCTGTCTCCTTGCGCGACGGTCCCAACTTGTCGCATGACTGCATATCCGTTGATTTGCGGCGCTGTGTGGGGCTGTCCCGGAAAATTTATCTGATGTCTCGTCCATGAATGACGCGCACAAACGCGGCTGCAACGCCGCTCAAACAGTAATTCTACCACTAAATTCATAATTTTCCCGAAATTTTAAGATACTGTAATATTTTGCGGGCGACGCGTCCATTGCTACAAAGCCCACACAATCTTCTGTTATAATACCGTTGGTAAAACGTAAAAAATAACGGTTGGCAGAGAGGTCTCTCATTGTTTGAAATATTTAAGGAAATGAATTGGATGTTGCTGGGCTCGCTGATCGCAGTCAGCGCGCTCGTCTCATGGGCCGGTGACGTAATTGGGATGCGGCTTGGCAAAAAGAGGATAACCTTTCTCAAGCTGCGCCCGAAATATACGTCGAGGATAATATCTGTAGTGACCGGCGTCGGCATAGCGGCCGCGACGTTGCTAATACTTAGCGTAGCCTCCGAGCAGGTACGCACTGCGCTCTTCAGTATGCAGTTTGTGCAGCGGCAGCTCACGAACCTAACGGTGGAGCTCCAGAAGAACCGTGACACAATGGGGGAGATGGAAATCAACCTCTTCGAAAGCCGCGGTGATCTTGCCGAAAAACAGGAAGAGCTTACGCGCATAGAAACGCAGCTTGCAGAAGGTACGAAGAATCTCGAAGAAGCGCGTGCGCAGCTCGAAGAAATGAGCCGGACGCGCTCTAAGATGGAAAAAGAACAGGCTGCGCTTCAGAAAGAGAACGACCGTTTAATGAAAGAGAGCAAAGACCTGGCCTCCTCCGTCGAAAGCCTCAAAAAAGAATCAGACGCGCTGAAATCCAGCATGCAGCGGCTGCGCGAAGGACGCATCGTTGCGCTCTCGGGCGAGGTGCTCGCTCAGGGTGTTTTAACAGGGCCTTCAATAACGGCGGAACAGGTCGACCAATACATACATAGACTGCGAGGCGAAGCGCGCGCTCTTCTTGCATACCGTTTCGGCAAGCGTCCTGAAGCCGTCAGCCTCCCGAACATCACCTTAGAATCCCAGCGCTACGTCAAAGACCGCGTTACGCGCGCCTCTGGACGCTGGCTGTTGCGACTAACGGCCGAGGGCAACGCGGTTGAAGGCGAAGCAGTCGCTTCAACGCTTGAATGCTACTCTTCCAGTCTCATATACAAAGCAAACGAAGTCCTCTATTCGCACACGTTCACCCCCGACACGACGCGCCAACAGATAGAAGAGACGGTATTCCAGGCGCTTAGAACGCTCAACCAGAACGCTGTGGACAGAGGCGTCCTGCGCGACCCGATCTCCGGCAATGTCGGCTCCATAGACACCGCTGAATTTTTCGACGCGATTGACCTCATAACCGAAGTGGAGAATAATATCAGCCTTGAAATCGTCGCAGCCCGGGACATATATACTGAAGGCCCGCTGCGCGTGAAATTCATACTGAAATAATGGACGAAAGAAGCATTAACGATGTTGATACTAGCTTGTCAGAAATGCGGAGAACTTCAAGTGCTCCCCGGATCGCCGGACGCGAGCGGCAAAGCGCGCGCGATGTGGACATGTGCGCGCTGCGGCGCGGGCCAGCTTATGGAATTAAATGTAGCGAAAGACGCAAGGCGCGGCGACCTGCGCAAAATCGTCGGCGGTCTTGCGCTCGTCTCAACAAAGGGGCGTAACTTATGCGGCTTCATTCGCGAAGGACTTCCAGATGAAATTAAGTCCTGAATACTACTTTTACGACAGCAAGCTTGCGGTAAGCCCCGCCGAGCTGCAAGATCTCTATCGTTTCACTCGATGGGGGCGCAGCCGCTCGCTCGACCAAATAGCTAAGATGGTCGAAGGCACCAGCATGTGCTTCTCAATACGTCACGAAGGTAAGCTCATAGCTTTCTGCCGTATCCTAACGGATTTCGTCTTCCGCGCCTCGCTTTGGGATATCCTGGTGCATCCAGATTACCAGGGCAAGGGCATAGGCTCGCAGTTGATCGCATACGCGCTCGGCCATCCGGCTATAAAGAATGTACCGGTGATAGTGACCTATACCAGCGAACTCGCTGAATTCATGGAACGGCTTTCCTTCGAGCCTCGCAACGGGCTCCTTATACTTCAGCGGCGGCCTATGGAGTACTCGTAAAATAAAATCTGCTGATTTACAAAAAAGTAATAAAAAGGGGCTTGCATTTTTTCGTGAAGCGTAATATACTTCCTTTTGTCGCCGCCACGAGGCAAGCAGTTAGCCAAAAGGGCGAAACGATAAGTACCATGTCAATAGAATAGTGCATAAGGAAATAGAGAATTGCACGATGCAATTCCGCAATTCCAGCGAGAGAAGCAGCAGGAATCAAACGGAGAGTTTGATCCTGGCTCAGGACGAACGCTGGCGGCGTG
>CAVEUD010000012.1:0-59335 GCA_963618995.1 bacterium
CCCCTGAACTCAGTCAGGATATCCGAGGAGAGCATCTTGGAGTTGCTTCCTGTGACATAGATATCGGCGTTCCTTATCTTCATCAGGCCGAGCAATACATCGATGAAGCCGATCTTCGCCGACTTCTCCTCGATGTAGGGATTTTGTATATCCGATACCTTCTGGATCTCGTCCAGGAATACATAATACTGCCTGGAAGGATCGGTTATTCTCTCTCTTATATATTTGTCCAGCTCCAAAGGATTCCGGTAACGCGCATTAAGCGCCTCATCCAGAGAGAGCTCTATAATATTCTCGTCCGGCACGCCTATGGAGTTCAGGTACTCATGGAATAGGTTAAACAGCAGGAAGGACTTCCCGCATCTGCGTATTCCTGTAATGATCTTCACAAGGCCGTTGCCCAGCTTGTCTATGAGCTTCTTCAAGTACTTGTCCCGCCGGATAATCATGAGCTTACCTCGTATTATTTCTGCGGTTATCCGCAAATTCTGTTCGTCATTAGTATAAGACAGCGAAGACAAGCACGTCAATGTTAAGGTCCGGTCTGCTGTCTCTTCCACTGGGTATAAATGGGCGACTCTCATTGATTAGGTCTACCCAACAACATATACGTAGAATTTCTGCGGCTATCCGCAATTTCTGTTCGTCTGAACACAGGACTCAAGACCAGGCTTCATATACGGGGAAGCTTTTGCAGAGATATTGCATTCTGCTTCTAATTTCTTAATAGAGGTTGATAGAATTGAAACCTATTGCAATCATCGATAAGAGCGGGCTAGGAACCGTATATCCCCGCCCTGTAATACTGCTGTCTATCCTATATTCAGCGGCTGCCGTCAGCGCTTCCCTCTCTTCTTCCGTATATGGTCGCTGGCGTCCTCTGCATCGGCAGCACCTTCTCTTATCCACTTGCTAAGCTCGTCCTCGTCGTAGTAAATATGCCTACCGCGCACATATGCCCGCGGAGGCTTCGTGCCTTTGCTGTCGATGTGCCCCTTCCGACGCCAGTCCCGAAGGGTTCGCTCGGCGACGCCTAGAAATTCCGCTGCCTCCTTCTCGGTAAGGTATCTCCTCGACGTATGTTCTTTATCCGCCATGGTTAATGATTACCTCCTGTCAGTCTTAACAAGGTTCTCCTTGTTATCTATAATGGAGGATACAAGTTTGTTTCGGGCGTAATTTGGAGACGAGTGGATATGGAGCCGGTATAGGAACGAAAAATATATGCAAAAAAGGGAGGCGATGCCTGAAAGTGGTTGACGAGTGGTTGATGGGAAAAGGCATAAAAAATAGCAAGGTATCGAACTTCGCGAAACCTTGCTATTACTGGATTCATGGAGCCGACTTCCAGACTCGAACTGGAGACCCCATCCTTACCATGGATGTGCTCTACCTACTGAGCTAAGTCGGCGTTGATTTGTTTGCGCGGTAAGGACGCTTTGCATAAAAAATGGTGCTAGGAGCTAGGTTCGAACTAGCGTAGGCTCTCGCCGACAGATTTACAGTCTGTTGCCTTTGACCACTCGGCCATCCTAGCACTCACAACACCGCCGTTAGCGGCATTACGGTCAGATATTTTACATGATATTCAGGATTTGTCAACATGGCGCGGCGCATTTCGCCGCGCGAATTTTTTCGTGAGTCCGGCGCGAGTCCGGCACGCCGCAGGGGTGTTCGCGCGCTTGAGGCTGACGGTTCGCAGGGGTTCGGCGGCGGCTCATATTGACGGCGCGCGCGTGCGGAATGCGGCTGCGCGTTTCTGATGTTACGGCGGCGCTGCGGCTCTGGCTCAAATTCCGTGCGTGGCTTACAATAGCGGCGGAGGTTTATGAATTTCGCGGCTTTGAAGGGGGATCGCCTATGATAGAGATTTCAAAGCAGCGTTACGACGTCGTGACTGAGATGATAGAGCGCTGGGAGCGCGAGGGGGTCTTGGACGCGGAGACGGCCCGCAGGCTGCGAGGGAGCGTTGCGCCGATTCCATTCGGCATTTCCTTCGACTGGCGGCGCGCGGCGCGCTGGCTGCTGATTCTCGCGCTGTGCTGCTTCGCCGTGGGGATTGCGGCGTTACTTCAGACAGAATGGCTGGCCGCGCTCATACGGCGCATTTTCGGCAGCGCGCCGGAGGTCAAGTCCGTATTTTTCGCCGCGCTCGCCGCGGTTTTCTACGCCGCGGCCTACAGGCGGCGGATGCGCATGCCGGAGCGCGTTTTTACGAACGAGGCGCTGCTGATGCTCGGCGTGTTATCGACCGCTTCGTCGATTACGTGGCTCGGCGTCGCTATTGACAGCGGGAACGGCCATTTTTCACTGCTGATGGCGCTCGCAGCTGTTGTCTACGCGGTTATCGCGGTCGCGATGAATTCCGTTCTCGTGTGGACTTTCGCGCTTTTTTCGCTCGGGAGCTGGCTTGGAGCGGAGACGGGCTACGTTTCAGGCTGGGGAGCCTACTGGCTCGGCATGAATTATCCGGCGCGCTTCGTGCTTTACGGCGGAGTTCTAATCGCTGCGCAGCGTTTTATGGCGCGTTCGCCGCGCTTCACTGGCTTTCAGCGGCCTACGCTTTCGACGGGGCTTCTGTTTCTTTTCGTGAGTCTGTGGATGATGTCGATTTTCGGGAACAACGGCCTTGTGGACGGAGAATGGCGCTTCGCTGGCAACGCGGAGCTTTTTTTCTGGTGCGCGCTGTTCGCGGCGGCGGCGGGCGTTTCGCTGTGGCTCGGGATCAGGCGCGACGATATGATGCTGCGCGGCTACGGCGCTGTTTTTCTCGCGATCAACGTCTACACGCGCTTTTTTGAGAATTTCTGGAGCTCGATGAACAAAGGGGTTTTCTTCCTTATTTTAGGGGCGAGCCTCTGGCTGCTGGGCTCGAAGGCCGAACGCATATGGAACGCCTCGCGGCGCGGGCGCGGCGCGGATTCAACGGAGGGTGAGGATGATGACTAGGCTGCGCGCGCTGTTTTTCTTCGCCGCGGTTTTCGCGGCTCTCTCGTTTTGTTCGGGCGTCTGCCAAGCGTCAGGCGGCGCTGAAATTTGGCTCGACATATCTAAGGGCGAGCACCTTCTTCGCGTGATGTCGGGCGGCGAGGCGCTCGAGACTTTCGGCGTCGCGGTAGGAAGGAACGCGGGCGACAAACAGCGCGTGGGCGATATGCGGACGCCGGAGGGGAGTTTCACCGTCGAGCAGGTGCAGGATGCTTCGTACTGGACGCACGATTTCGGCGACGGCAAAGGACAGATCGCCGGCGCTTACGGGCCGTGGTTCATACGGCTCAAGACCGGCTGGCGCGGCATCGGCATACACGGAACGCACGACCCTGACTCTATAGGGACGGATGCAACAGAAGGCTGCGTGCGGCTTCGCAACGCAGACGTCGCGAAGCTCAAGGAGAAATATATAAAGACAGGGATGCGCGTCGTAATAAGGCCGTAAGGACGGCGCGTCCCGGCGTTCTTAACACCGACGGCGCACGGCGTCCAGGCAAGGCTTCGGACGTTTACCGCATGTGTCCGGCAGCGGAATTTACGTGACGGCGTAATTTTTGAAGCCCGCGTTTTATCCTATAGGCATTTCTTTAAGATACGCGATATGTCGTGATCGTAATTGCACGAAGCGTACCTCCGCGGCCGACGCCGGAGTCGACAGATCGGCGCTGAGTTTCGATTCTATTTCCCGCCCCGCGCCGTAAGCTTTCCTGCATACGCTCCGTCACACAAAAAGCAATCCCCGCGCGGTAGGCAGCGCGCGGGGATTGCTTTTTATGAACTTGTGCGGCTAGGCCATCGTGATTACGGTTCCGGCTCCGTTTTCAAGCGCGTCCTTAGCCTTCGCCAGCGATGTGATTATCGCCTTTTTGCCTGGGAAGCGGCGCGCAAACTTAATTGCAGCCATTACCTTCGGCTCCATGCTGCCGGCGCCGAACTGCTTCTCTTCCATATATTTGATCGCTTCGGCAACTGTTATGTGCGAGAGCGCCTTCTGGTCCGGTTTGCCGAAGTTGATGTAGACGTTCTCAACCTCGGTAAGGATGAGGAGGATGTCGGTCTCCATGTCCTCGGCGAGGCGCTCCGCGGCGAGATCCTTGTCTATGACCGCCGCGACGCCGGTGAGCGAGCCGTCCATGTTCTCAATCACGGGGATGCCGCCGCCGCCGGCAGTGACGACTATCGTCGTATCCCAGAGGCGCTTGACGGAATCAAGCTCGACTATGCGTTTCGGCTTCGGCGAAGGGACGACGCGCCGCCAGCCGCGGCCGGAGTCTTCCCTCATCGTCCAGCCTTTTTCCTCTGCCATTTTCTTTGCGTCCTCGGCGTTGTAGAAGCGTCCTATCGGTTTCGTAGGTTTTTCAAACGCGGGGTCGTCCTTGTCTACAACGACCTGCGTCACGAGCGTCACGACTGGCACGTTGCGGTTTCTGTTGCGGAGCGCGTCGCGCAGACTCTGCTGTACCTGGTATCCGATGTAGCCCTCGGTCATCGCACCGCAGCAGTCGAAAGGAATGGCCGGAAGCTGATCCGGCTGTTCCGCCGCCGCGATCTCCTGCTGGAGTACGAGGCGTCCGACCTGCGGGCCGTTGCCGTGGACGACGGCCATCTCGTAGCCGCTGCAGCTGATGTCAGCGAGGTTCTCGCAAGTTTTCTTGACGACTTTGAGTTGTTCCTCCGCGGTCGGAGGCGTACCGGCCTCCATCAGCGCGTTGCCGCCGAGCGCTATTACTACCTTCGTAGCGGTTTCATTTTTTTCAGCGTGTAGTGAATGTGGTACCATCATCGCAGCGCACTCCCTTTGTTATGATATTTTTTGTTTCGTAAATAAGAATTACAGCAACCATATTATAAACTAAAACAGCGTGTGAGTTCAATATGCGAATTATCTTAGCGCGAATTTTTGGCAAATTCTCCAAAAGCCGCCGTTTTCAGCGAGGTTTGCTGAAACCGCGGCTTTGATAAAAGTTTAGGGCGTTGATGCGCGCGCCGTTAAACTATGCCGAGCGCGTAAGCCCACGCCGGAATCGACAATATTCCGAGCAGAGTCGTCGCGGCGACGAGGTCCGCCGCGTATTCGCCGTCCATGCCCATGCCCTTCGCGATTATGAAGCAGTTGACGGCGCATGGCATTGAGCTGAGCATTACAGTGACCCTAAGCAGATCTTCGCCGACAGGAAAGAGCAGCAGCGCGCCCCACATAAGGAGCGGGTTCACTGCAAGCTTAACGACGATGTCGAACCATGTGCGGCAGATTATCTCGGCGACCCGTCCCATACGCGAAATGTCGAGCGACCCGCCGAGCGCGATGAGCGCAACGGCGGTCGCCGCACCAGAGACGAGCTTCATCGTCTCATCGAGGACGAAATGTATCGGGATGTGCGCGAGCGCTGCGCTTACGCCAAGCACGCATGAAACGACAAGCGGATTTTTAGCGAGACGCACGCACATGGCAGAAAGGCTCTTCGCGGAAATCCTGCCGTTGAGCACAAGCTCGCCCGCGCCTATCGAGAGGACCTGAAAAAATATCGTACTGACCGCGATGTAGATAGATGCCCAATGCAGCCCCGCCTCCCCCATTGCGAGCTGAATGACGGGGAAACCGAGGTAGATGTTGTTCGATCGGAAGTCGGCGAGCACGGAGACTGCGACGCGCCGCACGTCGCCCCTGTGTACGAAGAACGCGCCGCCTGCCCACGCTATCGCAATAGTCGCGATATAGCAGACATTGACTGAAATCAGCAGGTTCGGCTGCGTCAGCACCTCCGTCCCTGAGATGTATGACGTGCGGAAAAGCAGCAGCGGCAGAATGACCCAGTAAAGCGTCTTCGAGAGCGCGGCGATGTCCGCGGCGCTGTAGAAGCCGCGGCGCTTCAATATATTCCCTATCGCGATAATGATGACGAGCGGCATTACCAGCATAAACCCAAACATCGGCGTCTTTCCTTTCTTCCTTCAATAAAGTACCATTATAGCGCAGATTGATGACAGCGCCACGTCTGCGGGGGGTCATGCCATGAAGTTAAACATGAAGTCAAAATTCAAAGCGTTCGCCGCGCTTATGCTCGCGGCGGTGGTTTCGCTGGCGCTCTTCCTGTCGCCCGCCTGGGCGGATAAGGCGCGCCAGCTCCGCTATTACGCGCTCGACGTAGGGCAGGGGGACTGCTCGCTCTTCGTGCTGCCAGACGGGCGGAACATCGTCTTCGACGCTGGGCCGCGCTCGAACGCGCGCAGTACGGTGAACTACCTCAAATCGTGCGGCGTTCGCAAAATCGACCTGTTGGTCGCGACGCATCCGCATGAAGACCACATCGGAGGGATGAAGGAACTGCTAGCGTGCATCTCAGTGAAACAGATCTGGGACTCGGGCTACAATCACGGCTCTAAGATACAGCGCGACTTTTATCAAACTATAAAGGACAAGAAAATCCCCTTCGGGCGTCCGAAGCGCGGGTACGCCGCGAAGATGGGGGACGTGACGCTCAAAGTGCTCGCCCCCGCGAAAGCGCTCAAAGGTACGAGCAGCGACGCGAACAACAACGGGCTGATAGTCCTGGTCTCATACGGAAACGTTTCATTCTTGATGATGGGCGACGCGCAGAAGGAGGAGCGGGAGACAGTTTCGCCGCTGCCGCGCGCGGCGGTGCTCAAGGCGGCGCACCACGGCGCGAGCAACGGCACCGACGCCGCGCTGCTGCGCGAGGTCTCGCCCGACATAATCGTGCTCAGCTACAAACGCGGCAACAGCTACGGTCACCCGCACAGGGAAACCGTCGCCGCGATACGCAAGGCGAAGATACTGCGCTTCGACACTGCGGACGGCCAGTCAAGCTGCGCACAGACGGCAAAAGCGTGACATTTGAAAGAAAGAGAGCGGTCAAATGAGTTCTGCGAAGGAGCTTAATCTTTTCATAGACGCGATAGATTCGGGCGTCGCGCGCATGATGCTGCTCGACGGCGCTGTTTTCGAGTTTCCCGCGGCGCTTCTGCCCGAAGGGGCGCGCGAGGGCGACGGCGTGACGCTGCGCATCGCGCTCGACCCTGCGAACGACTGGAAGGACGACATCGACAAGCTGCTCGATTCTCTCGGCGACTCGCTGTAGCGCGATGGAAAGTGAAATTACGCAATGGCAGGAACTTCGTCGAGATACCGCAAAAATTACCCCGTATCGTAGGAGCAGCTCCAACGCGGCTGCCGCGCGCTCGCGTGGAAGCGGCTCGACGTGCGGTCAGACTGAAGCCGCGTCGTCGCCGTGGCGCGCGGCGGCCTCGTCCCTGCCGCGATCATCGCGCGCGAGCTGAACGTCCGCCTCGTGGACACCGTCTGTATATAGAGCTGCACGATGCGAGACCAGTTCGCCTCGACCGAGATTCTCAAGCGCCCCGACCTCGCAGGAGTCGGCGAAACATGGCTCGTCATAGACGACCTCGTAGATGCTGGCAAGACGGCGAAGATAGTCCGCGAAATGTTCGGCGCGGCGCACTTCGCGACGGTCTACGCAAAGCCCGCGGGACGAGCGCTCGCAGACAGCTTCGTCACCGAGGTCAGCCAGGACGCATGCGCGCTGTTCCCGTGGGACGCGGCGGCTGCGGACTTCATTCCGTCCATCGCTGACATCCGGCGCGAGATGCCGCAGGATTAACGCAGCGCCATGAAAATCCGCAAGGCGGCGGCGGGCTGTCGGCATTCGCGCTGCTCAAAGGCCGCGAAGCAACGAAGCTCGCGGAAGTCGCGCCGCGGCGCGCGCTACTCCTTCCTGATGGACATATGCGTCTATGAAAAGCTGCGCGGGCGTGGGATAGGAAGCGCGATGCCCGCCGCCTTTACGAACGGATCGGGTATAAAAAACCGTCAATGTGATGAGGATGGAGTTGTAAGCTGAATCAGAGGCGCTTCGTGAGCCGCAATGCGATCGACATGGACGCGAGGAAGCGGACGAAAGCTTTTGGACATTTTGCGCGCGCTGCAATACGGCGATACGCGTCTTCGAATACGGCGGCGCTTCTGAAAATCTTCCGCGGCGCGATGTCTTCAACATCCGGTTTCGCCGGTGGGAAATACTACGCAAGCAGGCCGCTGCACGCCGCAATAAAAAGTGCTAGAATCAACGTTATCACGCGAACGCAGCTGAATTTACGGCGGGGAGATGTACGCTTTGCAACAGAATACTAAATATAAATATCTGATGTCGCTCGGGCATTTCTGCTCAGACATAAACCAGGGGGCGCTCTCTGCGGTTCTGCCCTTCCTCATCGCAGCGTATGGATACAGCTATACTACGGCGGCTTCGCTGGTCATGATATCGAACCTCGTCGGCTCCGCCGTGCAGCCGTTCATCGGCTACCTTTCGGACAAGCGCAGCACGACGTGGGCAATCCCCGCCGGCGTGCTGATGGCGGGCAGCGGCATCGCGTTGACCGGCTTCACTTCGAGCTTCTTCGGCCTATGCATAGCGGTCGTCATAAGCGGCACAGGGGTCTCGCTGTTCCACCCTCAGGCGGTCAAGCTCGTCAACTACGCCTCGGACGCAGACAACAAGGCGCGGAGCATCGGCATCTTCTCCTTCGGCGGCAGCCTCGGCTTCTCGCTCGGGCCGCTGCTCGTCTCGAACGTGATACTCTCCATAGGGATGCACGGCACTGCGGTCTTTCTCGCGCTCGCTCTGATATCCAGCACGATATTCCTCTATTACTACAAGAGCATGGCTGAGCTCGGCGACGGGCGGTCGCGCGCAGGCAATGGCGGCGGCGCGGGCGGCGCGGACGACTGGCGCGCCTTCGGGCGGCTCTGCTTCGTAATATTCGGCCGCTCGATAATGATGTGCGGCATGAACACCTTCCTCGCGCTCTACTGGATTCACGAGCTTGGCCAGACGGAGCGCGCAGGCGGCGCGGCGCTCAGCGTCTACTACGCGATGGGCGCGATATGCACGCTGCTCGGAGGCAGGCTCGCGGACCGCTTCGGCTGCCGCAGGATGATAAAGATCAGCCTTTCCTTCTTCATACCGGCGATTCTGCTGCTCGTCTTCACGCAGAACCTTTTCCTCGCAAGCGCGCTCCTGCTGCCGATAGTCGCCTCGCTCTACTTCTCGTACAGCCCGATGGTAGTCCTCGGGCAGCAGTACCTTCCGAACCATGTCGGCTTCGCCTCCGGCGTCACGCTCGGACTAGCGATAAGTATCGGAGGCGTCATGGCCCCGGTGCTCGGCATGGTCGCCGACCGTTTCAGCCTCTCAGCCGCATTCTGCGCGATGGCGGCGCTCGCCGTCGTCCCGCTCACGGCTTCGTTCTTCCTGAAACAGGCCGAGGACGAGCAAGCGCCGCATAAGGAGCAAAACTATACCAGAGAAGAATAAAACAAGCGCCGCAGGCTGTTTTTAGTCCTTGCGGCGCTTCTTATTGTTAGCACGTTATTAGTCCTGCACTATATTAGTCATCCTTTTCCGCTTCTTTACGGGCGGCGCGTTCGGCGCGCATCTCGTATTTCTTCGCGTGCGGGTCGCCGCATGTGGGTACTATGCAGAAAAATTCGAGCGGGATGTCCGCGTTGTTCCTGTATTCGTGGACGAGGCCGCCGGGGACGCGCGTCCAGTAGCCGGTCTTCATCAGGTAGGGCGTGCGCTTGCCGGGCTCTTCCTCGACTTCGACGACGCCGTCGCCGGAGAGGGTGAACATGAGGTGATCCCAGTCGTGTACGTGCGCGGGGATGCCGCGGTGCGGCGGCAGGATGAAATGGCGCATGACGTAGTCCTTCCATACCCCGCCTTCCGGTCCGTAGACCGTGCGTTTCTCGATTTCAGGCGCGAGCGCCGATGCGTTCTGTAGCGGCAGGTCGTATATAGAACCGTAGTTTTTCGCGGATTCGCTCATAAAAAATCCCACTCCTTATAAAAATCCGGCATTGCCGGTGTCTCTGGCAATGCCGGGCTGTTTCAGATTATATCAGAATTTTATTTCGCGTTCTTGAGCGCTTCGAGTCCGGCGCGGATCTTCTCCGGCTTCGCCGGGATAGCTTTGATGCGGACTCCGCAGGCGTCGTGTATCGCGTTGCAGACCGCCGCGTGCGGAGATGCGAGCGGCATTTCTCCCGTTCCAGCCGCTCCGAAGGGTCCGAGCGGGCGCGGCGTTTCGACGTGGACGAGCGTGAGATCGTCGGGAACATCCTTGATATAGGGCAGTCCCATTACGACGAAGTTGTTGTACTTGTTCTCGTCAAGGAAGTCCTCCGTAAGCGCGAGGCCGATACCCTGCGCGATTCCGCCGTACTGCTGTCCGTCGACTATGAGGTAGTTGTTGATGACGCCGACGTCACCGACGAGGACGAACTTCTCGCAGTGGGCCTTGCAGGTCTCCATATCGACGGAGACCATCGCGAGGTTGACGGCGAACATATGGAAGCCGAAGGGCTTGCCGTGGCCGGTGTCCTTATCGTTGCCTGAGCAGACTTCCGTCGAGCCGTCTGCGTGGAGGATCTTGGCCTGCGTGTAGCCTTCGTAGAAGGTCGGGATGTTCTCGGCGACCATCTCGTCGTAGGTGCGGTATGTGCCGTCCGGCTTGCGCATTGCGTCGAGGAGCTTGTTGCAGCTATCAATGATGGCGTTGCCGACCATGACCTGGCAGCGGCTCGCGGCGGCGGCTCCGCTGTTCGGGGCCTTCGCGGTGTCGGATAGGACGAGCTTTATCTGCTCGGGGCGCAGGCCCAGCGGCTTGAGCGCCTCGTGCGCGGTGCCTATGCAGCCCATGTCAGCGCCCTGTCCGTGGTCTTCCCAGGTGTTGTAGAGGACGACGCCGTCCTTCGTAAGCTCGATGTTGCTCGCGGCCTCGTCCGCGCCGTCGTCGTTCGAGTTGTAGATGCCTATCGAGATTCCGACGCCGTACTTGACCTTGTCGTTAGAAAGCTCGGCGGCCTTCTTCTTCATCTCTTCGTAGTACGGGCGCGCCTTCTTCATCATTTCGGGAAGCGGGAATACCTCAGGCGCATAGCCGGACGGGAACTGTCCGCGCGGGTTCTCCGTGAATGGCTTCCACTCGAGCAGATTCATCTCGCGGAAGTCGAACGGGTCGATGCCGCACTTGTTCGCGAGCATATCTATCGCAGTCTCGCCGCCCCAGTAGGTCTGCGGCGCGCCGTAGGCGCGGAAGGCCGCGCTCCAGCGGTGGTTGCTCCAGCAGGTGTAGCCGGTCGCGCGCATCTTGTCGTATGCGTACGGGGCCATGAAGAACTGCCCGCCCTTGTTCGTGAGGTCGTTTGCGGACTCGCTGAACGGGCCGTGATCGACCCACCAGGTCTGCTCCGCTCCGACGAGCTTGCCGTTCTTGTCCGCGCCGACGCGGATGTGCATAAGGAACGGCGAACGTTTCGGCGTGCGGACGTTGTGCTCTTTCATGTTGATGCGCATATAGACGGGACGTCCGCAGGCGATGAGCGCTATCGCGAGATAGGGCTCGTTAGTCGGCGCGACCTTGTAGCCGAACGAAGCGCCGAGGTTGTTCTGGATGACGCGGATTCTCGACGGCGGGACGCCAACGCCGCGCGCTATCATCATCTGGTGGCGGTAAACGCATATAGACTTCGAGGCGATCGTGAGAAGCCCGTTCTCGTCATAGTATGCGTAGCCGCAGTCCGTCTCGAGGACCATGTGCGGCTGGCGCGAGCTGAGGAACTCGTCATCGACAACGTACTCGGCGTTGTCGAGCGCTTCCTTCGGATCTTCGCCCTTCATGTAGACGCGCTTGTTCCACGCGTTCGGCATTCCGTCGTAACCGTCGATGTCGTCGTAGACCTTTATCGCGTCAGGGGCCTTGGCCTGGTAGATGTCGATGAGCTCGGGAAGCGGCTCGTAATCGACCTTGATTTTCTGCGCCGCGGCGCGCGCGTTGGTCTCGGTGTCGGCGCAGACGATGGCGACGACGTCGCCCCACTGGCGGATCTTGTCGCCCTCTTCGACCATTATGCGGCGTTCCCAGCCGTCGGTGAGCGCGGAGTCGCATCCGACCTGTCCGCGGATGCGGTTCGTCCCCTTGACGTCCTTATAGGTGACTACCTTGAATACGCCGGGCATCTTCTCCGCTTCGCTTACGTCGATCTTGTTGACCTTCGCGTGGCGGACGCCCTCAAGCGCATAGGGATAGGCGAAGAGGAATTCCTCGGGCAGCTTCAGCCTGTCGTCGTCGCCGAAGTCCCAGAGCCCAGTCGCCTTGTATATCGCGGAGGGACGCGGATAGCTGCTGTTCCACACGGAGTCGCCGGGCTTGTACATCTTCGCGAGGTCTTCGATTTTTTCCTCGCCGCGCAGAATAGCGGCGGCTTTCATCACCGCGTCGACTATCTGCTTGTAACCGGTGCAGCGGCAGGCCATCCAGTTTTTACCGAACCACTCGCGGACCTCTTCGCGCGTCGGGTTCGGGTTCTGGTCGAGCAAAGCCTTGCCGCTCGTGATGAAGCCAGGCGTGCAGAAGCCGCACTGAATCGCTCCGCAGACTATCATGGCCCACTGGAGCGCGTGGAGGTTGTCGGGCGTGCCGATGCCTTCGATCGTCGTAATCTGCGAGAACTCGGGCACGCTCTTCCAGCGCGTGATGCAGGAGCGGACGACCCTGCCGTTGAGTATGACGTTGCAGACGCCGCACTGGCCGCAGTCGCAGCCGCGCTTCGTCCCAGTCATCTTGAGCTGGTCGCGCAGCACCGTCAGAAGCGATACGTCGGGCTTGCCTATTACGCGCTTAGGCACGCCGTTGATGATAAGGTTCTTGACATGATAGCTGGCCTCGGACGGAATTGTAATTTCCTTCGCCATATTTGCTCTCCTCTCTCGTGGTAAAGTTTCCCCATTTTCCCGCGCGCGGCGGGAATTCCCAAAAACCCAGATATCTTGCGCGAATTGGAGAGGAAGGAGGGGAAACGCGCGTTCCGCGTGCGTTTCCTGGCCTGTATCCCTTTCCAATTTGGACGCCTTGCGGCGTCCCGGGAGGCGCGAAGCTTTTGCTTGCGCCCTCGCGGACTTCCATCCGCTGGCCCCGTATCCTTGGCTGGCGCTTTAGGCGGCGGGGCTCGGGTTTGCAACAGCGTTGCAACAGTTGTCAAAACTTTCTGTTCAAATCATACAAAAGTACACAATAATGAGCAATATTTAGTTGAAATTAGGAAAATTGTGCGTCTTTTTGGTCGATTTATGATTATTAAAATTCATGGACGTTATTTGTAAAAACGATGAAACAGCTGAAGCGGCGCATCGGCATGCCCGCGGCGGGGCGCGAAGGCGCGGAGGTAAAATGCATCCCGCCGCACAGACTTCGCGGCGGGATGAGAAATCTTTGTGTTTTTGGAAAATCCGCGCTAGAGCAGCGCCATGCGGTAGCGTTTTTCCGGGCGGCCTACGCGGCGGTATGCGTACTCGACGACGACGCGCTCGCTGAGCGTCAGAAATTCGAGATAGCGGCGCGCCGTCGAACGCGAGATGCCGAGCCTGTCGCCGACCTCCTGCGCGGAGAAGGTCCCTTCGTTCTCCTTGAGGAAGGACTCGATGTCGTTGAGGCACTTGAGCTGAAGCCCCTTCGGGATCGTACGGTTGTTAGCCCACGACGGGTCGTGCGTCTTCATCGCAACGAGCGCGTCTATATCCTCCTGCTGCCACGGGCTCGTGCGTCCGGTCAGCGAATGGTGGTAAATCTGGTAATTTTTGAGCGCGGCGCGCAGCCTGTCGAACGAGAACGGCTTTACGAGAAACTCGAAGACGCCGACGCATATCGCCTTGCGCACAAGCTCGGGGTTGTCGCCCGACGAAACGACGATGTAGTCGGTGCGCGGGAACTCCTTGCGCAGCTCGTCTATTTCGTCGAAGGCGCTGAATTCCTTGAGGTAGAGATCGAGCAACACGAGGTCGACGTCGACGCAGCGCATCGCCTCGAACATCTGCGGCCCCGTGTCAACCCTCTTCAGCAGCGTGAAGGATGTGTCGTTGAGGATCACGTCTGAATATAATTTTTGAAGCAGCGGGTCTGATTCGGCTATAAGAACTTTCAGGCTGCGCAACGTTCCGTTCCCCCTCTCGCATATTCCCGTGCCGCGGCTCCCGCATGTACGAAAAACGGGAAAAGGGCGCGCGCAGACGCTCAGCCATGAAACCTTTTCCCCTTTCCAAACGGGAGGCGCCGGCGTTTCCGCAGACACCCATCGGCCTGACGCCATAGAAGCGCGCTTCCGCAGGACGGCAGGCTCGGGGTATTATTCATTTTTAACCGCTTTTGATTATAACAACTGAGGTGCACTTGTCAACAAGAGCGGACGCCGCCGCGCGATTCGCAAATGCGCCTCGGCGGCAAGTTGTATATAATAGAAGCGCACATAAGAGCCGCTCGCTCAATTCATGGAAAGAGGTGCCCTCTATGACGAATCAGATATGGAACCCGCAGGAATACAGGAAGAGCGCGGACTTCGTCCCCGAGATGGGGCGGGCCGTGATAGAGCTGCTTGAGCCTAAGGCCGGCGAAAGGATACTCGACCTCGGCTGCGGCACGGGAGTGCTGGCGAAGGAGCTCGCCGCGGCCGGCTGCGCCGTAGTCGGGACGGATTCGAGCCCTGAGATGGTCGAGGCTGCGCGCACGGCCGGCGTGGACGCGCGGCTCGCCGACGCGCAGACCTTGAAGATGGATGAAAAATTCGACGCGGTGCTGAGCAACGACGCAATACACTGGATGCCCGACCAGTACGCGGTCGTGCGTCGCGTCTGGAACCTGCTGAAGCCTGGCGGACGCTTTGCAGCCGAGTGCGGAGGCGAGGGCTGCGTGCGCGTCATACGCGAGGGCATGAAAATAGCGCTCATCAAGCGCGGAATAGACTACAAGGCGCGCAATCCGTGGAAGTTCCCCGAGCTAGGAACCTTCTCAGACATTCTTGAAAACCAGGGCTTCCGTGTGAAGTTCATCGCGCGCATAGACCGCCCGACGCCGCTCGTCCACGGCCTGCGCCGCTGGCTCGAGGTATTCTCCGCGAGCCACACCGACGGCTTCACGCCGGAGCAAAAGGACGCCTTCTGCAAGGAGGTCGAGGACTACTGCCGCCCGACGCTCTACAGCGAGCGGAACGGCTGGACGGCGGACTACGTGCGGCTGAGGTTCCTGGCCGTAAAACCTGAGGAGTAGTTTTTACGCCTGAATAAAAACAAGCGGCGCGGCGGTTCCGATACCGCCGCGCCGCTTGTTATATACGCATGATCAGATTGCGTTTCCACGTTTTACAGAGCCGCCTTCGCCCCCGCTTCCACCGCTTTGATTATTTTCTCCACGGCTTCGTCGCTCATCTTGATGTTCAGGCCGAACATGACGGCGCGCGACAGGTACGACTCCGCCTGCGCCATCGTCTCCGGCATATACGACGGCGTGCGGCTGCCGAAGTATTCCCGCTCGCCCATTTCCTGCAAAGCTTTCCAGTGTTTAGCGTAGTGCCATGTGTTGTCGGCGATTACAGCGCATCCTGCGGCGGCCTGGAATTTGCGCGCAGCTTCCGCAGTCGGAAGCATAAATATCGCGTGCGTCGCGGTGTCGCCCTCCGGGTCGTGCATCGGGCGCGGCGTGAGGCCCGCCGCGATTCCAGCCTCAATTATCCTTTTCTTAGTCGCACGCAGCGAAGCCAGAGCTTCCGGCATCTTGCGCAGCGCGACGACGCCGAGAGCCCCCTGAAGCTCGCTTATGCGGTAGTTGACGCCGAAGCCGAATTTTCCCTCCGCGCCGCGGTCGTGCTCTTTGCTGTGGACGTGGCCGTGGTCGTGGTAGCAGTCCATGCGGAACCACGTGTCATAGTCGTTCGTGAAAACCATGCCTGCTTCGCCGACGGTGAGGGTTTTGTTCGGGTCGAAGCTCCACGCGCCGCAGTCCCCGATTCCGCCGAGAGCGCGTCCCTTGTATGTCCCGCCGACGACTTCGCAAGCATCCTCGACTACCGGCAAGTTGTATTTTTTGCCGAGCGCTGTGAATTTATCCATGTCGGCCGCAACGCCGAACATGTGGACGGGCATTATCGCCTTCGTGCGCGGCGAGATGAGGCGCTCCGCCGAGGCGGCGTCGAGCGAGAGCGTTTCGTCAAGCTCGCCGAGCACCGGCACGGCGTCGCATGCGACGATCGCCTCGATCGTCGCTATGAAGGTGAACGGCGTCGTGACCACCTCGTCGCCGGGCTTCACTCCGACGCCCCTGAGCGCCGTAATAAGCGCTGCGGTGCCGCTAGAAACGGCGAGCGCATATTTTGAGCCTGTTATACGCTTAGCCGCGGTTTCGAACTCCTCGGCGCGATATACGCCGGCGCGCTCTGCATGCGAGCCGTAGCGGTGTATCATTCTCCGCTCTATAACGTCCGCCGCCGCCATAATTTCTTCTTTGCCGAAAATTTCCGTTCCCGCCATCTGCTACCGCTCCTTTATTATTCTTCTGTAGATGCCTTCAATATACTCCGGCGCAGCCTTTTCCTGCCAGCCGTCGCCGAAGCAGCTGTGCCAAAGCTTTTCCATACCGAGCGCCGTTTTTACCATCTTCGGCACGTCGCCCTCCCCTATGCCGTAGTCGGAGGCTTTCGGCATCTTGCGCCCGTTGGCGGCCAGGAAGCTCATCGTGTCGCTGTAGCCGTCCGGATAGACGTCCTCAAGCGAGCACATCGATATCGCTACCGCTACGCTGTGCGGCAGGTGCGGCGCGCTGTTGCTGAGGCCGTAGGAAATCGCGTGCGCAGCGCCTACGCGTCCGGAGACGGAGCTGCTCCCGCCGAGGATCGATGCGACGGCAGATTTAACGGCGAGCTCATCATTATACTTCGCCAGGTCATGGCTCAGCACTTCTCTTGCGAGTGCGAAACCGGCAGTCGCGTCCTCAATCCCCTCCGGAGCGCTGGTTTTGCTCGTCTTTATCTCATAGTGATGAAAGTAGCAGTCCATCATTGTATAGAACCTGTTGAACGACGGCGCCCCGCGGCTAAGCGACGGGTCTATGACGGCGACTGACGCTTCAGTATATTTGTTGTTTATACCGAGCTTCTTCTCCGGACCGCGAAGGACTGCTATCGGCGTAATTTCAGCGCCGGTGCCGGTAAGCGTAGGCAGCACCCAGATGTCAGCCCCCTTCGCCATATCCATGCCGTAGCCCTGATAGACCTGCGCAGGCTCTGGGTTTGCGAGGCATATCGCCGTGGCCTTTGCAAGATCCATAGTCGCTCCGCCGCCGACGCCTACGAGCGTGTCCGGCTGTTCAGGCAGAGCCTGTATCAGCGAACGAAGCGCGTCAACGTCGCCGGTCCGAGGTTCGGAGAAGGTCGCGTCGAAGGCGAACATATTCTTTTTCTCAAAAAGGCGCGCGAACTCGCTCTGGCCCGCGAGCGCCTTGTCCACGACGAAGAAGGGCTTTCGCCCCTCATCCGCAAGCATCCGCAGGATATCGGATACTCCGTCGCAGGAGAGCGCTACGCGCGTACTCACGGGAGTTTTCCACCACGGTTTGAGAGTTATAAATTCCTTGATGGTTTTCGGTACGTTCATAATTATATCTCCTTACGCAAAATCTTAAAAAATCAAAGCATCAACAGCAGACGCAAATTTCGCGTCCTTTTCACGTTCGCCGGGCGCGGCGGGATCCATATCACGGAGCGGCGAAGTATTTCGCTATCTTTATTAGATCGTCTGGAGTGTCTATTTCAATTGTGTCGCGCAGCGCCTCGACGCACTGTATTGCGTGCCCGCACTCCAGGACGCGGAGCATTTCGAGGCTCTCGGTCTTTTCGAGCGGCGTTTGCGCCGAAGCGGCGAAATTAAGCAGGAAGTCCCTGCGCCAACCGTAGGGGCCTATGTGCTTGTGCCAGACGCCGCCCGCGTTGCGCGGGTAAGGGACGGGTGAGCGGCTGAAATAGAGCGCGCGTCCGCGTGCGTCGAAGACGGCCTTGACGACGCTCGTGTCCTCAACCTCTTCCATGCGCTCTATGCGCTTTACAAGCAGCGCAAGCATTACGGACGGGTCGGCGTCAAGAGCGGCGACTAGCGGGTCGATCATATCCGCGCCGACAAGGGGGTCGTCAACTTGGACGTTCAGCACGTAGTCGGCTGGCACACGCCGCGCGACATATGCGACGCGGTCGCCGCCGCTCGGAAGCTCCGGCGGCGTCATGACGGCCTCGCCGCCGTGCGCGGAAACGAGAGCCGCTATACGCTCATCGTCGGTCGCTACTATAACTCTGTCTACGTTGGAACATTTGGAAACATTTTCCAGTACGCGAACTACGAGAGGGATTCCGGCAATCTCAATCAACGGCTTGCCGGGGAGCCGCGTGCTGGCGTATCGTGCCGGTATCACTGCAAGGGTCTTCATCCCTCTAACCTCCTTCGTGGGCAGCCTATGCAGTGTATGGCCGCGTTTCACGGCTTTCTCAGCTGCCAAATCCTGGTTAGATGTTGAAGATAATACTAAAGGTTGATTTTGTCAATCTTAAAATTTCAACTTTTTGTCATAACGCAAAAAACGACGGAAAGGCGGCGATTGTTCGTCCGTAACACGGCGGAGATATTGCGCGCCGGCAAACCGCAATATATGGTTAGAATGGTTATAAAAAATCAGCAAGAGACGGATACAATGAGGGCGAAGAAATTTATGACTGTATTAGTAATGAGCGCTGCGATAGCCTCAGCTGGCTGCGACCTCGCGGCGGCGGAGAAGATGGACGGCTATACGAAGATAACGGCTCAGGAAGTTATGAAGATGATTGAGGACGGACGCGCGCCGGCGGTCGTCGCCGACGTGCGTTCGGTCAAAGAATACAACGGCGGACGCGTACCCGGCGCGATAGTCATCCAGCACAACGTCGTGAAGGACAAACTCACGGAGATACTTCCCGACAGGAACACGACGCTGCTCGTCTACTGCCGTTCCGGCAACAGGGTCGTCTCCGCATGCAAGGACCTCGTCGCCGTCGGCTACGTAAACGTCTGCAATTTCGGCGGCGTCATCGACTGGCCCTACACGGTGGCGAAGTAGGAAGCGCGCCCCGAGGCGTCTATGCGCGTAAAAACAAACGCCGGATATCCTCCGGCGTTTGTTTTTGCTGTTTCACAAAAATAAGGCGCTACAGCTCTTCGAGCTTGTATATCGTCCAGCGCAGCGACTCCGCACGGCGGCACTCTTTATAGTCGCCCTTTAGGTAAAGATCCTTGAACGACGCAGAGCCGCCGGCTTCTATCTCCGTCTTAGCGATATAGACGTCGCCGAGTTCCCGACGCCGCCCGTCTACAAATGCGAGCGCCGCGTTAAAGACCACGTCCTTCTCGCCGCGGTTGAATATAGTCACGCTTACGCCGTCCTCCGTCACACGCAGCCCTCTGTACATGAGAGGATCCCCGTCGGGGATGTATCCCCGCTTCGAAAAAGCCGCAGCCGCACCGCAGAACGCCAGCACCAGTAACACAGCCAACAAATATTTTTTCAACAACATACCTCCCTGACCGTTTATATGCCGCGATACCTATTATAACTGAACAACCGCGCGCGCAAAAAGCAGAGCCCTTCCGGCGGCGCTTCATTCCCCGCGCAGTAGCAGTATTGTCAAAATTTCGTTCAGATTTTTATCTCATAATCTGGCTTCGCGCATGCGTTTTTCTCCGCGCCGCCGGGGTTGTACCAGCAGCTTTTTATCCCAGCGCGGTTCGCGCCCTCTATGTCGCTCGTCAGCGAGTCGCCGACTGTTATCGAACAGGCGCGCCTCTCTTCGCCTGTCTCACGGAACACGGCGTCGAAGAATTCCGCCGCGGGCTTTTCGTATCCTATCCGTTCCGAAAGAAATATCCCGTCCATCAGTTTGTCGAAGCCGGAGCGTGCGAGTTTGCGCGTCTGCGCAGCGACGGCGCCGTTCGATACGGCGTATTGGCGGCACCTTCCCCGCAGAGAGGCGACGAGCCTGTCGCTGCCGTAGTAATTTTTGTTTATCTCAGAATAGCGCGCCAGCATAGCTTCGGTGCAAATGCCGAGGCCGAAGCCAGCGAAGAGCGAACGTATAGCGGCCTCCTCTGCGGCCGCAAAGTCCAGCAGCGTGCCGTCTGCGTCCCATAAAATCGTGTCGAAGCACGTCATCCTAGTCCGGGAACTTCGCGTTCGGGTCAAGCGCGAGGATTTTGTTTCTTATATGCAGCATACGGCGGTCGTCGGGCGGGTGTGAGTTGAAGCCGCTCGGTTGCGTCTTGTTCACCGACGAGAGCTTTTTGATGGCGCTGTACATGCCTACGGGATCCTCGCACTGCGAGTATGCAAGCTCGACGGAGTAGTCGTCCGCCGCGATCTCCTGTTCGCGGCTCCAGCCGGAATTCACGAGATTCGCGCCTATATTGACCGCAACGCCGGCAAGGCCGTCGCCGAGGATGTTTCCGAGTATAGCCGAGGCGAGCGACAGCCCAGCCGCTCGGTTCGCGCCGCTCTGGTGGTGATTGAGCTTCACGTGGCCCGCCTCGTGTGCGAATACTGCGTATAGCTCAGCCTCCGTGTCGAGCAGGTTAAGCAGCCCGGTCGTGACCGTCACCGATTCGCCGTTCGTGACCCATGCGTTGGGGACGTCCTCATTTTTTATGGAGAAGGGCAGCTCCGTCAGCCCCGTCGGCACGGCGACCCTGTTCCACACGCGCCGCGCCTGTTCGCGCGAGAGCGCAGCCTCCGACGCGCAGGCGACTCCTGCGAGAAGAGCCAGCGTGAGCGCGAAAATTTTCAGCGTTTTCAAGATTTTCCGACCTCCTCCGCGCCGCGGGCGGCGGCGCTCGTTATTTGCCCTTTACCTGATTGTACCAGCAGGCGAGCCCCTGAATGTTGAGCTCCAAATCCCAGCGGTTCGCGCGTTCTATCTCGGCGCGGCGGCCGTCCTGCCCGTTCGCAGTTATCATCGAGCTGTAGAGCTCAGCAAGTCGGCTGCTCAGCTCTTCGCGTTCTCCGCGCGAGGCGAGCGCTATTTCAACGTATTTATCAACGCCGTCCTTCAGGCTCGCCGCGACTTCTTCAATATTCTTCAGACTGCCGAAATGCGTCAGGTAAATCGTCTCCGGCGCGAGCGCGACGATACGGTCTATCGTCGCCTTCATCGCCTCCGGGTCGAACTGCACCGGCGAAGCCGTGACGATGGCCCAGCGCCCGCGCGGCGTCTCCATGCAGCGGTAGGCTATGCCGAATGCGTCGCCTGCGAAGAGCGATTTTGTTGTTTGCTCCAAAAACATCATGTGGTGCTTCGCGTGGCCCGGCGCGTCTATGCACTCAAGGCGCAGCCCGCCGATTTCAAGAATCTCTCCGTCCTGCGCGGAGATCACGCGTTCCGCCGGCACGGGGACGATTTCGCCGTAGAGCCGAACCGTCTCCTCCGGGCCGTAAACTTCCTTCACGCCCTCAACGAGCCGCGCGGGGTCTATCATGTGGCGCGCGCCGCGCGGATGGACGATGAGCTTCGCGTTCGGGAACTCGCGCATATACGAGCCGGCGCCGCCCGCGTGGTCGAGATGCACGTGCGTCACGCAGACGTACTTGACGCTCTCGCGTGAAACGCCGAGCTCCTCCATAGCCGCGAGCACGTGAGGCACGGAGCCGTTGTGCGCCGTTTCTACGACCGCAGCCTCTCCGCCGTTTTTCAGCAAATAGACCATAACTGTCCCTTCGTTGCCGTCATAATGGGAGTCTATTCCATAGATACCGTTCTTATAGTCGTAGATCAAACAACATTCCTCCAAAACAAAAATCATCTTCAATGGTAATGCCTCCGCCGCCGAGCCGTCAACATTCAGTACGCGCGCCGCGCGGTGCTATAATCGCGGCAGCGAAAGAAAAATTCCGGAGGTGTCTGTATGACATACGCAATACTTGAGAAAAAAGGACGGACGGCCTGGGTGACGATGAACCGCCCCGAGGCCATGAACTCGCTCGCCGCGGAGCTCTGCGCCGAACTGCTCGAAGCCTTCGCCGAGTGCGCGCGCTCGCCGAAATAAAAAAATTCGTCAACGAAGCCGACGCTTTCGAAGCGACGCTCCGCCGCGAGGAGGCCGTACAGCCCGAGCTGATAATGGGCCCCGAATGCAAAGAAGGCATCGCCGCCTTCTTCGAGAAACGCCCGCCGAAATTTTAGGAGCAGAGGCAAAATCGCCGTGCAGGCATAACACACACCGTATGCAAAAGCCGCCGCCCGCGCGTAAACCTGCGGGCGGCGGCTTTGCTTTACGGAAATTTCCTAAATTCTACCCTATCGTCTTATCCTGATACGGCTTCACGCACTTCACCCAGAAGAGCGCGAAGCAGAGCGCCGTGAAAACTATGCCGGCCGGATAGGCGACAGAGGCCGCGGCGTCGACGGCCTGCGCTCCGGAGAGCGCCGTCCCGGCGACCGCGCGCGAAATCATCGGGCCGAAGCCCTCGGGCGCGACGAGGATATAGGTGCAGCTCACCGCGGACATGAAAACCGCGGGAATAGCGACCGGCCAGAAATTATGACGCACGCGCGCGAGGAAGGCCGCCGCAGTCCACAGCGTAATCATCGCGAGCGTCTGGTTCGACCACGAGAAATAGCGCCAGATAATCTGGAAATTTATCAGCGACAGCGCGCCGCCGCAGAGAAGCAACGGCAGAGAGAGCGCGAGACGCTTCATGTGCGGCCTCTGGTCGACGCCGAACCAGTCCGCGAGCGTCAGACGCGCCGAGCGGAAAGCCGTGTCCCCCGACGTAATCGGGCAGACGATGACGCCGAGCATCGCGAGCACCGCGCCGACCGGGCCGAGCAGCGTGTTGCAGATGTCGTAGACCAGCGCCGACTGCCCCGCGAGGCGCGTCGTAGCCTCCCACAGCCCGCCCGTGCCGTTGTAGACCGTCACGCCCGCCGCGGCCCAGATGAGCGCGATAACGCCCTCGGCCACCATCGCGCCGTAGAAAACCTTGCGCCCCTCATACTCGTTCCTGATGCAGCGCGCCATCATCGGCGACTGCGTCGCGTGGAAGCCAGAGATTGCGCCGCACGCGACCGTGATAAACATTAGCGGCCAGATTGGAAGCTCCTGCGTGTGCAGATTGCCGAAGCTGTTCCACATCTCCGGCATCTCGTAGCCCTGCACCACCATCCCGCCGCTGACGCCGAGGCACATGACAATCAGAGCCGCGCCGAAAAGCGGATAGAGCCGCCCGATGATTTTGTCAATCGGCAGAAGCGTCGCGAGGAAATAGTAGACGAGGATGACCGCGAGCCAGAAGTGCATGTCGAGCGACTCCGGCGTCAGCAGCGCGAGAAGCCCCGCCGGGCCGATTGAGAACGTCGCGCCGACAAAAATCAGCAGAACGACGGAAAATACGCGCATCACCGTCTGCATCACCGGCCCGAGATAGAAGCCGACGATCTCCGAAATACTGCTCCCGTTGTGCCGCTCCGACAGCATCCCCGAGAAATAATCGTGGACGCCGCCCGCGAAGATAGTCCCGAGCACAATCCAGAAATAGACCACCGGCCCCCACAGCGCGCCCGAAAGCGCGCCGAAGATGGGGCCGAGCCCCGCGATGTTAAGCAGCTGAATGAGGAACGACTTCCACAGCGGCAGCGGAATATAGTCCACGCCGTCGGGATGGTCTATAGCGGGCGTCTTCCTGTCGTCCGGCGGCAGAAGCCGCTCAACAACCTTCGCGTAGACGGCGAAACCCACAATCAGCGCCGCAAGCGCGATAAAAAACGTAACCATAAAAATTCACCTCTCTGCCCAAAATATCGGGCGATTGTATAATTCGCTTTATACCACTTACAAAAAGGCAAGTCAATAGTCAATGGGAGAAAACATGCCAAATCACGCACTATTCCATGCCAAATACGGAATATATACAAACTGTAGACTTAGAGTCCTCTCTATCAAAACGGCGTGACAGCGTGATTTTGTTATATATCGTAAAAAGCGATAATAAAACGCAGGCGAAGGGCATTGAAAAAGGCCGCGGGGAGCGCGGCCTTTCGGGGAAAGTGGTGCTTGTTCGGATGTGTCCGAAAAACGTTATTTCTTTCTCATGCGGAGAAGCGGAAGAGCCGCGAGCAGAGCCAGCGCGCCGAAGCCCGCCGAGCATCCGCCGCCGCCCGAGCCGGAGGGAGGCGTTACGTCGGAGGTTGCTTCTATGACCGTGAAATTAACATTGTCGGTTATCTCATCTATAATAGTTCCTTCTTCATCGATTACAGTTGACCCATCGGAGTACGTTATTGTCGCCGATATATTTACATTACCAACTTTCAGCGCTTTGACAAGCCCGCTCTGGTCTACGGTTGCGACCGATTCGTCCGAGCTTGCCCAAACGACTACATTCGTCGCATTAGGAGGCGTGAGTATCAGCGCATCGCTAAGCTGATACGTCTGCCCTACCTTGAGCTGAAATGTTTCGCCGACTAAGAGTTCACTGAGTTTTGTGTCGTCAATATCCAGGTCCGTCGCTGGCTCAGCAATAGCGACAAAATTACCGTCTGCACCCACCGTCATTGTAGGAACGTCAATTTTTTCCTTTAATGTGCTGATATCAGAACTGAATGTGCCGCCTGTGATTTTCGTATCTTCCGTAGTGGCAAATTCAACGAAAATAGCGTCTTTGCCCTCTGCGGCAATGAACGTTCCACCGCGGATAGTCATTCCATTGAATTTCTTGTCTGTATTGACTGTTCCGTTGGTTGTAACGGTGGCTTCCGCTATTGCATATCCGTTCGCGCTTTCAAGCGTTGGATTGCCAGAGATATTCACCGTAATCTCTCCGACATAACCAGCTCTGGACAAAATAGATACAGCCGCACCTCCGTGTATTGAACCGTCAGAGTTTTTCTCATATGTCTCGTTAAATTCCCCTGTGGCAACTATCGTACCTTCAGTTATGTTTAGCGTGCCGCCTACCATCTGCACACCGTCATATCCAGTTATGGTACCGCCTGATATATTCAGCTCACCATCCTGCGGATGATATATGGCAACATTTTCAGTAGAGGTTATAGTACCGCCGCTTATGTTGATTTCAGAACCTCCGTTCCATTTATTGCCGTTGCCTGAAATTGCATAAGCGTCGGATATTATCTCTCCACCTTCGATGTTAATAGTGTTTTTTATCCCGAAGGTCACTACGCCTGCAAACTGAGCCTCTATCTTGGCACCATCTCTCATTGTGAAATTAACAGATATAGGCGTTCTGTTATCTGGGTCAGAACTATCACTGTTCCCGTAAAGCACAACGCCGTAGCCGTTGTGCTCTTTATCTGCAACTATAGTGCCTCCGTTAAAGAATACCGTTCCGCCTACGCCGTCGCCAGTAGCAGTACTGCTCGTGCCTATTTGAATTCCGCGAGCTTTCTGGTCGTTCGTGTTTGTCGACTTAATCGTACCGGTTTTGCCAGCGCTGTTGTCGTTGATTGTCAGCGTCCCGTTGGCTACCTGAATCACAAACGAATTAGTCGTTAATGCCGAATCCCTGCTTAACTCAAAACCGTTCAGGTCAAGCGTCACGTTTTTCTCAATAACAAGCGGTCCGTTGGCGTCAGTAAGAGCTATGTTGTCTTCCAATGTCACAGTACCGTCGCTCTGTACTGCTGTACGCAATGACGCTTCGTCCGTTACCGCCATTGCCGTCGATGCGAACAGCGTTATGCAAAGCGCGGCGGCGAGCATGATAATGCCTTTTTTCTTCATTTGTGCCTCTCCTTTCGAAGTTTCTCTCTGTTGTGCCTCTGCCTTAAAAGATACCCTGCGCGGATGTTGACGTGACGCTTTGAGACGACCTGCCCCCTTTTGCTTCGCAATTAGTGGTACATGGTGTTTCTTTTACTTCGCTTATAGCGATATTACTTTCGACTTTTACTTTCGACTTATTGTAGATATATCCTCGCTTAAAGTCAATTACAACAAATAATTCTAGCTATAACCTAAGAAGCCTCTACATTTCAGCTTGTAGTCTTTTCGCCTATTTGTATGAGAAAGTAGGGTTAGGCGGGAGGAGAACTTCTTTATGTGGAAAATCCAGAAATATAGAATAAATAAAGGCTTTACGCAGGAAAGGCTCGCGGAAGAAGTCGACCTGTCGCCCGGCTACGTATCAGAAATCGAGACGGGTAAAAAACGCGCTTCAATGAAAACTCTCGAAAAAATCGCCGCGGTGCTCGGCGTGCCGCTCGTCGCGCTTATGGACGACGGGCCGGATGTTGAACCGAAGAAGGACGTTTTTGTCCAGTGTCCGTTCATTTCGTATATGGACTCGCCGTCTGTGCTCGCGGAGATGAGCGGCGTTACAAAGGAGATTTTCGCCATCGTGACGGAGCTGCCTATCGAGGAGAAGATAAAGGTCTTGTCTTATGCGCGCGATTTGAAGAAGCTGGCCGATTTGACGAAGGGAAACGGCGCAGATACGCAGAAGGTTTGAACGATACCGCACAAAATCTAACACATTGAATAAAATTTAGTCCTTGCGGTATAATTGAAGGGAGGAGAGAACCCGCCGGAAGAGTAGAGCGGGGAAACATCTCTCCGGGTCTGCCTAAGCTGAGGGGCTAACTCAGCCTAAGCATTTGAGGCCAAGTAACAGAACCGGCTAGCGGATTAGTTCCGCAAAAGCTGCAATGAGCGCGGCGAACGCTGTAAGCAGCTTGACGATTAAGGTCGCCCATTCGAATATGGAGCGGCCTTTTTCGTTTTTAGCCATAAGTTCCTCCCTCCTTACTCGCCGAGGGAATCCCTTGAGCTGGCAGTCCCGGCGTTACCGCCCGGGCCCTTCCGTCACTTATTATACAATATGATTTATATGTCTCATAACCGTTATCATAATTTATGGACAAAACGCCGCCCTCCGCAGTTTTTCGCGGAGGGCGGCGTTTATCCGTTGTGTTGTAAGTCGCTCGCGGGCGCGCTTACTTCGCCAGCTCTTCCATTTCGTCGAGCGTTGCTTCAAATTGTCTGACGACGGCTTCGACGGGCTGGGGGGTGCTCATGTCTACGCCCGCGCCTTTGAGGAGTTCTATCGGGCAGTCGGAGCCGCCTTTGGTTAGGAAGTTCAGGTAGCGGCGCGTCGCGGGCTCGCCCTGTTCGAGTATGGCTCCTGCGAGCGCGGTGGCGGCGGAGTATCCGGTCGCGTACTGGTAGACATAGAAGGGCGTGTAGAAGTGCGGGATGCGCGCCCATTCCATTTTGAGCGGCTCGTCTATCGTTATCCCTTCGCCGTAGTACTTTCTGTTGAGCTCGTACCATAGTTGCTTGAGGCCGTCGGGGGTGGTGTCGCCGCCCTCCGCGGCGCGCTTGTGGACTTCGCGCTCGAACGACGCGAACATCGTCTGGCGGTAGACGGTGGTGCGGATGTTTTCGAGGCGGCGGTTGAGCAGGTAGAGGCGTTTTTTCCTGTCGTCGGTCTCGGCCAAGAGGCCGGAGAGGAAGAGCACTTCGTTCGTCGTCGAGGCCACTTCGGCGGTGAAGATGCAGTAGTCGGCGGTCGCGTAGGGCTGGTTCCTGCGCGAGTACCAGCTGTGCATGGAGTGGCCCATTTCGTGGACGAGAGTCATAACGTCGTTGAGGTTGTTGGTATAGTTCATAAATATGTACGGGTGTGTGCCGTAGCTCCCCCACGAGTATGCGCCGCTGCGTTTGCCCTTGTTGGGGAATACGTCGGCCCAACCGCCCTCGACGCCGGCCTTTATCTGTTCGAGGTACTGCCCGCCGAGCGGCGCGAGATAACGGTACATCATCTTCTTCGCGTCGCTCCACGCTATTTCCCTGTAGGGGTCTTCGACGAGCGGGACGTAGAGGTCGTACATGTGGAGCTCGCGGACGCCGAGCATTCTGCGGCGCAGCTTCATGTAGCGGTACATCTGCGCGAGGTTGTCTTCAATTGTGGAGACTAGGCTGTCGTAGACCGAAACGGGGATGTTGTCGGAATCGAGCGCCTCTTCGAGCGGCGAGCCGTAGCGGCGACATCCGGCGTAGAATTTCGCGGCTTTGAGCATTCCGTCGAAGGTCGCGCCGATTGTGTTCTTCATCTTGCCGTACGGCTCGTAGAGCGAGGCGAAGGCGGCTTTGCGCACGGAGCGCTTCGGAGAGCGCAGGTAGGCGACTGCGCGTTCTTCGGACATTTCGACCTTTTTGCCCTCTTCGTCGCGTATCGGCGGGAATTCCATATCGGCGTTCGTTAGCATGGAGAAGGCGTTGTCCGCGGTCTGTGCCATGTCGCCGGAGCGCGCGAGGATCAGCTCTTCGGCTTCGGAGAGGACGTGAGCTTTGCGGCGCAGCAGCTCGCGCAGCGGGAAGGCATAATCCGCGAGGCATGGCGCGGCTACGAATTCCTTTAATTTGCCGTCGTCCATCGCCAGTATCTCGGGCGTAACGTAGCTCGCGGCGGCGGAAAATTCAACGGCGAGCGCTGAGGCGCGGTTCGCGGGTCCCTGCCGCGTCGAGTCGCCGGTGTCCTCGTGGCTCTTCATGTTCGCGTAGACGTAGAGCTTTCCGAGCTCTATCGAGAGCTCGTCGCGCAGTTTGAAGAACTCGAGCATTTTCTCGGGCGACTGCGCGAGCGCGCCCTTGTAGGCGGCGATCTCCGATATGCGCGACTGTATCGCGGCAAACGATTTTTCCCAATCCTCCGCCGCAGCGAAAATATCCTCAAGCTTCCACATATATTCCGTCGGCATCGCGGAGCGTTCGGGCAGCGACGCTCCGCGCCCCAGTTCCATTTCTTTCTTTTTTATATCGGTTTTCAAAAAAATTCCTCCACTCGTTGTTCGTCTGCATATTCTTTCGTCTTATGCGACTATTTTATACTTGCGCGCGGACTCGCGAAAGAGGAAAATATAAGAGGAAAATATAAAATGAATGGAATATGGCCCTGCCATAAAAACGGAGGTTTTTCATGAAATACGATTTTGACAAATATATGGAACGTCGCGGGACTGAGTGCGAGAAGTGGGACGGCATGGCCGAAGACTTCGGCACGAACGACCTTCTCGCGATGTGGGTTGCCGATATGGACTTCCCCGCCCCGCCTGAAATTCTCAACGCGATACGCGCGAAGCTCGACGAAGGCGCGCTCGGTTATCCGATCATCCCCGATTCGCTGCGCGACGCGGTGCGCAAGTGGGAGAAGGACCACTACGGTTGGGAGTTCGGGCGCGAAGCGGTAAGTTGGGCCTGCGGCGTCGTCGCCGGGCTTTCCTTCGCAACGATGGGGCTGACGAAGCCCGGCGACCAGATGATTATCCAGACGCCGGTCTACATGCCCTTCTACAGGACGGTGCGCGAAGCCGGACGCATAATCGTCGAAAATCCGCTAGTTTACAGGAACGGGCGCTGCGAGATGAATCTTGATGAACTCGAAAGCCTAGTCACGCCGACCTGCCGCACGCTGATACTTTGCAGCCCGCACAACCCAGTCTCCCGCGTATGGAGCCGCGAGGAGCTCGAGGCGCTCGCCGACATCGTGCGCCGTAAGGACATGATCGTCATCGCCGACGAAATCCATCAGGATCTCGTTTACAGCGACGCAAAGCACACCTGCCTCGGCTCGCTGCCAGGAATGGATAAGCACGTCGTAACGTTCGTAGCTCCGAGCAAAACCTTCAACATCGCTGGGCTGAAATCCTCCGTAGCTATAATTCCCAACGAGCGTCTGCGCGGCATCTACGTCTCCGTGCTTGAACGCTTCCACCTCAATTCGCTGAACATCCTCGGCATCGCCGCGATGGAGGCGGCCTACGGCAAGTGCGGCGAATGGCACCGCCAGCTCATGGAATACCTTGAAGCGAACCGCGACTTTACGGAACAGTTCGTCAGGGAGCGTATGCCAAAGGCGCATATGGATCATCCGGAGGGCACTTACATATTCTGGATAGACTTCCGCGGCTACGGCTTCAATAACGAAACGTTGACGGAATTCCTGGTCAAAGAGGCTAAGGTCGCGCTCGACCCCGGCAAGTGGTTCGGATCGGCAGGCGACGGCTTCGCGCGCATCAACATCGGCACGACGCGCGCGCAGCTCAAAGAGGGGCTCGAACGCATAGCGTCGGCTCTCGATAAAAGAGAAGGAAAGTAAGGTGGCTCAGATGATGAATAAGGAAAACCCTGCGCTCTACTGCCGCTTCATGGTCGACGGGCGCGCCTACAGCGGACAGATACGCGGCGCATCGGTCGACATAGTCGAGGGAGACCCATTCGCGGGCATCACGTCGCAGATACGGCTCAGCTACCCTGTCGAGCGCGTGAAGTTCCTGCCGCCATTCGCGCCAAAGAAAATCTGGTGCGTCGGGCGCAACTACGTCGAGCACGCGAAGGAGCTGAACCACGACGTGCCGGAGGAACCGCTAATATTCCTCAAGGCGACCTCTGCCATCACGGGTGCGAACGATTTCATCCGCATCCCGACGTGGCCCGGCCCGATACACTACGAGGGCGAGCTTGCCGTCGTCATAGGCAAAGGCGGGAAGAATATACCTGAGGAAGAGGCATACGAGCACGTCCTCGGCTACACGATAATGAACGACGTGACGGCGCGCGCGCTGCAAAACAAGGACGGGCAGTGGGCGCGTGCGAAGAGCTTCGACACCTTCGCGCCGCTCGGCCCGGCGATACTCCTCACGAAGGAGCTGCCGCAGACTACGCGCGTGACGACGCGGCTGAACGGCAACGTCGTGCAGGACGGCGCGATAGAGCAGATGATCTTCCCCATCCCGCGCCTAATCTCGCACATCAGCCGCTTCGCGACGCTCGAAGAGGGCGACGTGATCTCGACCGGCACGCCTAAGGGCGTCGGAGAAATCCGCCCCGGCGACCTCATCGAGGTAGAGATCGAGCCGATTGGCAAGTTGCGCAATATTTGCGGCGAGTAGCGCAAAATTGCAAAAGAAATAAAAAACGGCGGCGTTCCTGCGTGGGGCGCCGCTCTTTTTTGTTATTTTGCATTTTTTTGTTTTTTGCGTCTATTTGTAAATCATGCTTTTTTGCCGCAGAGACTGTTGACAAAGGCATTGTGTAAATTTATACTGCAAATATGAAAATTTAACGACGTGGAAGCAAGGGAATTTGGTTAAAATCCAAAGCGGCCCCGCCACTGTAACCGCGACGAAATCGCGAGATCACTGGGCCTTATGCCTGGGAAGATGCGAGAGTAGGATGAACGGAAGCCAGGAGACCTATCCACATCACGACGGAAAGCTCTGCGCGGGCGGATGCGATTCAGTATAGCTGTACTCGTAGTGTACGAGTAGGTTGATGTCGCTCGTGTGGAAATGTTTCATGCGCGTGGCATTTTTTTTACCCTTTGCGCAGGTCGTCGCAGCTTGAAAGCCAGATAGAGGAATTTGGTGAAGCACAGAAAACGAATGGCCGCAGCGCCGGCACGCACGAGAAGCGCGGCGCGCGGGACGGCAGTGTTATCACGCGGCATGGGCCGCATGGGACGTAAAAAACGATGGCCTTGACGGCCGAAAGGGGAAGGAGCAGCTATGATTAAGCTTTTGGAGAATGGAGCGTATCTTTACAGAGGGGCTGTGCTCGCCGGGGAGGGCGAGTGCCGCGGCCTCGCGGACGTTAACGAGAAGCTCCGCGCTGCGGGAGCGGCACCGCTTGAGAGCCTGCCGCAGGACAAGCGCGAGGCGGCTCGCGGCACGATAGCCGCGCGCGTCATCGCGGCGCACAACGGCTCGGGCACGGAGGAGAATTACAAAATCCGCTTCGACAGCCTCGCTTCGCACGACATCACCTACGTCGGGATTATCCAGACCGCCATCGCGAGCGGCATGAAAAAATTCCCGATCCCCTACGTCATGACAAACTGCCACAATTCGCTCTGCGCCGTCGGCGGCACAATCAACGAGGACGACCACATCTTCGGCCTTTCCGCCGCGAAGAAGTTCGGCGGCGAGTTCGTCCCCGCGCACCTCGCGGTCATCCACTCCTACGTCCGCGAGATGATGTCGGGCTGCGGCAGGATGATACTCGGTTCGGACAGCCACACGCGCTACGGCGCGCTCGGCACGATGGGCGTCGGCGAGGGCGGCCCGGAGCTTGTCAAGCAGCTCGTCGGCCGCACCTATGACTTCCCGCGCGCGGGCGTCGTCGCCGTCTACCTTACGGGCGCTCCGCGTCCCGGCGTCGGCCCGCAGGACGTTGCGCTCGCCATCATCGGCGCGGTATTCAAGAACGGCTTCGTCAAGAACAAAGTAATGGAGTTCGTCGGCCCGGGCGTCTCGGCGCTGCCCGTGGAGTTCCGCAACGGCGTCGACGTTATGACGACTGAGACGGCCTGCTGGACCTCCGTCTGGCGCACCGACGAAAGGGTCGAAGAGTACTTCAATATCCACGGCCGCCCGGAGGCCTACAAGCGCCTCGACCCGGCGGACGCTGCATGGTACGACGCGGCTATGGTCGTCGAGCTTGACAAGATCAAGCCGATGATCGCGCTGCCCTTCCATCCGAGCAACGTCTATACGATTGACGAGCTTTGCGCCAACCCGGTCGAGATACTGAAGAAGGTCGAAGAGGACGCGCTGAGCAAGCTTGAGAACCCGAACATAAAACTCTGCCTCGCAGACAAGGTGACGAAGGACGGCAAGATAATGGTCGACCAGGGCGTCATCGCGGGATGCTCCGGCGGCGTGTTCGACAACGTCGTCGCGGCGGCGCAGATACTCAAGGGACATAGCGTCGGCAACGGCGGCTTTACGCTCAACGTCTACCCTGGCAGCCAGCCCGCGATGCTCGAGCTTATCGCGAACGGCTCTATCGGAGACATCATGGAGGCCGGCGGCGTAGTCAAGACGGCCTTCTGCGGCCCGTGCTTCGGCGCAGGCGATACCCCGGCGAACCACGGCTTCAGCATCCGCCACACTACGAGGAACTTCCCGAACCGCGAAGGCTCGAAGCCGGGCGAAGGACAGATTTCCTCCGTCGCGCTCATGGACGCCCGCTCGATAGCGGCGACTGCGGCGAACGGCGGCGTGCTCGCCTCCGCAGAGAAGTACGGCGAGCTGCTGCACGAAGTGCCATACAAGTTCCGCAAGGACGTTTACGACAAGAAGGTCTACCACGGCTTTGGCAAGGCAGACGAGAGCGAAGAGCTTATCTACGGGCCGAACATCCGCCCGTGGCCCACGGTCTACCCGCTCGCGGAGAACCTGCTGCTCCGCGTCGCCTCCGTCATCACCGACCCCGTGACGACGACCGACGAGCTTATCCCCTCCGGCGAGACCTCGTCGCTGCGCTCCAACCCGATTAAGCTCGCGCAGTTCGCGCTCTCGCGCAAAGACCCGCAGTACGTCGGCAGGGCGAAGGAGGCGCAGGCTCTCGAAGATGCGCGCCGCGCGGCGGCCGAGGCCGGGAGCGCGCAGAGCGCCGAGGCGGAGGCCGTGCTCAAGGCGGCGAACGCCTGCCCCGACTGCACGATGATAGGCAGCACGATATTCGCCGTGAAGCCGGGCGACGGCTCGGCCCGCGAGCAGGCGGCCTCCTCGCAGAAGATACTCGGCGGACAGGCCAACCTCGCCGAGGAATATGCGACGAAGCGCTACCGCAGCAACCTCATCAACTGGGGCATGATTCCCTTCATCGTCGCCCCCGACTGCCGCGAGAAGCTCGACACTAGCGACTGGCTCTTCATCCCCGGCATCCGCGAGGCGGTCGCGGGCGGCGCGGAGAGCGTCGAGGCGGAGCTTATCAAGGCCGACGGCAAGCGTGAGAAGCTGACGCTCACGATGCCCGGCCTCTCGCAGGACGACAGGAACATCATCCTCGCGGGATGCCTCATGAACTACTACGCGGACCAGAACAAATAGCGGGCGCAAGCCGATTAAACAAAAAAATACAAAGGAGTATATAAAATGGCTAAAATTCAAATGACGACACCGATTGTTGAGATGGACGGCGACGAAATGACGAGAATCATCTGGCAGCAGATTAAGGACACGCTTATTCTGCCGCACGTCGACCTCAAGACCGAATACTACGACCTCGGCCTCAAGTACCGCGACGAGACCGAGGACCAGGTAACGGTCGCCTCCGCCGAGGCTACGAAGAAATACGGCGTCGCCGTCAAGTGCGCGACGATTACGCCGAACGCGCAGCGCGTCGAAGAGTACAAGCTCAAGAAACAGTGGAAGAGCCCGAACGGCACAATCCGCGCCATCCTCGACGGCACCGTATTCCGCGCCCCCATCATGGTGAAGGGCGTGCACCCGACTGTCAGCACGTGGCACAAGCCCATCACAATCGCGCGCCACGCCTACGGCGACATCTACAAGGACGTTGAGATGCGCGTGCCCTGCGCGGGTACGCTCAGGATGGTATTCGAGCCCGCCGACGGCGACGCGGCGAAGCGCCAGGAAGAGACGGTGTTCGAGTACAAAGGCCCAGGCGTCGCTATGGGCATGCACAACCTCGAAAAGTCGATAACGAGCTTTGCGCGCTCCTGCTTCAAGTACGCGCTCGACACCAAGCAGGACCTCTGGTTCTCCACGAAAGACACCATCTCCAAGAAGTACGACCAGACATTCAAGCTCATCTTTGAGGACATCTACGAGAAGGAGTTCCGCGAGCAGTTCGAGGCGGCGGGCATCACCTACTTCTACACGCTCATCGACGACGCGGTCGCGCGCGTCGTCCGCTCCGAGGGCGGCTTCATCTGGGCCTGCAAGAACTACGACGGCGACGTTATGTCCGACATGGTCGCCACGGCCTTCGGCAGCCTCGCGATGATGACCTCCGTCCTCGTCTCGCCCGACGGCGTTTACGAGTTCGAGGCGGCGCACGGCACAGTCACGCGCCACTACTACCAGTACCTTGAGGGCAAGACTCCCTCCACGAACCCGATGGCGACCATCTTCGCGTGGAGCGGCGCGCTCCGCAAGCGCGGCGAGATGGACGGCAACGCGGAGCTTGTCGCCTTTGCCGACAAGCTTGAGAGGGCCTCGATAGCGACAATAGAGGAAGGCGGCATGACGAAGGACCTCTACGCCATCTCCGACCTCCAGAACAAAAAGCAGCTCACGACCAAAGAGTTCCTTGAGGCTATAGCAACGAAGCTGTAGCGCTTTGCCAGCGGGGGCGCGCAACGGAGCGCGCCTCCTTTTATGATAAGGAAACGAATTAAATTTTACGGAAGGGGTGTTCCCTGCGATGAATATACTGCGAACCGCCAGCGCCGGCACACTGGAGTCATCGGACTGCCGCGTTACGGTCTCACCCGCTGAGAAGAACGGCCTTGAATACACGGGCGCGAACAGCGCAATCTTCGCAAAGAGGACGCAGGCCCTCGTGGAAAGCGTCCTTGCGGGATGCGGCGCGGAGAATGTCATGGTCACGATACACGACATGGGAGCTATTGAGATAACGATACGCGCGCGACTTGAGACGGCGCTTGAGCGCGCTTCGGCGGAGGAGGCGTAACCGATGAAGGCGACAAGATCGATGCTCTACATTCCGGGCGACTCGCCGGGCATGATACAGCACGCCCCGATCTTCGGCGCGGACAGCATCCTGCTCGACCTTGAGGACGCCGTCGCCCTCACGGAGAAGGACGCGGCGCGCCGCATGGTGGCGACGTTCCTGAAGAATTTCGACTTCGGCGACCTCTTCGTCACCGTCAGGATAAACGGCGCGGACACGGAATTTTTTGAAAAAGACCTTGAGGTCATAATCCCCTGCGCCCCTGCGGCGGTGCGTCTGCCCAAGTGCAACTCCGAGGCCGACGTTCTGCTCGCCGACAAAAAAATTGCGGAGGTCGAGGCCGCGCACGGCATGGAAATCGGCACGGTGAAGCTCCACGCGATGATAGAGACCGCTCTCGGCCTTGAGAACGCCTTCCGCATCGCATCCGCATGCCCGCGCGTTACGGCGCTAACCATTGGCGGGCAGGACTTTACTGCGGACATGGGCGTGCAGAAAACGAAGGAAGGGCGCGAACTCTTCTACGCGAGATGCCGCGTAGCCGCCGCCGCGCACGCTGCGGGCGTCGAGTCCTACGACACAGTGTGGGCAGACCTTCAGGACAACGAGGGGCTTCTGCGCGAGTCGAAGGAAATTGTCGGCCTCGGCTTCACGGGCAAGGCCTGCATCCATCCGAGCCAAGTCCCCTGCATACACAAGGCTTTCATACCGTCAGAGAAAGAGCTGCGCAAGGCCGAGCGCGTCGTCGAAGCGGCGGAGCGCGCCGAACGCGAGGGCAAGGGCGTCGTCTCCGTTGACGGCAAGATGGTCGACGCCCCGGTCGTCGCGCGCTCGCGCCACCTGCTCGACCTCGCGGCACTTTATGGAATAAAGAGAGGCGAGAACTGATGAAAACCGTAAAAAACTCTCTTAACAGGATAGTCCCGACAGAAGTCCCCGGCGTCGGCGCCTTCGCGCCATACACGTCGCCCTTCGCCGTGATTGACGCCCTAGGCAAAAAGCCGCGAACCGCCGCGCCGCTCCGCGCGCTTGCGCCGACGCGCAGCAAAGTCGCAGAGAGCCTAAGGAAAGCGATAGAGAACTCCGGCCTCTGCGACGGCATGACGATCTCCTTCCACCACCATCTGCGCAACGGCGACGCCGTTATCCCGATGGTGCTCGCCGAGCTTCAGGCGATGGGCTTCAAGGGCCTCACGCTCGCCCCAAGCTCAATCCCAGACGCGCACGACTGCGTAGCGGACTACATACAGAGCGGCCTCATCACGAGGCTCTACACCTCCGGCGTTCGCGGCAGGCTCGGCAAGCTGCTTTCGAGCGGCGAGGTCGACATCCCGGTAATCATCCGCAGCCACGGCGGGCGCGCGCGCGCAATCGAAGAAGGCTCGATACAGATAGACGTGGCCTTCCTCGCCGCCCCCGCCTGCGACTGCCTCGGCAACATCAACGGCGTCGACGGGCGCTCCGCCTGCGGCTCTCTCGGCTACGCGATTACGGACGCGCGCAACGCGGCGCACGTCATCGCGATTACGGACAACCTCGTCGAGTATCCGCTCTCGCCGAAAATCTCCATCCCGCAGTACCTCGTAGACCAAGTGGTTGTGACGGAGAGCATAGGCGACCCCGCGAAGATTGCGACGGGCGCGGCGCGCATCACGCGCAACCCCGTAGACCTCCGCATAGCGCAGGACTGCTTCCGCCTCATGAAGGCGGCGGGCGTGGTAGAGCCGGGCTTCTCCTTCCAGATGGGCGTCGGCGGCGCGAGCCTCGCGGCTGCCGTCTACCTTGAGGAATACATGGAAGAGAAGGGCATAGTAGGCGGCTTCGGCATAGGCGGCGTAGGCGGCTACATGGCTTCCATGCACGACAAGGGGCTTTTCCGCGCCGTATTCGACGTGCAGTCCTTCGACGCGGTCGTCACGAAGTCCATGCGCGCAAACCCGAGCCACATAGAGATAGACGCCTCGTGGTACGCGAACCCATTCAACGCGGGCGCGGTCGTCAACAACCTCGACTGCGTAATCCTCGCGGCGCTCGAAGCCGACACGGACTTCAACGTCAACGTCCTCACTGGCAACGACGGCGTGCTGCGCGGCGCGTCGGGCGGACATCAGGACACGGCGGCGGGCGCGCGCCTCTCGATAATAGCCATGCCCTCATTCCGCGGCGGCGTCCCGTCGCTCAAGGACAGCGTTACGACCGTTACGACGCCGGGCGAGACTGTCGACGCGATCGTCACGGAGCGCGGCACTTGCATCAACCCCAAGCGCCATGACCTTCTCGAAGCGGCGCTCAAGGCGGGCATAAACGTCAAAGACGCGGCGACGCTCAAGAAAGAGGTCGAAAAGCTCACCGGCGCTCCAGAGCCGATTGAGTTCAACTACGACCGCCTCGTGGCTGCGGTCGAATACAGAGACGGCACTCTTATCGACGGAGTATACGCGGCTAAAGGCTAACCCCGTCGGTAATTCCTTCCACGATGCCCCGGAGCCGCACACTCCGGGGCATTTATCTATAACACCGCGAGAGCACGCCGCAGCGATTATTACCGAATTGGAACAGTGGAGCTATGCAAGTAAGCCCTGTTTTTTATCTGCCTTTTGCGTCGGCAAAGGCGTATAATGCAGACGCATAGCTGCATAATGTCGGATATTGGCGCGTATTATCACGATTTTGCCACACTCAACGCGCGGCAGTGGAAATTTGCAGAAAATTGTGCAATAATAAGTTGTTTGACAATAATATGCGTAAAACCCAAATGTGGGGAAGCAAATGGGAGGTAAAAAAATGTCAGAGAGAAAGATGGTAACAGTAGACGGCAACGAAGCTGCGGCACATGTCGCCCACGCCGTGAACGAGGTAATCTCTATATACCCGATTACACCGTCGTCGCCGATGGGAGAATGGTCGGACCAGTGGTCCGCGGAGCGCCGTCCGAACATATGGGGAACTGTTCCGCTTGTCGAAGAAATGCAGAGCGAAGCCGGAGCTTCCGGAGCATATCATGGAGCTATCCAGGCCGGAGCGCTCGGTACGACTTTCACGGCCTCACAGGGACTTCTCCTCATGATCCCGAATATGTACAAAATCGCAGGCGAGCTTACGAGCACAGTAATGCACGTCACGGCGCGTAGCATCGCGACCCACGCGCTCTCCATTTTTGGAGACCACTCCGACGTGATGGCGGTTCGCAATACAGGCTGGGCGATGCTCTGCTCCTCAACAGTCCAGGAGACGACCGACAACGCACTTATCGCGCAGATGGCGACGCTCGAGGGACATGTGCCAGTCCTCCACTTCTTCGATGGTTTCCGTACCAGCCACGAAGAAATGAAGATTGAAGAAATCCCGTACGATGTCATGCGCGCCTGCATCGACGACGACCTCGTCCGCGAGCACCGCTATAACAGGCTCACTCCCGACGCGCCGCTCGTCCGCGGAACCGCGCAGAACCCCGACGTCTTCTTCCAGACCAGAGAAGGCGCCAACCGCTACTACGCCGACATGCCCGACATCTTCCAGGCCGCGATGGACAAATTCGCGAAGATCACGGGCCGCCAGTACCACCTTTTCGACTACTACGGAGCGCCCGACGCGGAGCGCGTAATAGTCATCATGGGCTCCGGCGCGGCCGTCACCCGCGAGACCGTCGACTACATGAACCAGCACGGTGAGAAAGTCGGACTCGTCGCCGTCCGCCTCTTCCGTCCCTTCGACGTCAAACGCTTCTGCAACGCGCTGCCCGCTACCGTCAGGACGATAGCCGTCCTCGACCGCAGCAAAGACCCCGCAGCCATATGCGAGCCGCTCTGCGCCGACGTGCGCGAAGCGCTTAACGGCAGCGGCATCACCGTCGTCGGCGGACGCTACGGCCTCTCCTCGAAGGACTTCACCCCGGCCATGGTCAAGGGCGTCTACGACGAGCTCAACAAACTCGAGCCGAAAGACGGCTTCACCGTCGGCATTGAGGACGACGTCACCTTCAAAAGCCTGCCCTACGACCCGTCTTTCGACACCGAGAATCCGAAGACCGTCCGCTGCCTCTTCTACGGCCTCGGCTCCGACGGCACCGTCGGCGCGAACAAGAACTCCATAAAGATAATAGGCCAGGAGACGGACCTCTACGCCCAGGGCTACTACAGCTACGACTCCAAGAAGTCCGGCGGCTACACCGTCAGCCACCTGCGCTTCGGCTCAGATCCGATATACGCCAGCTACCTCATCAGCAAAGCCAACTTCCTCGCCTGCCACGTCTACTCCTTCCTTGAGAAGCTCGACGTGCTGAAGAACGCGGCGGACGGCGGCACCTTCCTCCTCAACGCGCCATTCGGCCCCGAAGAGATCTGGGACAAGCTGCCCTGCCGCTACCAAAAGCAGATAATAGACAAGCACCTCAAGTTCTACGTCATCGACGCCGTTAAGATCGCGAAAGAGACCGGTATGGGCTCGCGCACGAACACGATCATGCAGACCTGCTTCTTCGCCATCAGCGGCATCCTGCCGCAGGACGAGGCCATCAAGGCCATCAAGGACTCAATCGTCAAGAGCTACAGCCGCAAGGGCCAGGCGGTAGTCGACAAGAATATCAAGGCCGTCGACGAAACGCTCGCCAACCTCCACGAGGTCAAGGTTCCCGCGGAGGTTACCAGCACCTTCGACATCCTCCCGCCCGTCGCCGACGACGCGCCCGAGTTCGTCAAGGACGTGCTCGGCCCGATGATGGTGCTTGAGGGCGACGGCCTCCCCGTCTCCGCGCTGCCGGAGGACGGAACCTTCCCGACTGCTACGACGCAGTACGAGAAGAGAAACATCGCCATCGACATCCCTGTCTGGGATTCAAACCTCTGCATCCAGTGCGGCAAGTGCGTGCTCGTCTGCCCGCACGCCGCGATACGCTCCAAGGTCTACGACAAGAAACTCCTTGAGGAAGCCCCCGAGACCTTCAAGCACGCCGACGCGAAGTGGAAGAACTTCCCCGGCGAAGCCTTCACGGTTCAGATCGCTCCCGAGGACTGCACCGGCTGCGGCCTCTGCGCCCACAACTGCCCGGTGAAGGCCAAGGAAGAGGGCGGCGCGCGTCCGCTCACGATGCGCACCCAGATGCCGCTCCGCGAAGCCGAGCGCGCGAACTGGAACTTCTTCCTCGACATCCCCGAGACCGACAGAAACCGGCTCAACACCTCGACCGTCAAAGACGTACAGCTCCTCCGTCCGCTCTTTGAGTTCTCGGGTGCCTGCGCCGGCTGCGGCGAGACCCCGTACCTCAAGCTCCTCTCGCAGCTCTTCGGCGACAGGGCGATAATCGCGAACGCCACCGGCTGCTCCTCCATCTACGGAGGCAACCTCCCGACCACCCCGTGGTGCGTCAACGACGAAGGCAGAGGCCCCGCGTGGAGCAACTCGCTCTTTGAAGACGCGGCCGAATTCGGACTCGGCTTCCGCCTCGCGATAGACAAACACGCCGAATACGCCGCCGAGCTCCTCAAGAAGATGGAGCCCGAACTCGGCGAAGAGACAGTCAAGGCAATACTCGAAGCCCCGCAGACCACCGATGCCGAGATAAAAGCCGTCGAAGAGAAGATCGACGAGGTCAAGGCGCAGCTCCACTACATGGAGACCGAAGAGGCCGAAGAACTTGAATCCGTCATCGACAACCTCGCCAGGAAATCCGTCTGGAGCATAGGCGGAGACGGCTGGGCGTATGACATCGGCTACGGCGGACTCGACCACGTCATCGCCTCAGGCCGCAACGTCAACATCCTCGTCCTCGACACGGAAGTCTACTCCAATACCGGCGGACAGGCCTCAAAGGCGACCCCGCGCGGAGCTGTCGCGAAATTCGCCGCCGCCGGCAAAAAGATGGGCAAGAAAGACCTCGCCATGATGGCCATGAGCTACGGCAACGTCTACGTCGGAAAGGTATCCATCGGAGCCAACGACGCGCACGCCGTCAAGGTCTTCAAGGAAGCCGAAGCCTACAACGGCCCGTCCATCATCATCGCCTACTGCCACTGCATAGCGCACGGCATAGACATGGTCAACGGCCTCGACCAGCAGAAGCGCGCGGTAGACTCCGGCCACTGGATGCTCATGCGCTACAACCCGGATCTCGCCAAAGATGGCAAGAACCCGCTTATCATCGACAGCAAAGAACCGACGCTGCCGCTCGAGGACTACATCTACAACGAAGTCCGCTACAAGAGCCTCAAGACTATGAACGCGGAAGAAGCCGCCGCGCTGCTTGAAGAAGAGAAGAAAGCCATAAAGGACAAGTGGCGCTTCTACAAGCACATGGCCGAAATGAAAATGGACGACTAGCCCGAAAGACTGAGAAACGCTGTAAAGAAGCCCCCGTGCAGGGGGCTTCTTTTTTGTCTCAGCGGCCTGACGGCGCGGGTGAATTGTGTGCTCACGCCGCACAAATTTTTTAGAATCTTGCGAAATTGTAAGTAATTGACAAAAAAAAACGACATTACCACTTGAATAAACCCCGCCTGACGAAGTAATATACAGTCACCCAACGACCGCGGCGAAAAACGCCGCAGCGGCGTTCAGGCGAACTCCGCATTTCTACGTTTACAGCGGTCTTGTGGATTGGAATTTACTGAGGGAAGGGTAGGTCATCCATGTCAGAAACAGTGGTGAAGCAGGAAATCAAGGACGTTAACGGGAACGTGATAGCTACGAAGATAACGACCGCCGAAGCCGTAAAGGCAGAGCAGACTGCGGCAGCCGAAGCTCCGTCCATTTCCGTGCATGAAGTGAAGAAACCGGCCGAAACAAAGAAAAAACCCCGTGTCGGAATAACAGAAACGGCATTCCGCGACGCGCACCAGTCTATAATGGCGACGCGCCTCCGCACAGAGGACATGCTGCCAATATGCGAAGCCGTGGATGAAGTAGGCTACCACTCCATAGAATGTTGGGGCGGCGCTACCTTCGACTCAGCGATGCGCTTCCTTAACGAAGACCCATGGGAGAGGCTCCGCCAGTTCAAAAAGCGTCTCAAAAAGACGAAGACCCAGATGCTTCTTCGCGGGCAGAACCTCGTCGGCTACCGCCACTACTCCGACGAGACTGTGCGCGAATTCGTCAAGCGCGCCATCGGCAACGGAATGGACATCATCCGCGTATTCGACGCGCTCAACGACCTCCGCAACATGTCCATAGCGGCCGAGGCCGTCAAAAAAGAGGGCGGCGAGCTCCAGATGACGATATCCTACACGGTGTCTCCAGTCCACACGCTCGACCTTTTCGCGAAGCAGGCGCAGGACATGGCGGGAATGGGCGCCGACTCGATATGCATCAAGGACATGGCCGGGCTTCTCTCTCCGGCAGCGGCGACCTCGCTTATCAAGGCGATACGCAAAAAGGTAGACCTGCCCATCCAGATACACAGCCACTATACAAGCGGCATGGCGTCGATGACCTACCTCGCGGCTCTCGAAGCCGGAGCAAACGTCGTAGACTGCGCAATATCGCCCTTCGCTATGGGCACAAGCCAGCCCGCCACTGAAACGATGGTGGCGGCGCTCGCCGGCGGCCCGCTCGACACCGGGCTCTCGCTCGACAAGCTCCTGCCGGTAGCGAAGCACTACGAGAAACTGCGCGAAAAATACAAAGACATCATCATGGGAGTCAGCGGCGTCAACGTCAACATCCTGCTCTACCAGATACCGGGCGGAATGTACTCCAACCTTCAGAGCCAGCTCAAGGAAGGCGGCTGCCTCAACAAGTTCAACGAAGTTCTCGAGGAAGTGCCGCGCGTCCGCAAAGAAATGGGCTATCCGCCGCTCGTCACGCCGACCAGCCAGATAGTCGGAACGCAGGCGGCGATGAACGTCATCTCCGGCAAGCGCTGGAAGATGATCCCGAACGAAGTACGCCAGTATTTCCGCGGCTATTACGGAAAGACCCCCGCCCCCGTCGATCCCGAGATACAGAAGATAGTCCTCGGCGACGAGCAGCCGATCACCTGCCGCCCCGGAGAAAAGATTCCGCCGGAGATCGAGCAGGCGAAGAATGAAATAGGCGTATGGTGCACCCAACCGGAAGACGTACTCTCCTACATACTCTTCCCGCAGGTCGCTAAAGACTTCCTTCCCGCGAAGTTCGCGAAGGAAAACTACGCCGACCTCGGCAACGAGCCGCAGGACGCCCCAGAGGCTTACGCAATATAACGAAGGCAGATTTTATGCGCAAGAGAGGCGCGCAAAATGCGCCTCTCTTTTTATTCCCTGCGTCCTCCTTGAAGTTTCGCGCGCGCTTGAGTATAATGCTAAAAATAGACAGGCGCAAAAAGGAGGATGAGCCGAGCTGAAATATTCCGCCGTTCCGCTTGGAAACAAAATCGCCGTTAGCGATTACGTCGACGAGCCGCGCTTCCTTGAATGCCGCAACGCCTGCCCAAACTACGGCGTGAAATGATCCTATTCGCCATACGAGACTTCGACCCGCTCGGGCTGTCGAAGCGGTTCCGCGAATTTTGGATTTTCGGCGTCAAATTACCCCTCGGCGGCGAGATTATGGGCGCTGAATACAACTCCCCAGAGGTAAACAAAGAGATACGCGCCGTCTTCGCAGCAGAGAAGAAAAAGCCGATGGAGCACGCGCTCGCCCTCGAAAAAGAATATCCGGGCAGCCTGGCCCTCTCGGCGGGTAGCTGTACGCTCTGCGCCGGATGTTCGAAAAAATCAGGCGCGCCCTGCCGCCGTCCTGAGCTCATGCGCTATTCCATAGAATCGCTCGGCGGAGACGTATGCTCGACGACGGAGAGCCTTCCGTCAACGTCGGCAAAATGGGTGAAGGAAGGCAAAACGCCGGAATACTTCGTCCCCGTCTTCGGCCTGCTTAGGAGATAGCCCGCCATGGAATTTCTCAGCTCCGCGCCGCACACGCTCCGCCTCTTCGCCGAATACACCTGCGCTGCAATCGAATTCATCAGCATAATCATCATACTCTGCGGCGTCGCCACCGCCATAACGCGCGGCCTGCGCCTCGCGCTTTCGCAACGCCGCGCCGCAAAAAACGAATGGCTTCGTCTGCGCCTCGCGCTTGAAGAGACGCTCATGCTCGGCCTGCAATTCCTCATGGCCGCAGACATAATCGGGACTATAAGCAACCCCGACCTGCAGGGCGTGATCGTCCTAACAGTCATCGTACTCCTGCGCGCAGTCCTCAGCTTTACGCTAAGCCGCGAAGCAGCAGAAATGGACGGACGCGAGCGCGAAGCCGAAGGCCGAGCGCGGTCAGGCGAACAAAAATGGCGCGGACGCGCCGCGTTAAAGAGTACATATTATCCGAAAGGGAGATAAAAAATGAAATTTTTCCTTGACACAGCGAACCTCGGCGAAATCAAAGAAGCGTGCTCGTGGGGCGTCGTCGCCGGCGTAACAACCAATCCGACGCTCGTCTCAAAAGAAGGAGACATCGACTTCCATACGCGCGTGCGCGAAATAGCCGAAGTCGTAAACGGCCCGGTCAGCGCCGAGGCGGTATCGCTTGAGAAATCCAAGCTCGTAGAAGAGGCGAAAGTCATCGCGAAGATCCACCCGCATGTCGTCGTCAAAATACCGCTCTGCCCAGACGGGCTCGGCGCGGTAAAAGAGCTCTCTGCTCTCGGCATCAAGACCAATGTCACGCTCGTATTCTCCGCCAACCAGGCAATACTCGCCGCCGCAGCCGGCGCAACCTACGTAAGCCCCTTCGTCGGACGCCTCGACGACATCGGCGAAGACGGCCTCAAGCTCGTCTACGACGTAGTCGACATATACGACGCATACGGCATAGAGACTAAGGTCATCGCCGCGAGCCTGCGCCACCCCGCCCACGTCCTCGAATGCGCGAAGGCGGGGGCAGACTACGCGACCGTGCCATTCAATGTGCTCAAAATGCTCTTTAACCACCCGCTCACGACCAAAGGCATCGACCAGTTCAACGCCGACTGGGCGAAATACATGGCGGCGAAGAAATAAACTGTCCCTGCGCGAACGGCGAACGCCGCCCTGCAGGTTTACCATACAAATGTGACAGAGAGTGAAAGTATATAAAAAGCGATATATGTAAGATATGAGTTAATGTAAATATGAAAGGAAATTTGATAATGACAGAAATTTCAAGAAATAAATATATTAAACGAGCTGCTGCCATAAGTGCAGCTGCGTATGTGGCTTTAGCGGGGCTCACCGGCTGCTCCGGCGAGCCTTCAACCTCAGCGCCTTCAACTGTTGCAGATACAGTTGTTTATGGCAGGATATACACCTCAAACTCTAACCGGGAATACGTTGAAGCTTTTGCTGTCAAGGACGGCAGGTATATCTATGTCGGCGCCGGGGATGGTGTTAAGCCCTACATAGGAGGCGGCACAACAAAGGTAATTGACTATCGTGACAAGGGTATCGTTATGGCAGGCGCTACCGAGGGCCATGGTCACTATGTTGCTTACGGCGCACTTAAGCATCTCGACTTTTTTGTCCAGGGCAAGACACAAGACGAAATTCTTGAAAACGTAAAAGCATACGTTGAAAAGAATCCGGACAAGAATGTGTATTACACCTTTGGCTGGGATAATGAGGCTATGCTTACCGTCAAAGAGCAAATCGAGATGAAGAGCAAGCTTGACGAGATCTGCAAAGACAAGGTTATGCTTATTGTCGACGATTCCGGTCACAATGCTTTCTTTAACAGCAAGGCGGCTGAAGCAGCAGGAGTTACAAAAGACACTGAAATCGTCGGCGGCGTTTTGTCTAAGGGCGGGGATGGCGAACTCTTAGGCCTGGCTTCCGACATGGCGATGAATTACCTGTTAAAATATGCCGTTGCAACCGAGCAAATTGTTCAGGAGAGCGACTATGAGGGTATTGCCACTGTGATGGAGGACACTCTTCACAGCTATGGCTACACCTACTATCAGGACGGCTGGACAAACTACTTCGGCACACAATTTATGGATGCCTTAAGCGAATATGACAAAAACACCGGGCTTTCAATTGTGGTTGGCGGATCCTACAAAATCGACTCTTATGACGACTGGCAGGCGGAGCTTACAAAGGCAGAAGAGTGCTCAAAGAAATATCCGACAGACCACTTCAAGTTCAACGCTATCAAGCTTTTTGCTGACGGTGAGGCAGTCGAAAGTAAGAGTGGTTGGCTGATCGACAGCTATAATGACGGCTCCCATGGCACACAGGTGTGGGATGATAACACAATGAACGCAATTGTAAAGGCAGCAAACGACGCTGGTCTCTCTATGCACATTCACTCGCAGGGAGATGCTGCAACGGAGCAGGTTGTTAACGCATATATCAATGCAGAGAGCTCACAAAAAGGCAGCATTTACAACGGTATATGCCATGGCAGAAACATAACGGACGACTCAAAGAAAAAGATGGGTGGGCACCATATCTATGTTGCAGAAAACATCAACTGGAGAGTGCTTACTCCGGTAGGGAAAGAAAAAGAACAAATTGAGGATATCTATGAAGATATATCTACCTACAAGGCAGGTTATCCAATCAAATCACTCATTGATAATGGCGTGCTTGTCACCTCTTCAACAGACGTTCCCGCCGCTTCCGGTGCGCCAACAACTGTTGCCGGCATTATCGAGGTTGCTGTAAATGACACCAGAGGGGATTTCGAGGTTGTTCAGGTCGACGCGTCCGAGCGCGTGTCGGTTGAGCAGGCTATGGACATCATGACAATTAATGGCGCCAGGCAGCTTCAGATGGAAGATGAGCGCGGTTCAATTGAGGTCGGCAAATATGCAGATTTCATCTTTATCAACAAAGATATTTCAACTTGCGAAAAAGACAAGATTCACGAGGGTGAAGTTGAGATGGTCTATTTTGAAGGCAAAGAGGTATATACCGCTAAAATGTGAGCTTCCCTTCCTTTTACGCCGGAAGTCTCTATTTTGTGCAGACAGTGCAAAACGGACTTTCAAGGCTTGAAATAAGATAAAGCTGACATTAAAGCAAGATTAGTAAACATAAGAAGAAAGGTTGAAAAAATGAAAACCAGAGTTTTAACAAATGGCAAAATTTTTACAGCAAACAAAAACAAACCTTGGGCTGAAGCTGTTGTTATTAAGGGCAATAAGATTGCCTATGTAGGCAGCAACGAGGAAGCCTTAAAGCAGGCGGAAGGAGCCAAGGCCGAGGACTTGGGCGGCAAGCTTATGACTCCGGGACTCATTGACGGACATCTGCATTTCTTCGGAGCAAACATGTTCGAGGGCTTGCTTGTATTAAATGGTATGTCCGTAGATGAGATGATTGCAGCCATAACTAAGTTTATCAAGGAGAATCCGGATAAGCCTGCATATGCAGGTATGGGCTGGGCTGATACCGCATTCGGCGAGATGGGCCCTCACAAGAAGGACTTGGACTCAATCTGTGCAGATAAGCCGATTGCGCTTCTTTCAGCAAGTCTTCATACCGTATGGTGCAACTCCAAGGCGCTTGAGGTTGCAAACATCACCAGGGATACACCGGATATTGACCCGGCAGGCGGCGTTATATATCAGCGTGACGCTGAAGGTGAACTGACAGGCTTTGTTAAGGAATTAGCTTCAATGGATGCAGTTATGGGCGCAGCCAAATATTTTGATGATGAGATTACAATCAAAGCCTTCGGCAATTTCTTCGCAAAGAGTGCCGCAAACGGTATCACTTCAATGGTGGACTGCGGCGCCATAAGCTTCATGAAGCATCTTATGAGTGATGAGGTAAATGCGCTATTTGATAAGGACGAAACCCCGGTAAGGCTTAACTTCTGCGGATATGCAGGCGTTACCGGTCTCTATGAAAAGGCATTCAACGATGCTGTAGAGTTCAGCAAGAAGTTTACTAATGACCGCTTCTTCTGCACCTTCCATAAGCTCTTTAATGATGGAACCTTAGAGAACGTCTCGGCTGCTATTCCCAATCCTTATCCTAACGGAAGCGTAGTTAAGCCGATTATGACGCTTGAAGCTTTGACTGAGAAGTTCGAGGCCTGTGCCAGGGCTGGAATCGATGTCAATATTCACGCGATTGGTTCGGATTCAGTCCACAACGTACTGGAGGCTGCCGGTATCGTTCGCGAGAAGGGCTTTAACGACCTGCGCATTATATGCTCACATTCCGGATATGTATACCCCGGGGACCTTGAGCTCTTTGGCAAGTATGACGTATTCTCGAATACCACCGGATGCTGGATTGCAAGCATGAATGAAGAGCAGGAGGCGCTTGCAGCCAGGCTTACGGAGGCTAAGGCATATCCTGTTAAGTCAATTATGGACGGCGGCGCCAAGGTGGGATTCGGTTCAGACTTCCCTACAGATCCCACAACCTTCCCGGTTATGCCCAACATGGAGACTCTCGTTACAAGACGCCATGTCGGCGAGGAAGGTGCGTTTGTGCATGATGCGGAAGAGTGTATAAGCGTTGCGGACGTAATCATGGGCTACACCATCAATAATGCATACCAGATGCGCAAGGAGGATGTGCTTGGCTCCATCGAGGCTGGCAAGTATGCGGACCTTACCGTATTCGAGAAGAACCTCTTCGAGATAGACCCAAGAGAGATACACGATGTCAGGATTGCAGAGACCATAAAGGATGGTATTACAACCTATGAAAACAAATAACCCATTTACCCTGACTTACGGTTTGCTGCCTAAGACATATTTAGGCGACGAGACATGCACTGTCGAGCGGATAGTATCTGCTTTTGCCTCAGACAATCCGATGACCCATTCATGTATAATTACGGGTCCGAGAGGCTCAGGCAAGACTGCGCTTATGCATGCCGTTGCCAAGACATTGCAGGACTCCAGGGACTGGGTAGTATTAGATCTCAATTCATCTACGCCCCTGGTCAATGATCTGTCTGCAAGGCTGATAGACGAGGCAACATCGGGGACAGGCATAATTCAGCTTTTGTATCTTGCATTGTTGGGCTATGCCGGATTAGGCTTTTCCGATGAAGCCGGCAAGATAAATTTTGCGTCAGATCAGCTTACAAAACGTAAACAGAACATACTTATCACCATAGACGAGGGCAAGTCTGACGCTAACATGGCTGAGTTTGCAAACCGTTTCCAGATGCTTGTAAGGCACGGGATCAATGTATTTGTTATAATCACCGGCTTATATGAGGATATATATAAGATTGACGAAGACTCGATCCCGCTTAGTCTGCGTGCAGGCAAGATGTTCCTTAAGCCTCTTAAGATTGATAAGATCAGGGATGTCTATAAGGAGACCTTTGCGGTAAGCGACGATGAGGCGCTTAAGATGGCAAAGCTTACGAAGGGCTATCCCTTCGGCTTCCAGGCATGGGGTGCACTATATTGGGAGTACCGTGACAACAGTACCTTCGATGAAATAGTAGGTATTTTTGACGGCATACTTGAGGATTACGTATATAACGCTGTCTGGTCAGAGCTTAGCGAGTCCGAGAAGCTTGTAATCAGAGCCTTCCCGGATGATGATGCCAAGATGAGCACAGATGAGCTTTGTGCAAATGCTTCTGTCCCTAAGGAGGAAGTTATCAAGTCAGTTTCCCGCCTTACTGCAAAGTATATATGCACCGAGCCGGAGAAGGGTTATTTCTCACTTGCGCTTCCCCGAATACGTGCGATAATACGCACGCATGAGCTTACTTACAGTATGTAAATCTGTCTGACTCATGATGACGAAGAGGGAAGCTGCGGCAGCCAAGACAAAAGGATAACCCCGGTAATCCGTGTGGTTATAAAGCGCTTCCATTTTTACTTACTTAACGGGTGAAAAGCAACAATCAGTTTAGATACAGTATCATAAAATAGAGGTAAAAAATGAAAACTAGAGTTTTGACAAACGGTAAATTTTTCACTGCGAATGATAATGAGCCTTGGGCTGAAGCTATTGTTATTAAAGGCAACAAGATTGCCTATGTTGGCAGCACAGAGGCTGCGCTTGAGTTCGCTGGCGGAGACAGCTCGACCGCGGAAGATTTGGGCGGCAAGCTTGTAACGCCGGGACTCATTGATGGACATTTGCATTTTTTTGCGGCAACTATGTTCGACGGGCTTCTTCGCTTGGACGCAATGACACCAGAGCAGATGATTGATGCGATTACTAAAGATGTTGCCGAACACCCTGATCGCGATGCATACTCTGGCATGGGCTGGTTTGACGAGGCATTTGGAGGAAAAGGGCCGAACAAGGCAGACCTCGATGCTATTTGTTCCGACAAACCTATGGCGTACCTCTCTGCAAGTATGCACACTGTGTGGTGCAATTCCAAGGCTCTGGAAGCTGCAGGCATCACTCGCGACACGCCGGACATCGACCCTGCTGGTGGAGTTATATATGTGCGCGATGAGAACGGTGAACCAACAGGCTATTGCAAGGAAATAGCTTCTATGGACAAAGTGATGAGCGCCGTTAGGTATTTCGACGACGATGCAACGGCTGTGGCGATGGATAACTTCAAGAAAAAATGCGCCGAGCATGGAATCACATCCCTTGTTGACTGCGGAGCCATAAGCTTTATGAAATATGTCCTGAGCGACGAGCTTTGCGCCAAGATGGACAACGACGAGTGTCCTATTCGCCTCAACTTCTGCGGTTTTGCCGGTGTGGCGGGGCTCTACGAAATGGCATTTAATGATGCGGTTGAGTACTCTAAGAAATACAATAATGACCGTTTCTTCTGCACCTTTGGCAAGCTTTTTAATGATGGCACGCTGGAGACTTACTCTGCAGCAATTCCCAACGAATATCCTAATGGCAACAAGATTGCTCCGATTATGACCGCCGAAGTTCTCGCGAAGAAATTCGAGGAGTTTGCAAATGCCGGAATCGATGTCAATATTCATGCGATTGGTTCGGATGCAATCCATAACGTACTGGAGGCTGCCGGTATCGTCCGCGAGAAGGGCTTTAGCGACCTGCGCATTATATGCTCGCATTCCGGATATGTATACCCCGGGGAGCTTGAGCTCTTTGGCAAGTATGACGTATTCTCGAATACCACCGGATGTTGGATTGCAAACATGAATGAAGAGCAGGAGGCGCTTGCAGCCAGGCTTACGGAGGCTAAGGCATATCCTGTTAAGTCAATTATGGACGGCGGCGCCAAGGTGGGATTCGGTTCAGACTTCCCTACAGATCCCACAACCTTCCCGGTTATGCCCAACATGGAGACTCTCGTTACAAGACGCCATGTCGGCGAGGAAGGTGCGTTTGTGCATGATGCGGAAGAGTGTATAAGCGTTGCGGACGTAATCATGGGCTACACCATCAATAATGCATACCAGATGCGCAAGGAGGATGTGCTTGGCTCCATCGAGGCTGGCAAGTATGCGGACCTTACCGTATTCGAGAAGAACCTCTTCGAGATAGACCCAAGAGAAATACACGATGTCAAGATTGCAGAGACCATAAAAGACGGTATTACAACCTATGCAAACAAATGACCCTCTACGGTCTGCTGCCTGAGACATAAGGCAATTATGCGGCTTTAAGCTGCACTTACCGCGCTGCGGTGAATGATTCAGGTTAAATTTATAAATATAAAAAATTATAAATTTAAATATAAGAAAGGGGAAAATACGAAATGAAAAAAACAAAAAAAATTGTAAGCTTGCTCTTGCTTTTAGCGGTTTTATGCACATCCATTTTAACCGGCTGTGCGGGAACGTGGGCTGAAACAAGCGCCGCACAAGCAGCTGCCGAAAGCGCTTCGGATGATAAAGCCAAGAGCGCCAATTTAATGGGTGAGGTGCTCGGAGACTATATTATCGAGCTTCCGGTTATTACCGAAATAGACTATGAAGCCGGACTTAAGAAAAATAAAGAAATGTTCGGACAATTCGGCTGTTCGGGAATAGGCAAGGTTCTCGATGACGGCGACATGGTTGTAGGACGTTCCTTCGATCTTTACTACAGTAATAATCCGGCATATGTTATCAAAACTGATGTCGAAGGATTTTATAAGACGGTAGGTCTTGCATATAACACCTTTGGTGGGCGCACTTTCGAAGATGTGAAGGAAAACGGAGTTACACAGGACGAGCTTCTTACCCTGCTGTTCTTCTCCGCGGACGTGATGAACGAGAAGGGATTCTACATCGAAGCTAATATGCGGGAAAAGCAGCCCGAAGAAACAGGTATAGTAGTTTCCACTGGAACAAATCCCGATGCTGAGGTAAGCCTTTCATTCCCGGCTCTGGTAAGATACTTAGGAGAAAGATGCGCAACCGTGGACGAAGCGATAGAACTTGCCAATTCTGTAAATGTTTGCGGAATGAGTAACGGCAAGGTAAACTGGGGCGGCGGCTATTTCATGGCTGACGCAAGCGGACACTTCGGCGTTCTCGAGCTCGTTGACAATAAGCTTGTTTGGAATGACGGGCAGAACTGCCAGACAAACTTCTATATCAATGACGAATACAAAGACAAAGCTATTATCGGAAGCGGCACCGGAAGATATGAGCTTCTGGAATCCGAAATCGAATCCGTAAAAAATGCGGATGACATGACAGCGCTCATGAAAAAAGTCAGATATTCTCAGATGCTTGATCCGTATAACTGCCTCTTTGACCCGCGCAGCGAAATGAGCGGCGTAGGGGAAGAGTATGAAGCCTTCGGCGGTATGCTTACAATTGATATGTGCGCTGATGATCAGTATAAGGATGCGATTCTTAAGGCGATGGAGGCATCCGGCTCTAAGGAAAGAGGAAAGTCTCTTCAGCAGCTCAGAGACGAAGGCACGCAGTGGCTTTCCGTATGGCAGACAACAGCAAACTGCAACAGGAAATCACTCAAGGTTGTCTTCTTTGAGGATGATGCTCTTACCTTCGATTTCACGATTTAGGATAACGTGGCCAAACCTGTAGAAAAGGCAAAAAGGCTATGATTATATAGCAGGAGGAAATTAAAATGACAAAAATTTTAAGAAAAAGTTTAAATAAACGCGCCATTATTGTATGTTTATGTATATGTATGGCTTTAGCAGGTATGGCTTTAGCATGGTTCACTGGCTGCTTTGGTGGGTCTTCATCTTCAACTGCTGCAGACACAGTTGTTTATGGCAAGATATACACTTCAAACTCCAACCGGGAATACGTTGAAGCATTTGCTGTCAAAGATGACAAGTATATTTATGTAGGAGACGAAGAAGGCGTAAGTGAGTTTATAAAAGATGGCGTAACACAAATTATTGATAAAAGAGATGATGGATTTATAATGGCTGGCGCCACTGAGGGACACGGACATTATATGACAGCATCTGCCATGACCTGCAAGAATCTTATTCATGCCACAAGTACTATCGATGAGACAGTTGAATTTATGAAGGCTTACATTGAAGAGCACCCGGGCGATAAAATGTATTTGTCTTATGGGTGGAACAATGTAAAACTTACAGACGTAAAAAAAGAGACTGACATGCGTTCAAAGCTTGACGAGATTTGTCCTGATAAAGCCGTCATAATGATAGACGATAGTGGTCACAACATTTTTATGAACTCAAAAGCTATCGAAATTGCAGGCATTGACGGAAATACCGTGATAGAGGGCGGAGAATTTTCAAAAGACGAGAACGGCAGACTTATGGGTCTTGCGACAGATATTGCTATGAACTATGTTATGGGAGCGGTTGTTCGTGATTCGGGCTATTTGACTCCTGACGACGTGGCGGATGCTGCCGGCATAGCGGAAGATCAATTACACTCATATGGATATACAAACTATTTTGATGCATATTTATCTTACTTTGGCGAGACAGCATACGAGGGAATCGCAAAACTTGACAGGGAAGGAAAACTTACGCTTGTTGTAGGCGCCAGCTATAAGATAGATTCATATGAAGATGAGAATAAACTTATAGATAGAGCAGTAGAATATAAAGAAAAATGGACTACAGATCGTTTTAAGCCATTTTGGATAAAACTTTTTTCAGATGGTGAAGCTACAGAATCATTCTCCGGTTGGGTAAAAACTCCATATAAGAGCGGAGAAACAGGAACTCAGGTATGGGATACAGAGAAATTCAATGCTGTTGTAAAAAACGCAAATGAAAAAGGTATATCAGTACACGTCCATGCTTCAGGGGATGCCGCTACAGAGCAGGCAGTAAACGCATTTATAAATGCAGAAGAGACTGCGGCTTCTGGCATCTTAAACGGTGTAGGTCATGCGAGACATGTGACCGATGAGACGCTTGATAAGATGGCGGAGCACGGAATTTTTAGCGCTACAAATATCAACTGGCGCGGCCTTACACTACCGCCGGGAATGAAAGTGGAAGATTATTTTGACCCTGAATTCTACTGGCAGGGATATCCTATGAAGAGTTTGGTTTCGCGTGGCATAAAAATGACTTCATCAACTGACTACCCAGCTTCAAGCGGCGCGCCTTGTGATATATTGAATATCATGGAACTTGCTGTAAACGATAGTATGGATTCAAAGTATATACCAGAAGGAACCAGAATGGGTGACTTTGATAAGTCGGAAGAACTTACGCTTGAGGAAGTTCTTGATGTTCTTACTATAAACGGTGCTTGCCAGATGGGAATTGGAAATGAACGTGGTTCTATAGAAGTAGGAAAATTTGCAGACTTCGTAATTATCAGTAAAGACTTGACTTCTATACCGGAGAATGAAATTCACACAGCTGAGATTACTAACGTTTATTTCGAAGGCAAGGAAGTTTATACGAAATAATTCTTGATGAAGCATAATTGCTATATGAAAGTGGTGCTGCGTTACCCTAAACAGGGTATCTAATCACCAGATTGGAGAAACGATTTTTATAAAAAACTTCAGCTTGTTTCCAAGAGCAAAAACACGGCGAGCGTTATCATACCGGAGGTTTCGAAATACGGTCGCGTGCCTAACGACGCCAAATATGAGCTGGATGAATATTCTCGTGCGGTAACATCGCATTACCGGGCAGGCGGTTTCCCGCCTGCCTGATTGCCGCGCGTATAGTAGCAACGACAGACTGCAAGCTCACGAAAAAAACTCGAAGCCTACGCGAAGGAATTCCAGAAAGTCCGCGACAGCCGCACTGCCGCTGCGGCGGCGGCCCGGGATAACTTACAGGAGCCTGTGAAAATCTTTCTGTAAGTTATCCCAGCCCGCCGTTGCTGCGGCAGTTGATTTTGATGTGACGGCGTCTCTTTCCTGCAGACGCCGTCCGTTTCTACTATAGGGTATAGACCGCCAAGCGTCAATTTCTCAGTTTGACGCCGGTGCCGTTTTTAGCATTAAGCTGCGGTTATTCAGGCAGCCTCCCCTCGTACATTATCGACAGCTCTCCGTATATTTTCCCCCAGTCGCGTATCGGAAGACGCCATTTTTTCGTGGCTTCCATTGTGGCGAGGTACAGCGCCTTGAGTAACGACTGGTCTCCGGGGAATGAACTGCGCTGGCTGTTCAGACGCCTGTATATGGAATTCAGACTCTCTATGGCGTTCGTCGTATATATGACGCGTCTTGTCTCTGACGAAAACTTGAAGATCGGAGATATGGCGTTCCAGTTCTTGTACCACGATTTCATCGAGTTAGGATATTTCTGATGCCATTTCTCAGCGGCTCGGTCAAGCTCACCAAGGGCAAGTTCTTCGCTTGGTGCACCGTATATCCTGCGGAGGTCGTTCGCGAACGCTTTGCGGTCTTTGTCGCTTACATATTTCAGCGTATTTCTAACTTGATGTACAATGCCCGATGAAGCGGGGCAGGCTCTGCACCTCTGATATTCTGTCTTCGGAAAGGCCGCTTCTATAGCGTCCTTGATGCCGGTAAGACCGTCGGCGCAGATGATGAGGATGTCTTTGACGCCTCGATTCTTAAGCTCGTTGAATATGGAGAGCCAATATTTCGCGCTTTCATTCTCCCCAATGTAGATGCCAAGAACGTCCTTGTGTCCGCTCGCCGATATGCCGAGAACAATATACGCAGCCTTCCTGCGGATTCCGACTTCATCTCTCACTGCATAGTGGATGGCGTCGATGAAGACTACCAGATACACATCTTCAAGGGGACGCGACTGCCATTCCTGTATCTTCGGCAGAAGCTTGTCGGTAACGTCTGAAATGAAGCCCTCAGACACTTCGAAGCCATATATATCCATGATAGTGTCGGAAATATTGCGTGTCGTCATTCCTCGCGCGTACATGGCGATTATCTTCTGCTCGATGGCGTTGATGTCCTTCTGTCCCTTCTTCACAACCTTCGGTTCGAAGGCTGAGTCTCGGTCCTGAGGAACGTCTATAGTGATGCTGCCTGCGCTGCTGATGACTTCTTTTGACTTGTATCCGTTGCGGCTGTCGGGGTTGTCCGAATGTTTATACTTCTCGTATCCCAGGTGCTCGTTCATTTCCTCTTCGAGCATATCCTTGATGGTATCTCCGAGAAGATCTTTGATAGCATCCTGAAGATCCGCCGCAGTCTTGATATCGTACATACCGACAAAGCTGCGGAGGAACTCGCGCTTTTCAGGGCTCATCTCGGGACGGCGCTGCCGTCTGGTTTTCTTAGGCTCATCTGAAGAACTCTGCTGCTTACTGACACGTGCCATAATAAATCGCCCTCCTAGGCAAGTCTACCATAGCAGGGCGGACTGGTTGCAAACTTACAGAGTTCTGTTCACACTCTCCCCTATTTTCCTGCAGGCAGTAGGCGGCGGAGTCCCGAACTTATCAATGCATCCCTTGCGCCTCCATCTGCGCAGTGTATAGGTACTGACTCTAAGATATGCGGCTGCCTCCGTCTCTCGAATATAGAATTTTATATTGAGTATTATATGGGACATCTCGTCATACATTGTATGTATCCTCCCTTCCGCTGGCGGATTAAGGAACCTGCGCCTTGGTTGAACGTCAGCACAGACTCCTTATCCCCAGCGACCCCCAACATGCCGGCCTTTACTATATCGGAAGCGCTGCCGCCGGGAGTCCGGTTGTTATCCTCGTGCAACAGGCATATGCGCCTCATATTCGCCTACAGGTATGCCTTATAGCGCACCTCCAATAATCCACTCGTCAAGATCTTCAAGCAAAGACCAGACGTGCCTGCCACGCTGATACGCCTGCGGCGGAGGAGTACCTTTCTTATCAATCTTTCCGCGAAGCCTCCCCCCCTGCAATGTCCTAGTGGCGACGCCAATATACGCTGCTGCGCACTCTTCATTTATTAGTCTCATGGCATTATCTCCTTTGACACAATTTTGTATCCTCAGGGATACTCCGTAGTTGCTATTTCGTCGGTTATGTAATGTATTTACTATGCCACTGAACCACCCCCTCATGAACTATAACGAATAGTTATCCTGCTTTGTACAACGAAGTATAGTAACCAGATATGACAGAAACTTGGGATTGCCTAAAAAAAGTCAAATAAGCTTGTCTGACGCACTGGCTCCGAAGCCTTATTGCGTCGTATGCGTCGCTTCTGTTTCAAAAGTTCCCGCGACGTTGTAAAGCAGTTGGAGGATAAATTGCGAAGGTCATCCTCTGAGAACAATCGAGTCTGCCTTATCGCCACTAAGTTCTTGAATGTATTCCACAAGTCCTCTCTGCACATCATGGCCGTTATAGTCCTCCTTATCCTGTCACCGGGACCTGGGCAGTCCGGCACTGTGTCAAAACTGGATTTCATAGCTATCGCCTACATCAGGAAGCGCGCTATCGCCGTCATCAGACTCGGAAACGTATATATCCTCTTCGTCGTACAGACCAGAACGGAGTTCCTCTTCCGCCATGTCGGCCAATACGTCCGCAATTATCTTGTCGCGCAGTATCTCGTCCAGTTCCGGATCTCTACGGCATGGACAGCATCCGCAGTTGATACGCTTCAGACAGCACTCCGGCGTCCAAGCCACCCTTTCTTCATGCCGCTCCATCCCATCGTCCCTGTTCTCCGTCTCCCAAGAGTTGTTTCCAGCTACTTTTCTTGTCATTGTTGCTGAACCTCCGTACATGTAGAATTTGCAGAAGCGTTATATCGTTCCACCGTTCATGACTATCTATAGTGGCATGTGCGTGGATCTCTAAACAAACGCTCTAATATTAAGTATGGCAGTCCGTTCTCCGCGTAATCCCAACATCCGGATGAAAGGCAGGTTTGCTCCGGCATACGAAGCAGAGTCCTCACCTGTTATAGAGCCGTGATAGGCAACCTTGTCCATGAGCCTGTCTTGCAGAAACGTCGCGTACGGCTGCTAGCCCCAGCTGATTCGCCGCCTTATAGACAGTGCGCCGCGCATACTGAGCCGGTTTCGGTTTGCCGCGTTGTGCAGCTTCGTCATAGACAATTTTTACAAGCCACGGTATGACGCGCTCCTGCTGTTCTTTCGAACGGTTCATGTATCCGTACAATGATGCCGACGCGACACGATAATCAACCGAAGACCAATCCGGCGTCGTCCCGTCTGTCTTAAGCGGACAGGCTGAGGACGCAATCAGGGCCGACCGCCGCCGTTCCCATTTCTCGCGAAACCATCCCGGAACCGCTGCGTCTTCCGTTTCCCAGTTCTCCGGGACAACAAAACTCCGAACGGCATGCACTATGTTCCGTCCCTTCTCTGTCTGCGGAATTAGCGATAAGATATCTGAGACCGACATAACCAGCTCTGTATCCTTAACGGTTACACTCATTCTGAACGGGACAGCGCGCTTATGACTGTATGCGCCGGGCAGAGGCAGACGGAAAGCGTGTCCGGCACCGCCGGCGCCATTGTCCGCTTTGTACTTTGCGCGGATATAATGATGTATGAGATGCCAGTCTTGGAATGCCAGATAATCCATAGCGCTCAATAATTTTATCCAGGCCTGAAAGTTCCCTTCTGAGGTCTCGACAATCGTGAAGGGATTCATGCCGTCACGGCGCATTTGGGCGATTTCATCAGAAGACACATCGTCCAGGGTCCATACAGGCGGCGTCCCAATCAGCCTTATGTGCCAATCCGTCGGATTCCAT
>CAVEUD010000013.1:0-59007 GCA_963618995.1 bacterium
AGGTGCGTAAGCGCAATGTGCTGGGGTATATCGACCATCTGCACGAGGTGATACGTTCGAAAAGCCCGAACGACGTCGCGACTATGCTGCACGAGTTCGGCCACGCGATGGACAGGCGGTTTAAGATTTCGGAGCGGAACGGGCGCGCTTATCAGGAACTGAACGATTTCGGGCGCGTGATGGGGTATCCCGAGAATCTGTGGCATACGGAGGGGCTGGCGCAGTTTTTCCAGTGGCGCGGTATCGACCCTGAACAGGCTTACGCGCGTTTCCCGGAGTATTCCAAGGCTTTCGACGCTTTTTTGGCGGAGAACAAGGATGCGCGGAAGGCTGTCGAGGAGGTTTTCAGGGCTTCACAGTCTTATTACCACGCTTCGCCGGAGGCGCGGCTCGACGCCGTTTTGTCGGACGGGAAGCTGGAGCGGCGTTCTCTGCGCGAGTGGGGGCGCGATACGTGGCGCGAGGCGCGGCGCCAGCTTTTCGACAGGCAGGCCCCGCTTGCCGAAATCAATAAGACGGTCGCGGAGAAGTTGGGCGTTTCCCGCGAGATGATTCCCGATAAGTATAACCTCGAGGCCGCGGCGCGCACTATGCCGGGGACGCAGGCGGTTATCGACGCGAAGGTTGAGGCTTTCGTGAGGAATTTCGACGGCTTTACGCCGCAGGAGTACGAGGCTCTTCGCAGGTATATGGCGGCGGGCGGCGGGCTGGATTATTTCAATAACGGGATGAATCCGGGCATGGGGCTGTCTGAGATTGAGCTTCATGACATCCGCGAGAGGACGCCGGAGAAGATTCGCCGGGCCGCGGAGAATATGCGCCGCGAGTACGACCAGATGATGGACGAGACGCTTGTCGACGCCGGGCTGATTTCAAAGAAGATGATTAAGAAGTGGCGCGAGAAGTATCCGAATTATGTCCCTATGCTTGCTGATAACGCGGACGGCTCGGTTACTTTGCTTACGCCGCAGCAGGCGCGGGCGCGCGGGTATGTCAGCCTCGATAATCCCGTGCAGAAGCGTTCGGGCGTTAAGAATGAGCGCGACGTGGTTATGAGGCAGGATCCTATTCACGTCATGCTGGAGAATTTCAAGAAATACGGCGATGTTGCGGCGCGCAACAGGGTGGGGCAGACGCTAATCAATATAAGCAAGCTGCCGGGCATGGCGCGAATTGCGGAGAATGTTCCGCCTGGCGGGAAGAATACTTTTTATGTCTGGCAGAACGGGCATAGGCGTTTTTATGCTACTGACCCGGAGCTTTACGCGGCTTTCCGCTCGCTTGACGAGATGGGGTTCCCGCAGAACAGGATTCTCAAGTTCGCACGCGCGGTGTCGGAGGGTTTTAAGGCGGGGACTACGCGCTATAATCCGTGGTTTATACTCCGCAACCTGATACGCGATTCGTTTACGGTGGGCCTGCAAAGCCGCACGAGCGTAAAGGACTGGCACGGCGCGCCTATCGTCAACACTATCGAGGGGATTATGCAGATGATGGGGGCGGACGAGAAGCTGCTGCGCGAGGCGCGCGAGGACGGGCTTTTTTATTCTTCGCTTGTGGAGATGAACAGACAGAATATTCCGCGGCTCGTCGGGAAGCACCTGAAGGGAGGGCGGCTTAAAGAAACGGTAAAGCGGCTTGAGGCCGTCGCCGACAGGGTAGGAGAATGGAACGAGATTATGGAGGTCGCGCCGAAGCTGCGGGAGTATAAGCGGCTGCGCGAGATGGGGGTGCCTCGGAAGCAGGCGGCGATGATGGGGCGCGAGGTGAATACGGATTTCCAGCGCTCGGGGGTGCTTGTGCGCGCGCTGAATCAGTATGTGCCTTTTCTGAACGCGCAGATGCAGGGGCTTGATAAGGTTGTGCGGACTTTCAAGGAACACCCCGTTGAATTTATGATGAAGACGGGGCTGTATATCGCGCTTCCGTCTGTTCTCGAATGGGCGCTGTATCACGACGACGAGGCGTATAAAGCGCTGGATAAGGAAATCAAGGATACTCACTGGGTGTTCCGGCTTCCGGGGGCCGCGCCTGACGATTGGGTGCGCGTGCCTATGCCTTTTGAGGTCGGCGTGCTGTTCGGCGGCGGGACTAAGAGGCTGCTGGATAATATTTTCGAGGACGACCCGGCCGCGTCGTATAAGTTCGGTACAAGCCTTCGGGAGGCTTTTGTGATAGGGCCGATGGACGCGATGCCCGCGGTACTGAAAGCGCCTATCGAGATTTGGGCGAACCTGAGCAGTTTTATGGACAGGCCTATCGTCCCGAGGCGCGAGCAGGGGCTTCCCGACAGGCTGCAATACGGAAGCTCGACTTCGTATCTGGCGAAGCAGGCGGGGCGTCTGGGGTTCTCGCCGCGCAATGTGGACCACGTTATCCGCTCTTTCGGCGGGACGATGGGGGCGCAGGCTGTTCACGCTTTCGACATGCTCGACCAGGGGCGCGCTCCGATGCCCGCGCGGAACTGGCATGAGAGTACTCTGTTCCGGCCTTATACTATAAGCTCCGACACGTCGAACCACTATATAGACCGTTTCTATACGGTAACGGAGGAGCTGAGCAAGGGCGAGGCGGGGGCTAAGCTGGAACGGACGCCTTACAAGAACGCCGCCCTTGCGAATATGATGCAGGGGCGGCAGAGGGCGCTGGGCAAGATTTGGCGCGAGATTGCGGCTGTGCGCGAGGCCCGCGGGATGACGCCGGAGGCGAAGGCTGAGCGTATCGACCGACTCAATAAACGGGCCGGGGAGATTGCGAGGCGGTCGCTCGAGGTTTACGACCGGCACGTGAAGTAGGGGAAAATTCGGCGGTACGGCCTACTCGCAGAGCAGGTCTACCGCCGATTTTTTCTTTTCCGGCGCAAGGTGCGCGTAGATGAGCGTCGTCTTGATGTCCGAGTGCGTCATGAGCTCGCGGACGGTGTTGAGGTCTACGCCGCGCATGACGAGCTGCGAGGCGAAGTCGTGTCTCATGTCGTGCCAACGAAAATTTTTTATGCCGGCGGCTTTGAGTATGGCGCGCCATGTGTTGCGGCAGTTGTCGAGCGGCCCGCCTGTGTCCGGCGATGGAAAGACGTATTCCCCGCCGCTTTGTTTTCTCCATTTTTGCAGCGTGTCCACTACGATTTTGTTCATGGGGACTATCGCGCTTTTCCCGGATTTCGCCGTTTCCGCCCGCAGCGTTATTGTTTCTGTCGCAAAGTCTACGTCTTCCCATTTGAGCGAAAATAGGGCCGTCCTGCGTATGCCTGTGTTGAGCGCGACGATGATAAGCGGTTTGAAAAAATCTGCAAACGCACAACTGGACAAGTCCGCCAGGTAGCGGCGGTTGGCGTGCTGGCGGCTTCTGGCGCGCGCGGCGCGAAGCTCTTCCTCGCGTTTGTCCAACGCTTCAAAAAGACGCCGGCGCTCGTCGTCCGTGAGATAACGTATTTTCCTGTGGCTGTCTGTCTCGCGCGCTTTTTTGAGCGTGGCGAGAGGGTATTCGCTTATGATATCGTTGTTGTACGCCCAGTGGATAGCGCCGCGCAGCGCTGAGATATAGCGGTTTGCCGTCGCCGCCTTTATGCCGCCGTCTATTTTCTTCGCGCGCCACTGCTCTATGTCCAGTTTCTTTATGTCTATAAGCTCCCTATCCATAAAATCATCGAAGTTTTTCTCTATCATTCCTATGGCTACACTGCCGTCTTTGTGGTTGTGCGTCGCCCATTCCCTGTAATAAGAATCGAGCAAGCGGCGCAGCGTCAGCTTGTCCTTCTCGCGCAGCTCTTTGCCCTGCGAAACGAGCAGGAGCTTTTCTTTAGCAATCTCGCGCGCCTGTGCCGGAGACATGATGGACGCATCGCCGATTTTTAGGGACGTTCTTTTTCCATCTGGCTTTTTGCAGTCAAGCAGATATGTTTTTTTCCCGCTTGTTTCTACACGAAGGATAAGCTCGTTGATAATTTTGTCTCGAATATCGTAGCGTTTTTCCTGTGGTTTTTGCCGCTCCACAAAAGCAATAGTAAGGTTTGCGTTCATGTTCTCCTCCTGTGTCCTGTACTCAATATGTACTCACGGCGAGGTGTATTGTGTATTATATATGTAACATGCGCAGAGAACAAGAGATAACAAAACGCAGTGATTGCAATGTTTAAGGGGCTGTTGATGTTAATTTTATGTAATGTGGTGTGCCTTTATAGCACGCTCGCACGGAAGGGGTCGGGCGTTCAAATCGCCTCAGCTCCACCAGTTATATCAAGGGTTTTCGGAATTTCCGAAAACCCTTTTTTATATGTTATCTTGTACTCATTATATGCTTATCACCCTATATCCAACCATCCTAAATGACGATAGAGGCCGACTGTGATTCAGCCGACCTACTGCAATTTTGCGTTTGTCTATGATGTCGTGCCTTTGTTACCACTTCAGCCCCGTCGCAAAGATGCAAAGGATTGCGGCGGGGGTTATGACCTTCATCATTATTTTCCAGATACCGTAGGTTGGGAAGTTTATTGTGCCGTTGTTTGTGAGTTCGGCCTTCAGCTTATCGTCCTTGAGGCTCCAGCCTGCAAAGAGGCAGCAGAACATCGAGGCTAGCGGCATCATGATGCTGTCTGTTAGGTATCCGGCGGCGTCGATGAAGTCGCGGCTGCCGATTTTGAGCCCCCCGGCAAGCGACAGCGCGGATGGCAGTCCGACTAAGAATATCAGCAGCGTCATGATCAGCGTAGCGTGTGTGCGTTTTACGCCGTGGTCGATGAGGTATCCGGTCGACGCTTCGAGCATCGAGATAGACGAGGTAAGCGCCGCGAGGAAGAAGAGGACGAAGAATATAGCGGAGAACATCATGCCTCCCGGCATTTGTGCGAAGAGTCCCGGCAAGGTTATGAAGGTTAGGCTAGGGCCTGCTTCGGGCGGCGCGTTGAAAGCGAAGACGGCTGGAAACACCATAAGCCCCGCGAGAAACGCTACGGCCGTGTCGATTAGACATATTTGTCGCACCGATTTGATGATGTTCGCCGTCTTTGGCAGGTAGCTGCCGTAGATCAGTATCGCGCCCGCGCCAAGCGATAGAGAGAAGAAGCTCTGCCCGAGCGCAGCAAGCACTGTCTGCGGCGTTACTTTAGAAAAGTCTGGGTAGAGGTAGAACTCTATTCCCTTTGCGGCTCCAGGCAGCGTTACAGCTCGTGCGATCAGTATAAGCATCGCGATGAAGAGCATCGGCATCATTATCTTGCAGCTCTTCTCTATGCCGTTTTTGACGCCCATCAAGACGAGCGACGCAGTTATGACGAGGAAAAGCGCCTGATAGAAGACGACCTCGCCCGTATTGGACACGAACACGCTGAATACTTCCGCGCTCTTGCCCTGTGCCGCGAGCTCTATGAGCCCTGTGAAGGAGTGGAGCATGTAGCGAATTATCCATCCGCCTATGACCGCGTAGTACGAGAGTATAACGAAAGCGCAGGCGATACCTGACAATCCTACCGGCTTCCAGCGCTTACCGCCGAGTTTCTCGAAGGAGTCAGCGGCGTTGAGTCCTCCCATGCGTCCGATGACGACTTCGCACATCATCGCCGTCACGCCTATGCAGAGAACGATGACGATGTATATGAAGAGGAACGCCGCGCCGCCGTTCATCCCAGCGAGGTACGGAAATTTCCAAAGGTTACCGAGGCCGACTGCCGAGCCTGCCGCGGCTATGACGAAGCCTATGCGGCTTCCGAATGATTCGCGCGTCTGTTTATCTGCCATGACTTTATGACGGCTCCAATTATTGTGCGCGCTAGACCAGGTTATAGTATTCGAGTCTGCGGCGGCATTCGTCGCGCCCAAGCTGCTCAGCGACCTCGAATACGCCGGGGCTGACTTTGCGTCCAGTAAGCGCCCATCGCAGGGGCATGCAGACCACTTTCATCGTGCTGTCGTTGGCGGCTATCCAATCTTTCGTGAACTCCTCCATCTTGTCTGCCTTCCATTCAGCGCAGTCGGAGAGCAGAGCGTTGTAGAATTTCTTGACGGTCGCGCGTGTCTCTTCGGTTATCTCAGAGGCGTCATAGCGCCCCTTGACTACGTCGAACGTAACGAAGTAGTCGCTGTATTCAGCAAGCTGTTTAGTCGTCTGCCCGCGTCCCCCCATCGTGTGGAGTGATGAGGCGAGGTATTCGTCGCTGAGGCCGGAGAGGTCGAAGCCCATCTCAATCCAGAACGGACGGATGACCGCCAGCAACTTCATCGGGTCCATTATCTTCATCTGCTCCTGGTTTATATGGTTGAGCTTGTCCATGTCGAGCACGGCGGCCTTGCGCGTGACGGACGAGATGTCGAACATCTCGACGGCCTCCTCGCGCGAGAATATCTCCTGCCCGTTCTTAGGCGACCAACCGAGAAGCGCGAGGAAGTTGAACACGCCGTCTGGCAGGTAGCCCATGTCGTTGTATTCAAAGACGCTTGTCGCGCCCTGGCGCTTCGACAGCTTTTTCTTGTCCTTGCCGAGAATCATGGGCAGATGCGCGAAGCCCGGAGCTTTAAAGCCCAACGCATCGTAGATAAGAAGCTGTTTCGGCGTGTTAATGATGTGGTCTTCGCCGCGGATGACCATATTGACGCCCATCGTGTAGTCGTCGATGACGACGGCGTAGTTGTATGTTGGCATTCCGTCGCGTTTCATTATGACGATGTCCTTTATCGTCCCGTCCTGATTGACCGATGCGTTCTCGCTCTTGAAGTCGAGGTTGCCGTACACCTCGTCGCGGAAGCGCAGCTCTTTGCCGGGGACGACCCTGAAGAATACAGCGCCGTCCTTCTCGTAGGCCTTGCCCTCGTCGAGAAGCTGCTGCGCATATTTTTTGTAGAGGTGCATACGCTCGGACTGACGGTACGGGCCGAAGTCGCCGCCCTTGTCAGGTCCTTCATCCCAGTCGAGTCCCATCCAGCGCATGCCGTCGAGGATGCTCTGCTCGTATTCCTTCGTCGAGCGTTCCATATCCGTGTCTTCTATGCGGAGTATAAACGAGCCTCCGTTCCTGCGTGCGTACAGCCAGTTGAAGAGGGCCGTGTGCGCGCCGCCGATGTGCAGCGACCCCGTGGGGCTCGGCGCGAATCTTACTCTTGGTTTGTCGGTCATTGTGTATTCCTCCAGATTTTTATTTGCAGTCCATAAGCGGCTCCGCGCGGTAAAATGCACTTAAGAGCTGACTTTGGGGTATTATAAACCCAAGCACCGGGCGGACGCATAACGTGCGCCGCAATTAGCAATTATATCCTAAATATAGTAAGGATGTGTCAAATGGAAAAAGAACTGCTTCTCATAGACGGCCACGGCCTCGCTTTCCGGGGATTCTACGCTCTGCCGCCTGAGCTCTCCGCAGAGGACGGCACGCCGACGAACGCCGTACTTGGATTTTTTAACATGATGCTCAAGGTCTTGAACGAATGGCCAGCAGAGGGGCTCGGCATATTCTTCGACCCGAAGGGACCTACGCGCAGACATCAGCTGTTCGCTGAGTACAAGCAGACGCGCAAGCCGGCGCCGGAAAGCTTCAAGGTGCAGATGCCGCTCATTATAGAGCTGTGCCGGGCTATGGGGTTTCCGGTATTTTCGCGCGACGGTGTGGAGGCCGACGACTACATCGTCTCGACCGCAAAGGCCAGCGCGGCCTCCGGATGGGACGTAAAGATTCTATCGGCAGACAAAGACCTGCTTCAGACGATAGGCGACGGAATCTCCGTAATAAGGCCGTCGCGCGGCGTGACGGACTTTACTCTCTACGACTGCGAAGTCTTCCGCGAAAAATATGGGTTCGAGCCGCCGTTGATGGCTGACTACCTGGCGCTGCTCGGAGACTCGGTCGACAATATCCCCGGCGTGCCGGGGATAGGGGAGAAGACGGCGCTCGACCTCGTCGGTAAGTTCGGGCGGCTTGAGAATATTTACGAAAACATCGAAAGCGTCCCGAAGGCGCGGCGCGGCAAGCTCGAAGCGGGACGCGATGCAGCTTTCATGAGCCGTGTCCTCGTCGTGCCGCAGGATACTGAGCCAGCGCCTGAGGACGAGCTGGCGCCTAAGAAGCCGGATATGAGCGAGCTGTTCTCGCTCTGCTCCAGGCTGGGACTGAAAAAAATTTACGCGCGCTTCTTTGGCGACGCCGAGACTGCGATGGCTGATGCCGCTGTCGAAGTCTCCGAGTTGAGCGGCGAAGAAACGGAGCTGGAAAAGCTGCTAGCAACGGAAGAGATAGCTCTTTCGCCGACCGTCATAGATGGGACGCCGCGTTTTTTTGCCGCCTCGGCGGACGGCAGGTTCGCTTCGTTCGACGGCCGCGGCGAGCATGAACGCGCGTTGTTTCGCGAGTGGGCGAAGCGCGGAGAGCTGCTGCTCTGCGGCTACCGCGAAATCATGAGCGAATATCCCGACTTCCCGCTGCCTGAGCGCGGGCGTGTCTATGATGTCGAGACGGCGCACTACCTGCTCCACCCTGATCGCGGCGGCGCGGCGGGAATGGAGAAAAGCTTCGGCGAGCCGGTAAAGGCCGGGGTGGGCCTCGCGATGCGCCTTTTCCGGTACAGGGACGCGCTTGTGCACGGGATCGAAAAATACGGTCTCGCGAAGGTCATGGACGAGATAGACATGCCGCTCGCCGCAGCTCTCGCGAAGATGCACGTAATCGGCATGCACGCAGACTGCGCGACGCTCGAAGCTCTCGGCACGGAGCTGTCGGAAAGCATTGCGAAGAACGAGGCCGGTATAAAGGAATACATAGGCGAAGAGATAAACCTCGCGTCGCCGAAACAGGTGGGCGAGCTGCTCTTCGGCAAGCTGATGCTGCCGCCGATAAAGACGACGAAGGGCGGCGGCGCGTACTCGACGAGCGTAGAGGTGCTCGAAGAACTTGCGAAGCTGCCGGAGCCGCTCTGCGCCGTGCCGAAAATGCTGATAAAGCACAGGGAAGAATCGAAGGTATTCTCGGCGTTCGTGCAGCCTTTTATAAAATATTCGCGCGACGGCGGCGGAATGGTTCATTCGACCTTCGACCACCTCGCGACCGGGACCGGCAGGCTCGCGAGCCGAGACCCGAACGTCCAGAATATGCCGGTCTTCGGCGAATGGGCCGACCGTTTTCGCTCGTGCTTCACGCCGCGCGGGGAGGACGGCGTATTCGTCGCCGCTGACTACTCGCAGATAGAGCTGCGCGTCCTCGCCGAGCTCACGGAGGAGGAGAAGCTCATCCGCGCCTTCCACGACGGGAGCGACATCCACCTTGAAACAGCTTCGTGGGTCTTCGGTCTGCCGCCCGAACAGATAACGCCGGAGCAGCGGCGTTTCGCTAAGGTCGTCAACTTCGGCCTGCTCTATGGAATGAGCGCCTTCGGCCTTGCGCAGCGCCTCGGTGTGCCGCGCCCGGCGGCGCAGCAGATTGTGGACAGATATTTCAGCGTACTGCCGAACGTGAAAAATTACATCACAGAGAGCGCTAACGAGGCGAAAAAGCGCGGCTACACACGTTCGCTCTTTGGACGGATACGCCCGCTCGCAGAGGTGGCGACGACGGAGGGGCGCGGCGCAGGCGCAATAAACCGCGTCGCCGTCAATACGCCTATCCAGAGCACGGCGGCGGACATCGCTAAGGTAGCACTCTTCCGCCTCGACGCTGCGCTCGCGGAAAAATTCCCCGGCGCGCGTATAGTCCTCCAGATCCACGACTCTATAGTCTGTGAGTGCGCGCGCAAAGACGCGGACGCCGTGCGCGAGCTTCTTGTGAATACGATGGAGGGCGTAGATATTTTGAGCGTGCCGCTCAAAGCCGAGCCGAAGAGCGGAATTTCGCTGAAAGATATATAATAATAAAAGTAGGGACGCGCGCTGGATGCTTCGGCGAAGCGAAACGTATGTTCCAGTCTTGCGTGCTCGGGGAAAGTAGAATATAATATCTTGCTGTATGTTAGACGTACTTAGTACATCTGGAGGTGCGACAGTTGAAAAAGGGTATTCATCCGAAATACGAAGTCTGCAAGGTGACCTGCGCCTGCGGCAATACATTTGAAACAAGGTCGACGGTGGGCGACATGAGAGTTTCCGTCTGCAGCGCTTGCCACCCCTTCTACACCGGCAAAAAGGGCCGCGTGATCGAAGCCGGACGCCTTGAGAAGTTCCGTCAGAAGTATGCCGGCGTGAACTACGGACAGAAGAGCGCCAAAGAGACCGCCGAATAGCTTTTTTATCGAAAGGGGGGGAGCGCGCTTTGCGGACTCCCCTCTTTTCTTATCTTTTCAGCCCGGTAAGACAAAGGAGAAGGTGAAACGATGTCAGTATATGTGAAGCTGATTGCGTCCACGCCGGACGCCGACAAGGTCGTAGCGGCCGCGGCGAAAATATGCTACAGCCCGTCCGGAGCTGCCGAGATTCTGGACGGCCTCGACGAGGGGAAAACGGCGTCGTTCCTCGCGATGCTGCGAAAGGCTGGGCATTTTTCGCCGTTCGAGCACGCCGCGTTCACCTTTGCAATAGAAGGGCTCAGCCGCGTCGCCACGCACCAATTGGTGCGTCATAGAGTCGCGAGCTATTCGCAGCAGAGCCAGCGCTATGTCGAGATGAAAGGCAACTGCTGCATAGTGCCGCCCACAGTGGCGGAGAATGCAGAAGCGCAAGCTCTCTTTGAGCGGCAGGCTGAAGCAGCGTTCGAGACCTATCAGAAACTTGTAGCCCTCGGCGTGCCGCGCGAAGACGCACGCTTCATACTGCCGCACGGTTTCGAAACGCGCCTCGTCGTCACGATGAACGCGCGCGAGCTGCATCATTTCTTTGCTCTGAGGCTGTGCCGCAGGGCGCAGTGGGAGATACGCGAAACGGCGCGCGGAATGCTGCGCGAGGCCAGGGCCGCCGCACCGCAGCTTTTCGACGTTGCTGGGCCGTCGTGCGTGACGGATGGAAAATGCGCCGAGGCACACCCCTGCGGAAATCCCTACGAAGATATGGAGCAGATGCTTTCCGAATGACCTTCGCGTGCCGCGCCTTCCATTTTATAATTTCCGCCTTCGCCGAAGCCGTGCCGAAGAGGATACCAGTCGGCGGACAGGCGGTCATCGAAGGCGTGCTGATGAAAGGGCCGGAGCACTGGGGACTCGCCGTCCGCGAGCCGGGCGGAACAATATTCCTGAAGTCGTGGCTAGGCTCAGAATGGCTTAAAAGAGGAATATGGAAATATCCCGTCGTTCGGGGATTTGCGACGATGGTCGAGATGATGCGGGTCGGTATGCGCGCTCTTTCGATGTCCGCGGATATAAGCTTAGGCGAAGAGGAGAAGATAACGCCGCTTGAGACGGCGCTCTCTGTTGGAGCTGCGTTGCTCGGAGTCGTCGGCATATTCGTCGCGCTGCCGATGTTTGCCTCGGAATTTTTAACTGAGCATTTCGGCCTCACTCACTTTGAAAAGAACATAGCTGAAGGCGTGATACGCGGAGTAATATTCGTCGCATACGTCGCCCTCATCTCGCTGTGGAAAGATATAGCCCGCGTCTTCGAATATCACGGCGCGGAGCACAAAACGATAAACGCCTATGAAAGCGGCGCTGAACTGACCCCGGCGAACGCCGCCGCATATTCGCGGATACACCGCCGCTGCGGCACGTCGTTCCTGATAATCGTCATACTGGTCAGCATAATAGTCTTTTCTGTAATAGGCGGCGGGGGCGTGCTCTGGCGCGTCGGTAGCCGGGTTGTGCTGCTCCCGCTCGTGATAGGAGTTTCTTACGAATTTATAAGGGCCGCCTCAAACTCCGATAGTTGGGGCGTATGGAGTATAAAGCCGGCTCTTCTGCTCCAATATATAACTACGAGGGAACCTTCGCTGGATCAGCTTGAAGTCGCGATAGCGGCGCTCGGCGTGGCTCTCGACCCTTCAAAAGATATTACTACGGCAGGTGGTGCTGAAGATGGAATTGATAGATAAGTTAAAAGAAATCGAGGCGAGTTACAGAGAACTCGAAAAGAAAATGGCCGACCCTGAGGTCGTCAACGACCCGCACGAGATGCAGCAGCTTGGTAAGAAGCACGTCGAACTGACGCCTATAGTCGACGCTTTCTCCGAATATGAGAAAGTGCTGGTCGGCATCGCAGAGGCGAAAGAGATGACCGATGGCGAAGACGAGGATATGCGCGAGCTTGCGAAGGAGGAGCTTGTGAATCTTGAGGCTCGCGTGCCCGAGCTGGAGCGCGAGATACGCATCCTTCTCCTCCCGAAGGACATGAACGACGAAAAAAGCGTCATCATAGAAATCCGCGGAGGAGCCGGCGGCGACGAGGCGGCGCTCTTTTCTGCGGATCTCTTCCGTATGTATACGCGCTTTGCGGAACGCCAGCGCTGGAAGACAGAGATAATATCGATGAGTGAAACTGGGATCGGCGGCTTCAAGGAAGTGGTCTTCCGCGTAGACGGGATCTCGGCCTTCAGTATGCTCAAGTTTGAGAGCGGCGTGCACCGTGTACAGCGCGTACCGGAGACGGAAGCGAGCGGACGCATCCATACTTCGACTGCGACAGTGGCGGTTCTGCCAGAGGCTGCCGAAGTCGACGTCGAAATACGCCCCGAGGATCTCAAAATAGATACCTACCGTTCGAGCGGCGCTGGCGGACAGCACGTCAACATGACTGACTCTGCCGTGCGCATCACGCACCTTCCGACAGGCATCGTCGTGACTTGTCAGGACGAACGTTCACAGATAAAGAACCGCGCGAAAGCGATGCAGTTTCTCCGCACGAAGCTATACGACGCCGAGCTCCAGCGCCAGAACGCCGAGCTTGCCGCAGAGCGCAAGGGACAGGTCGGGACCGGCGACCGCGCTGAACGCATCCGCACCTATAATTTCCCGCAGAACCGTTTAACCGACCATCGCATCAACCTTACGCTCTATAAGCTCGACCAGATATTGGACGGCGACCTCTATGAGCTCATTCGGATGCTTACAGAGGCCGACCAGGCCGAGAAGCTCAAGGCGCTCTCGGTGTAGCGGTGCGCCTTCAAGAGCTGCGCCGCCGCGCGCGGAGCCTGCTCGTAAGCTCGGGTACGGCACGCCCCGAATATTCCGCAGATTTAATACTGTCCGCGGCGCTCGGACTTCCGCGCGCCGCTTTATTGTGGAAGGACTGCGACGTGCCGGAAGTGGAACGCGCGCAGGCGGAGCATATGACGGCCCGCCGCGCTTCCGGTATGCCGCTTTCCTACGTCCTGCACGAGGCCGAATTTTACGGATATAAGTTCAAAGTCGGACGCGGCGTCCTCATTCCGCGTCCGGAGACTGAACTGCTCGTCGAAGAGGCGCTTCGCCGTTTTCCGTGTGGAAAGGCCGCACGCTTCGCCGATTGGTGTACCGGAAGCGGATGTATAGCAATCGCGCTGCTCTTAGAAAACCCTGTGCTCACGGCGATTGGCGTCGATAAAAGCCGCAGCGCGCTGAAATGGGCTGCTATAAACAGGAAGCGATACGGTCTTGAAAAACGCTTCGAACTGCTGCGCAACGCGGAGCCGTCGCTTGCGCCCGTCGCAGATGCTTCACTCGACTTCATCGTTACAAACCCACCTTACATACCGCGCCGGGAGCTTGCAGGACTCATGCGTGAGGTGCGTGACTATGAACCGTGCGTCGCGCTCAATGGCGGCGAGGAAGGCACAGAGCTTTACGCGAAATTTTTCACCGCATTCCCGCGCTTGCTCAAGCCAGGCGGCATGCTGATGGCGGAGACTGCTGGGGCGGGGCAGATTTGTTCTCTTGACGGGATGGCTTCATGCGAGTTTGTTCTTGTGAATAAAATATCGGATTACAACGGAATAATTCGCCACGTAATATGGCGCAAACGCTAAAAATTCATATAATATAATGTATGTGAAGAAATTCGTAAGCAGCATGCACAGAATTAAACGACAATAAGAGAGGATGTTTTTTCGCTATGGAAAAGAGAGAACTTGTAATACTCGGCGCCGGCCCTGCCGGCCTTGCAGCCGCCATCTATGGACGCCGTGCCGACCTTGACACGCTGATCCTTGAAAAAGGAGCCGCCGGCGGCCAGATCAACATCACCGACGAAATCGAAAACTGGCCCGGAACGATTCACTCTACCGGCTCTGAGCTTGGAGAGACCTTCCGCAAACACGCCGAGCACTTCAACGCTGAATTCAGAAGCTGCACGGTGCAGAACATCGAAATCCGCAACGGCCATAAAATCGTAGTCACCGATAAGGGCGAGATAGAGGCCGAGGCGATAATCATCGCCACCGGCGCAAGTTTCCGCAAGCTCGGATGCCCGGGCGAAGCCGAGTTCACCGGCGCCGGCGTCAGCTACTGCGCCGTCTGCGACGCAGCCTTCTTCGAAGGCGAAATCGTCGCTGTCGTCGGCGGCGGCAATGTCGCAGTCGAAGAGGCTGGATACCTGACGCGTTTCGCGGACAAGGTTTACATCGTACACCGCCGCGACGAATGGAGAGCCGACCGTCACGCCATCGACCAGGCGCTTGCCAACCCGAAGATCGTTCCTATATGGGACTCCGTCGTTGAGTCGATTGAGGGCGAAGGCGTAGTCGAGAAGCTCGTCCTCAAGAACGTCAAGACTGGAGAAATCTCAGACCTCCCAGTCGCTGGATGCTTCGTCTTCGTCGGCACCGAGCCGAACGTCTCATTCCTCAAGGAAAACGAACTCCTGAAGCAGTCCAAGGGTGGTTGGATCGTCACCAACGAAAAGATGGAGACATCCGTTGAAGGCATCTACGCGGCCGGCGACGTCCGCGACAAGTTCCTCCGTCAGGTTGTAACCGCGGCGGGCGACGGCGCCGTTGCTGCTATGGCGGCCTACTCCTATATCTCCGAGCAGCTCCACCTCAACTCGGTCCTCATCGAGCCCGCCGAGGTAATCGCGCTTCTCTCCTCCAGCATCGACCAGGATCAGGTCAAACTCCAGGTTGAGGCTGAGAAGTACGCGGAGGAGAGCGGTAAGAAGATCGCCTTCATCGACGGCTATAGAAACGGCAAGATGGTTGAGAAGCTCGGCATCGCCGAGCTCCCGGCGCTCATTGAGATGAAGAAGGGCACGATGGTCCGCTCCGCGAAGCCCGCGTCGATAGAAGACATCAAGAACTTCGTCGCGTAAGCCGAAGCTCTTAAACAAATAATAACTGTAAAACGGCGGGGGCGTCCATGCGGCGCACTTCCGCCGCTATTTTTTTGTTGTAAAATATAAAAGCGGAAGATTCGCGGCGGGTACGCGCGCCGCTGAATGAATCGGCAAAGAAGGAGCGTGACCGAATGGCAAAAAAATTTCTTTCATTGATAATAACGCTCGCGCTTCTCGCCGCCGCCGGGGCGGCATACGCCGCAGTCTCGCCGGAGCCGAGCGATAAGACGATAAAACGTGAGATCAAGATAGGACGTAAAAGCGCCGCTGAAATCGAGAAGCGCGTGCCGCGCGTGCTGAACCCTTCCGTCGAAGCGAAGCTGTCGATGATAGCCTCGCGCCTCATTCCCCACATGCAGCGCGAGCTCGAATATGAGGTGCGCATACTTGAGATGGAGCAGCCGAACGCCTTCTCGCTGCCAGGCGGCATGACCTACATTACAACTGGAATGCTCGACTTCCTCAAAAGCGAGGACGAGATCGCGGCGGTGCTCTGCCATGAATTCGTACACGCTGACCGCGCGCACGGCATCGTGCAGGCGCGGCGCAACAACCGCCTGAACCTGCTAACGCTGGCTGGGCTCATAGCCGCGACGCAGGCCGGAGAGGGCGGCGCAGGAATAGCGGCGATGGCTGGCGGCATCCAGACCGCGATGATGAACACCTACAGCATAGATTTGGAGAAAGAGGCCGACTCCATGGGCATCGATATACTTTACCGCGCCGACTACAACCCCGCGGCGATGCTTACGATGATGGAGCGCATGAACGTCGAACGGCTTAAGCGCGCGCAGTACGAACTTGGCATATACCAGACCCACCCCGAAGCCGACGAGCGCGTCGACGCGGCTCTCAAATATCTCCGCGAAAAAAGCATAGACATACAGCGCAAGGACGTTGTTCAAAAGTTACGCGTCAAGGTATCCGAAGAGGAGGGCAGGGCCGTGCTGCGCATAGACGACACAGAATTTCTCTCCGCGCCGACTGGCGCGGACGCGCGCGCGCTTCTTGACAAAACGGCGAAGAGACTCGACGAGACGCTTGAGCTTGAGCTGCTTCCATACGACATCCGCGTAAGCGACCTCGGCGGTGAGCGCAGCCTGGTCATCGGGCGCGAGACGATTCTGCGCGAAGGCGAGCTTCTTCCAGGAATGCCGGAGCTTCCGGCGCTGCGCGACCGCGTCATGGAGGCGGTCAATCTTGCGCGCCGCGGCGGCATTCTGACGGATTATTATGAATAAACGGACGCGGGGCCTTTATGCGCTCCGCGGCGCGGCTTTGAGGAGGAGTTGAATGTACATATCTTTATATCGCCGGTACAGGCCGCAGACCTTCTCCGACATGGTTGGGCAGAGCGCTGCGGTGGGCGTGCTCATGGAATCTCTGCGTGAAGGCTCACTAGGCCACGCATATCTTTTCTCTGGACCGCGCGGCTGCGGCAAGACCTCGGCGGCGCGCCTCGTCGCCAAATCTCTCGACTGTCTGAACCGTAAGGATGACTGCGAGCCGTGCGGCGTCTGCGAAAACTGCCGCGCTATAGCTGCCGGCGAGCACCTTGACGTAATAGAGATAGACGGCGCGTCGAACCGCGGCATCGGCGAGATACGCGACCTCAAAAGCCACGTCAACCTCAAGCCGCTCTCCGCGGCCTACAAGGTCTACATCATAGACGAAGTCCATATGCTGACTGAGCAGGCGTTCAACGCGCTGCTAAAAACTCTTGAAGAGCCGCCCGCGAACGTAGTGTTCCTGCTCGCGACGACTGAGCCGCACAAAGTTCCAGTCACGATACGCTCGCGCTGCCAGCATATCCCTTTCCACCGTATAACGATAGCGGACACCGTAGGCAGGCTTAAATACGTCTGCGCGCAGGAGAACATAGATGCCGAGGACGAGGCCGCGTGGGAGCTCGCGCGGCAGGCCGACGGCGCGTTGCGCGACGCGCTCTCGCTCACGGAGCAGGCAGTCGCGCTCGGACGCGGCAAGCTCTCGCTTGAGAGCGTAAAGGAGCTGACCGGAGGCAGCAGCCGCACGGAGCTTGAAAAATGGGTGACTCAGATGCGCGCAGAGCCGCGAGAGGCAGCAGCGGCGCTTCATGCTATAATGGCGCGCGGAATCTCGTCAGAGCGGCTATGCGAGTCTCTTTTCGTGCTCTTCCGCGACCTCTGGCTCTATTCGCTATGGGGCGAAAAAGCTATTGAAGCGCTCGAAACGTCTGCCGCGGAACGCGAATACCTCGCCGCGGAGGCGGCGCACTGGGACGCTGCGAAGCTCAAGGCGGCCTGCGAACTCTGCAACGGCTTGCTGCCGCGCGCGCATTACGGGATGAAGGGCGACATTTTCAGCGGCGTCGTCTTCATGGAGCTTCAGAGCATAATCAACGGCGAGAGCCGTGCTGAGCCATCGTACGGAACGGCTCAAAGCCGTGCAGCGGCGCCTGACGCCGCGCCGGTGAATCGCGCGCCGGAGCCGGAAAGATATGCTGCGCCGCAGCCGCGGGTGGAGAGCGCGAAATACGCGCCTGCTTACGAAATTCATCCAGCAGCAGAACCTGCGCCGCATCCTCAAAGCCCGCCAGAGGCGCGGGCTGAACGCCTTCCCGCCGGAGGCGCGGAGCTTTTCTGGAAGCTCGCCGCGCTGCTGAACGGAGACGACCGCCTCGCGATTTCCGCCGCGCTACTCAACGCAGCGCTTGTGCGCGGAGAAAACGGCGTAGAGATAGAATTTGAGCGCGAGATGCCGGCTAGGAGCTTCCTCTCAATTTCTCGCAACAAAAAAGAGCTTTGCTCAGCCGCTGTGAAACTATGGGGCATAGAGTGCGCGGCTGAGACGCCGCCGCCTGATCTGGTCGGCGCAGCGGCAGAGCCCGAGCCGCGGTTGGAGTCTAAGCCGCAGCAGCCGCATGAGGAAACGCGCTCCGCGCAGCAATCGGGGGGAACTCCGCTGTCAGCTATACTGCGCAGGGCCGGTGCCGAGTTGCTTTACGTTAGAAGCGCGGATATGAGCGAAGATGAAACAGAGGGAAATGAATAGTAATGTCTGATAAACCGTTCGTACACCTTCACGTGCATACAGAATACAGCCTTCTTGACGGGGCGAATAAATGTTCTGCGCTCGCAGCGGCTACGCAGGAGATGGGGATGGACTCCGTCGCGATAACGGACCACGGCGTCATGTTCGGCTGTGTCGAGTTCTACAACGCCTGTAACGCCGCGGGCGTCAAGCCGATACTCGGCTGCGAAGTCTACGTCGACCCAAACGGCTATACCTGCCGCGAAGGCAAGGGACAGAACCACCTTATACTGCTCGCCGAAAACGAAGAAGGCTACTACAACCTCACGAAGCTCGTCTCGATGGCGAACACAGACGGCTTTTACTATAGGCCGCGCATAGACCATGACCTGCTTGCGCGGTACAGCAAGGGACTTATATGTTCGTCGGCTTGCCTCGGTGGCGAGATACCGCAGCTCATCATAAGTGGCGACGTGGAAGGCGCGGAACGGCGCGCCGGCATGTACCGCGACATCATGGGGAAAGAGAATTTCTTCCTAGAGGTACAGTCGAACAGTATACCGGAACAGGCGCTTGTCAATAAAACTCTCGTCGAAATGTCGAAGAAGCTCGACATCCCGCTGATTGCGACAAACGACTCCCATTATATGAAACAGAGCGACGCGGAGTGGCACGATGTACTGCTCTGTGTGCAGACGGGCAGTCTAGTATCTGACGAGAAACGTTACCGCTTCCAGGGGAACGACTACTATTTCCGCTCACCCGAGGAAATGTGGGCGATTTTCGGGAACGACCTTCCGGAGTCTTTGATTAACACGCAGCGTATCGCCGACCGCTGTAACGTCAAACTCAAGATGGGGCACTACTACCTGCCGGAGTTCCCGCTCCCCGAGGGCGAAACGCTGACGACGCACCTGCGCAAAATGGCTGCCGACGGCCTGCGCCGCAGGCTCAAGACCGACAATCCGCCGCAGAACTATCTCGAGCGTCTCGAATACGAGCTCGACATAATAGAGCAGATGGACTTTCCCGGATATTTCTGTATAGTCTCGGACATCATCGTCGCTGCGAAGTCGAAGCACATCCCGATAGGGCCGGGACGTGGCTCTGCGGCCGGTTCGCTCGTCGCGTATTCGCTCGGCATCACCGATCTAGACCCGATACGCTACAATCTGCTCTTTGAACGCTTCCTGAACCCGGAACGCATAAGCATGCCCGATATCGACACAGACGTATCCGACAAGGGGCGCGACGAGCTGATCGCCTACATAGTGGAAAAATACGGCTCGGACAAGGTCTCGCAGATAGTGACCTTCGGGCGTATGAAGAGCCGCGGCGCTATAAAAGACGTCGGACGCGCGCTCGGCGTCTCCATCCCAGAGGTCAATGCGATAACGAAGCTCATCCCAGCGATGCCGACCTCTGATATAAAGGACATTAAGAGCGCGTTAGCCGGCGTCCCCGACCTCAAGGCGGCCTACGATTCGAAGCCCGAGATAAAGAAGCTTATTGACACTGCGATGCACATCGAAGGGCTTGCGCGCCACTGTTCGCAGCACGCGGCCGGCGTCGTCATAACGCCGAAGCCGACTAACGACATGGTGCCGGTGCGTAAATTTGGCGAGAACCAGATAGCTACGCAGTACTCGATGGAATATGTCGAAAAGCTCGGGCTCGTAAAGATGGACTTCCTCGGCCTGCGCACGCTCTCAGTCCTTGACGGTGCTGTGAAGAACATCGAAAGTAACGGCAAGGGGCACATCGACCTCAACGAGATACCGATAGACGACGCGAAGACATACGACATGCTCCAGCGCGGAGACACGCTTGGCGTTTTTCAGTTGGAATCGTCGGGCATGACGGCTCTCGTGCGGAGGCTGCGCCCTGACTGTTTCGAGGACATGATCGCGCTCGTCGCGCTCTACCGCCCGGGCCCGCTTGAAAGTGGAATGGTCGATACCTACGTGAAATGTAAGCACGGCGAGGAGAAAGTCCACTATCTCCACCCGCGGCTCGAGCCTTACATGAAGGACACATACGGCGTCATCCTATACCAGGAGCAGGTCATGCAGAGCGCGCGCGAGCTCGCAGGTTATACTCTCGGCGAAGCGGACCTCCTGCGACGTGCTATGGGAAAGAAAAAGAAAGAGGTAATGGAGAAGGAACGCGCGAAATTCGTCGAAGGCGCGGTGAAGAACGACGTCGACACAAAGCGCGCGGGAGAAATATTCGATATCATAGAGAAGTTCGCTGGTTACGGCTTCAACAAATCACACAGCGCGGCATACGGCCTTATCGCCTACTGGACCGCGTGGCTCAAGGCCAACTACGGGGCCGAGTACCTGGCCTCGTACCTTTCGAGCCTCATCGGCTCGAAGATGGAGGTGCTCGGACAGTACATCCGTGCCGTGCGCGACGCCGGCTACGACGTACTGCCGCCCGACATCAACGAGTCGAAGGAAGATTTCACAGTCATTGGCGAAGTCATCAGGCTTGGACTCTCGGCCATAGCGAAGGTAGGCGACGCCGCAGTAGCGAATATCATCGAGAACAGGGCGAAGGACGGCAAGTTCGTGTCCCTGTGGGACTTCCTCTCGCGCGTAGACACTCGGCAGGTGAACCGCGGCGTCGTCGAAAACCTGATAAAGTCGGGAGCATTCGACAGCCTCGATCCGAACCGCGCGAAGCTGCTCAACGCCCTGCCCCAGCTTACGGAGCTCGCAGCGCGCCGCGCACAGAATACAAACCAGGCGTCGCTCTTCGGCGACGAAGAAGAGGAGTTCTTTACTCCAGAGATGGAAGAAGTCCCGGATTTCAGCGAGCGCCAGAAGCTAGACCTCGAAAAGGAAAGCATGGGGCTTTATATATCCGGGCATCCCTTCGACCAGTACGAGCCGACTGTCGAGCCGTACATCACCTGCCCCGTCGGCGACCTGCCGAACTGGCGCTCTCACCAGCCCGCCGTTACTGCTGGGCTGCTGACGAACTTTACGGAAAAGTTCAGCAAGGCCGGCAACCCGTTCGGAACAGCGGTCATCGAGGACAACCGCGGCACCGTCGACATGCTCATATTCGGCAAGCGCTGGCCGCTCTACAAGCACACGCTCCAGAAGGGCGCGCTGTATTTCGTGAAGGGGCAGCCGAAGGACGACCGCGGAGTATCGCTGATGGTCGACGACATATATTCCGAAGAAGAGTACAGGGAAAAGCTCGAGCGCCGCGCCGTGATAACGGTCGATAGCGACGGGCTTAACGATAAATTCTACGACGAGCTGTTCGCAATACTGCGGGCGCACCCCGGCAGAAGCGAGCTGATCGTCAAGCTGCACGGTTCGGCGGAGACTTCCGTCTCGCTGATAAAGAACATAAAGGTCGACGTCACAGACAAGCTTAGAAAAGAGCTGGAGGATTTTTCAAACGGGCTTGTGTGCTGCCTTTAGGAGGAAAGAAAGAATGATGCAAAGCGGCGACAACGGGGGAGCCGGAGACTATATAGCTATTAAAGCGCTTGAAAACGGCGTCACAGTGACGGGAGTAACTCGCGGCGCAGAAAACAGATTCCTCCATACCGAAAAGCTCGAGGAGGGCGAGGTGTGGGTAGCGCAGTTCACAGAACACATCTCCGCGATGAAGATACGCGGACGCGCTAAGGTTCTGACCGCCTACGGAGAGATAGAAAGCGGAAAACAGGAAAAACAGTAAAAAGCAGGAGAAATTTATAAATATGGAAAGAATTAAACGCAACGTAAAGATCGTATGCACGATAGGGCCTGCCTGTTGGGACTACGAGAAACTCTTCGCGCTTGCGAAGGCCGGCATGAACGTCGCTCGGCTTAACTTCAGCCACGGCGACTACGAGTCGCACCTGAAAACCCTTCGCACCGTGCGCGCTGTCGAGCAGGAGCTTCAGGTTCCTATAGCGGTGCTTCTCGACACGAAAGGACCGGAGATACGCACTGGCGAACTGCCTGGCCGCGGCAAGGTCGCCGTGAAGTCGGACAGCGAGTTTACTCTCTTCTTCGAGAAAAAAGAGGGGGACGAGCACGGGGTCTACATCGACTACCCAAAGCTCGCCTCAGAGGTTAAGAAGGGACAGAATATATTCATCGACGACGGCGCGATACATCTTGAAGTCGTCAAGACCTCGCCCGATGCTATAAAGTGCCGAGTCATAGTCGGCGGCGAGCTCGGTGAGCACAAGGGCGTCAACGTTCCCGGCGCCGACCTCTCCGTACCGACGCTGACGGAGAAGGACATAGCAGACCTCAAATGGGGCGCGGAGAACAACGTCGACTACGTAGCGGTGTCGTTCGTGCGCAGCAAGGAGGACATCATAGAGGTGCGCCGCGTCCTCGAATTGGCTGGCGCCTCAGCGAAGGTAATCGCAAAAATGGAGACGCGCCAGTCGGTCGACAACCTTGACGAAATACTCGAAGTCGTCGACGGTATGATGGTCGCGCGCGGCGATCTCGGCGTGGAGATGCGCACTGAGGATGTGCCGATGATACAGAAGGAGATCATTGAGCGCTGTCGGATGCAGGGAAAGCCCGTCATTGTCGCTACTCAGATGCTGGACTCGATGATACGCAATCCGCGCCCGACGCGTGCGGAGTCCAGCGACGTCGCGAACGCCGTCATAGACGGAGCCGACGCGGTAATGCTCTCCGGCGAGACTGCGGGCGGAAAATATCCGGTCGAGTCCGTCGAGACGATGAACAGTATAATCGTGCGGACGGAGCAGGACGTAGCGCTTTGGTGCCGTAAGCCTCGCTCGCTTCCAGCGGTTTGCGAGACGGCGGACGCCGTGAGCCATGCGGCGCGCGACGTGGCGAAAGAGGTGCAGGCCGCGGCGATAGTTCCGCTCACATCGTCTGGCACGACTGCGCGCATGGTCAGCAAATATCGCCCGACCTGTACAATAATCGCTATGACGCCTTCGCTCTCGACGTGGCGGCAGCTTTCGCTGGTCTGGGGCGTTATGCCGTGTATCTGCCCAATTACGCACCTGCTTGAGGAATCCATGAAGAACGCCATATCGCTGATAAAGCGCGAAGCGCTCGTCGCGAACGGCGACAACGTGGTCATGATGTCCGGTATGCCGCTCGGCGAGCCCGGCAGCACTAACATGATAAACGTCATCCGCATAGCGAACGTCATAGCGCGCGGACTCTCGCTTGTACGCCGCCGCGTGACAGGCGTCGCCTGCAAGGCATTGTCGCCCGAGGAAGCTTTAAAGAGAATTTCCGAAGATAAGATCCTCGTCATAAAGAAGAGCGAAAAGGAATACGTCCCGGCTTTCGAAAAAGCCGCGGCGATCATCACAGAAGAGGGCGGGCTCACCTCGCACGCCGGAGTCATTTCGCTCGACCGCGGCATCCCGTGCATCACAGACGCTGCGGACATTATGAATAAAATAGAAGATGGAACGACCCTGACGATAGACGGAGTCCACGGGGTCGTCTACGCGGGAAAAGCGGACTGATATGGCGCTGATCGGCGCGCATATGTCCGTCGCCGGCGGGCTCGACAAGGCCTTTGAACGCGCCGACGCGCTCGGCTGCGAGTCGATGCAGATATTCACGCGCAGCCAACGGCAGTGGCAGGCCCGCCACGTCTCGCTTCAGGAGGCGGAGGGGTTTTTCCGCGCCTGGCAGCGCTCGAATGTAAAGGCCGTCGTCTCCCACGCCTCGTACCTGATCAACATCGCCTCGCCCGATGCGGCGGTGCGCGCGAAAAGCGCCGCCGCGCTGCGCGAGGAGGTCGAGCGCTGCCGCCACCTGAACATCGACGACATAGTGTTGCATCCTGGCTTCGCCATGGACGCCGGTATAGACGAAGCGACTGTGAATATAGCTGAGACGCTTCTGCGCCTTTTCGACGCTACGCAGGAATACAAGACTCGCATCCTGCTCGAGACGATGGCGGGGCAGGGTACATGCGTCGGCGGGGAATTCGCGCATTTCACAGAAATTCTCGACGAAGCGAACTGGCATCCGCGCATAGGGCTGTGCATAGACACGTGCCACGTATTCGCAGCCGGATACGATCTGCGCTCGTCCGACGCATACGAGAGGCTCGTCGCGGCGGCGGACAAGCATGTCGGCCTTTCGCGTGTGCGCTGTTGGCACCTTAACGACAGCAAAGCCGCGAAGGGAACGCATCTCGACCGCCATGCGCACCTCGGCGAGGGTGAGATTGGGCTTCACCCGTTCGCGCTGCTGATGAACGACGAGCGCTTCAAGGACACGCCGACGATTCTTGAAACGCCGAAGGAAGGAATAGGCGACGATGGCAACCTATCGTTTCTGCGGAAGGTGCGCGGACAGTAGCGCCGCGCGCCTCCGCTCGTTCTTTTCTGTTCTACCTCGCGCCGCTCTTGCGCTATAATAACTTAAACATACTCATGAGAGAGGGGTGCGCCGTTGGCTTTATTCAACCTGCGCTGGCAGGACTTCCTGGACATACTCATCGTAGCTTTTTTAATATACCGGATTCTGCTTCTGCTCGTAGGAACGCGCGCGATGCAGCTTATCCGCGGCCTTATGATAATCGGCCTTATCGGCGCGGCGGCGAGCCTGCTCAACCTGCGCAGCCTTTCGAACATCATGGGGCGCATGATCGGAGCGCTCATCATCGTCATTCCGATACTCTTCCAGCCTGAACTTCGCCGTATGCTTGAAGAGCTCGGCAAGGGCCACCTATGGAAGGTCGGCAGCAGCACGCAGGAGATAGACCAGCGCGCAGAACAGCTAACAAAGGCTTTACTGTACTGCCAATCGCAGCGTATCGGCGCGCTCGTCGTGCTCCAGCGCGACACGAGCCTGAAAGACGTATGGCGCACGGCGGTGCTGCTCAACGCCGACATTACGGAAGAGCTTCTGATATCGATATTTTGGCCAGGCACTCCGCTGCACGACGGAGCTGTCGTCATCGACCAGCGCGAGATAGTAGCGGCCGGCTGCTATCTGCCGCTCACGGAGAAGACTGACATTTCGCGCTGGTACGGCACGCGCCACCGTGCTGCGCTCGGCGTCACTGAGATGTCAGATTCGATCGCCATCGCCGTCTCCGAGGAACGCGGCGAGATAAAGGCGGCCGTCTCGGGTCATTTCTCGCGTCCGCTCAGCGAGGCGCAGGTGCGCAAGATGTGCAGCCATTACTTCAGCCATGAGGCCAAGGAGACGAATTTCATGGAGCGCCTGCGCGACGAGCTCCAGCAGCAGTGGGCCGGAGGCGACAAAAATGTCTAAGGATAAGAAAAGGCTCATAAGAGCGAAACTCCTCCGAATGCGCGCGACGCTGGGGAAGTTAAGCGCTAAATTCAATTACAAAGGCGGTAATTTCCTACAGTCGAAGATGTTCCTCGGCGGAGTATCGCTTTGTCTATCCGTCCTGCTCTGGTCGCTAGTCGCTCTTGACAGCAACGCGGAGTCGGCGCGCACGATGAAAGACGAAATAGCGTACACGAACCTCGGCGCCGGCCTTTCCGTCAGCGCGCCCGTTAGAGATGTGGAAATCAAGCTTGAAGGCAAAATCAACGAGCTCTTCGGCATCGAACCGTCGGACATAGTATCAGAGGTCGACCTGGCGAATCTGAGGACTGGGCGCTATACACTGCCGGTGCGCATTGAAGCGCCGACATTCGCGCGCGTACGCAGCTGGCAGCCGGCGCTCGTCGAGGTCGAGATATACCGCAACGTCGAACGGCGCGTTGAGATAAAGCCGGAAACGACAGGCGAAGCGCCGGAGGGCAAGGTTGTCGCCTCCATCGTCGTGAGCCCCGACCACGCGGTCGTCAGCGGGCCGGAGACGTACGTGCTCTCAGTACATGAGCTTGAGGCGCCAGTCAACCTCGAACATCTTCTCGAGAGCGGAACGGTAAAAGTACCGGTGATGATAAAGGACGCGGCGACGGAGGAAGGCGCGGCGCGGCGCAGGCGCGTTACGATATCGCCGCACGAGGTAGATGCGACTGTGACGTTCGAAGACGAGATAGTTGGCGACCGCATTCCAGTCAAGGTCTCCGTCGTAGGCGAGCCGCACTCCGGACTCCAAGTCGAGTCAGTCAAGGTCATACCTGACAGCGTTTCAATACGCGGAAGCAGCGCCGCCGTCAAGAGCATAGAGTCGCTCGAGCTACCGCCGGTGGATATTACGGGGCTTGAACAGGACATACAGCTGATGATACCGATGGTGCCGACGCAGCTGCCTCCAGGCATAGAGATAACGGGTGCGGACCGAGCGCGTGTAGAAATACATCTTTCTAAAAAAATGAGCGTGATGACCTTCCAGAACGTACCGCTCATGGTATATGGCAACTCGGCTTCGACGGAGTGGCGCTTCTCGCCGGCTTCCGTGAGCCTTACGATAGAGGGGCTGGAAACTGCGATTAAGTCGCTCGAAGGACGGCAGCCGCCGTGCGAACTCTACGTGGACGTGTCGAACATAGTTTCGCAGCACACGGAGCTGCCTGTGCTCGTACGCGGGCTGCGGCCCGGCTTCCAGGTCGTCAGGACGGAGCCGGAGCAAGTCTCGGTAACTTCAGTCGAATAGCGGCGAATCATAAATAGAACATAAATTTTGCTCTGCGAGGTGGCCCATTTGAACGACGGAAAAGGCAAGAAAAGGCAATTCTTCGGTACAGACGGGGTGCGCGACATCGCGAACCAGGGTATGATGACGCCCGACGCCGCGATGCGTCTCGGCTCGGCATATACCGTCTTCCTCCTGGAAAACGGCGTCGAGCGCCCCAAAATTGCGGTCGGGCGCGACACAAGACTCTCTGGAGAAATGCTCCAGTCCGCCCTCATGGCTGGCATCGCCTCGTCCGGCGGCGACGCCGTAGACCTTGGCGTGATACCGACGCCTGGCGTCAGCTGCGCCGCTATGCGCGGCCCTTACAGCGGCGGAGCGGTAGTCAGTGCGTCGCACAACCCGGCGGAATACAACGGCATAAAGTTCCTTGACCGCGACGGCTTCAAGCTCACTGACGACGACGAGGCCGGGATAGAAGAGATATTCCTCGACGACGGACGCCGCCGCCGCGCCGAACCAGAACATATAGGCACGGTGCGCGACGGCTCCGAATATCGCTCCGCATACCTCGACGGGCTCGGAAAGCTGTTCAGCGACATAAAAGACCGCTCGTACCAGATCGTCATAGACGCTGCTAACGGCGCGGCCTCATCCTTCGTAGGGCCTCTATTCTCCGAGTGGAGCGGCGGCGTCACATTCATGGCGAACACGCCGGACGGTACTAACATCAACAGAAACGTCGGAGTCACGCACATAGACGCGCTCGCGGCCAAGGTACGCGAGACCGGCGCTGCGCTCGGCATCGCCTACGACGGAGATACCGACCGTGTGCTCATGTGCGACGGACGGGGGCGCGTCATCGACGGCGATATAATGCTCTGGGTTATAGGCCGCTGGCTAGCCTCCCGCGGAGCGCTCGGCGCCGGAGTCGTGGCGACCGTCATGTCCAATATGGTGCTAGAAGACCTGCTCGCTCAGGAAAATATAAAGACTTTCCGCTGCCCCGTCGGCGACCGCTACGTCCTCGATACTATGAAGCGCGAAGGAGCGCGCATCGGAGGCGAACAGTCCGGACACATTATAGCGCTCGACTACGCAAACACCGGCGACGGCCTATGCTCCGGGATTTTATTCCTAAAGGCCGTAGGAGAGCTCGGCGAGGATGTTTCAACGCTCGTCGACCGCTTCGACCGCTACCCGCAGGTGCTCCGAAACATGAACGTTAGGGACAAGAACGCAGTAATGTCGAGCCCCATCGTAGAAGCTGCGGCGAAGGAGGCAGAGCGGCTGCTCGACGGCAAAGGACGAATGCTTCTGCGCCCGTCTGGAACCGAACCGCTCATCAGGATATTCGCTGAATCCCGCGATGCTGAGCTCATGAGCCGCGCCGCTGACATAATGGAAGAGGCGATAGGAAAGGTTGTAGACTGAGATGGATGTTAAGCCGGCTTATCAAAGAGTAAGGACGGCGGTATTTCCGGTTGCAGGCCTAGGTACGCGCTTCCTTCCTGCGACGAAGGATATCCCGAAAGAAATGATGCCGCTCATAGACCGTCCGCTGATTCATCACGGAGTTGACGAAGCGGTCGCATCTGGCTGCTCACGCGTCGTGTTTGTGACTGGGCAGGGTAAGGAGAGCATCTGCCGTTACTTCGAACCGTCGTTCGAGTTGACGGCGCTGCTGCGTGAGCGCGGGAAATCTGAACTCGCAGATGTCGTCGACTCGATATACAGGCTTGCGGAGTTCCATTACGCCTATCAGGCGAAGCCGCTCGGCCTCGGCCACGCCGTGCTCTGCGCCGAGGAATTCTGCCGCGGCGAATATTTCGGCCTGCTGCTCCCCGACGACGTCATGGTAGCCGAACCGACGGCGCTGTCACAGCTTGAGGCCGTCCGCGAAAAATACGACGGCTCCGTGCTCTGCCTCGAAGAGGTTGCGCCAGAGGACGTATCGCGTTACGGCATAGTCGACGCCGAAGAAATAGAGCAAGGCGTCTACCGCGTCCGCGGGCTCGTCGAAAAACCGAAGCGCGAGGACGCTCCGTCGCGCCTCGCGATAATGGGCCGTTACCTGCTCTCGCCGAAAATCTTTAAACATCTGAAAAACCTCAAGCGCGGCGCTGGCGGCGAGTACCAGCTCACCGACGCGATAGCATCGCTGCTCGAAGAAGAGCCGGTCTACGCGACTATATACAAGGGCCAGCGCCTCGACTGCGGAGTAAAAGAAGGTTGGATTCAGGCGACCGTCGTCAAAGCGCTCGAGGACGAGAAACTGCGCGATATTGTGCTCGCGGCTGTAGAAGAGTTCAAAGCTGCGCAGGCGAGTCAAGCGTAGCTGCTCGCACCGCGAATTTTCAACTAAAGCATAGAAGACGAAAGGCGGCGAAGCCACGACGGCCCGCCGCCTTTTTCATGCGCAAAGATAAAAAATCACCGCCGGACAAATCGCCTCCGGCGGCGTGGATTGGGTATTTCTCCTTGAAGCTGCGCTTTACAGCCCGCTCTGTATCTCTTCGGTAAACGGATAGTAGATGCGCAGCTCCGTGATGGAGCGCAGCGAATTGTCGTTCCTGCCTGCTGATTCGCGAAGGCGCTCCCAGCCGCCGTTTTTGTAGCGCGCTACGACGAGCGACCTGCGCCCGTAGGAAGACCACATATCCCACATCTCTTCGCCACCCGCGGGGCCGGAGACTAGCCCGTGCTTGAAGAGCGGCGGCGTGCCTCCAAGCTTCGACTTCCCGTCAGCAGGGCCTATTACGAGCCATTGCGTCATACTCCAGACGCCCTGCATCTCTTTCGAGGCGAGCGCGTGGTCCCACGGCACTATCTGAAATCCGCCTGTCGTGCCGCGCGGAGTCGTGCTGACGTCGATTACGCCGCTGTGGTTTGCGCGTATAGCGCCGTTTCGCTGGAAGAGAGTACCTTCAAAGCGTCCCGTCCCGCCGAGCGGTACGAGGACGCGCCCAAGGATTTTGTAGCCGTCGGAGTACCAAGCGACAACCCTGCCGCCAGGGCGGTTCTCTATATCGACCATATATGGAAGCGACGGGTCCTCGAATACTTCGATAACGAGAGTGTCCCCCTCTTTGGGCAGATTGTCCGCCGCGAGCGGCGCAGCTGCGCCGTTATTCGTGCGCACGAAAACACGCGACCCGACCGCCGGGGCCCAGGCGCCGAATACGCTTTCGCCGGCTTTAGCGTCGAGCACGATGGAAGCGCCGGGGCCGGCCGCGGGCGCTATCGTCTCCTTAGGGATGATGCTCAGAGTGCGGCCTTTGCCCTTTTCGACCGAGACGAGCATATGTACCGCATTGACCGCCGAGGCGCAGACGGAGCCGGGCTCGCCCCATGCGCTCGCCGTGTAGCTCGGATAACGCGTTTTGGTCGGGAGCGCCGCGACCGCAGCAACGGCGAAGGTTTTGCCGTTAGCCGCGGTGACGGTGACTTCCGCGCCTTTTCGCATCGGTATGTCGATCTCAAAGATTTTCTTCGTCCCGGTCTCGGCGGCATGCGCGCAGGAAAGCGCTGTGCAGGCGAGAAACGCAGCGAACGCGAAGACGAACGCTCTTTTTAATTTACTGAGATTCAATTGTAATAGCCTTCTTTCTATAAAACTGAAATTGTTAGAATCCCACTGGAGAGGGGAAGAACCATATCGCCCAGACGTTTCCCAGACAATGGAAAAGCGCCGGAGGCAACAGGCTGTTGTGCCTGTATTTGAGCCATCCCATCACGAGGCCGGGAAAGAAGGTGCAGAGGGATATCCTGTACGGTGCTGCGACGAGATGTACGGGCGCGAATATTAGGTTGACGGCGACGATAGCGGCGTACGGGCCGAGCTTCTTCGCAAACATTGGCTGAAGCCAGCCGCGGAAGAAAGTTTCTTCTATCACGGCGGCGGCTAGCCCAGACGCAGCGAGCTCGGCTACGCTGCGCAGGCCGCGATGCCTCGGCAGCTCCTCCCACGGCCACGCAAGCGCAACGGCAGTAAGCACCGCAAGCACGACTGCGGTCACAGCCAGCGTCTCCATTACAGCGCGTCCGCCGGCGCGCCACCTTATGCCATAAATTTCGGGGTCTTCCTTTCTGTACCAACACCACATATACGGCCAGTACAACAGGAAGACCCCAATGAAAAAGGCTGCGAAAGAGCCCATAATGCGGAGCTATATCTTCAGACAGTCGGAGCAGAGACCGTAGAAGAAAATCTCCGTATGCTCGATCTGCGCGATGTTGTCGCGCACAGTCGACGCGGATCTGAATATCTCGTCCTCGTTGACAGGAATGTCAAAGAGTTTGCCGCACTTACGGCAGAGGAAATGCCCGTGCGTCTCAGTAGTCGGGTCGAAATATACTCTCTTGTCGTCTATGCTTAGTATCTTGATGAGCCCCGCGTCGGCTAGAAGCTGGGCCGTGCTGTAAAGCGTCGCGACAGACATCGTCGCGTATTCAGATGAAAGCTCTTTGTAGAGCGTCTCTGCTGAAGGATGATCCATGCGCCCCTCAAGCTTCTGAAGTATAGCTATGCGCTGCGCTGTTATTTTTGCGCCTCTCTCCCTAAGTACCGCGATTCCGTCATCTACAGTCCACAACGATAAACTCCTCCAATAAGACTTTAAATAAATTTTAATTTATTATAAATCAAAGCAACGGGTTTGGGGCAACTAAAGGCGATAAAAATGTATCATTTTTTAAATTTAGAGTGGGTGCTGCGAAACGGAGCAAGATCCGCGTACTGACGGGCAAAAGTGATTTTCAGACTTGCGGATTTACTCAATTTAACGTTATAATGACCGTTGCACATAATGGGGTGTAGCCAAGCGGCCTAAGGCAGCGGACTTTGACTCCGCCATCGATGGTTCGAGTCCATCCACCCCAGCCATTTTTTTGAAGCCGCACTATCTGGGGCGTTTTTGAAAGGGGCAGGAATTGTGGATCAGCCTAAAAAATCATGTGGGGTGCTCCTGCTGGCCGCAGGCAAAGGCACGCGGATGCGCAGCAAAACTCCCAAGGTTCTCCATCTTATGCTGGAGGAGCCGATTCTCTATTATCCCATTAAGGCCTCGCTCGACGCCGGATTCGATCACACCGCCGTAGTCGTCGGTTACGAAGGCGAAGCGGTCGAGAGCTGGGTCAGAGCAAACTTCCCGGAATCTTTCATAATATGGCAGCGCGAGCAGCGCGGCACGGGCCACGCAGCTAAGCTGGCTCAAGGGTGGTGGAGCGCCTACGAAAACGTCATCGTGCTCGCGGGAGACGCGCCGCTCATTACATCAGGAACTCTCAAATATTTTACGGAGCACCACATCTCAAACGGCAGCGACTGCAGCTTTCTAAGCTTCATGCTTGACGATCCTACGGGGTATGGCCGCGTGATACGCGACGGAGGTACTGTCCGCGTGGTCGAACACAAGGACGCTACGGAAACGGAGCGCGAGGTCCATGAGGTCAACAGCGGCATGTATATATTCCGTACGCAGGCTCTTGCCTCGGTCATCGACGAGATATCATGCAAAAATGCGCAGGGAGAATATTACCTCCCCGACGCGCTCGCGCTCATTGCGGCGCGCGGCGGAAAAGTAGATGCCGTTCTTGCAGACGACTCGGAGCAGTTTCTCGGCATAAACGACCAGATACAGCTTGCGAACGCTGCACGCATAATGCGCGACAGAATAGTATTCTCGCTTATGAAAGAAAACGGCATGCACTGCATGGATCCGTCTAGCGTGTGGATAGGTCCGAAGGTAAAGGTTGGACGTGACGTTACGATCCACCCGTCCGTGCAGCTCTGGGGAGACACCGTAGTGGAGGACGGAGCTTTTATAGGGAGTTTTAGCGTTCTGCGCAACTCAGTCGTCCGCGAGAAAGCGAATCTCAAAGGCTCGGTGCGCCTCAACGAATCGACGATAGGATCGCGCGCCTCCGCGGGGCCGTTTTCGTTTATGCGAGAACACGGCGAGCTGCTTGAAAACGCGCACATGGGACGCTTTGTAGAGATAAAGAAGAGCGTCGTCGGTAAAGATTCCAAGGTGCCGCACCTCTCGTACATCGGCGATACCGTTATCGGCGAGAACACTAATATAGGCGCGGGTACGATAACATGCAACTACGACGGCGTTAAGAAAAACAAGACAAAGATAGGCAGCAACTGCCTCATAGGCAGCGACACGATGCTCGTCGCGCCAGTTGAAGTGGGAGACGACGTCTCGACGGCCGCCGGCTCAGTCATTACGAACCGCATCCCGGACGGCGCTCTCGGCGTAGGCCGCGCGAGGCAGTCTAATATAGAAGGCTGGAGCGAAATGCGCAGAAAAAAGTTGACGGAAGATAAGGTTTCGTAGCTGAAGGGCGCGGAGCTTTGTTCTTAATTTCTTAAGGAGGATAATAATATGTCCGCAGGATTGAGAGAGGTAAAAATATTTTCTGGCAGCGCCGACCCGCAGTTTGCGGAGAATATCTGCATGAATCTCGGCGTGCCGCTTTCGGCGTCAAAACTCTTCCGTTTCTCTGACGGAGAGATCGGCGTTTCCATCGAAGAAAGCGTGCGCGGGGCGGACGTATATGTCGTTCAACCGACCTGCGAGCCTGCGAACGAGCACCTCTTTGAACTGCTTATAATTGTCGACGCGCTCAAGAGGGCGTCTGCCTATCACGTAAACCTCGTCATGCCCTACTTCGGTTACGCGCGCCAGGACAGAAAAACGCGCTCGCGCGAGCCTATCACCGCGAAGCTCGTCGCCAACCTTCTTGAAAAAGCCGGAGCCGACCGCGTTATCTCGGCCGACCTACACGCTGGGCAGATCCAGGGCTTCTTCGACATTCCAGTCGACCACCTTACCGGCATCCCGCTTCTCGCTTCGTACTTCCGCAGGACGCTTACGGCGGAGATGGAGCGGGGACTAGTCTCCGTCGTGTCGCCTGACATCGGCGGCGTAGTCCGCGCGCGCAAGTTTGCCGGGCAGATGAACAACGCAGAGCTTGCCATCGTCGACAAGCGCCGCTCGCACGAAGTCGCTAACCAGTGCGAAGTCATGGAGATAATAGGAAATATCGAGGGCAAGACCTGCGTACTCGTCGACGACATCATCGACACTGCGGGCACGATAGTCAAGGCGGCCGAAGCACTCAAAGAGCGCGGCGCTAAAGAGGTATACGCCTGCGCCACGCACGGCGTCCTCTCCGGGCCTGCTATCGACAGACTCAAGGACTCCGTTATAAAGGAAGTAGTCCTTACGGATACGATTCCGCTCAAAGAACACAAAAAAATCGATAAGATCCGCCAGCTTCCTATCGCCCCGCTTTTCGCAGAGGCGCTGAGAAGAATACATTCTGAGCATTCAGTAAGCATTTTGTTCCGTTAAGCGACGGAAGAAATATTATAAAAGTTTTAATACCATTGAGGAGGAAACATCTATGGCATCCAAGCATCAGACTGTAAAACTCGATTTCACGAAGAGAGAGGGAACGGGCAAGGGCATCTGCCGCAAACTCCGCTCTAAGGATCAGCTTCCCGTCGTACTTTACGGTCCAGAATATAAGAACGGCCTTGCCGGAGTCGTCTCGGCCAGAGCTGTAACGCCTGTAGCGAACAGCGCCCACAGAGATACGACGCTAATCGAGCTCAGCTTTGCCGACGGCGGCAGCGCGACCGCCCTTATCCGCGACGTGCAGCGCCATCCGCTTACGCGCCGCGTCATCCACATCGACTTCTATCAGGTTCTCAAAGGACACATGATCAAGGTCGAGGTTCCTATCCGCGTCGTCAACGAAGAGCTCTGCAAGGGCATCAAGGACGACGGCGGAGTTCTCGTCTACGGCGAACGTGCAATCCTTGTCGAGGTTCAGCCGAGCGACATCCCCGAAGAGATCGTATTCGACGCCCAGGCCCTTGAGGTCGGCTCCGAAGTGTTCGTTAAGGACCTTGCGCTCCCTGAAGGCGTGACTGCCGTCACCGACGCCAACCTTCTCGTCCTGCACGTCGAGCAGCCGCAGGAAGAGGTAGCGGCGGCTTCTGCTGAGACGGAAGAGAACGCTGAGGTCGAAGTCGTGGCGAAGGGAAAGGCCGCGAAGGAAGAGTAGCCGCTTCGCTTCAGCCCTGAGTGTTTTCTGCGGCCCGGCTTATGCCCGTCCTGCGCGGCGGAAATCCATCGCTCGGATTTTTGCGCGGCGCTTTCGCTTCTGCGGACGGAGGCCGGGCCGCAGTTTTTTATGCGAATTCGGAAAACTTTACGGCTTTATAGAAAGAATCTGTTATTCATGAAACTTATAGTAGGCCTGGGCAATCCGGGCTATCAGTATGTATGGACAAGACACAACTCCGGCTGGATAATAGTTGATTCATTTGTTGCGCGGTTAGGACTCGGCACTCCGCAAATAAAATTCCGCGGAGCCTACTGGGGGCCGGCGATATGCTGCGGCGAGCGCGTCGGCTTTCTTGAGCCGCACACTTTTATGAACCTGAGCGGGCTTTCGGTCGGTGAGGCCGCTCGCTATCAAAATCTCGATCCCTCGGACATCATGATAATATCCGACGATGTGGCTCTGCCGTTTGGACGCATCCGCATGCGCAAGAGTGGCTCTGCTGGGGGACAGAACGGGCTGAAATCCGTGCTCGGCGCTCTCGGCACGCTCGACGTGCCGCGCCTCCGCATTGGCGTCGGCTCTCCTGACGTGAAAATGGATCTCGCCGATTGGGTGCTCGCGAAGATACCGCAGGAGCAACGCCGCGAGTGGGGCAAAATCGAAGACGCTGCGTGGAAGGCGCTGAACCTCTGGCTCACGGAGGGCATAGACGCCGCGATGACGAAGGCCAACGGTTTCAGATTGAATGCCGGAGAATAAATCTCCCTACGCGGGCAGCTCGCTCGCCGCTCTTGACGACGGGCTCTGGCGCCGGAACAGCGGCGTCCACCTAGCTTCGAAGGGCGCGATGCGCCCGTGGGTCTGCCGCGGCATAGATTTTCCGCTGCTCGCGCTTCTGCCGGATGCGCGTCAGGTGCGCGATTTTGCGGCAGACGCGGATGAGCTCGGGGTGTTGGGGCGCATCAAGGTGTTGCCGGAGCTTCCGATGTCGGAGGACGATACGCGGAACGATGCGCAGAAAATGGCGCGCGGCGACGTGCTTGAAGATTTCAAGTATCGCGGCGGCGTTCTGGCCGCGACCCCGGCCTCGCTGATGTCGCCGTTTTCGACAGGCGGAGATTTCCGCGAGCTTGCGACCGGAAAGGAGGCGGGACGCGACCGCCTCGCCGACTGGCTCGCGCAGAAAGGCTACGAACGGAGCGAACTTGTGTGGACGCCAGGGCAGTTCGCTGTGCGCGGCAGCATCGTCGACATATTCAGCCCATCGGACATGCATCCTATACGGGTCGAGTTTTTCGACGACGAGGTCGAGGACATACGTTACTACGTACCGGACACGCAGAAGAGCCTTAAAAATATAAAAAAATGTTTGATACAGAGTCTGGTGGCAAAGGGCGACAACGTCCTTGAAAACTACTATCCGAAGGATATGCGCGTACTCTTCTTCGACCCGCACGGCCTCGACATGACAGCCGAGAACTCCGTGTGGCTCTGGAACAACCTCGACCGCGATAGGAAAGACGCCGTGCCGTGGGAACGCTGGGAAAAAATATGCTCGGTCCTCGCGTCGTACCGGAGGCTCAGGATTCTGCCGGACGTGAAAAACTGCGCCGCGCGCATGAGCGTTTCGCAGTTTCCAAACTTCCGCGGCAAACTGCGCGAGGTTGAGAGCTACTGCCTCTCTCTGATAAACGACGGGTATAAGATAAAAATTGTTTCCGAGACGGAACGCAACCTCCAGTGGGCCGCAGTAAACAACTTTGAGGCAAATCGCGGCGTGCTCAGCGAGGGGTTCATAGATTCCGAGTCGCGCGTCGCTGTAATCACCGACCTTGAGCTCTCCGGCATCACCGTTGCGCGCCGCCGCATTGAGAATCATGCGCCGGCGGATTGGGGCTCTGGGCTTATGCCGGGGCAGTGGGTAGTCCACGACGATTACGGCGTTGCGCGTTACCTTGGTGCGGAGCGGGTGAAGACCTCCGATGGAGAACAGGAATATCTTGTGCTCCAGTTTGCGGAGGAACGCCGCCTGCTCATCCCAGTCATGCAGTTCCACAAGATTGCCCCGTGGGCGCCGCTGCCGGGGCAGGAACCCGCTGCGGACAGGCTCAAGGGCTCGCTCTGGAAAAAATCGGCGGCGAAGGCGCGTGAAATGGCCGAGAAGGCCGCCAGCGAGCTGATAAAAATTTACGCCGAGCGCGAGGTCAGCAAGGGCTTCGCCTTTCCCGAGAACCGCGAGCTTATGCGCGAACTCGAAGAAAGCTTCCCTTACAAAGAGACTGCCGATCAGCTTCGCGCGATAGACGAGGTTGAGGCGGATATGGAGCGGCCTGTGCCCATGGACCGCCTAGTAGTCGGAGACGTAGGCTTTGGAAAGACCGAAGTCGCGATGCGCGCTGCGGGCAAGGCCGCCTTCGCTGGCAAGCAGACTGCGATAATGGTGCCGACGACGCTGCTTGCGAACCAGCATTACGAAAGCTTCTCAGCGCGCTTCGCGGAGACCGGCGTGCGAGTAGAAACCATTTCGCGTTTCGTCCCGCCCGCGCGGCAGAGAAAGATATTAGCTGACCTCGCGGAGGGCAAGGTCGACATAATAATTGGGACGCACCGGCTGCTTACCGACGACGTGAAATTCAAAGCTCTAGGCCTGGTGATAGTCGACGAGGAACACCGCTTCGGAGTTATGCACAAGGATCACATGAAAAAAGCCTTCCCCGGCGTCGATATACTGATGCTCTCGGCGACGCCGATACCGCGCTCGCTCTCGCTCTCGATGAGCGGTCTGCGCGACATGTCGGTGCTCCAGACGCCGCCGCAGCGTCGGCTTCCCGTCATTACGGTAGTGCGCCCGTTCTCAGAGGATCTGCTGAAGAACGCCGTGCTCCGCGAGAAGAACCGCGGCGGCCAGATATTCTTCGTGCATAACAGAATAAGAGACATCGAGGAACGCGCCGTGATGCTCAAGCGCATGTTCCCGAAACTGAAAATAGCCGTAGCGCACAGCAAGACGCCGGAGGCGGCGCTCGAAAAGATAATGTCCGAGTTCGCCGCAGGCGCGACGGACATCCTCGTATGTACTACGATAGTTGAAAGCGGCCTCGACATTCCTGCTGCGAACACTCTGATCGTCGACGATGCGCAGGAGCTCGGCCTTGCGCAGATGTATCAGCTTCGCGGCCGCGTCGGACGGCGCGAGGAACAGGCCTACGCCTTCCTCTTTTACCCAAACGACGTGCGAATCTCCGTCGAGTCGAGCGAGCGTCTTGAAGCGATAGCGGAACTCGACGAGCTCGGCGCCGGCTACCAGCTCGCGCAGCGCGATCTACAGATACGCGGAGGCGGAGATCTGGTCGGGATCTCGCAGCACGGCAACTCGACCAAAATTGGATACCAGCGGTACTGCGACCTGCTCGCAGAGGAAATTGCGAAGATAAAGGGAACCTACAGGCCGCAGATAGAGCTGGAGGTCGGCTTCCCCGTTTCGATACCGGCGAGCTATCTTCCGCAGGAGAACTTGCGCGTCACGCTCTACCGCAGAATGCTCAAGGCCGAGTCGGCCTACGATGTGCGTGCGTTGCGTGAAGAGACCGCCGACCGTTTTGGCAAGCTGCCGCCAGAGGTGGAATTCCTCTTCGACGCAGCGGCCGTCCGGAACGCGGCCTACAGATTCGGAATTACGAAGGTACTTGCGGGGCGCTACGAGTTGATCGTGTTCTGCACGCCGGATGAAAGCTGGGAAAAGCTCTCTCTTCCGCAGCGCTGGCACAAACGCGCCGACGGCCTCATCGGGCCCGGCGGCTTTGCGGGAATGCGCGAATTGGCGCAGATGCTCTGCCGTAAGGACGCAGCCGTATAATAAATGATAAAATATAGCCGAATTGGGGGAATGAGCGTGACGCAGAACGAAACTGCCATAGCGGAAAAATTTGTAAAACTGGTAAACGTCATGAAGAAGCTCCGCGAGCCCGACGGCTGCCCGTGGGACAGGGAGCAGACCTACATGTCGCTGCGGCGTTACATAGTCGAGGAAGGCTACGAGCTGATACAGGCGATAGAGGACGGCAACGTGCCGAACATGTGCGAGGAATGCGGCGATCTCATGCTTCAAGTCGTTTTCGTCTCCTGCATGGCGGAGGAACTCGGAGATTTCACCGTCTGCGACGTGCTCGACGGCCTTACGAACAAGCTGATACGCCGCCACCCGCACGTCTTCGGGGAGGTGCGCGTCAATAATTCGGACGACGTGCTTAAGAACTGGGAGCAGATAAAATCGGCTGAGCGCAAGGGTAAGGAAGAGGATTCGTCATACATGGCTGGAATCCCGCGCGGAATGCCCGCGCTGTTGCGCGCCTACCGTATACAGGAGCGCGCCGCGAAGCCCGGCTTCGACTGGCCCAAGGGCGATTGCTCGCCCGTGATGGCCAAGGTCGAGGAGGAAATGGCGGAGCTCATGGAAGCGGCGGCGTCGCGAGACAAGACTAAAATCGAAGAAGAGCTCGGCGACCTGCTTTTCGCCTCGGTGAACCTCTCGCGCCACCTGGGCACAGACCCGGAAATAGCGCTGCACCGCGCCTGCGAAAAATTTGCGGCGCGTTTCAGAAAAGTTGAAAAATCAGTAGAAGAATCGAGCCGTCCGTGGAAAGACTTTACTCTCGACGAACTTGAGGAATTCTGGCAGAAAGCGAAAAATTAATAAAACCATTGGAGGAATAGCAATGACCACAGAAGAAAAAATCAAAGACGTACTCGTCAACAAAGTTTCCCCAGCGCTTCAGATGCACGGCGGCGACTGCTCGTTCGTGAAATACGACGAGCCGACAGGAACTCTTTACGTAGCCATGCAGGGCGCATGCGGCACATGTCCGTTTGCTCTCGAGACGCTGCGCATGACCGTCGAGCAGGCGGTCATCGCCGAGGTGCCCGAGGTCAAGGCGGTAGAAAGGGCGTAGGCTTCGCGTCTATAATGAAAGAAACAAGCCTGGAACCGGAGACGCTCCTTTCCTCAACGGACGCCTCCGTCGTCCGGCTGCTCGCCGAGCATGAGGAAATACTGCGCCTCGTTGAACAGATCTTTCCAGTGAAGGTCTACGCGAGGGGCAGTTCTCTTTCGATAAAGGGCGATGACGAGCGGCTGGTCGAAAAAATTGAAAATCTGTTGGTCCAGTACGCGGAGCTCTCGCTGTCCGGGCATAAATTCAACAGCGCCGAAATCCGATACGGACTGCACAGCATAGAGCGCGGTGAAACGGTCAATCTGCGCTCTCTTTATAACGACGTCGTCTGTATAAGCAACAGGGGCAAGGCGATACGTCCCTATACAAACGGCCAGAAAGGCTACGTGCGCGCGATACGCGAGAACGACATAACATTCGGCATAGGACCTGCGGGCACGGGCAAGACATACCTCGCCGCCGCGCAGGCCGTCGCATATCTCAAATCCGCAAAGGTAAGCCGTATCATCCTCGTGCGCCCCGTTGTCGAGGCGGGCGAGAGGCTCGGCTACCTTCCTGGCGACATGAACGAAAAAGTTGCACCGTATCTGCGTCCGCTTTACGACGCCTTTTACGAGCTCCTCCCTGCGGAGAAGTTCGACCGCTACTTCGAGAAGGGCGTCATCGAACTCGCGCCGCTCGCCTACATGCGCGGGCGCACGCTTAACGATAGCTTCATAATCCTGGACGAAGCGCAGAACACGACGCCGGAGCAGATGAAGATGTTCCTGACGCGCCTCGGCTTCGGCTCGAAGGCCGTAGTCACGGGCGACATAACTCAGGTGGATCTGCCCGGCTCGAAGGAGTCTGGACTGAAGGTAGTGCGCGATATCCTGAAAGACATCCCTGGGGTAGCGTTTATCAACCTCGACGACGGTGACGTCGTGCGTCACGAGATAGTGCAGAAAATAGTGAGGGCGTACGAAGACTATGACAGACGGAGAAGAGAAGAAAAACAGTCTGCTGCTGGACAGCTTTAGAGACGTTCTCAGCCGTTTCGCCTACAGGCCCGAGAACCGCCAGTACATTATATTCCGCGCCGTACTTCTTTGCGTCGCCGCGTTACTCGTCGGCTTCAACTGGTATCTGTTCGAACGCAAGGAAAATTATCAGATAGGGCTTCCGGCGCAGAAAACCTACTTTGCGCTTACATCGGCGCGCTACGAGGACAAAGCGGCTACGCTTGAGCTGCGCCAGCGCGCCACTTCTCGAATAATCGCCGTAATGGTGCAGGACGAGAAGGTAGCCGCAGAAGTGTCGCGCCGCATCGAGCTGCTGAAGGATGGACGGCTGACCGAGCTGTTCAACGCGCCGCTGCTCGGTATCTACAACAAGCAGAGCTCCGCGTCTCAGAAGGCTATAAGCGAATCCGTCGTCTCAATAGGGCCTAAGGTGCTCAATGAGTCGGCAGACCGCGAACAGCAGACTTCACTTATATGGAAATACCTCAAAGAAACCGCTCTTACGCAGTCGGAACGCAACGTCGCTTTTCAGATGCTCGACGTAATCATGAACCCGTCGCTGCAGTCAGACAGCGAAATGCTGATGAAGCTTAAGGACGACGTGGCTGCGCAGATCCCCTCGGTTATCAAGGAGATACGCCCAGGCTCTGTGCTTGTGCAGAAGGGCGAGGCCGTGACGCCGTCGATGGCGCGGCTGCTCGCCTCGCAGGGCTACCCTGACGCGGACTTTCCGTGGCGCCACCTGATATTCGTGCTCGGCGCGATAGTTGTATGGAGCTTCTGGCCCGTATGGATAGCCACGGGGCTCAAGGAGAAGCTGTCGATGCGCGAGTGGATATATATCGCTGTCGTGATCTCCGTCGTATGGACGCTCGAGGTCGTATTCGCTCGCCTCGGCGGCTACTCGATGGCCGTGCTAGGCCTCACAGGCTGGCTTTGCCTCACGATGCCTGTGTCCCTGTCGTTCCACGTGATATTCGGCGGCGGCCTCATAAGCGTCATAATAGGTTACGGGACGAACCTGGGTATAGTCTGTCTCGGCTGTATTCTCTCAGCTTTCGCGGGCGGTGTCGGGCGCATAATGTTTCTGAATCCTCCTAACCACCGCATAACGATATGGCGAAACCTATTCCTTCTCGGGATCGCGCTCGGCGCCGTCTCGGTCTGCGTCTATTGGGGACTCGACCTCTATTTCGACCGCAACATAGCGTTTGGAGCGGTGCTCTTCAGCGCAGTGTGGGCTACCATCGTCGTCGCTCTGCTTCCGCTGTGGGAGAACATCTTCGACGTAATTTCTCCGCTGCGGCTGCTTGAGCTGAGCCATCCGTCTCAGCCGCTCATCAAGCGTCTCCAGATGGAGGCCCCGGGCACTTACAACCACGTGCTGATGGTCGGCACCCTTGCTGAAGCCGCGGCGGATAAACTGCACATGAACGGCCTTTACGTAAAGGCGGGAGCCTATTATCACGACATCGGCAAGCTCAAGAACCCGCAGTATTTCGTCGAGAACCAGCGCCCTGGCAAGAACATTCACGACAGCCTGCCGCCTGAGCTTTCTGCAAAGGTGCTCATTTCGCACGTGAAGGACGGCCTCGACATTGCCGCGCAGACCAACCTGCCGAAGGCATTGCGTCCATTCATACGCGAACACCACGGCACGACGATACAAAAATATTTCTACGAGAAGGCTAAAGCTCTCGGCGAGGACGTGAAGGAAGAGGACTTCCGCTATCCCGGCCCGCGGCCGCAGACGCGCGAGACGGCGCTTGTCATGCTCGCCGACTCCGTAGAAGCCGCTATCAAGGCGCGCAATAAGCCTTTTGAGAGCGACGAAGAGCTGTCGGCCTTTATCAAGCAGGTCATACAGAGCAAGATAGACGCGGGGCAGATGGACGACGCTGACTTCACGCTGCGTGAGATAGCGAACATTGAAGAAGCCTTCCTAAACGTATTCCGTTCGACCTATCATTCGCGCGAAGTTAAGGACATCAATGAAATAATAAAAGAAGCGCGGCGTAAGCGCGGCAACGCCGTCTGCGCCGAAACGGCGAAGGAGGAAGAGAAGAATGAAAACGACGATACACTGCGGTGATTTGCGCGGCGAGGCTGAAAATGTCTGGAACGCCGGAATGGCCGAACGCATTGAGAAGGTCATATCCGACTACATCGAAGCGGAGCAGCTTCTGCCCGAAGCGGCTCAGGAGTGCGAGATATCGCTGACCTTCGCAGGGGAGGCCCATATGGCCGAAATCAACAAAGAGTATCGCGATACGGAGGGGCCGACCGACGTGCTTTCATTCGCGATGTGGGAGAACGACGAAGGCGTATTCGAGCCTCCTGCGGACTGGGACAGTCTTCCGCTCGGCGATATAATCGTATGCCAGGAGGCCGTCGCTAAAAACGCCGCTGAGAACGGCAAGAGCGTTGAGAGCGAAACTGTTCTCGTCATATGCCACGGCTTCCTGCACCTCATCGGATTCGATCACGCCGAGGAGGAGGAACGCCTTGATATGTGGGCGCGGCAGGAACGCATGGTCAAGAAATTTTTCGGAGAATAAAATATGATTGAGAAAAAAGAGGGAGCCGTCCTTTCGTCTGAGACCGCAGAGATGCTGATGGCTGAGGCTGAGAAGGCGCGGCGCAGAGCCTATGCGCCTTACTCCGGTTTTGCAGTCGGCGCGGCGTTGTTGTTCGACGACGGAAGCGTCGTTTCAGGCTGCAACGTTGAGAACGCAAGTTACAGCCTGTCGCTGTGCGCGGAGCGCAACGCTATGAGTACGGCGGTGGCGATGGGGCTGACGCGCCCGGTCGCAGCCGCAGTCGCAGGGCCTGACGGCGTGTTCTGCCCGCCATGCGGAGCCTGCCGCCAGTTCCTCGCGGAGTTCAACTGCGCTATGCCCGTGATTGTCAAGGACGCGCACGGCGTTCGCGTGATCGCGCTCGACGAACTGCTTCCCTCAGGATTTTTGTTGAAAAACGGTGAACCGAAATGAGCTCTGAACATTACAAAAGCGGGTTTGTCGCGCTTCTAGGGCGTCCAAACGTCGGCAAGTCGTCGATAATAAACGCGCTGCTCGGCGAGAAGGTCGCGGCGGTCTCGTCGAAGCCGCAGACGACGCGCAACGCCGTCCGCTGTATATACACCACGGACAAGGAACAGATTATATTCGTAGACACGCCCGGCATCCATACGCCGAAGCACGCGCTCGGCGACTTCATGATGAAGGAGGCCGAAGAGGCCCTTATGCAGGTCGACGCTATATGCTACGTCGTCGAAGCGCAGGACAGGGCCGTGAGCGAGAAAGACCGCGTGATTTTAGAGGCGCTCGCCGGAGTCAGGCTGCCTATAGTCCTCGCGGTGAACAAGACCGACAAGCTGACGAACGCGGCGGATTACGCGAAAAGCGCGAAAGTCTACGCAAAGCACATAACGCCGGGCGCCGTCATCCCCGTCTCTGCGGCGGAGAAGCGCGGCCTCGACGATCTGGCGTCGGCTATAAGCGCGGTTCTTCCCGAGCAGTCTGCGATTTACCCAGAGGACATGCTCATGGACTCGACGGAGCGCTTCCTTGCCTCTGAGGTAATACGCGAGAAGATTTTCCGTCACACGGACGAGGAGGTGCCGCACGGCGTTGCCGTCGTCATCGACGAATTCAAAAGCCCAGACGAGTACCCGGAGCTTAAGGTCTGCACGATACGCGCGACAGTAATCGTCGACCGCCCAGGACAGAAGGGGATAATAATAGGGAAAAACGGCGCGATGCTCAAGCTGATAGGCAGCGAGGCGCGCGCCGAGCTTGAAGAGAAGTTCGGCTATAAAGTGTTCCTCCAGCTATGGGTAAAGGTGCGCCCTGGGTGGCGCAAATCGCCGGAGGAACTGCGGCGCCTTGGGTACGGTGCGTGATAGGCGAACGGCTTCGGCAAGGATATTATCAGGCGAGCGGGACCGTGCTCCTGAGGAAGGAAACTTCCAAAGGGGGGCGGTCCCTTCTGCTATTCCTGCGCGGCTTCGGACCGCGCTGGGCGGGAGCGCCCTCTGCCGGCGGCAAGAACCGCTTCGGCGGCGGTGCTGAGCCGATGGTATGGGGCTCTTTCTCACTCTATCAGAGCCCGGCACGCCTCTATCTTCAGTCCGTCGACATAAAAGAGGATTTTCTTTCGCTGCGCAGCTCGCCAGCGGTGCTCGCCTGCGCTGCGCGTATCTACAGGCTGACTGCTGACGAAACGCCGCACGCCTGCGAGAACGACGGCCTACTGCGCACTCTGTGGAGCGCGATGATTCAGCTTCGCGACGGAGCTCTGCCAGCCGCGGTCGAATTCCGCTACATGTGGCGGACCCTCGCCGCGATGGGTACGGCGCCGTCGCTTGAATACTGCGCCGGCTGCGGCGAAAGGCTTGCCGTCGGCGCCCTCTTCACCGGCGAAGGAATATTATGCGGACGTTGCGCGGCGCAGGCACACGGCGTACCGCTTTCAGATCGCGAGCTGCTCATACTCCGCGCCGCTGCGGCGTTGCCGCACGCTAATTTCGTAGAATGGGCCGCCAAACGCCCAGCGGAAGAAATATTTGAGGCGAATATAAAAAAATTGTCGTCATATTTTAGAAATTTGCTGTAAAATGAGCAGGTAATTAATTTGACTGCCATAAGGGAGGTAAGAGAAGGTGAGCTTTCAGGATCTAATTATGCGCCTGGAACATTTTTGGGCTTCTCAGGGCTGCGTAATACAGCAGCCTTACGATTTGGAGGTAGGCGCCGGTACAATGAATCCGGCCACGACTCTGAGAGTCCTCGGTCCGGAGCCGTGGCGTGTCGCTTACGTCGAACCGTCGAGAAGGCCGACCGACGGGCGCTACGGTGAGAACCCGAACCGCCTTCAGCATTATTACCAGTATCAGGTTATCATCCAGCCGGCTCCCGACAACATTCAGGAGCTGTACATCGAGAGCCTCAAGTGCCTCGGCATCGATCCATCCGAACATGACATCCGCTTCGTCGAAGACGACTGGGAGAACCCGACCACCGGAGCTTGGGGGCTCGGCTGGGAGGTCTGGCTCGACGGGATGGAGATAACGCAGTTTACCTATTTTCAGCAGATGGGAGCCGTCGATATGGACGTAGTCCCCGCAGAGCTGACATACGGACTCGAAAGAATCACTATGTTCGTCCAGAAAGTCAACAACGTCTATGATCTTCAGTGGGTAGACAACGTCACCTACGGAGATGTTCACCACAAGGGTGAGGTCGAACACTCGACCTATAACTTCGAGATTGCCGACACTGATATGCTCTTAGAGCTTTTCAACAAATACGAAGCCGAGTCAAAAAGAGTGCTTGAGGCAGGGCTTGTGCTCCCCGCCTATGACTATGTGCTAAAGTGTTCGCATTCGTTCAATCTGCTCGACGCACGCAACGCGATCAGCGTCACGGAGCGCACGAGCTACATTAGCCGCGTCCGCGCCCTCGCGAGCGCCTGCTGCCACGCCTATCTTAAGCAACGCGAAGAAATGGGCTATCCGCTGATGCATAAATTCGATAAATTTATAAAAGGAGGCGCACGGTAATGTCCGACCTTCTGTTTGAGATAGGAACCGAAGAAATCCCCGCGAGGTTTATGCCCAAAGCGCTTGCCGACCTGGCGCAGTACGCAGCAGAGGAATTTGACGGCGCGCACATCGCCCACGGAGAGATAAAGTCGGAATGCACGCCTCGTCGTCTTGTGCTCAAAATCAAGGATGTCGCCGGGCGTCAGGACGACGCCGTCGAGGTCTCGAAAGGGCCGCTCAAGACTCAGGCCTTCGACGCGGACGGCAATCTGACGAAGGCGGCGCAGGGCTTCGCGCGCAGCCGCGGCGTAGAGGTGTCTGAGCTTAAAGTTGAAAAAATAGGAAACGCAGAGTACGTAGTAGCAGAAAAGCGCACGGAGGGACAGCCCTCAATCGAAGTGCTTCCGCAGCTTCTTGAGAAGATTTTGCACCGTCTCTCCTTCCAGAAGAGCATGTACTGGGCTGAGAAGACCGTCCGTTTTGCGCGTCCCGTCCGCTGGCTCGTCGCGCTCTACGGCGACAAACCGCTCGAAATAGTCTTCGGCGGGGTCAAGAGCGGCGCGGCCTCGCGCGGACACCGCTTCATGGGCAAGGACTCCGTCGAAATTAAAGATGCGGCGTCGTATGACGCTGCGATGCGCGAAAATTTCGTCATAACCGCCCCTGAGGAACGCAAGGCCATGATCCTTGCCGGAGTCGCTGAGATAGAGAAAAAGCTTGGAGCGAAGGTGACCGTCGACCCCGAGCTGCTTGAGGAGAACGTACATCTCAATGAGTACCCTATCCCTTTCTACGGAAGTTTTGAGAAGGAATTCCTAGACATTCCAGCTGAGGTGCTCATTCTTTCGATGGCGAAGAATCAGCGCTACTTCCCGGTTCACGGCGCCGACGGCAAACTCATGCCGAATTTCATCGGCGTCAGCAACAACCGCGCTAAGGACATGAGCGTCGTGCGCGAAGGCAACGAGCGCGTCCTGCGGGCGCGCCTCTACGATGCGGCTTTCTTCTGGAAAGAAGATCAGAAGAAGTCGCTTGACGCCCACGCCGAGGAACTCAAGAACGTAACATACCAGGAAAAGCTCGGCACCGTCTACGATAAGGTGCAGAGAATAAAGAAGCTTACGCTATGGCTTGCGGAAACGCTCAAGGCCGACGTCGACATGGCGAAGCTTGCGCGCGCCTGCGACCTTGCCAAGGCCGACCTGGTCACAAGCATGGTCTACGAATTCTCCGACGTGCAGGGAATCATGGGACGTGAATACGCGCGCAAGGCAGGCGAGCCCGAGGAAGTCGCTCTCGCGATATACGAACAGTATCTGCCGCGCTACGCTGGAGACGAGCTTCCCTCGCAGATCGGTGGAGCTCTGCTTGGAATCGGCGAGCGTCTCGACACGCTTGCCGCCATCTACAAGATAGGCATGGAACCGACATCGTCGCAAGACCCATACGGGTTGCGTCGGGCAGCGAGAACGATAAATGAGCTTGTTTGGGGGCTCTCGCTCGATATAAATATCGACGAAGCGCTCGGTATGGCCGCCGGACTTCTCGATATGCCGCAGGAGCGCCTTGATAAGCTCAAGGCCTTCATAGCGCAGCGCCAGCAGGTGCAGCTCCGTGAAAAGGGCTTCAGCCACGAAGCTGTTGCGCTCGCCGTGCAGACGTCTCCGTCGCGCCCGCTCCAGCTTTACCGTCTCGCCGAAGTTCTCACGAAGGCCGCCGGCGAGCCATGGTTCGCGGAATTAGTAACTGCCGCAGTCCGCGTAAAAAACCTGCTCGCTAAAGCCGAAGGCGAACCCGGCAAAGTAGACCCGTCGAAGTTCGTATCCGATGCAGAACGCAGCCTCTACGATGAGCTTCAAAAGCTCACGGGCAGGGCGCACAACGCTGTCGAGAAGTGCGACTGGGAGGCCCTCGCCGCAACCATGGCCGAACTCGCGCCGGTCATCGCACAGTTCTTCAACGACGTCCTCGTCATGGACAAAGACGCAGAGATACGCGAAAACCGTATAGCGCTACTCAGTGAGTGTCAGAAATTTTTTATGCAGATAGGCGATTTCAGCCTCTTGAAATAACGCAATCTGTGATATAAATTATACTGTTGTGTATAACGGCCGGAGCCGTTAAATCAAACGATACATTGGGAGGTAACTTGATGTCGTCAACTAAGTACATCTACGATTTCAGCGAAGGCAGCGCGGATATGCGTCTGCTCCTGGGCGGCAAAGGCGCAAACCTTGCGCAAATGTGGAAGATCGGGCTTCCGGTGCCGCCGGGCTTCATAATTACCACTGAGGCTTGCCATCAGTATTGGAAAGAGAACGACTTCATAGCTGGCATTTGGAGCGATGTGGAAGCCGCCGTGGCGCGCGTCGAGAAGCTTACCGGAAAGAACTTCGGTTCTTCTGAGAATCCGCTCCTCGTCTCCGTGCGTTCGGGAGCTCCTGTTTCAATGCCTGGTATGATGGACACCATACTGAACCTTGGCCTCAACGACGACACTGTGAAGGCCCTCGCGAAATCGTCCGGCAACGAGAGATTCGCTTACGACAGCTACCGCCGCTTCATCCAGATGTTCTCGGATGTCGTGCTCGGAGTGGATCTCGACAAATTTGAGAAGCGCCTTGAGCAGGCGAGAGACGCAGCTGGCGTCAAGGAAGACTACAAGATCCCGGCTGAAGAGCTCAAGAAGCTCGTTGAAGACTACAAGAAGATAGTCGAAGAAGCCGGCTTCACCTTCCCGACCGACCCGTGGAAGCAGCTCCGCCTCGCCATCGACGCAGTTTTCCGCAGCTGGAACACGCCGCGCGCCATCACCTACCGCAAGATCAACAACATCCCCGAAGACTATGGCACGGCGGTCAACGTCGTCACGATGGTCTTCGGAAACCTCGGCGACGACTGCGGTACAGGCGTATGCTTCACGAGAAGCCCCTCGACAGGCGAAAACAAGCTCTTCGGTGAATACCTCATCAACGCGCAGGGCGAAGACGTTGTCGCTGGTATCCGCACGCCTATGCCCATCGCTTCTCTCGGCGAGACCATGCCGGAGGTCTACAAGCAGTTCTGCGATATAGCGAAACTCCTTGAGAACCACTATCGTGACGCTCAGGACATAGAGTTCACGGTAGAGAAAGGCAAGCTCTACATACTCCAGACGAGAAACGGAAAGCGCACTGCCGCCGCTGCAGTCAGAATCGCCATGGATATGCTCCACGAGGGACTCATCGACGCAGAGACCGCAGTTTCGCGCGTAGCTCCTGAGCAGGTTGAGCAGCTGCTCCACCCGCAGCTTGACCCGAAAGCCAAGCGCAGCGTCCTCGTCAAGGGACTTCCCGCATCGCCTGGCGCAGCCGTCGGTAAGGTCGTTTTCGACGCCGACGAAGCGGCCGAGCGCGGCGGAAAGGGCGAGAAAATCATTCTTGTTCGTCCCGAGACGACCCCGGACGACATTCACGGACTCTTCGCGGCCCAGGGCGTCCTCACGAGTCACGGCGGAATGACGAGCCACGCTGCTGTCGTCGCCCGTGGACTTGGCAAACCCTGCGTCTCCGGAGCCGAGACCGTAAAGATCAATCTTGCCGCCGAATCCTTCTCCGTAGGCGATGTGACGGTCAAGAAAGATGAATACCTTACCCTCGACGGAAGCAACGGCGACGTCATAGTCGGCAAGATGGAACTCATCGACCCGCAGTTCGACGACAACTTCCGTGAGCTCCTTGCCGACGCTGACAAGATCGCCAAGCTCCAGGTCTGGGCCAACGCCGATACGCCGGAAGACGCCCGCCGCGCCCGCGCCTTCGGAGCGAAGGGCATCGGCCTCTGCCGCACCGAGCACATGTTCATGGACGCCGACCGTCTGCCAGTAATGCAGGAAATGGTCGTCTCCACCACGAAGGAAGAGAGAATCGCCCAGCTCGACAAGCTCCAGGTCATGCAGGAATCCGACTTCTACGGCATCTTCGAGGCCATGGAAGGGCTGCCTGTCACGATCCGTCTCCTTGACCCGCCGCTCCATGAGTTCCTTCCGAAGATACCGGAGCTCACGAAGGCTCTTGAGTCCCTCGACCCGAACAGCGCCGAGGCTCAGAAAATCCAGGCCACCATCGCCCGCGCCCGCGAGCTTCACGAGCAGAACCCGATGCTCGGCTTCCGCGGCTGCCGTCTCGGCATGATCTACCCCGAAATCTACGAGATGCAGGTTCGCGCGATATTCGACGCGGCGTGCAAGCTCACGAAGAAGGGCGTAAAGGTCATCCCGGACATCATGATTCCGCTTGTCGGAACCAAGTTTGAAATGAAGGCCATGCGCGACCTCGTAGACGAAGTTGCGAAGCAGAAGCTCGCCGAGTACGGCGTAGAGCTTGAGTACATGGTCGGAACAATGATTGAGCTCCCGCGCGCAGCTATGGTCGCCGACCAGCTCGCCGAGTACGCGCAGTTCTTCAGCTGCGGCACTAACGACCTCACGCAGACCACCTTCGGCTATTCGCGCGACGACGCGGAAGGCAAGTTCCTCGGCCAGTACGTCGAAATGGGCGTATTCGAGCAGAACCCCTTTGCGCAGCTTGACCGCGACGGCGTAGGCGGACTCATGACGATAGCCGCGGAGAAGGGCCGCAAGACCCGCCCCGGAATCCAGATCGGTATTTGCGGAGAGCACGGCGGCAACCCGTCGAGCATTGCTTTCTGCAACTCGCTGCACTTCAACTACGTCAGCTGCTCGCCGTTCCGCGTTCCCGTAGCGAGACTCTCCGCAGCCCTCGCCGCCATGGGAGTAATCAAATAAAGAAATTACGCGCAGCGTAACTGAAGCGTAACTGAGCTGACGACGCGCCCCGTCTTCCATAAGACGGGGCGCGTTTTTGTAAAATAGACTTCAGGCTCTGCCATGAGCTACTAATTTATATTTGGATACTCTCTCTACCTGTTTATAGTATGCATAGCGCAATGCGCATATTAGAACGATAGACGCATGCCGCTATGCTATCTTCATGCCCTGCCGGACCTGCGACGCAGCGCAAAGCATCGATGCGCTGTAAGTGCATCGTATAACAGCGTAGATGACATAAAACTATTTACAAAGGAAAAAATACTGGTATGCCATAAAATGGCAGGCGCTAAGCCGAATTACGTTGAATACCGGCGAAAAAACGGTGGAGCAGGAGATTCCAGCGCCGCCGTTGATCATAGAAGCTTTTGAGAGATCAGAACAGCGGCTGCGGCAGGCTGCGGCAGGTCGGCCCCTCCTCGCGGATCGTCCACGCTGCAAGCTTTGTACCGTATACGACGGCGTCGCCGAGCGGAATACCGCGTATCATAGCCTCGACAGTGCCAGAAAAATAGGCGTCGCCGGCGCCGCTTGTGTCGCGCACTTCGGTCTGTATTGACGGGCAGAATCCGCCGTTTCGCTCCGCGCCGTCGTAAAAAACCGAGCCCGCGCCGCCGAGCGTCACTACCATCGACTTTAGCCTTTCAGAGTCTACGTAGTTCATGAGCATATCAAGCACGCGTTCAGGCTCTTCTGCTGGCACCGGCGCGCAGAAAAGCCTGCCAGCCTCCGTCTCGTTGCATATATAGCATTCAAGCTCACGCAGGAACTGCATGTTGCGCAGCACGACTTCCATATTTCCCGTTATTCCGTAAACCTTTTTCGAATACTTACGTGCGAGGCGCAGCACTTCGCCAGAGATGAAATCGTTGAGATCTACTTCGAGGATAACGCTTTCCGCGCCGCGTATAATCTCCTCGCCTTCTTCGCGGATAATCGCATCCATTATAGAAAGATCCGGCATCTGCGAAATTGACGACGCGAGCTCTCCTCGCTCGTCCATCACTGCAAGCCATATCCCCATCCCGTGCGACGCGGCGCGGCGCACACGGCTCACGTCCACGCCCTCAGCTGCAAGGCGCGAGAGAATTTCGTCGCCGAGGCCGCCTGCGTCAGCCGACGATACAAAAACAGGCGCGGAGCCCGCAAGCGCGAGATTCTCTGCAACGTTGCGGCCGACGCCGCCGTGAATAAAACGTACGGCTCCAACGTTGCGTCCCAGAGGATCGTACCTGTTTGCAGCGAAGCCCTTGCAGTCCATAAAAATAGTTCCGAATACAACAGTGCCGGAATGCATTTGACTCTCTCCCTTAAAAGAACGTTGGCACTATCTTAACATGAAAAGCTGCGAGATCGAAGAAACACAGAACAAGAAGCTAAGCCGGCGCGCAAAGGAAGAATAATAAATATGCCGCAAATCGCCTCTTCACAGTTGACATTTTAAGAAAAATCCCTATAATATCACTCGTTGTCGCTGATGCGGTACGGCATGTAACAATGTCGCGGGCGGATAGCTCAGCGGGAGAGCACCTGCCTTACACGCAGGGGGTCGTAGGTTCGAAACCTATTCCGCCCACCATAAGCACAACAAACTTGGAGCTGTAGCTCAATTGGTTAGAGCGCCGGCCTGTCACGCCGGAGGTCGCGGGTTCAAGTCCCGTCAGCTCCGCCATTTTATGGCGGGATAGCTCAGTAGGTAGAGCAACGGACTGAAAATCCGTGTGTCCCCAGTTCAATTCTGGGTCCCGCCACCATTTTAAAATGTGCGGAAGTAGCTCAGGGGTAGAGCACAACCTTGCCAAGGTTGGGGTCGCGGGTTCGAATCCCGTCTTCCGCTCCATTTTAAGAGTTAATGTTGGGTCATAGGCATGGAGCTGTAGCTCAATTGGTTAGAGCGCCGGCCTGTCACGCCGGAGGTCGCGGGTTCAAGTCCCGTCAGCTCCGCCATTTTATGGCGGGATAGCTCAGTAGGTAGAGCAACGGACTGAAAATCCGTGTGTCCCCAGTTCAATTCTGGGTCCCGCCACCATTTTAAAATGTGCGGAAGTAGCTCAGGGGTAGAGCACAACCTTGCCAAGGTTGGGGTCGCGGGTTCGAATCCCGTCTTCCGCTCCATTCTTTTTTTACTCACCTATATCCATTTTTTCCCAGTCATAGACTGACTTTATTGCACCCCCCTGCTCAGATAGGACACAATCACATACAAAATATCACTATACGTGCTGTTTGCAGATAGGCAAAAAGCGTTACTTCGCGGCGTCATGCGACATGCTTCATGTATCAGATGATGGGCATGTCAACAACACACACGTTTGTCGTTTCTACACAGCCGTTGCTCTGCCTTCATACGGCAAATCTATAGTACAGGAAAATATTTTTGCTGACTTTAAGGTAAATAATTTATCACGATATAACGTTTGTAGAAATATTAATAAAGGAGATAGAGGTTACAGTCATAATTTTGTAATTAGTTTTGTTCATAACTCTGGACAAAATGTGGTCATGCCAGTGGTCATGCTTTTAGCAATCTTTCCGGGGGTGCCATTTTTCGTTTTTATAAATCTGAACAATATGATTGTCACAGTATTTTTTCATTCCCCTGATTGTCGCCGTTATAGGATAAAGCAGGATCACAAAGAAATGATATGGCTCAGTGCGTTTGCTGGCCATTATTGTTTTTCAAATCTTCTGTATAGAAATCATTGTTAAAACCAATATATAAACGTGGTAAAATGTCTTAATGTTCCAAAAAATCTTTAACAAAGCCAAAGACAAACTCCAGGCATCTTTATTGTCAAATAATTTATAACTTCATATGACTGCCATATTTATTGTAGTGGTGAATAACTAGCCATTAGTAAGGTGGGAAAATTATGACTAAAAAGAAACGCGCCGGTATGACAATGATGGTCCTTATCGTTATAGCCGTCCTTGCGGTTATCAGTGCGGCTGTCGTCCCCATGTTGGGGGCGTATATAGAGAACTCTCGCTATGCCACAGCCGAAAGCGACCTTGACAGCATCATGACGGCTATAGGAGCTGCTTATCTGCTTCTAATGCAGGGGGAAGCTCCACGTCTCAAAGCACAGCAGCAGCGTCAGACGGTAGTGGTGGAGGCAAAGGAGGATATTTTAAAAGCAGTGGTATAGCAGGTACTTTTTTAGCGGCAGAAGCAGGGAAATATGGTACGGCCGGCCGGTTTGGGAGGAAAATATGCTGTACTCGGAGGAGCAATGCGATACTACACATATTTAGGAGGTGGTGGATCTTGGGGAAATGGAGGAGGGCAGATATCTGGCTCCGATAGTTATACACGTCCCGCATGATCTGGATTAGGCAGCGGAGGAGTTTATGGTTCTACGAATGGAGGTGCAGGGGGTGTATTTATAAGTTACACACAGTCTATATCGGTAGCAGAAGTATTCCTCAATGCTACCTCAGCAAGCCTAAACCCAAAGGGTACTAAACAGCTCACCGCCAACATCTGGCAAAGTCGCATAACGAAGCCGGTTAGGCCGCTATTTTTAGTATATTCAAACGGTATTTATCACATTTATCTAAAATTCATGTTATCATAAAATAAAAATCCTAAACAAGACAAGCAAAAATATATATCTCGATTTATCTCCGCTTCTTCCTAACGACTGGCGGGTTCTACAACGGCAGCGGCCAGAAACTGGCCGCAGAAGCGTTCGTTAAAGATGAGATCAGCAGTGGGAGCGGAGGACTGCTTGGATTTGAAAAACGCTGGGATACGGCAGGAACATATTCGTGGACCGTTCCTTCCGGCGTTTCCCGTATTGTCGTTACGACCGTCGGCGGCTAACCGATGCTCTTCTCGTTTTGTTATGAATGCGGTATCTCCAGCATATCCAGTAACCGGATAACAACATCCTGTCCGTCAAGACAAGTGTCTGTCAGCCAGCTTTTTTCATCCTTCCACTGCGAAAGCCCGCGGTAATAAAAGTGCTTTTTGCTGTCCTCGATGATGAACGGCACTATGTTGTGGTGCAGGCACTCTTTCAGTGCCACAAGCCGTCCGACTCTGCCGTTACCATCCTGGAATGGATGGATGTGTTCAAACTCTGCATGCAGAGCAATCACATCATTCACTGTGACCGTTTCCTTTGCATTGTATTCTGACAAAAGCGATCTCATTTTCGCAGGCACATCCTTCGGTCTTGCGGTTTCATGTCCGCCTACCATATTCGCTCTGCGTTTATAATCTCCGACAGCAAACCAGCTCAAGGCGGAGTCCTTAGTATCATGCTTCAGGACATAATGCAGACGCTTGATAATGTCCTCGGTCAGTTCCTCCTCCGCAACGTCAATCACATAGTCTATCGCACGGAAGTGATGAACTGTTTCCAGAATATCGTCCACGGGTACTCCGTCACCCACATCAATGGTGTTTGTCTCAAAAATCAGCCTTGTCTGATCCTCCGTGAGCTTGCTTCCCTCGATGTGGTTGGAGTTGTAAGTCATCCGAACCTGCAGTTCATGGTATAGCCCGCCGGATATCCCGGCGTCCTTTTCATCCCGCAGAATCTGAAGAATAGTATTAGCGGAAATCTCCTTGCACAGAAGCTCCGCCTCACAGCCAAGATAATCGGCAATCTTTTGCAGTGTCCTGGCGGATAGCTTCGCACCTTTTGCAATCTTCGCTATCGTGCGCGAGGATATGCCGATTTCCGTGGTCAGGTCTGTTTTCCTGATTCCTTTTTTCTGAAGCTGATCGTATAAGCCACCATACGAGATCATTTCGCTCCACCCCCTTATAAACCTTTACTTATTATATCGCGCTCTTGTCAAAAAGTAAAGGTTTTCAAGTAAAGTTCTCGAAAAGGTAAGCGTAGGTTTGTCAATCATCCGTTACACAAGAGCGGAGAGCGTACTTCATGACTTCCCGCGGAGACTTCCATCCAAGAGGCCTCATCGGGAAGTTATAGTGATCCAAGTACTTTTCAAAGAGCGTAAGTTTGCCTTTATCAGAGGTAAAACGGTTAGTGAATTCCGAACCGTTGTCCGTCCGGACGCATTCAACTTTAAACTTGAAGAATCTCAGCATTTGAGTCAGGAATACAGCCGAACTGTACGTGCTGTGCTCATCAAAGGCTTCGACACAGCGAAAACGGCTGTACCCGTCTATCGCAGTATATTGACAGAACCGTTTCCCTTCCGCTTCCCTGACATGGCATACCTTCGGTACGAACTTGACGTTTGTTTGGACGCGCTGTCCCGGATAATCCATCTTCTCATATGGCTTAGGTACGTACTTCTTCGGGGCAGGAAGGGGGATGCGCACGGCGCCGAGGCGGCAACGCCGGGTCGTGGCGGATGCCATATCAGCCGCGCCGCTCGAAGGCCGGGAACAGGCGCGGACGCGCGCGTCGACGTGGACGGCGGCGCAGACACAGCCAACACCAGCACCTCAACCGCAGGACAGCGCGACGCTGAAACAGGACGGGCAGATTTTGCCGCAGCCCACTGCCCCACAGATTCCGTTTCAAAATATCGTGCAGTATAACGACAGGGGAGAGTGGCTGACTACGCCGGTCAACTATGAGCTGATGGAGCTTGACGACCTTATTACGAGCAACACGGACGCGGGCGGGATAAACGAGCTGTACCCGGCGGAGTACCAGCCGCGCGACAGGAGCCGCCTGGACAGCGTTCAGCAGATAGAGGAGATAGCGCGCAGCCTCCAGCCGCAGCAGCTCGGCCCGACTATGGACATATTCAACGGCGCGTCGATTATCGACGCGCGCAACAACGTCATATCGGGCAACGGGCGCACTATGGCAATCCGCCGCGCATACGGCGACGCCGGGAATCCGAGCGCGGCGCGCTATCGCCGGTATCTCGCGGACAACGCGGCGAACCTCGGCATCGACGCGGCGGCGCTCGCTCAGATGCGTAATCCCGTTTATGTGCGGCGTCTGATGGACGAAGGCGTAGATCTGCGGCGTTTTGCCGAGCTAGCGAACACGCCGACGATTGCTGCGAAGAGCGCGGCGGAAGTCGCGCGTCAGGACGCGGGGCATATCGACGACGACCTGCTTTCTATGATTGAGTCGGACGAGAACGGCAATCTCAATTTCAATAAGAACTTCGCGTCGAATTACCTTGACCGCATCGTCGCACCGTCGGAGCGCGGGGACTTCACCGACAGGAACGGCTATCTCTCGCAGAACGCGCTGCGCCGCATGAAGAATGCGCTCGTCTATAAGGCATACGGCGATTCTTCTTTCTTGGAGCGCATCTATGAGTCAACCGACGACGATATGCGAAACCTCAGCAACGCGCTGGTCTCCGTATCGCCGAATATCGCGAAGATGGAGGGCGGTATTGCGCGCGGCGCGCTTGACAGCAATCTGTCAATCCGCGACGCTCTTGTCGAAGCGATACGCCAGCTCGAATATGTGCGCGCAAACGGGCTGAAAGTGGACGAAGCGCTTAACCAGTCGGGGCTTTTCGGCGAACAGATGTCCGACGCCGCGAAAGTTATGCTTCAATTCTTCGATGCGAACAAGCGCAGCGCGAAGGCGATCCGCACGCTGCTGGCCGACTACGCGGCGGAGGTCGAGGACAAGGGCGACCCGCGGCAGGCGAATATGTTCGAGACGGAGGACGAAACGGCTGCACAGCTTCTTGCCCGCATGGCGGCGCGCCAGGGCAAAGGGGCGGACGGGAAAGCTATCCAGACAGCTGGAGACCAAGGGCGGATTGACTTTAACGCGCCGGAAGAACCGACGGCACAAGTACAGCGTGACGAAGCTGCGCCGGTAACCGCCCCCGGGGCTCCGGGCACGCCGCAAACCGCCGCGGCGTATCCGGTAGAAAACGCGCGCAAACCCTACGCTCCCGTCGGAGAGATGAGAGAAACTGCCGAATACCGCGCCGACGAGGAAAGCGACGGAACTTTTTCCGTTTCCAAAATCACCGGCACAAGAGACGAAAACGGGACGGTTGTGGCAATACGCCGCGAAATCATAGAGACAGGCCTTGACGAGCGCGAGGCGGAGGAGCTGCGGGCTGGATTGCAGGCGGAGGAAAACAATAGCCGCCCCGGCGATAGGCGCGCCGCGACCCTATCGACAACCGGCCCTGACGCCGGCGCGGCTCAAAAGGGTACTGGCGGAGGTGAAGTCAGGCCCGCCGCGCACCTGACAAACAAGCTCTCATTCGCCGAGGGCTATCGCACGGAGTCCGGCAAGAGCTTGACGGAAGCAGGCAAAGACGAGTTTGTCATAAAATCGGACGGAAACCCTGTTTTCGGCGAGATAACGGCGGAGGTTGCAAAAGCGGCGGGCAACGGCCTTGAAGCGGGAAAAATCTATTTGCAGGTCGGCAACGACAACTTCGGCTTACTTTATATAAAAAACAGAGAGGCCGAATTGCAGAAAATAGGCTATCAAAGCGCCGAAGATTTTGTCAGCGATATAGCGTCCGGCTATGACGAAATATATCTCTCTCCTAAGAAAAAGGGCGAGTATAAGCGCTTTACGCTCGTAAAACACGGCGACGAAAGAAACGCCGTGTTGCCTGTCGATTTGGAATTGGTGAAGGACGGCGACAGCTATTACGCCGTGATATCCGCGATTCCGATGAATAAGAACAAACTGGCGAAGCTGAAGAAAAAAGAGGCTCTGATTTATGGCGGTCGCCCAAATTCCACCGCCGTTCCCAGCAACGGCTCGGTTAAAGCTGTATCCGGCAATGATAACGCTGGGGCCAGTCAGCCGAGGGCTACTTCCGAAAAAACAGAAGCCTCTGTTTATGAGAATATACCACAATCCCCAATCCCGAGCAACGAGGCCGCGAAGCAGATGCGTCTCGCCGCGCGCGTCTTCGATATGCTTAAAAAGGGCGAGACGATAAAAGACAACGTGGCATTTGCCCGTATGGCGG